>NZ_JALHBS010000059.1 GCF_024195285.1 Aurantimonas marianensis
TCAGGTTCACGAGGTTCTCGGCAAATACGCTCAGGACCAGGGCTACCAGCGCCTGTTCCTGCTGGCCCCGAACTATCAGGCCGGCAAGGATTCGCTGGCCGGATTCAAGCATTCCTACAAGGGCGAGGTGGTCAACGAGATCTACACGCCGCTCGGCCAGCTCGATTTCTCGGCCGAGCTCGCGCAGATAGCCGCAGAGCAGCCGGACGCCGTCTTCACCTTCATGCCGGGCGGCATGGGCGTGACCCTCGTCAAGCAGTATCGGCAGGCCGGGCTCGACAACATTCCGTTCCTGTCCGCCTTCACCGTCGACGAAACGACGCTGCCCGCCCAGCAGGATGCGGCCGTCGGGTTCTACGGCGGCGCCAACTGGGCGCCGGACATGGACAACGAGCAGTCGAAGGCCTTCGTCGCCGCCTATGAGGAAAAATACGGCAGTGTGCCCGGCACCTACGCCATGCAGGCCTACGATGCCGCGCAGCTGATCGACAGCGCGGTCAAGGCCGCCGGCAAGCTCGACGACAAGGATGCCTTGCGCTCGGCGCTCGAGGCCGCCGACTTCCAGTCGCTGCGTGGCGATTTCAAGCTCGGCAACAACCACTACCCGATCCAGGACTTCTACCTGGTCAAGGTGGCCAAGCGCGACGACGGCAAATACCAGACTGAGATCGCCGAAAAGATTTTCGACGACTACCAGGACAATTACGCCGCCGAATGCAAGATGCCGTAGCGGACTGCTGCTGAAGCCGGCGGGGGACCAACCCCCGGCCGGCGCCGAGCGGGTGTCGATCTTGACGTCGAGCGCCGCCGTTCTGGACTGGCGGTGCCAGGATGGCATCATGGCCGTTTGCCGCGATGAACGAGCCGCCGAAGGGCACGGATGTTCAACCTTTTCCTTCTCCAGGCGCTGAACGGGATCCAGCTCGGCATCCTCTTGTTCCTCGTCGCCGCCGGGCTGACCCTGATCTTCGGGGTCATGGACCTGATCAATCTCGCGCACGGCGTTCTGTACATGGTCGGCGCCTACCTCGCGGCGACCTTCACCGCCTTCACCGGTGATTTCTTCCTCGGGCTCGCCCTTGCCCTGCCGGCGACGCTCGCCTTCGGTATCGTTCTGGAATTCCTGATCTTCCGACGTCTCTACGACCGCGATCATCTCGATCAGGTGCTCGCCACCTTCGGGCTCATCCTGATCCTCAATGAGAGCGTGAAGATCATTTGGGGCGCGGCACCGATGAGCGTGCCGATCCCCGATATCCTTTCCGGCTCGATCCCGCTCATCGGCAATATGCGGTATCCGTTCTTCCGGGTGGCCATCATCGCGTCCGGTCTCCTCACTGCGCTTGGCCTTTATCTGATGGTCAATCACACGCGGATCGGCATGCTGCTCAGGGCCGGCGCCACCAACGGGCCGATGGTCTCGGCGCTCGGCGTCGATATCGGCCGGCTGTTCATGCTCATCTTCGGCCTCGGGGCGATGCTGGCGGGCTTTGCCGGTGCCATGGTCGCGCCGATCCTTTCCGTCGAGCCCGGCATGGGCGACAGCGTCCTGATCCTGACTTTCGTCGTCATCGTTATAGGCGGCGTCGGCTCGGTTCGCGGCGCCTTCGTCGCGGCGATCCTCGTCGGCCTGGTCGACACGCTCGGCCGCACCTTCGGGCCGATCCTGTTGCGCAGCCTGATGGATCCGTCGGCCGCCTCGCAGACCGGTCGAACCCTGGCGCCGATGCTGATCTACATCCTGATGGCGGCGGTACTGTTCTTCCGGCCCTCCGGTCTGTTCCCGGCCAAGGGGGCGGCGCAATGACCACGGGCCTGTCGGACGCCGCCGCCTCCACTTCGCGGGTCGACATCGGCCCCATCCGTCGCCCGTTTTTCGGGCGCCATGGCGCCAGCGTCGCGGCCGCCGTCATCTTCGCCGCTCTCGGGCTCTTGCCGTTGCTGGCCTGGGTGCTCGGCGATCCTTTCCTGCTCGTCACCGCCACCCGCCTGACGATTTTCGCCATCGCGGCGCTCTCGCTCGATCTCGTCCTCGGCTACGGCGCGATGGTTTCTTTCGGCCATGCGGCCTTCATCGGTCTGGGTGCCTATTCTGTCGCGATCCTCGCGGCGAACGGCATCGAGGACATTTTTCTTCAGACGCTCGCCGCCATCCTGGCTTGCGCGTTCTTCGCCCTGATCACCGGGGCGATCTCGCTGCGGACCAAGGGCGTCTATTTCATCATGATCACCCTCGCCTTCGGCCAGATGGCATATTTCTTCATGGTCTCGCTGTCGGCCTATGGCGGCGATGACGGCATCACTCTCTCCAACCGTTCAACGCTGTTCGGTACGGATGTGTTGGAGAGCGATCTCGTCCTTTTCTACGGCGCCCTCGGCTTCCTAATTCTCGCTTTTATCAGCCTGAGGGCGCTGGTCGCCTCACGTTTCGGCCGGGTGCTCCGCGGCACGCGCGACAATCGGCTTCGCATGCAGGCGATCGGCTTCGCACCCTTCCCTTATCAGCTGACCGCCTATGTCATCGCGGGCGCGATCGCCGGCGTCGCCGGGGTCTTTCTCGCCAACCAGGCGGAGTTCGTGTCGCCCGCCTACATGAGCTGGCAGCGCTCCGGCGAGCTCATCGTCATGGTCGTGCTCGGCGGCATGGGCACCCTGATTGGCGCGATCGCCGGGGCGATCGCCTTCCTGCTGCTCGAGGACTGGCTGGCGCAATTCTCCGAGCACTGGAAGCTTTGGCTCGGCATCCTTCTGGTTCTCATGGTCCTCTTCACCCGAGGCGGGATCGCCGGCCTCGGTCGTCGGCTTTTCGGGAGAGCGGGACCATGAGCGCGCCGCTGCTCGAACTCCGCAATCTCAGAAAAAGCTTCGGCGCCCTCGCCGTCACCGACGATGTCAGCCTTGACGTCGCACCTGGCGAACTCCACGCAATCATTGGGCCGAACGGCGCCGGCAAGACGACGCTGATCCATCAGCTCTCCGGCAGTCTGCGCAGCAATTCCGGCACGGTCCGCTTCGCCGGCGAGGACATCACCCGCCTGTCCATGGTCGAGCGGGTGCGCCGCGGGCTCGCGCGATCCTTCCAGATCACCTCGATCCTGGACGGCTTCAGCGTCCTGGAGAACACCGCGATGGCCGTGCAGGCGCGGACGGGCTCAAGCTTCCGCTTCTTTGCGCCGGCGGCGCGCGAAAGGCGGCTGAACGACGAGGCGATGGCGGCGCTTGCGCGCGTCCGGCTGGACGACCGGGCCGACCGCCGGGCGGGCAGCCTGTCGCACGGCGAGAAGCGGCAGCTCGAAATCGCGATCGCGCTCGCCACGGGAGCGCGCCTGCTCTTGCTCGACGAGCCGCTCGCCGGCACCGGCCACGAGGAATCGGCCATTCTCGTCGACCTGATGCGGGAGCTGAAAGCCACCCATACGCTGGTGCTGATCGAGCACGACATGGAGGCCGTCTTCGCGCTCGCCGATCGGGTGAGCGTGCTCGTCTACGGCCGGCTGATCGCCACCGGCGCGGCCGAGGAGGTGCGCGCGGACGCCGAAGTCCGCAATGCCTATCTCGGCGAAGAGGAGGCGACCTGATGCTGGCGATCGAGGCGCTGGAAAGCGGCTATGGCGACTCCCGCGTCCTGTTCGGGATGGAGTTTTCGGTCGCCGCCGGCGAGGCCGTCACGCTGCTCGGCCGCAACGGCATGGGCAAGACCACGACCGTCAAATCGCTGTTCGGGCTCTTGAAGCCGCGCGGCGGCAGAATTCTCATCGACGGCGACGACGTCACCGGGTGCCCGCCCCACGTCATCGCCAAGCACGGCCTTGGCCTGGTGCCGGAAGGGCGACAGATCTTTCCGACGCTGTCGGTCGAGGAGAACCTCGTGGCCACCCACCGCGCCGGTACGGGGCCCGCCGAATGGACGCTGACCAAAATTTACCGGCTGTTCCCACGCCTTCAGGAACGTCGGCGCAATATGGGCAATCAGTTGTCCGGCGGCGAACAGCAGATGCTGGCGATCGGTCGCGCGCTGATGACCAATCCTCGCCTCGTCGTCCTCGACGAAGCGACGGAGGGCCTGGCTCCGCTCATCCGCGAGGAGATCTGGACCTGCCTCGCCGCCATCAAGGATGCCGGGGCGGCGATCCTCGTCATCGACAAGAACGTCGATGCGCTCGCCCGTTTTGCCGACCGTCACGTCGTTATCGAGAAGGGCCGCGTCGCCTGGACCGGAACGACGAACGAACTCAGATCGACACCGGGGATCAAGGACCGGTTCCTGCACGTCTGAGACCAACCAACACGCGATGTCGAAGGGAGATATGCGATGACGATCATGACCGCCGGGGTGACAAAGGCCGACGAAGGCATCGACGGCATCCGCTGGAACATTCTCGGCCAGACCTACATCCCGAAGCAGCACTGCGAGAGTTCGCTGTCCTGGCACGCGACGTTTCCGGTCGGCACCTTCGTGCCGCCGCATATCCATCCGACCCAGGATGAGTTCATCTACATGTTTCAGGGCCGGCTGGATCTGGTCCTCGATGGCCAGGAGACCTTCGCCCAGCCGGGCGATACGATCCGCCTGCCACGCGGCATACCGCACGGTATCTTCAACCGCAGCGATGCCGACGTGAAGTGCCTCTTCTGGGTTTCGCCGGCGCGCCGGCTCTACGATCTTTTCTGGGCGCTGCACAATCTCGGGCCGGAGGCAGATCCGGCCGAAGTCGTGGCGATCTCCGCCAAGCACGAAGTGGATTTCCTGCCGCCGCCGGATGCCGAGTGATCCACACGGCCGAGGGACTGGAGGACAGACCATGAAAGTGATCATCGTCGGGGCCGGCATCGGCGGTCTGACCGCCGCGCTGATGCTGCACAAGCGCGGCATCCGGGCCGAGGTCTACGAGCAGTCTTCCGAAGTTCGCGAAGTGGGGGTCGGGATCAACACCCTCCCCCATGCGATCCGGGAACTCGCCGAGGTCGGGCTGCTGCCGGCGCTCGACAAGGTCGGCATCCGCACCCGCGAGCTCGTCTACTACAACCGCCAAGGCCAGGAGGTCTGGCGCGAGCCGCGCGGCACCGACGCCGGCCACCCCGTGCCGCAATTCTCGATCCATCGCGGAAAACTGCAGAAGGTCATCCACGACGCCGTGATCGAACGGCTGGGGCCGGACGCGGTGAAGACCGGGCTGAGCCTTTCGGGGTTCATGCAGGACGAAGGCGGCGTGACCGCGCATTTCACCGACGCGGTGAAGGGCGACGCGGGAACGACGGTGCGGGGAGACATCCTCGTTTGCGCCGACGGCATCCACTCGGCCGGCCGCCGTCACTTCTACCCTGACGAGGGAGCGCCTTGCTGGAACGGCGTTCTGATGTGGCGCGGCGCGACCGAATCGACCGCGTGGGGCGACGGTCGGACGATGGCGATCGGCGGCGGCATGGGCGCCAAATTCGTGCTCTATCCCATCGCCGAACTCGGCGGCGGCAAGCAGCTGATGAACTGGGTCGTCAACGTCAAGATGGCCGACGGCAAGACCTCGCCGCCGCCGCCGGAAAGCTGGTCCCGTCCGGCACTGCGCTCGCTGGTGCTGCCCTACGCCAAGCGCTTCACCATTCCCGATTTCGATGTCGCGGCGCTCGTCGAGGCGACGCCGCAAGCATTCGAATATCCGATGTGCGACCGCGACCCCCTCCCCCGCTGGACCTTCGGGCGGATTACGCTGCTCGGTGACGCGGCCCATCCGATGTATCCGGTCGGCTCCAACGGCGCCTCGCAGGCAATCCTCGACGCCCGCTCCCTCGCCGACGCCCTGCATCGCGCCGAGCACCCCTGCCAAGCCCTGTGGGAATACGAACGGGACCGGCTGCCGACGACCGCCGAGGTGGTGCAACTCAACCGAAAAGGCGGCCCCGAGCGGGTCATCGACGAAGTCGAGAAGCTGGCGCCGGGTGGCTTCGATCACGTCGATGCCGTGCTGACCCGCGCCGAACGCCAGGCAATCGTCAGCTTCTATGCGGGCAAGGCCGGCTTTGCCGCCCAATCGAGTGGTCAGGCGGAGCGCAAGGCCGCCAACGCCTGAGACAAGTTCTCCAAGGGGAGGACGAGTCATTCACGATGCTGATTGCAAGTGCGATTTATTAGTTTAATGTTAAAATAGTTTCTGGATGCAGGATGATCCCGTGACCATCGAACGAAGGCCCCGACATATCCTCGTCACCGGCGCCTCACGCGGCATCGGGCGGACGATCGCCGGGCGCTTTGTCGCTTCGGGCGATACGGTGACAGTGCTGGCACGCTCTCACGATGGGGCCGAAAAGGTTTGCGCCGAACTCGGAGCCGCGGCCGCCGTCGCGGCGGATGTCACCGATGCCTCGGCCTTGGAAGAGGCGCTCGGCATGGCGGCCAAACGCTCTGGCCCCATCCACATCCTGGTCAACAACGCTGGTGGAGCCGAGACAGCCCCGGTCTCCCGGCTCGACGTCGACCAGCTCCGGCGGATGATGGCGTTGAATGTCGAGCCGGTGCTTACCGCCATACGCTCGGTATTGCCGCCCATGAAGGAGCGCGGCGTCGGCCGGATCGTCACGATTGCCTCGACCGCTGGGCTCAAGGGTTATCCCTATGTCGGCGCCTATTGCGCCGCCAAACATGCCGTCGTCGGACTCACCCGGGCGCTGGCATTGGAACTCGCGCCGACGGGCATAACCGTCAACGCCGTGTGTCCGGGTTACACGGACACCGACCGCGTATCAGGGTCGCTCGATCGGCTGGAGCAGAAGACCGGGCGCGCGCGCGCCGACCTTCTCGCCGAATTCACCGGCGCCAATCCTCTCGGTCGGCTGATCCGCCCAGATGAGGTGGCCGATTGTGTGCATTGGCTGGCTGGCGCCGGCGCCTCGGCCATCACCGGCCAGGCGATCACGGTCGCGGGAGGTGAGCTGTGAGCAATGCCAGACGCGAGACGGTGGACCCAATCGATGCCGAATCCAAGGTGCGTGAAAGTCCGCAATACCACCGCGCCGAATTGCGCCTCTGGCTGCGGCTCCTGACCTGCGCCAATCTGATCGAGGCCAGGATCCGCAAACGGCTGCGCGAGGAGTTCGACACCACGCTTCCGCGCTTCGATCTGATGGCGCAGCTCGAGCGCTCGCCGGACGGCATTCTCTTGGGCGAGCTGTCCCGCCGGATGATGGTCTCCAACGGCAATGTGACAGGGCTCGTCGATCGTCTTGTCCAGGAAGACCTCATCGAACGTCAGGTCTCCGAGACCGATCGCCGTGCGGTCCGTGTTCGCCTGACAGCCAAGGGACGATCGGTTTTCGCGACGATGGCGGAGGCGCATGGCAACTGGATCGCCGAGATGCTCGGGGAACTCGCTCCGACCGAACAGGAGGCGCTCTGGAACCAGCTGGGCGATCTGAAGGCCTCCGTCCGCAAAGCGGGCAACAGCGCACGGACGCCGACCATCCGCGGAGAGACATCATGAAACGCCAGAACGCGGTCGCCGCGCCACTCGCCGACTTCGCGCCGGAGCATTTCCGCCTGTCGATCGAGGGCGGGATCGCGACGGTGATGCTGAACCGGCCGGATCGGAAGAATCCGCTGACCTTCGAGAGTTATGCCGAGCTGCGCGACACCTTCCACGCGCTGCGCTTCGACGACACGGTGACGGCCGTCGTGCTCACCGGCGCCGGCGGCAATTTCTCCAGCGGCGGCGACGTTTTCGAGATCATCGAGCCGCTGACCAAGATGGGTGCGTCGGAGCTCCACGCCTTCACGACGATGACCGGCGATCTGGTCAAGGAGATGCGGGCTTGCCCGCAACCGGTGATCAGTGCGGTCGAGGGTGTGTGCGCCGGCGCCGGTGCGATCATGGCCATGGCGTCGGATATGCGGGTCGGAGCGGCGGGCGCCAGGGTCGCGTTCCTGTTCAACCGCGTCGGCCTTGCCGGCTGCGACATGGGCGCCTGCGCGATCCTGCCGCGCATCGTCGGCCAGGGCCGCGCCTCCGAGCTTCTTTACACCGGCCGCTTCATGAGCGCCGAAGAGGGCGAGCGCTGGGGGTTCTTCAACCGCCTTACCGACAAGGGCGGCGCACTCGATGCTGCCATGGAGATGGCCGAAGCGCTGACCGAGGGGCCCACCTACGCCAATTCGGTGACCAAGCGCATGCTGCAGATGGAATGGGCGATGGGTGTCGACGAGGCCATCGACGCCGAGGCGATCGCCCAGGCGCTGTGCATGAAGACCGGCGATTTTCGCCGCGCCTTCGAGGCCTTCGCCGAGAAGCGGCGGCCGGTCTTCCAGGGAAACTGAAACGATGGCGGACAAGAGCTTCCTCGCCTGGCCGTTCTTCGAGGAGCGCCACCGCCGGCTGGCGGACGATGTCGAGCGCTGGGCCGCAGATAAAATCGCCGCTCTCGCCGATCATCACGACATCGACGCCAGCTGCCGCCGGCTGGTCGAGGCGATGGGCGCGGCTGGCTTCCTCGTTCATGCTGCGCCGGAGGATGGTCGTTTCGACGTCCGCAGCCTGTGCATCCTGCGCGAGACCTTCGCGCGTCACGACGGCCTGGCCGATTTCGCCTTCGCCATGCAGGGGCTCGGCACCGGGGCCCTGACCCTCTCCGGGTCCGACGAGCTGAAGCGGCGCGTTCTGCCGGGCGTGCGCGCCGGCGAGACGATCGCGGCATTCGCCCTGACCGAGCCCGAGGCGGGGTCGGATGTTGCCCAGATCGCGCTTAAGGCCACGCCCACCGACGGCGATATGATCAGGCTCGACGGCGAGAAGACCTGGATCTCCAATGGCGGCATCGCCGATCATTACGTGGTCTTCGCTCGCACCGGCGAGGCGCCGGGCGCGAAGGGGCTTTCGGCCTTTTCCGTGCCTGCCGACACGCCCGGCCTCGTCATTGCCGAGCGGCTGGAGACGATCGCGCCGCATCCACTCGCGCTGCTGCGTTTCAAAGATTGCCGGATACCGGCGGCGAACCGCATCGGCAAGGGCGGCGAAGGCTTCAAGATCGCCATGGCGACGCTCGACGTGTTCCGCTCGACGGTCGGCGCCGCGGCGCTCGGCTTCGCCCGCCGCGCTCTCGACGCAACGCTGGACCGGGCGCGCACCCGTCAACTTTTCGGCGGGCCGCTCGCTGATCTGCCGCTCACCCAGACCGCATTGGCGGAAATGGCGACGGCCATCGATACCTCCGCCCTCCTCGTTTACCGCGCCGCCTGGACTCGCGATGCCGGCGCGCCGCGGATCACGCGCGAAGCGGCGATGGCCAAGATGGTGGCGACCGAAAGCGCCCAGAAGGTCATCGACCGTGCCGTACAGATCCACGGCGCCGAAGGGGTGCGTTCCGGGTCGGTTCCCGAGACGCTCTATCGCGAGATCCGCGCGCTGCGAATCTATGAAGGCGCCACGGAGGTCCAGAAACTCATCATCGCCCGCCAACTCCTGTCGCAAGTCGCTTGAGGAGAACGCTATGACCGACACGTGCCACGTCGATACCTATGTCCTCGACAATTTGCCGCCACCTCACCTGATGCCGGACTTCATCACCCTCGATCGTCTCGGCTATCCGGCGCGGCTGAACGCCACGGTCGAACTCGTCGACAGGCACGTCGCCGAGGGCCGAGGCGAACGCGTCGCGCTGATAGGCCCGGACGTCTCCTGGACCTATGTCGAACTGGCCCGGATGATCGACCGGATGGCCAATGTGCTGGTCGGCAAGCTCGGCCTCGTCCCCGGCAACAGGGTGCTGCTTCGCTCGGCCAACAATCCGACGCTGGTGGCGCTGTATATGGCGGTCATCAAGGCCGGCGGTGTGGTCGTGGCCACGATGCCGCTCCTGAGGGCAAAGGAACTCGTCAAGATTATCGACAAGGCCGAGATCGGATTGGCTTTTTGCGATGCATCGCTGATCGCCGAGATGGATAAAGCCGCCGTCGCGTCGCCTGTGCTCGCCCGCGTCGTAACGTGGTCCGGAACTGCCGACGGGGAGTTGCGCGAGCTGATCGAGGACGTTTCCGACCGGTTCGAAGCGCCGGCGACACGGGCGGACGACCCCTGCCTTCTCGGCTTCACATCGGGAACCACCGGTCTGCCCAAGGCGACAGTCCACTATCACCGGGATCTCCTCGTCATTTGCGACGGCTATGCAAAAGAGGTGTTGCGGGCGAATGCGGACGACGTCTTCATCGGCTCTCCTCCCCTCGCCTTTACCTTCGGCCTCGGCGGACTGGTTCTGTTCCCGTTCCGGATCGGCGCGACGGCCGTGCTGATCGAAAAGGCCGCACCGCCGGATCTCGCCAAGGCGATCGGCGATTATCGCGCGACCGTCTGCTTCACCGCCCCGACCGCCTATCGCGTGATTGCCGCCAAGAGCGGCGAGTTCGATCTGTCGTCCTTACGCAAATGCGTTTCGGCGGGCGAAACATTGCCACCGCCAACCTATTGGGCGTGGCTGGAAGCGACCGGACTCAAGCTGATGGACGGGATCGGCGCGACCGAAATGCTGCATATCTTCATCGCCGCGCGCGAAGACGAGATCCGGCCGGGCGCCACCGGCAAGCCGGTTCCAGGTTACGAAGCGCGGGTGATCGACGCCGATGGCAAGCGCTGCCCGACCGGCACGCCCGGCCAGCTCGCGGTGCGCGGGCCGATCGGCTGCCGCTACCTCTCCGACGACCGTCAGACGGCGTATGTGAGGAATGGCTGGAACATCACCGGCGACACCTATGTCGAGGACGCGGACGGCTATTTCTGGTTCAAGGCGCGCGACGACGACATGATCGTGTCCTCGGGCTACAACATTGCCGGGCCGGAGGTGGAAGCCTCCCTCCTCGCCCATCCGGCCATCGCGGAAGCCGGAGTCGTCGGCGCCCCGGACGCGGATCGCGGCTGCATCGTCAAAGCCTATGTGCGGCTGGCGGAGGGCCACACCGGCGACGACGCCTTGGTCGAAGCGCTGCAAAACCATGTGAAGCAGGACCTGGCACCCTTCAAATACCCCCGGTCGATTGTTTTCGTCGAGGCGCTGCCGAAGACCGAATCGGGCAAACTGCAACGCTTCGCGCTACGCCAACAGGCTCAGCGGGAAGCCAGCCAGGGAGAAATGGCGTGAACCTGACCCGTCCGGTCGTCGGCGAGGCCGCGACATCCGATCGCCCGACCGCCGGGAGTGGTCTCACCGCTTTGCAACCAGCGGGTTGGCCGACGCCAAAAGGCTACGCCAACGGCGTGATGGGACGGGGCAACATGGTCCTGACCGGCGGGCTGATCGGCTGGGACGAAAATAAGGAATTCCCCGAGGGTTTCGTCGACCAGGTCGAGCGGACCCTGACGAACGTGCTCGCAGTCGTGGCGGAAGCCGGGGGTGGACCCGAGCACATCGCGCGGCTGACATGGTATGTCAGGAGCATTCCAACCTACCGCGCTTCGCTGGCCGAACTTGGGCCCGTCTATCGCCGGGTCATGGGCCGCCACTATCCGGCGATGGCGCTGGTCGAGGTCTCCGATCTGGTCGAGCCAAAGGCGCTGGTCGAGATCGAGGCCACTGCCATCGTGCCGGACTGACGAAGGATCGAAACGCGCCATGATGCAATCTTTCCGGCGGCAGGATACGGGCCCATTGACCGACTTCGACGCGGCCTACGCCAACAGTGCCGCGATTGCCGGATCGCAGTCCTATCCGCCGCGATGGGCCGCCGCCGCCGCCGCCTTCCGCGAGTATCTCGCCCTGGATGGACGCGCCCAGCTCGATTGCGTCTATGGCAACGCGCCCCGCAACCGCTACGATCTGTTTCTCCCGGACACGGCTCCGAGCGGTCTCGTCGTCTTCGTCCATGGCGGCTACTGGAAAGCGTTCGACAAATCGCTTTGGTCGCACCTAGCAGAAGGGGCGCTGCAGCGCGGCCATGCGGTCGCGATGCCGAGCTATACGCTTTGCCCCGAAGCGACAATTGGCGCGATCACGCGCGAAATCGGCGCGTTCCTCGATCACGTCGCCGGCGAAATCTCCGGGCCGATCCGCCTTTCCGGTCATTCCGCAGGTGGCCATCTCGTCTCGCGCATGCTCTGCACCGACGCGCCGATCGCGCGCGCCACCGCCGATCGTATCGACCGGACGGTTTCGATCAGCGGCGTTCACGATCTTCGCCCGTTGCTCGCGACCGGCATGAACGACACCCTGCGGCTCGATCTTGCCGAGGCGCGGACCGAAAGCCCGGCGCTTCTCGAACCGCGTACGAATATCGACATCACCTGTGTGGTCGGTGGGGACGAACTCGACGAATTTCGCCGCCAGAACGCGCTGCTCGCCAATGTCTGGCATGGCTTCGGCGTACGGACGCGAGCGATCGAACGGCCAGGAAAGCATCATTTCGACGTCATCGACGGACTCCGCGATCCGGCGGGTGAAATCGTCGCGATCTTGACGGGCACCCCGAACTCCTGAAACCGTCATGCACAGACAGATGAACCCATCGCCGCATATGCGGCAGGAGACTTCATGAAAGCGATCTTCGTCCAGTTCAAATGCCGGCCCGGCATGGCCTACAAGGTCGCCGACAGCCTAATCCAGGAAGTCCCGGAAATTTCGGAGGTCTATTCGACCTCCGGTCATTACGACCTGATCGCCAAGTTTTATCTGGCCGACGAGCAGGACATTGGTCATTTCGTCACCGAACGGCTGCAGGTAACCGAGGGCGTCGCCGACACGTTCACGCTGGTTGCCTTCAAGGCTTTCGGCTGAGGCGCCGGCCACAGCCCGCCCCTACTCCGCCGCCTCCCGTTTCTCTTCCTCCGCCCGAGCATCGGCACCATGCGGTCGCGGCCTTGCCTTGCGCCGGGTCTCGATGTCCTGCTCGCGTTTCTTGGCAAGTTCGCGATGCGCCTGGTCGCGTCCGGCGAGATACTGCTTCGGCCAGTGCTGGTTGCGCGCGTCGTACCAGGCCGCGGCATCGCGTGTGAAATACGGGTTCCACAGGTGCGGACGACCCAGTGCGACGAGATCGGCGCGGCGCGTGTGCAGGATCGTGTTGACCTGGGCCGGCTCGGTGATCGCCCCGACGGCCATCACCGCCAGTTTCGGCACGTTGCGGATCGCCTCGGCGAACTGGACCTGAAACATGCGGCCATAGACCGGCTTCTGGTCGGCGACCGTCTGCCCGGCCGAGACGTCGATCAGGTCGCAGCCGGCCTCGGCGAAGGCTTTGGAGATCGCGATGCTGTCGGCCTCCTCGATACCCCCCACCTGCCAGTCGGTCGCGGAAATGCGCACCGACATCGGCTTATGCGCCGGCCACACGGCGCGCATCGCCTCGAACACCTCCAGCGGATAGCGCAACCGGTTCCGGATTTCCCCGCCATATTCGTCCTGGCGGGTGTTGGTTAGCGGCGACAGGAAAGAGGCCAGCAGATAGCCGTGGGCGCAATGGAGTTCGACCATGTCGAAGCCGGCCCGTTCCGCCCGCTCCGTCGCCTGAACGAAATCCTCGCGGATGCGGTCCATCGTGACGCGGTCGAGCTCCGCCGGGACCTGGCTGACACCCTCGAAATAAGGGATCGGCGAGGCCGAATAGATCGGCCAGTTCTTCGTTTCGTCCGCGAGCGGCCGGTCCATCTGCTCCCAGCCCAGCTGGGTCGAACCCTTGCGGCCGGCATGGCCGAGCTGCATCACCATCTTCGTCGTGGTGTTGGCGTGGACGAAGTCGACGATCCGCTTCCATTCGGCCTCGTGCCGGTCGGTCCACAATCCAGCGCAGCCCGGCGTGATCCGCGCGTCGGCCGAGGGACAGGTCATTTCGGTGAAGACGAGGCCCGGACCACCGAGCGCGTGCGAGGTATAGTGGACGAAGTGCCAATCGGTCGGATTGCCGTTCGCGTCGGCCGAATATTGCGCCATCGGCGACATCACCACGCGGTTCGCGATCTCCATGTCGCGGAGGCGGAATTTGGTGAACATCGGCGTCGGCCGGCTATCACGGTAATCGTCACCGGTCTCACGGTAGAGCTGCTCGTAGAAGGCGGTATCGACCTGCTCGACGAAGCGCGGATCGCGGACGATCAGGTTGTCGTAGGTGATCGCCTTCGCCCGGCACATGACGACCATCGAGAACTGTTCCGGGCTCATGTCCCAGGATCGGTTCATGTGCTCGAACCAGGCGAGCGAGACGTCGGCATTGTGCTGGATGATCTGGCAGGGCGTGCGCCGCTCCGCGTCATAGGCCGCAAAGGCGTCCTCGACGCTCGTCTCGCCATGTTCCACGACAGCGTCGGACAATGCGATCGCGCATTCCATCGCGAGCTTGGTGCCCGAGCCGATGGAAAAATGCGCCGAGGCCTTGGCGTCGCCCAGAAGCACGATGTTCTCGTGCGACCAGCGATGGCAGAAGATGCGGGGGAACCGGCGCCACTGCGACCGGTTGAGCAGCAGGCCGTGCCCATCCAGATCTTCCTCGTACAGCGCTTCGAGCCTGGCGCGGGACTCTTCCTCGTCGCTCTCCGAGAAGCCGTGGCCCTGAAAGCAGGCCTCGTCCATCTCGAACACCCAGGTCGAGCGGCCCGGTTCGTACTGATAGCAATGGGCGCAGACGATGCCGTGTTCGGTTTCGCGGAAGAAATAGTTGAACTCGTCCATCGGCCGGGTCGAGCCCATCCAGCAGAAGCGGTTGGACTTGATCGTTACCTCGGGCTGGAAGGCCTCGCGAAAATGCTCGCGAATGCGCGAGTTCACCCCATCCGCGGCGACGATGACGTCGGAATCGGCGAAGCGGGTGGCGATGTCCTCCGGTGCGACTGCCTCGGAAAAGTGCAGCTCCACCCCCTCCTCCCGGCAGCGCTGCTGCAAGATGGCGAGCAGCTTCATCCGCGAGATGCCGGCAAAGCCGTTGCCGGAACAGCGCATTTCGGTGCCCTGCTTGTGGATGGCGACGTCGTCCCAATAGGCGAATTCGACGCGGATGCGATCGAAGGATTGGCGGTCCCGCGACAGGAACTCGTGCAGCGTCTCGTCGGAGAACACCACGCCGAAGCCGAACGTGTCGTCGGCGCGGTTCTGCTCGTAGATCTCGACCGACCAGTCCGGCCGCCGCTTCTTGGTCAGGAGGGCGAAATAGAGGCCGCCAGGACCGCCACCGACCACGGTGATACGCATGGGCTCTCTCCTGTCGGGTCGAACGGATCGTCGCACAAGATATTTTATAATTAAACTATATCATTGCAAGTTCCGACTTCGGCGCGCTTCCCCACGGTGGGGAGTCATCGAAACTGACATTACGCCGCCTGGCGATACCTATCCGCTCGGCATCGATCAGCGTTCGCCGCGTCGGTATGGCTGCATTAGAGCTTGCGGCACCCGCGCCCGCCGGGCCATCACCACTAGCGCCACGATCGATAAAACGTAGGGGATCATCAAAAAGAGCTGATAGGGCACCGCATTGCCGATGACCGTCTGAAGCCGAAGCTGGTAGGCGTCGAACAGGGCGAAGAGGATTGCGCCCAGAAGCGCCCGCCCAGGCCGCCAGGATGCGAAGACGACCAGCGCGATCGCCACCCAGCCGCGGCCCTGTACCATGGTCGGAAAGAAGCTGTTGAAGGCCGACAGCGTCAGGAACGACCCACCGAGGCCCATCAGCGCGCTGCCCGCGACGACAGCGCCGATCCGTATCTTGATTGGATCGAGCCCCTGAGCCTCCGCCGCGTGTGGATTCTCGCCGGTCATGCGAATGGCGAGGCCGAGCGGCGTACGCGCCAGTATGTACGCGAGCAACAGCGCGAGGAGGATCGCGAGATAGGTCGGCGCCGTCTGGTTGAACAGCGTCGAGCCGAGCAGCGGCAGTTCGGACAGCATCGGAAAATTGATCGGCTGGAATGGCGCGATGGTCGGCGGGGTCCCCTGGACCGGCACGACCAGCCGGAAGACGAAGTAGGCGAGACTCGAAGCAAACAGCGTGATGCCGAGTCCAGTAACGTGTTGCGACAAGCCGAGGGGAACCGTCATCAAGGCGTGGAGCAGCCCGAACATCGCGCCGCCGAGCGATGCGGCGAGGAGCCCGAACCAAAGGCTGCCGCCCTGGAACACCGCCAGCCAGCCGATCATCGCGCCGAAGGTCATGATACCTTCGATGCCGAGATTGAGAACGCCTGCCCGCTCGCACAGGAGCGCGCCGAGCGTGCCGAAAATCAGCGGCGTGGCGATGCGCAGGACGGCCGCCCAAAGGCCGGCCGACGCGAAGATGTCCAATGCCTCGCTCATCGGCGGATCCGGTAGCCGGTGAAGAACAACGCCACCAGCATGGTCAGCAACGACAGCGCCACGGTGACGTCGGCGATGAAGCTCGGTACGCCGAGCGCGCGGCTCATGCCGTCCGAGCCGACGAACATCGTTGCCGCGAACAGGGCCGCGGCGACGACGCCGAGCGGATGAAGATTGGCCAGCATCGCCACGACGATGCCAGCATAGCCGTAGCCCGGCGACAGATCCGTCGTCACATAGCCTTTCACGCCCATCACCTCGATCGCTCCGGCCAGACCCGCCAGACCGCCGGACCAGCAGGCGACCTTGACCAGTGTCGCGCCGAGCGGCACACCGGCGAAACGCGCCGCCGACGGATTGAGGCCGACCGCGCGCGCCTCCATGCCGAACACGGTGCGGGATTGAACGATGAACACGATGACGGCGGCGATGACGGCGAACACCAGGCCGATATGCAGACGGGAGCGCTCGACCAGCTTCGGCAGCAGCGCGTCGCCGACAACCGGCACGGACTGCGGCCAGCCGAAGGCGAGCGGATCCTTCAGCGGCCCCTCGATCATCATCGAGACGAACAACAGGACGATGAAGTTCAACAGCAGCGTCGTCACCACCTCGTCGACGCCAAAGCGCAAGCGGAGCGCCAGCGGTAGCAGCAAGAGGATCATCCCCGCCGCCGCGCCGACCAGCATCAAGGCCGGGACGAGCGCATAGCCCGGCAGCGCGAGCCCTTGTTGCGAACCGAACGCCGCCGCGGCGAGCGCGCCGGCATAGAACTGACCTTCGGCACCGATATTCCAGACCCGTGCCCGGAACGCGACGGCGACCGCAAGGCCGGTCAGGATCAGCGGTGTCGTTCGCGTCAGCGTCTCGGTCGCGGCCAGCCGCGAGCCGAACGCCGAAACCAGAATCCGCTGATAGGCTTCCAACACCGGCGCGCCGGCCAGCGCGATCAGGATGCCGGACAGGCCCAGCGCGACCAGGATCGCGACGACCGGTGCCGTGACGACGAGACCGATCGAGCGATGTTCCCTGCGCTCCAGACGCATCAGGCGGCCTTCCCCCATTCGCCGGCCATCATCAGCCCGAGGCGGCGGGCGTCGATCGCGTCCGTCGCGACCGGATCGGACAGACGTCCCTTAACGATCGCCTGAACTCGGTCGGCAAGCGCCAGCACCTCGTCGAGATCTACCGATATGAGCAAAACGGCCGTGCCCGCCCGCCGTGCCGCCAGTATCTCCTCATGGACGGCGGCGATGGCACCTTCGTCGAGGCCGCGGGTCGGCTGGGCGGCCAGAAGGATTTTCGGCGCCGTCGCCAGATTGCGGCCGAAGATCAGCTTCTGCATGTTGCCGCCCGACAGAAGCCGCGTCCTTGTGTCGCTGGTTCCGCCGCGAACATCGAAGCGTTCGATGACGCCGGCGCAAAAAGCTTTTGCCGCATCGCGCCGGACGAAACCGAAGCGGGAGAAGCGCGGTTGGCGGACACGTTCCAGCACGGCGTTTTCCCACAGCGCGAAATCACCGATCATGCCCTCGCTGTTGCGGTCTTCCGGAATGCGGCCAATGCCGAGGGATACCAGCCGCCGCGGGTTCTCCCGTCCGCGGCGGACGCCAAACATCGTCAGCTTGCCCTTGTTGGCGTGGACCAGGCCGGACACGAGATGGGCCAGGGTGGTCTGGCCATTGCCCGAGACGCCGATGATCCCGAGCGTCTCGCCGGCCCGCAGCGTGAAGCCGCAATCGACGAGCCGGCGCACGCCGTCGACCCTTACCGCGATCCCCTCGGCGGTCAGCATCACCTCCCCTGGCGCTCCTGCTTCGCGGACAGGCCGGGAGACCCGGCGGCCGACCATCAGCTCGGCCAGCTCGTTCTTGGAGGTGTCCCTCGCCGCCCGCTCGGCCACCACGCGGCCAGCGCGCAGCACGACGACCCGGTCCGCCGCGGCCAGAACCTCGTGCAGCTTGTGCGAGATGAAGATCAGCGACAGCCCTTCGGCCGCCATGACACGTAGGATCTCGAACAAGCGCTGCGCCTCGGGCTGGGTCAGCACCGCGGTCGGCTCGTCGAGGATCAGGATACGGGCGTCGTTATAGAGTGCCTTGAGGATTTCGACGCGCTGCTGCTCGCCGACGGACAGATCGCCGACCCTGGCGTCGAGATCGACATCGAGGCCGAAGCGTTCCGCCAGAGCGGTCAGCTTGTCACGGGCGGCGCCGGCCCGCGAGCGCCAGCCGAACAGGCTTTCGGTGCCGGTCATGACATTTTCAAGCACGGTCAGATTGGGCGCCAGGGTGAAATGCTGATGCACCATGCCGACGCCCGCGTCGATCGCCGCGCGCTTTTCCTCCATCGGGTCGACCGCGTCTGCCGGCACCATCGATTTTTCAAAGACGATGTCGTTGCCGCCTTCCTTCATCAAGCTGAAGGGGGTGTAGTTCTTGCCGGTCGGATTGCCGGCCTGCATGTCGGCGATGGCGGCGTCGAGGATCGGCCGGAAATACCACATGGCGTTGGCGAAGACCGTGTCGGGGTAGCGCGGCGTATAGTCGATCAGCGATCCGATCGCCTTGATGCCGCGCTCCTTCGCCGCGTCCGCGGTACCAATCCGCTCGCCGAACAGGATATCGGCGCCGGCGTCGATCTGCGCCAGGCCCGCCTCGCGCGCCTTCGGCGGATCGAAGAACGTGCCGATGAAGCCGATGAGATGCTTGGCGTCGGGTCGAACGGCGTCGACCCCGGCCCGGAAACCGTTGATCAGCATATTCACCTCGGGGATCGGGATTGCCCCGACCGAGCCGAAGATGCCGCTCTCGCTCATCTTGCCGGCCAGCATCCCGGCGAGATAGGCGGCCTCGTGGTTCCATGTGCCGAAGGTGCCGAAATTGTCGCCGGCCGGGCCGCCGCTCGACCCCATCAGGAACGCCGTGTCAGGATAGTCGGCCGCCACCTGGCGTGCCTCGGATTCGACCGCGTAGGACTCGCCGACGATCAGCTTGGCGCCTTGCTCGGCGTATTCGCGCATGGCGCGGGCGTAGTCGGTGCCGCCGACCCCCTCGGAGAAGACATAGTCGATGGCGCCGTCCCTGGCCGCTTCCTGAAGCGCCTGATGGAGACGCGAATTCCAGGCGTTCTCTACCGGCGAGGCATGCAGGCCGGCGACTTTCAGCGGCGCCTGCGCGAAGGCGCGCGGTAGAAGCAGTCCAGTGCCGACCGCGGCGCTTGCAAGCAGAAAACCGCGCCGTCCGATCGTCCCGATTTTAGTCATGCCTTCTCCCTCCAGCGGTGCCACCATGGCTCATATCGGGGCAATCTGAGGGGCTGCCCAATTCATTGTCAACCGCGATCATCGCGTATCAAGTGATCAATGGGCGTCGCGTTCGGCTTGCGGCGCATAGGCGGCGGCATCGACAATCGCGTCGCGGCCGTCGAGGAACAATCGGCACACCCGCGGCTCCGATCGCGCGATGATCCGCCCGCGACGCACGACCGCCAGCCGATGCGCCTTGAGGCGGATGGCCTCGATCGGATCTTGCGCCTGCAACACAACGAAATCGGCGTTGTCGCCCACAGCGAGGCCGTAACCGTCGAGCCCCATGACCCGAGCGGAGTTGATGGTGACCGCTTCGAAGCAGGCGCGCATGGCCTTGCGCGACGTCATTTGGCCGACATGGATGGCCATGTGCGCGACTTCGAGCATGTCGCCGGAGCCGAGCGAGTACCAGGGGTCCATTACGCAGTCGTGGCCGAAGGCGACGTTGATCCCGGCGGCCATCAGTTCCGGCACGCGGGTCATGCCGCGGCGCTTGGGATAGTTGTCATGGCGACCCTGCAGCGTGATGTTGATCAGCGGGTTCGGAATGACATGCATTCCGGCGTCGAGGATCAAGGGGATCAGCTTCGAGACGTAGTAATTGTCCATCGAATGCATGGAGGTGAGGTGCGAGCCAGTGACTCGCCCTTGCAGCCCGTGCCGGATGGTTTCGGCCGCCAGGGTCTCGACATGGCGCGACAGCGGGTCATCGGATTCGTCGCAATGCATGTCGACAGGAAGGCCGCGCTCGGCCGCGATCCGGCAGAGCGCGACGACCGAGGCGGCACCTTCCGCCATCGTCCGCTCGAAATGCGGGATGCCGCCAACGATATCGACGCCCATGTCGAGGGCGCGGGCGAGCGCGTCGGCAGCGCCGGACGCGCGCAGATAGCCATCCTGCGGAAAGGCAACGAGCTGTAGATCGAGATACGGCCTCACGCGGTCCTTGACCTCGAGCAGCGCTTCGACGGTGACGAGGCGCGGATCGCTGACGTCGACATGGCTGCGGATGGCGAGCAGGCCTTGCGCGACCGCGAGATCGCAGTAGCGGAGCGCCCGCTCGACCAGGGCCTCGCGGGTCAGGAGCGGCTTCAACTCGCCCCACAGCGCGATGCCCTCCAGCAGCGTCCCGGACCGGTTCATCCGGGGCAGCCCGAGCGATAGGGTCGCGTCCATGTGGAAATGCGGATCGACGAAGGGCGGCGAGACTAAGCGATTGGAGGCGTCGATGGTCTCTCTGGCTTCGGCGCCGATGCCGCGCTCCACAGCCGCGATCCGGCCATCGCGGACTGCGATGTCGATCCCGGTCCGGCCATCGGGCAAATTGGCGTTGGTGACGATGAGGTCGAACATCGAATCGCTCCAGCGCGCGGGGGGTCAGTCCTGGCGACGTCGTCGCGGCATAGGCAGGGCGTCCGGACCGGGACGCCCTCGCGCAGGAATTGCAGCGACGGCGTCCTCGGCCCGGGAGCAAACAGCTAGATCGTCAAGACGGTCGCGCCGGTGGTTTTCCGTGCCTCGAGATCGCGGTGCGCCTGCGCCGCTTCCGAGACTGGGTAGGTCTGACCGATGGTGATTTTCACCACGCCTGATTCGATGACGTCGAACAGTGCCTTGGCCGAGGCGTCGAGTTCATCGCGATTGGTGTTGTAGCCGAACAGGCTCGGCCGGGTCGCGTAGAGCGATCCCTTCTGGTTGAGAATGCCGAGGTCGATATCCGGCAGTTTGCCGGAGGACTGGCCGAAGGCGACCCACAGACCGCGATTCTTCAGGCAATCGAGGCTGCCCGGAAAGGTATCCTTGCCGACCGAATCGTAGACAACGTCGCATTTACGACCGTCGGTGATCTCCCGCACCCGCTCGACGAAATCCTCTTCGCGGTAGTTGATCACATGGTCGTAGCCATTCTCGCGGGCGAGCTTGCATTTTTCCGGCGTGCCGGCGGTGCCGATGACGGTCGCGCCGAGATGCTTGGCCCATTGTCCGGCGATCAGCCCGACCCCGCCGGCTGCGGCATGAAACAGAAGAACGGTCTCAGGCCCCACCTTGAAGGTCCGCCGCAGGAGATATTCCGCCGTCATGCCCTTCAGCATGACCGCCGCGGCGGTCTTGAAGTCGATCGAATCGGGCAGCTTCACGGCCTTGTCCGCCTCGGTGACGAGCCGTTCGGCGTAACTGCCGGTAACGCCGTTATAGGCGACGCGGTCGCCCACCTGGAAGCGGTCGACCCCCTCCCCGACTTCGGCGACGACCCCCGCGCCCTCCTTGCCGAGAACGAAGGGCATCGTCGGCGACTTGTAGACGCCGGTGCGGAAATAGACGTCGATGAAGTTAAGGCCGGCGGCCTTCTGATCGACCAGGATCTGGCCGGGACCCGGCCGACCCGGATCGTGATCCTCCCACTTCAGGACCTCCGGGCCACCCACTTCGTGAACGACGATCGCCTTGCTCATGCTTCACTCCCGTTATTCTCAGATCACAATGAAATCGGATCGTTCGCTCCGGTGTCATCGTGATCGAATCCACTAAGTCGGCGCGGAATGCGCGCGGGAAGCCGGTTCCCACTCTTCTTCATTCCGCGCTAGTCGTGTGACACGCCCCGCAGCCGGTCGATGATCTGAAGGACGCCGCCGATGGCGAACAGATAGAGGCCGGAGGCGACAAGTCCCCATTCGACCCACCAGGGCGAGGCGAAATTCATGAACAGTGCCGCGAGCCCCAACACCGACCAGACGGCGAAAACGCCGAGATTGACCGGGCGCAACCGCTCGACGCGCACAGGGTGCAGAAACTTGATCGGCAGGAACGTCGCCACGGAGCAGAACGCCACGAAGGCGAAGGCGGTCCACTCGTTTGGCTGGATGGCGAAAAACGTGAAGATGACCATGTTCCAGGCGACCGGAAATCCGCGAAAGAAATTGTCCTTCGTCTTCATGCGCAGATCGGCATAGTAGATCGCGCTGGATATGACGATCAGCGCCGCGGCGACGAACGACCATGGCCGGCCGATCATGCCCGAGAGATAGAGCGCGACGGCGGGAATCATGACAAAGGTCGCATAGTCGATGATCGAATCGAGGAGATCGCCCGACCAGTTCGGCAGTACGCGCTTGATCTCGATCCGGCGAGCCAGAGGGCCATCGATGCCGTCGACGAACAGCGCGAATCCCAACCAGCCGAACATCGCCACCCAGCGCTGTTCGGCCGCCGCAATGACCGACATGAACGCGAGAAACGCCCCGCTGGCGGTCAAGAGATGCACGCCGAAGGCACGCCACTTATCGAAGGCGCTGACTGCGTCTGTCATGAATCCCCACGCTGCGCCGTTGCATTTTGCCGCCCCTCGGCAAACCACCATTGCCATCCGCTGTAACCGGCGTATGTCGGGATTCCAAGTGAAACGAGCGACATCGTTCGCAGTTTCGGACCATTTCACTGGACAAGCCGGCGGGAGATTGTGCAATTGGCAACAGAGCGTAGAGAGATCGCCGTCGTTGGAGGCGGATTGGCGGGAACGGCCACCGCGCTGGCTTTTGCCGACCGCGGCTTCGACACCGTCCTGATCGCGCCGAAATCGACGCCGGATGCGCGCAGCACCGCGCTTCTAGGCGATTCCGTCGCGTTTTTGGCCAACCTCGGCGTCATCGATCGGCTCGGCGCCAAAGCGGCCCCTCTGGCAGTGATGCGGCTCATCGACGACACCAGGCACCTGTTTCGTGCGCCGGTCGTGGAGTTTCGCGCCAGCGAGATCGGCTTGGCTTCGTTCGGTTACAATGTTCTCAATTCCGATCTCCAGGCGGCGCTGAACGCCGGCGTCGCGGAGGCGCAAAGGCTGGAGGTTCGCGAGACGGCGGCGCGGGGCTTCACGATCGATGGCGACCGCGCCGTGGTGACGCTCCAGGACGGTGGGAGCTATCGCGTCGGTCTGGTCGTTGCGGCGGACGGACGGCGCTCGCCGATGCGCGAGGCGGCCGGCATCGGCGTGCGGCAATGGATCTATCCGCAGAGCGCCATCGTCTTCAACTTTCGCCATCGCATCGATCATCATTCCGTCTCGACGGAATTCCATACGCGGGCCGGCCCGTTCACGCAGGTGCCGCTGCCCGGCCGGCGTTCATCGCTCGTTTGGGTCGAGGAGCCCAACCTCGCCGAGCTCTACGTCGATCTAAAGCTGGACCGTCTCGCGCGCACGGTCGAAGACAAGATGCATTCGATCCTCGGCTCGGTTGAAATCGAGGAACCGATCCAGCGTTTTCCGCTGTCCGGCGCTTCGGTCGACCGGATGACCGGCGAACGACTCGCTCTCGTCGGGGAAGCCGGCCATGCATTTCCGCCGATCGGTGCACAAGGGCTCAATCTCGGCTTGCGCGACTGCGAGGCAATCGTCCGGTTAGCCAGTGAGAGCCGCGGAGATCCGGGTCAGCGGACCACCCTGTCGCGTTACGAAGCGGCCCGACGCGCGGACGTCCGCTCGCGCACCCTAGGCGTCGATCTTCTCAACCGCTCGCTTCTTGCCGACTTCCTGCCCACGCAGCTCACGCGGACCGTGGGACTGGCCGCGATGCGAAGTGTTCCGCTCCTGCGTCAGTTTGCCATGCGCGAAGGTTTGTCGCCCGGCGCGGGCCTGACCGGAGTGCCCCGATCAATACGCGAAGGGATCGGCCGGAACGATCCCTGAGGAGATCAGGAAGAGTAACAGCGTGACCGAGGCGACGGACACCACCGTCGTGACCAGGACCGAAGCCGAGGCGCGTTCGACCCACACGCCGTATTGCTGCGCGATGACGAAGACATTGGTGGCCGTCGGCAGGCTGGCGAGCAGGATCGCGCTCTTCACCCAGACCGGATCGAAGTTACCGAACAGTCCCAGCAGCAGCCACACGGCGAGCGGATGCAGCACGAGTTTGATCGGCACGATATAGCCAAGTTCCACCGGCACCCGTTTCAATGGCCGCAGCGCCAGCGTCACCCCCATCGCGAACAAAGCGCAGGGCGCCGCCGCGTTGGCGAGAAGCTGGAGGAAGCGGTCCACCGGCTCCGGCGGCGTGGCCCCGAGGATCGCGGCAGCGACCCCCAGGGCGGTCGCGATGATAAACGGATGCGTGACGATCTTGACCACCACGCCGAGCGCGATTTTCGCCGGCGATCCCTTGCGATCGCCGCCCAGCGCCATCATCAGCGGCGCCATGGTGAAATGCAGGGTGTTGTCGAAACAAAAGATCAGTGCCACCGGAACCGCGGCTTCCGGGCCGATGGCGACAAGCGCCAGTCCCGGCCCCATATAGCCGATATTGCCATAGGCCCCGGCGAGCCCCTGAATCGTGGCGACGGGAATGTCGCCCCGCGTTCTCGCCAGTGCCACCGCGAAGCCCAGGGCGAAGATGAGGAAGGTCGCCAGTGTCGTCGCAACGATGAAACCGCCGCTGGCGAGCTTTTCGACCGGGGTTTTCGACAAAAGCTGGAAGAACAGCGCCGGTAGCGCGATATAGATGATGAAGACGTTGAGCCAAGCGAGCCCGTCCACCGGATGACGGACGATCCGGCCCGTGACGAATCCGAGCGCGATCAGGCCGAAGAACGGCGAGATCAGCCCGACGATCGCGATCAACGGGCAGTCCGGGGCATGAGGGGAAGCGTCATCGGCTTGCGGTTCGTCGGCGGCTGCGACCGACGCGCTTGCGTTGTCGCTTCGAGATTGGCTATTGCCGGTCCCATAAGGGAGTCGTGAATTTGATGCAAACTGCCCGCTTCTTCATCGGACAAGTCGTCTGCCACCGCATGTATCCGTTCCGCGGTGTCATCTTCGACGTGGATCCGGAATTCGACAACACCGAGGAATGGTATAATTCAATCCCCGAAGAAGTGCGGCCTCGCAAGGACCAGCCGTTCTACCATCTCTTCGCCGAGAACGCGGAGAGCGAATATATCGCCTACGTCTCGGAGCAAAATCTCCTGCCCGACGAGACCGGGATTCCGGTTCGCCACCCCCAGATCGGCGAGATCTTCGACGGCCCCGTCGACGGCGCGTACCGACTGAAAGGCGCCCACCGAAATTGAACGCAACTCGGTTATGCTGCGGGCGACAAACGAACGGCGGCTGAGGCCGCCGTTGCATTTATCGAGAATGCCGATCCAAGAGGCGCATCGCCTACTGCGCGGCAGGATTTGCCTCACCGGTATTGTCCTTGGCGGCTTTCTGGGCCTCCTCGAACTTCTTGCGCCGTTCCTCGGCCTGCTTCTGCAGCGCTTCGTCCAGCTCCTTCTGGCGCTGCGCTAGTTCAGGCTGAGCCTTCGGAGCACCATCATAGGCCTGGGTAAAGCCGGACAGGCTGACCGGGATCGGGTTCGCCTGGCGCTGGAAGTTGATCGAGGTCACCGTCATCTGCTTGCCCCGCTTCATCGAGGCGACCATGGCATCGGTCAATTCCGCCTCGGCGATACAGCGGTCCGTGAAGCAGACCGAATAATTCAGAGTCTGCGGCTTTTCGTCGTCGACCTTCATCTGAACACCAGCCGGAATGACCCGGCCGGTCGGCACGACGGCCTGGATAACCTTCTGGTTCACCTTGCCCTTGACGTCGATCAGATTGACCGCGGTGAGCAGTTGGCGCGTGGCGGCGATGATCGTGTATTGCGTGTTGCAGATCTCATTTTCGCCCTGCGTCGAGCAGACCTTGAACCATTCTGCGGGGATCGCCTGGCCTTGGGCCGGAGCGGCAGGCTGCGCCTGGCCGGCGGCGGGATTGGCGTCCTGGGCGTTCGCCCCAAAAACGCCGACGGCAAGCGTCGCGAGCCCGACCAGCCCGGCGGCGAGCAGCGTGGTGAAAGCGTTCGACAAACGGTGCGTCACAGGCCTCAATTCCTCTCGGCATAAACAAAATCGGGAAACAGCGTTCCTTAACGGCCAACGACCTGTTTCGCAAATGCGGCCGTTTGAAGACCCTCGATCCACATCCACGCGCTTCACGATGGTATGCAAAGCAAGGCTTTACGGTTAGAATCCCATCCAAGATACGTCAATCGGGAGCCTGTTGATCCGCATGCGGAGCATTCCTTCAGCCGATGGTCGCGCGGGCTTCACGGTCGCGGTTGCGATCGCCATTCTCACAACATTGTCCGGATCTGTCCTGGCCGAACCCCAGCATGCCATCGCCATGCAGGGCGAGCCGGCCCTGCCGTCGGATTTCGAGCGTCTGCCCTACGTCAATCCTGACGCCCCGCAGGGAGGCACGATGCGCTATGGCGTCTACGGGAGCTTTGACAATCTCAACCCGGTGATCGTGCGCGGCGCGCTTACCACGGCGCGGGGCATCTGGTTCGACAAGGAGTTCGGCAATCTGGTCTTCGAGCCTTTGATGCAGCGTTCGGCGGACGAACCCTTCACCATGTACGGGCTCCTTGCCGAAACCGTGGAAACCGATGCCGAGCGCAGTTTCGTGGAATTCCAGCTCAATCCGGCGGCGAAATTTTCCGATGGCGAGCCGGTCCGGCCGGAGGACGTGCTGTTCACCGTGGAGATGCTGCGCGCGCACGGCCGGCCGATGTACGCCAACTGGCTCAGGCCGGCGGTCAAGATCGAAAAGGCCGGCGCAAATGGCGTTCGCTTCACCTTCGACGAGACCGCTGACCGGGAAACCCCGCTCCTTATTTCGGGGCTCCCGGTGCTGCCCGCCCACGCCTTCGACCGCGCGACGTTCGAGCAGACCACGCTGACGCCGGTGATCGGCTCGGGCCCGTACCTGATCGACAAGGTCGAGCCCGGCCAGCGCATCACCTACAAGAAGAATCCCGACTACTGGGGCCGCGATCTGCCAATCAAGCAGGGGATCGACAACTACGACACCATCGTGATCGAGTATTTTCGCGACTCCAACGCGCAGTTCGAGGCCTTCAAGAAGGGCCTGACCTACGTCTATCCGGATGGCGACCCGAACCACTGGCGGACGGCCTACGACTTTCCGGCGGTAACGAACGGCGATGTCGTGAAGGAGACCTTCACCTCCGGTGCGCCGTCGAACATGCTGGCCTTCGTGTTCAACACGCGCCGGCCGGTCTTTCAGGATCGCGCAGTCCGGAAGGCGCTGTCGATGCTGTTCGACTTCGAATGGGCCAACCGCAACCTGTATTACGACGCCTACAAACGGACGGGCAGCTTCTTCCAGAATTCGGAGCTGTCCAGCGCCGGCAAACCCGCCTCCAAGGCCGAGAAGGCTCTGCTGGCGGACTATGCCGATCAGATTGATCCAGACGTCATGGACGGAACCTATGCGCCACCGGTCACCGACGGCAGCGGCGGCGACCGCAAGGTACTCCAGGGCGCGGCCAAGGCTTTCCAGGAAGCCGGCTACCGCTTCGAAGGGCGCTCGCTCGTCGGTCCCGACGGGAAGCCGCTGTCGTTCGAGATTCTGGTGCAATCGCCGGAGCAGGAACGGATCGGCCTCGCCTACAAGCGGACCCTCGACCGCATCGGCGTCCAGACGACGATCCGGCAGGTCGACGACGCCCAGTATCAGGCGCGCAAATCAGCTTATGACTTCGACATGATCATCGCGACCTACAGCGCCTCGCTGTCGCCAGGCGCCGAGCAGGTATATCGCTGGGGATCGATTTCGCGGGACCTGAACGGGACGTTCAATTTCGCCGGCGTCGCTGATCCGGCCCTCGACAGACTGATCAACGAGATCGTGTCGGCACGCAGCCGCGAGGCGTTCGTCGATGCGGTGCGCGCCTACGACCGGGTGCTGATTTCCGGACACTATGTCGTGCCGCTTTTCCATCTGCCGGAGCAGTGGCTAGCCCGGTGGAAGTTCATCAAGCATCCCGAAACGACGCCGCTCTATGGCTATCAGCTGCCCGCGTTCTGGAAGGCGCCCGACGCGAAGTAGCGCATCGTTGGCGGCGAGCGGTCTTTATCACTCTTCGCTGGAGGCCCCTGGGGCCGGCGGCGTCCTCTTGGTGGTATCGGTGTCCGGCGACGTTGCGGCGTCGACCGGATTATCCGCACCGACGGCGGCGTCGGTCCCGGTCTCCGACACTGTCGTCTGCGCCGGGGCGGCTGGAACCGCTACGGCCAACTGCATGGGCAAGAGCCGTCCGACCTTGTCGGACAGCCCGATGATGGTCTTGGCGAGAAGCTTGCCGACCTTTCCTTCCACCGTGCAGACCAGCGTATCGAGGTCGCCATTCGCTGTCCGCCCGCCCTTGCACGATACTGCGTCGTCGAGCCGAACCTTGTCGGGCGACAGGCCGAGATAGTCGAGAACCGCGCCATTGGTGCTCGGTTGGCACCCCATCCGGAAATCGAGACCGACGCTGGTGGGCGTCGACGAAAAACGCGTCACCCGATGGCGGCTCTGGTCCCAGCGAAGATTGGTGTCGATCGGGATGAAGGCGGGTATTGGCAGGCCGACAAGTGCCGACACCGTGCGCAGATCGAACTGGAGTGGCCGGCAAATGTCAGCGGCGTTCAACCTGTCCTCGATCGCTACCAGCGTTGCGAGATCAGCATCGACAAGTTGCTCGCCAACGCGGTTCTGGGCATGCGCGTTGGATGCGACCGCGAGGGATACACCGATCGCGGCGAGAAGGCGCTGCCTAGAGAGCGAGAGGAGATTTTTGATCATCCCTGCGCTTTCGCCCGCCCAGACGGCCAAATTGTGGGAGGGGTTTCGGGAATCCGATGCCCGTCGCCGCTCCGTCACGCCGCCTTTTTCTGCACCTCGTCGGCGAAGCGCGCCAGTTGGGTCGCCACCGTCGCCGCGCCGTTGAGCCGCTTGTCCGCCGTCGGCCAGTCGCGGATGAGGACGACCGACTGATCGGCGCGGATCTTCGCCGACGCGCCCTGCTCGGCGATGTAGCGGACGAGCGCGCCAGGGTTGGGGAAGGTCTTGTCCCGAAAGGTGATGACGATGCCCTTCGGCCCGGCGTCGAGCTTTTCGATATTGGCCTTGCGGCACAGCGACTTGATGAAGACGACCTTGAGGAGATGTTCGACCTCGGGCGGCATCGGCCCGAAGCGGTCGATGAGCTCGGCGCCGAAGGCGTCGATCTCCCGCGCGTCGGAGAGGTCCGCCAGCCGCCGGTAGAGCGTCATGCGCAACTGCAGGTCGGGCACGTACGCCTCCGGGATCATCACCGCGGTGCCCAGCGCGATCTGCGGCGACCACTGGCCGTCGCTCTCCAGCTCCTCGCCCTTCATCTCCGCCACCGCCTCCTCCAGCATCTGCTGGTAGAGTTCGAAGCCGACCTCCTTGACGTGGCCGGACTGCTCGTCGCCGAGCAGATTGCCGGCGCCGCGCTGGTCGAGATCGTGGGAGGCGAGCTGGAAGCCGGCGCCGAGCGTATCGAGCGATTGCAGGACCTTGAGCCGGCGGTCGGCGCCCTTGGTCGGTGTCTTGTTCGCCGGGATGGTGAGCAGCGCGTAGGCGCGCACCTTGGAGCGGCCGACGCGGCCGCGAAGCTGGTAGAGCTGCGACAGTCCGAACATGTCGGCCCGGTGGACGATCATCGTATTGGCCGATGGAATATCGAGACCGGATTCGACGATCGTCGTCGACAGCAGCACGTCATACTGCCCCTCGTAAAAGGCGTTCATGATGTCGTCGAGTTCACCCGCCGCCATCTGGCCGTGGGCTATCGCCACTTTCAGTTCCGGCACGTCCGAGTCGAGAAACGCTTTTACGTCGGCCAGATCGGAGACGCGCGGACACACATAGAAGCTCTGCCCGCCGCGATAGCGCTCGCGCAGCAAGGTTTCGCGCACCACCAGCGGATCGAAGGGCGACACGAAGGTGCGCACCGCCATGCGGTCGACCGGCGCGGTGGTGATCAGCGACAGTTCGCGGACGCCGGTCAGCGCCAGTTGCAGGGTGCGCGGGATCGGCGTCGCCGAGAGGGTCAGAACATGGACGTCGGACTTCAGCTCTTTCAACCGCTCCTTGTGCTTGACGCCGAAATGCTGCTCCTCATCGATGATCAGCAACCCCAGATTCTTGAAGCTGATGGCCTTGCCGAGCAGCGCGTGGGTGCCGACGACGATATCGACGGTGCCCTCGGCGACGCCCTTCTTGGTCGCCGCGAGTTCCTTCGACGTCACCAGTCGCGAAGCCTGCGACACGGTGAGCGGCAGGCCGCGGAAGCGTTCCGCGAAAGTCTTGAAGTGCTGGCGGGCCAGCAGCGTCGTCGGCACGACGACGGCGACCTGCAGGCCGTTCATCGCCGCGATGAAGGCCGAGCGCATCGCCCCCTCGGTCTTGCCGAAGCCGACGTCGCCGCAGATCAACCGGTCCATCGGTCGCCCGAGCGCCAGATCGTCGGCCACCGCGTCGATGGCGTTCATCTGGTCCTCGGTTTCCTCATAGGGGAACCTTGCAGCAAATTCGTCGGTGAGCCCTTCCGGCGGCACCAGCTTCGGCGCGCCACGCATCTGCCGCGCGGCGGCGATGCGGATCAGCCCGTCCGCCATGTCGAGCAGGCGCTTCTTCAGCTTGGCCTTGCGGGCCTGCCAGGCGCCGCCGCCGAGCTTGTCGAGCATCGCTTCGGAGCCCTCGCCGCCATAGCGCGACAACAGCTCGATGTTCTCCACCGGCAGGAACAGCCGATCCTCGCCGGCATAGCGCAGTTCCAGGCAATCATGCGGCGCGCCCGCCGCCTCGATCGTCTTCAGGCCGACGAAGCGGCCTATGCCGTGATCGACATGGACGACGATGTCGCCCTCGTCGAGACCGGAGACCTCGGCGATGAAATTCTTGGCGCGCTTCTTGCGGCCCCGCCGCACCAGCCTGTCGCCGAGAATGTCCTGTTCGCCGACGACGGCGAGATGGGGAGTCTCGAAACCTGCCTCGATACCGAGGACGGCCGTCACGACGAGGTTCTTGGGGGCTTCGTTCAGCTTCTTGAGGCTGTCGACGGGCTTCAGGCCTTCGAGGCCGTGTTCCTCGACGACCTGGCTCAGGCGCTCGCGCGAGCCCTCGCTCCAGGCCGCCAGCAGCACGCGTCTGCCGTCGGCGCGCAGCCGACCGATATGATCGACCGCCGCCTGAAAGACATTGACGTCACCGCTGGCGCGCTCCGCCGCGAAATTGCGACCCCGGCTAATGTCGAGATTGAAGACGTCGTGATTGGCGGCGTCGCTCGCGCCATAAGCCGACAGGCGGATCGGGTCGGCGACGGCGAGACCGCCCGCCAGTTCGTCGTCCGACAGATAAAGATCGTCCGGATCGACCGGATGGTAGGGAATGGCCTCCCCGCTTGCCTCGCCGGCATTGCGTCTGCGCGATTCGTAATGATCGCCGATCGTCTCGCGTCGCTCGCCAACCGCTTCGAGCGCCAGATGGTCGAGGACCATCGGAAAGCCGTGGCAATAGTCGAACAGCGTGTCGAGCTTGTCGTAGAACAGAGGCAGCCAGTGCTCCATCCCGGAGAAGCGCTTGCCCTCGCTGATCGAGCTGTAGAGCGCGTCGTTGCGCTGCGCCGCGCCGAAGCGCTTGACGTAATTGGTGCGGAAGCGGCTGACCGTCTCCTCGCGCAAGGTGATCTCGGAGACCGGCGCGAGTTCGAAGCTCTGCAATTGCCGGGTCGTGCGCTGGGTCGCGGGATCGAAGCCGCGGATCGTCTCCAGCGTATCGCCGAAGAAGTCGAGGCGCACCGGCTCCTCCTCGCCGGGCGCGAAGAGATCGAGAATGCCGCCGCGCACCGCGAACTCACCGCGCTCGCGCACCGTCGCGACCCGCTCGAAACCGCCGCGCTGCAGGGCGCGCACGATGTCTTCCATGGCGATGCGATTGCCGGCCCTCGCGGCAATCGTCTCTTCGCCGAGCACTTCGGCCGGCGGCATCTTCTGGAGCAGCGCGTTCGCCGTCGTGAGAACCAGCGCGCGGTGCGGCTCGCGTTGCAACTGCCCGAGCGCGGCCATTGCCGACAGCCGGCGCGCCGCGACTTCGCCCGAGGGCCCGACCCGGTCGTAGGGCAGGCAGTCCCAACCGGGAAGCGTCAGCACCGGAAGCTCGGGCGCGACGAATTTAAGGGCGTCTTCCAGTTCGCCGATCCGGTTGCCGTCGCGCATGACGAAGACCACCGGTTTCTTGCCGCCGCGAAGGCGTGCGATGTCGGCGAGCAGAAACGCCTCGTAGCCGTCGAGGACGTTGCCGATCTCAAGGCCCGCGCCTTTCGTCAGCGCTTTTTTCAAGGGCTCTGGCAGACTCATGGCCGAGGCTCCTCCCCCGCCCGGTGAAAGTCCCGTATCCGCCTAAATACGTCCGTGTCGAAATTCGCCGGCGTTGCCGTTTCCCCGGTCAGCCACTGAAAGAGATCGCGGTCGGGCGCTTCCATCAGCTGCTCGTAGTCGTGGAGCTCGGCGTCGGTCAGCCGGTCGATCTCGGCGTCGGCGAAACGGCCGAGCACCAGATCCATTTCGCGAATGCCCCGATGCCAGGACCGGAACAACGCCTTGCGGCGGCGGACGTCGAGATCGCTCGAGGAGCGCTGCATACCAGTCATATCGAACCTGTCGTGTGAGTGAGGCTTCTATATAGGGTGCGACCGGCCCTGTCAGCCTTGCCATCGGCGCGCATCCGACTAAACCTCGCCGACGATGCGCCCTTCGATCCTCGACCCGCTGTTTGCCCCCGTGACGACGCTGGAAGGCGTGGGACCGAAGGTCGCAACCCAGTTCCAGACGCTGCTGGTTGGAGCCGGCGAGACCGTGCGCGTCCGCGACCTCCTGTTCCACCTTCCGACCGGTGTGATCGACCGGCGCAAGCGCGCTGAGATCGCGACCGCGCCGGAGGGCGGGATCGTGACGCTGACGGTTCGCATCGACCGCCACCAGGCGCCCGGACGGGCGGCGAAATCGGCGCCCTACAAGGTGTTCGCCCAGGACGCGACCGGTGAGATCGCCCTCACCTATTTCCGCGGCCAGTCCGGCTGGTTGGAAAAGCTCCTGCCAATCGGCGAGATGATGATCGTGTCCGGTCGGGTCGAGTGGTTCAACGGCCGCCCGTCAATGGTGCATCCCGACTTCGTGGCGTCGGTCGACGAAGCCGAATCGCTATCCCTAGTCGAACCAGTCTATCCGATGACCGCCGGGCTCTCGCCGAAAATACTGCGCAAGGCGATCGCCCAGGCGGTGGAGCGCGTCCCGGCTGTGTCCGAATGGATCGATCCCTCGATCGTCGCCAAGCATGGCTTTCCGGATTTCGGAGCGGCGCTGAAGCGCCTGCACGATCCGGCGGACGAGCGCTATCTGGCGCCCGACGGCGCCGCCTTCAGCCGGCTCTCCTATGACGAGTTCCTGGCCAGCCAATTGGCCCTGGCGCTCTCGCGGCAACGCATGAAGAAGGCGCGGGGTCGCCCGCTCACCGGCTCCGGGGCGCTTGCAGCGCGGCTTCGGGCAGCGCTTCCTTTCGTTCTCACCGATGCCCAGCAAGGTGTCATCGCCGAGATCCTCGCGGACATGGCGGACGCGGACCGGATGCTGCGCCTGCTGCAGGGCGATGTCGGCGCCGGCAAGACGGTGGTTGCGCTGATGGCGATGGCGACGGCGGCCGAGGCCGGGGCGCAATCGGCGCTGCTTGCCCCGACCGAAATTCTGGCGCGCCAGCATTTCGATAGCCTCTCGAAGCTTTGCGAGGCGGCCGGGCTGAACATCACCCTGCTCACCGGCCGCGATACCGGCAAGGCGCGGGCGGCCAAGCTGGAGGCGATCGCTTCAGGCGAGGCGCAAATCGTCGTCGGCACCCACGCGCTGTTTCAGGAGAGTGTCGATTATCGCGACCGCGGCCTTGTCGTCGTCGACGAGCAGCATCGCTTCGGCGTCCACCAGCGGCTGAGCCTGACCGGCAAGGGCCGCGCGGCGGATCTTCTGGTAATGACCGCGACGCCGATCCCGCGCACCCTCGTCCTCGCCGCTTTCGGCGACATGGACGTCTCGCGGCTCGAAGGCAAACCCGCCGGGCGCAAGCCGATCACCACCGTTGCCGTGCCGATGGAGCGGCTGGACGAGATCGTCGATCGCGCCGGCCGGGCGATGGCGGCGGGCGACCGGCTCTACTGGGTCTGTCCGCTGGTCGAGGAATCGGAAAAGAGCGACCTGATGGCGGCCGAGGAGCGGTTTCGCCAGCTCAAGGGTCTGTTCGGGGACATGGTCGGGCTCGTCCATGGCCGCATGAGCGGCGAGGAGAAGGACGCCGCCATGGCCGCCTTCAAGGCCGGGCGCACCAAACTCGTCGTCGCGACGACCGTCATCGAAGTCGGAGTCGACGTGCCCGACGCCTCGATCATCGTCATCGAGCACGCCGAGCGCTTCGGCCTGTCGCAACTGCACCAGCTGCGCGGCCGGGTCGGACGCGGCGAGAAGGCCTCGTTCTGCGTGCTTTTATACCGCGCGCCGCTTGGCGAGACGGCGGCGGCCCGCATCGCGGTGATGCGCGAGACCGAAGATGGCTTCCGCATCGCCGAAGAGGACCTGAAGCTGCGCGGCGAAGGCGATCTCCTCGGCACGCAGCAGTCGGGCATGCCGTTTTTCCGCATCGCCTCGATGGAACATCACGCCCATCTGATGGAGATCGCCCGCGACGATGCACGGTTGATCCTCGCGACCGACGGCGAACTGAAATCCGAGCGCGGCGAAGCGCTGCGCACGCTGCTCTATCTGTTCGGCAAGGACGAGGCAGTGCGGCTGCTGCGCTCCGGCTAGAGCATCGGTTGTCGCTACTCGGCCGGCTCGGCCGGCCGCTCGGCCCGCTTTTCGCGCTCGGCGACCACGCGCGAGGCTTTCGCCATGCTCACCGGCTTGCCCGGGCGGACAACATCGTCCGGGGACACCAGCCCCGCCGAAATGACCAGCCTCAGCGCCGCCTCAATGCTCATATCGAGCACCCGCACGTCCTCCCGCGGCACGAAAAGCAGGTATCCCGAGGTGGGGTTGGGCGTCGGCGGCAGGAATACGGCGAGCATTTCCTCGCCCTGGTCGGAGAGCGTCGTCGCGATCTCGCCGCGCGCCGTCGTCGCCACGAAGACGAGACACCAAACGCCCTTGCGCGGATATTCCATCAAGGCGGCGGTCTTGAACGAGGAGGAGCGGTCGGCAAGGACGGTTTCGAAGATCTGCTTGAGCGCCGTATAGACGGAGCGAACCAGCGGTGTCCGGCTGAGCAGATGCTCGCTCCACCTGACTACGGTGCGGCCGATGAAATTGGCGGTCAGGAAGCCGACCACTGTGATCAGCACCAGCGCCACGATCAGGCCGAAACCCGGGACGGCGAAGGGCAGATAGGAATCGGGAAGATACTGGACCGGGATATAGGGCTTCACCCAGCCGTCGACCCAGCCCATGAACGACCAGGTGATCCACGCCGTGATCGCCAGCGGCGCACAGACGATGAACCCGGTCAGGAAATAATTGCGCAGACGAGCCATGGCCGCCAATGATCCCCGGCGCCGCCGTAGCGCGTTCGAAAGGCGTCAAGCACGCCCGGCGATTGAAACATCACGATCCGCCGCGGCAATTGCAAGATGATTTTCGCAATTGCGAAGAAGGGGGCCCGGCTATTCGACGGTGACCGACTTCGCCAGATTGCGCGGCTGATCCACATCGGTGCCCATCTGGATGGCGGTGTGATAGGCGAGCAATTGCAAGGGGATCGCATAGACGATCGGGGTCAGGATTTCCGGCATGTCGGGCAGGACGATCATCTCGGCGCCCTCGACGGCGCCGCTGGCCGCGCCCTTGGCGTCGGTGACAAGGATGATCTCGCCGCCGCGCGCCGCGACTTCCTGCATGTTGGAGACCGTCTTTTCGAAACTCCGGTCGTGGGGCGCGATGACGACGACCGGCATGGTTTCGTCGATCAGGGCGATCGGCCCATGCTTCAGTTCTCCGGCCGCGTAGCCTTCGGCGTGGATATAGCTGATTTCCTTGAGCTTCAGAGCGCCCTCGAGCGCAAGCGGGAAGGAGAAGCCACGTCCGAGGAACAGCGCATGCCGCTTCGTCGCCATGTCTCGCGAGAGCACTTCGATCCGGTCTTCCAGCCGGATCGCCTCGTTGGTCAGTCGCGGCGCCTCGGCCAGAATGCGGGTGAGTTCGAGTTCGCGCTCGGGCGAAATCACACCCCGGTCGACGCCCGCCTTGATCGCCAGCGCGGCGAGCGCCATCAACTGGCAGGTGAAGGCTTTGGTCGACGCGACACCGATCTCGGGACCGGCCAGCGTCGGCAGGACGAAATCGGATTCACGCGCGATGGTCGATTCCTGGACATTGACCACCGCGGCGGTCTGGAGACCCTCCGCCTTGGCGTAGCGGAGCGAGGCCAGCGTGTCCGCCGTCTCGCCGGACTGCGAGACGAACAGCGCCAGATCGACGTCGCCGAGCGGGCTTTCGCGGTAGCGAAATTCCGACGCTACATCAAGGTCGCAGGGAATCCGGGCATAACGTTCGAAGTAGTAACGGCCGACCAGGGCGGCATAGTAGCCGGTGCCGCAGGCCGATAGCGCCATGCGGTTGACCTTGGCGAAATCGAGCGACTGGCCGTTCGGAATCCGCGTCCGGCCGGTGGTCATGTCGACGAAAGCGCCGAGAGTGTGGGACAGCACCTCCGGTTGCTCGTAGATCTCCTTCTGCATGAAATGCCGGTGGTTGCCCTTGTCGACATAGAACGCCTTGCCGACCGCCCGCCGGATCTCGCGTGTCACGGGCCGAGCGTGCTCGTCGAAGATCTCTACCCCATCATGAGTGAGGACGACGAAATCGCCCTCCTCCAGATAACGGACCGTGTCGGTGAAGGGCGACAGCGCAATGGCGTCGGAACCAAGGAACATTTCGCCTTCGCCCTCGCCGACCGCGAGCGGGCTGCCGCGGCGGGCGCCGATGAGGATGTCCTCGTTGCCGTTGAACAGGAAACCGAGCGAGAAGGCGCCCTCCAGGCGGCCCAAAACGGCATGGACCGCGTCCTTCGGCGAAAGGCCGCGCGCGAGTTCGCGCGTCACCAGATGGGCAACCGTCTCGGTGTCGGTCTGGCTTTCGAAGGTGACGCCCTCGGCTTCGAGCTCTGCCTTCAGGTCGCGGTAATTCTCGATGATCCCGTTATGGACGACGGCGAGCGCCTTCGTCGCATGCGGATGGGCATTCGGCTCGGTCGGCGCGCCATGGGTTGCCCAGCGGGTGTGGCCGATCCCGATGCTGCCCCTCAGCGGCGCGTCCTCGAGACGCTTGGCCAGGTTGACGAGCTTGCCCTCGGCCCTGCGACGGGTGAGCACGCCGGCCTCGAGTGTCGCGATACCGGCCGAATCATAGCCCCGGTATTCCAAGCGCTTTAGTGCGTCCACGAGTCGATCCGCGACTGGTTGGCGACTGATGATGCCGATGATTCCGCACATGGGATGGTCCTTGAATGTGTCGCTCGAACGAAACGGCGGGACGACGATATGGACGAGGTTCTAGCGCCCGCGCCCTTTTGCCGGGATTCACGTTTCGTGTCGCGAGATTACGCCGGGTCGGGACGCTTGGCGGCGGACTTGGCCTTCGCCGCCGCATTGCGTTCGGTGATCTGACGGCCGCGATCGGGCTTGGTCACCTGTCGCCCCCGCGCGATGGCGAGTGCCCCGTCCGGTACATCCTCCGTCACCACGCTGCCGGTCCCGATATAGGCGCCGTGTCCGATCCGCACCGGCGCCACGAGTGCCGAATTCGATCCGATGAAGGCGCCGTCGCCGATCTCGGTGACGTGCTTCAGCGCGCCGTCGTAATTGCAGGTGATCGTGCCCGCGCCGATATTGGCTTTGCCGCCAACGATCGAATCGCCGACATAGCTGAGATGATTGACCTTCGCGCCGGCGGCGAACTGGGCGTTCTTCACCTCGCAGAAATTGCCGACCTTGGTGTTTTCCGCGAGCCGCGTGCCGGGGCGCAAACGCGCGAACGGACCGATCGACGCTCCCTCGCCGATCGCCGCCCCCTCGATATGGGAGAAGGCGTGGATGACGGCGCCGGCGGCCACCGTAACGCCCGGACCGAATACGACATTCGGTTCCACGAACGCGTCGGCGGCGATCTGCGTGTCATGGGCAAAGAACACGCTCGCCGGGTCCATGAGCGTAACACCGTCGAGCATCGCCTTCCGACGCCGCGCGGATTGCCAGAGTGCTTCGACCGCGGCGAGTTCCAGTCGCGAGTTGACGCCGAGCACCTCGTCGGCATCGGCTTCGATAGCCTTGACGCTGCGACCGGCGCGGCGGGCGATCTCGACCAGATCGGTCAGGTAATATTCGCCCTTGGCGTTGTCATTGCCGATCGCGTCGAGCATGTCGAGGGCGCGTGCGCCGGCGAACGCCATGACGCCGGCGTTGCAGAAGTCGACGGCGCGTTCGGCCTCGCTGGCGTCCTTTTCCTCGCGGATCGCGATAAGCTCGCTGTCCGCTTCGATCAGCCGGCCGTAGCCGGTCGGGTTGGTGGGACGAAAGCCGACAACGCAGATTTCGGCACCGTCCGCCAGCGCGGCCCGGGCCCGTGCCAAGGTTTGCGGCCGAATCAGCGGCGTGTCGCCGAACAGCACGAGGACGTCGTCGCAACCTTCGGCAAGCCCGGCGCGCGCGGCCAGCACGGCGTGTGCCGTGCCCAGCCGCTCGGTCTGCGGATAGGTCGCGACGTCGGCGATATCCTGGCGGACGGCCGCCTCGACGGCCTCGCCGTCACGCCCGACCACGACCCCGACGCGGTCCGAGCCGGCATCTCGCGCCGCACGCGCGACGTGCCGGATCATCTCCAGGCCGGCGACCGCGTGCAGCACCTTGGATTTGGACGATTTCATCCGGGTGCCCTCGCCGGCAGCCAGGATGATCGACAGGCAGCTTCTCGCCATCGGCAACTCGCAAAAATCACATCAAGACGGCGAGGCCTTAGCACAGGCTGAATCAAAAGGGAGGTGCTGGCCTCGATCAACCGATGGTCTGAAGCACCGGGAAATTCTCCAGCAGCCAGAACGACATCGCCTGCATGCTGCCGGTGAGGAACAGGACACCGGTGACGACAAGCAGTCCGCCCATCGCCTTTTCCACCGTTGCGAGATGCGCCTTGAAGCCGTTCATCCAGCGGAAGAAGGCGCCGGAGAAGGTCGCCGCGAGGATGAACGGAACGCCGAGGCCGGCGGAGTAGAAGCTGAGCATCAGAGCTCCCTCCCCGACCGTGCCCTTGGCCCCGGCCAACCCTAGAATTGCCCCGAGCACCGGCCCGATGCAGGGCGTCCAGCCAAAGGCGAAGGCGAGCCCCATCAGATAGGCGCCGACCACGCTGCGCGGTTTGTCGGGGGCGGTCAGCCGGGCTTCCTTCGACAGAAAGGACAGGCGGAATACGCCAAGGAAATTCAAACCCATGATGATGATCGCGACGCCGGCGACGATGCCGAGCCAATCGAGATTTTGCCGAAGAACCTGTCCGATCGTGCTGGCGCCGGCGCCGAGCGCCACGAACACGGTCGAAAAGCCGAGCACGAAGACGAGCGAGGTCGCGATCAGCCGCGTATAGCGGGTCGAGCCGAGCTGCGGCCCGGCGCGCAATTCGTCGGCCGAAACGCCCGCCATGTAGCACAGATAGGGCGGCACCAGCGGCAGGACGCAGGGCGACAGGAACGAAAGCGCTCCCGCAAAGACGGCTGTCGGGTAGGAAAGTTCGGCGAGCAAGGATGCCTCGGTTCTATCGCATTGATCCGATTCGCGGGTCGCTCCGCACCGACCGGCGTCACCGCGCGCGAAACAGCCGGTTGGGGGCGACGATCTGAGACGCGGACCGTCGGCCGGGTCTTAATGGCCCGAACGTCGCGCGGCAAATCGCAAATCCGTCACCGTGAGCGGCGATTTCCGGTTGACCGGCATATGCCGCCTTTCTATGTTCCGCCCGTTCCCGCCGGGTCGCTCGCGTCCCGGCGGTTCGAGCGCGTAGCTCAGTTGGTAGAGCAACGGACTTTTAATCTGTAGGTCCAGGGTTCGAGTCCCTGCGCGCTCACCAAAATCTTCAATAGATGCGATCATATAACTGTTGATGTGCTGCGGACCTTTGTCTGAAGGCCGCTCAGGGCCCGGCTGGGCCCCAGACATTCAACGCGCATGGATAAGCGGAGGTGCCTCCGCGAGGGCTCGACCACGCCCGCCGGTCACAGACTCGGCATCAACGAGGTCGACGACGACATTTGGCTCATCAGCTTCATGCGCTACGATCTGGGATGCATCGACCTGGAGCAGAACCTTGCGACCCATCGACAACCCGTTCGGCACGAGCTTGTCACCCATGTCTCAGATACGATCCATTACCCATGTCTCCGGGCTGTACCATCGGGATCTGGTCGGAGCGAGAGGATTCGAACCTCCGACCCCCTGAACCCCATTCAGGTGCGCTACCAGGCTGCGCTACGCTCCGACTGCCGACTGTCCTAGTTAATCCGGGCAATCCGCGCAACAGGCAAATGCGGTTCAGCGCACTCGTGACGGTGGGAAGCGCCATTTCCGCTTCCGATTGAACCGGCGGCACCTCCAGTGCCGACCGGATCGCCTTCGCGGTGACCTCGTCCCGCACGCCAATCGAGCGATCCACGGATACCGGGCACGGCGGCCTGTCGCGGCCGGATCCATCGCCGCTTCTGGCAATTCAGAAACGTCGGAACGCGCGGACGCCGCGATCAGTCCGGTCGACGTCACCGCACCTGATCGAGAAGCCGTTTGCATTCCAGCAACTGCAGAATCACATCGTCGAGCTCACCGGCGCTCTCGCGTGGAAGTGTTCCGCCGCGGTGGCCAGCTTCGGTGTCGGCGTCGCGATGCCGTTTCAGCAACCCGGCAAAGGGTTTGGCCGTTCCCTCCGCCGGGGCGTCCGGCTTGGCGGCCTCTTCCCGGGATTCGGGCGCAATGAGATCGATATCATCGAGATGGAGCTCGTCCTTTGCCCCCGCATTCGCCGAACTCTGCCGCCCGGCCTGAATCTGCTCGAGAGCCGCGAGGTCGCCCGAACCGATCGCAACGACGAAGCGGGCACCGTTTTCCTTCAGGATACGCTGCACGCCCTTGATCGTGAAACCCTTGACGTAGAGGAGATACTGGATGCCCTTGAGAAGCTCGACATCGTCCGGCCGATAGTAGCGCCGACCGCCGCCCCGCTTCATCGGCTTGATCTGCGGGAACCGGGTTTCCCAGAAACGCAGGACATGCTGCGGCAGGTCGAGATCGCCAGCGACCTCGCTGATCGTGCGCAAGGCGTCGACGCTCTTTTCCGTCATGGCGCTGACCAATCGAGCCTAGGGCGCCATGCGCCCATCCAGACGCATGAAGGCCGCTCTAGCCTTTGATTGAGTATCGAAATGATCCCGGAACCGGATTCCATTTTCGGTCCGATGCTCCAAACCACGTTACTCGGCGGCTTTCAGCATCTCGACACGATCCGCTCTCGGAAGCCGTTCGCCATGCGCCCCCAATATCCGGTCCTTCAGAACGTTCGAAGGCTTGAACACCGCGACCCGCCGGGGGGAGATCGGAACTTCCTCCCCCGTCTTCGGGTTGCGCCCGACGCGTTCGTTCTTCTTGCGGACCAGGAACGATCCGAAAGAAGAAATCTTGACCGATTCCCCGCTGGCGATGGTCGAGCAGATCTCCTCGAGGACCATTTCGACAAGTTGCGCCGACTCCGTCCTGGACAAACCGATCTTCCTGAAAACCGCCTCGGCGAGGTCGGCCCTGGTGAGGGTTTTGTCTCCCATTCATGTCCCCTAATTTTCTGGAAGACCATCGGACACAGATCGCTGGTCGGGGCCCTTACGTACGGCCACACTCTAGCGAAAACGTTATCTGAATCAAGGCTTGATATCTACCAGCGGATCAAGACCGCGCCCCAGGTGAAGCCGCCGCCCATGGCCTCCAGAAGCACGAGATCGCCACGCTTGATCCGACCGTCGCGGACCGCCACGTCGAGAGCGAGCGGGATCGATGCGGCGGACGTGTTGCCGTGCCGATCGACGGTCACCACCACTTTTTCCGGCGCGATACCGAGCTTTTTCGCCGAGGCGTCGATAATCCGCCGATTCGCCTGATGGGGAACGAACCAGTCGATGTCATCCGCCGTGACCGCTGCCGCCGCGAATGAGTCCTCGATCACATCGGTGATCATGCCGACCGCGTGCTTGAAAACCTCGCGGCCTTCCATGCGCAGTTTGCCGATCGTCCCGGTGGTCGAGGGGCCACCATCGACGTAAAGCTTCGACTGATGCGAGCCGTTCGAGCGCAGCCGCGAAACGATGATGCCGCCATCCTCGCCCGTCGCGGCTCCTTCGGTCGCTTCGAGCACAAGGGCTCCGGCGCCGTCGCCAAACAGAACGCAGGTCGACCGGTCCTCCCAGTCGAGAATGCGCGAAAAGGTCTCCGCACCGATGACCAGCGCCCGGCGGGCCATGCCGCTCTTGAGGTAGAGATCGGCGGTGGTCAGCGCATAGACGAAGCCGCTGCAGACAGCCTGAAGGTCGAAGGCGAAGCCGTGTGCGATGCCAAGTCGATGCTGAAGCTGAACCGCGGAGGCAGGAAACGTGTTGTTGGGGGTCGCGGTCGCCAGCACGATCAGGTCGATATCGGCGGGTTCGAGACCGGATGCCGCGATAGCTCGGCGCGCCGCCTCCTCGGCGAGGGACACGGTGGTCTCGTGCTCACCGGCGATGTGGCGTGCCACGATGCCTGTGCGCTGGCGGATCCATTCGTCGGAGGTCTCGACGATGCCTTCGAAATCCTGGTTGCGCATGACCCGTTCGGGCAAGGCCGAACCGGTCCCGCGCACGACGGATCTGATCTGGTTTGTCATTGCAGGTTGCTTTCCGGAATTTCGGCGGCTTCCTCGGAAACACGCAAATAGAAGCTCTTGAGGTCCGCCTCGATCTTTTCGCGCAGACCATTGCGTGCCATCGCGTGGGCCAGATCGATCGCCGCCGCGATCCCTTCGGCATCGGTGCCCCCGTGGCTTTTGATGACGATGCCGTTAAGGCCGAGGAACACGCCGCCATTGGCCTTGCGGGGATCCATCTTGTCGCGAAGCCGTTCGAAGGCGCTTCTGGCGAGAATGTACCCGGCCTTGGCAAGCCAGGTCTGCGACATGGCGGCGCGCAGATAGGCGCCGATCTGCTTGGCGGTTCCCTCGGCCGTCTTCAGCGCGATGTTGCCGGTAAAGCCTTCGGTTACGACGACATCCACGGTGCCCTTGCCGAGGTCGTCGCCTTCGACAAATCCGCGATAGTCGATGCCCGACAGCGGCGTCTCCTTGAGGAAACGGCCGGCCTCGCGAATCTCATCCTGGCCCTTGACCTCCTCGACGCCGATATTGAGCAAGCCCACGGTCGGGCGTTCCACGCCGAAGAGAGCCCGCGCCATGGCGCCGCCCATCATCGAGAAATCGATGAGCTGCTGCGCGTCGGCGCCGATCGTCGCGCCGACGTCGAGGACGATGCTGTCGCCGCGAAGGGTCGGCCATATGGCGGCGATCGCCGGTCGCTCGATATTGGCCATCGTGCGCAGACAGAACTTGGCCATGGCCATCAGCGCGCCAGTGTTTCCGGCCGAGACAGCGACATCGGCCTCACGCGTCTTCACCGCCTCGATCGCCCGCCACATCGAGGATTTGTACCGGCCCTGCCGGAGCGCCTGCGAGGGTTTGTCGTCCATCCGTATCGACACATCGCAGTGATGGAAAGTCGATGCGGCCGACAGCTCCGGATCCGCATCGAGATGCGGCAGGACGAGGTCGCTTTCGCCGAACAGGACGAAGCGCGTGTCGGGGTGACGCTTCAGCGCGATCGCCGCACCGGCAAGAACCACGGCCGGCCCATGATCGCCGCCCATGGCGTCGATCGAGATCGTGATGCCGGTCTTTGAATTCAAGGTCTCTCGCTTTCCTGCAGTGCACCCGGACGGCGCGGCGCGAAGATATCCGTTTGCGCGCGAACGGCAACCGTCGATTTTTTTTTCAATCCTTGTCCTCGCCGTTACGCTGAACCAGTGTTGCCAAGGTCTGGAAGGCTGACGGGGGACCGGAATCGGAATCAGGATCCGGATCGACACGATCGAAGACCGCGTCCGCCTCGCGCGGATACGGATCCAGCGCCAGCGCCAGGGCCTCCATCAGATAAGGACCGAGG
>NZ_JALHBS010000006.1 GCF_024195285.1 Aurantimonas marianensis
CCTCGCGCTCGAGATCCTTTTCGGCGCGGATCGCGCGCATGCCGCGCCCGCCGCCGCCCCAGGACGCCTTGAGCATCACCGGATAGCCGATTTCGGCGGCCATCTCGCGGACTTTTGCCATGTCGTCGGGCAGCGGCTGGGTCGCCGGCACGACGGGCACGCCGACCTCGACCGCCAGATTGCGCGCCGCGACCTTGTTGCCGAGCCGTCGCATGGTTTCGGCGGTGGGGCCGATGAAGACGATGCCCGCCTCGTGGCAGGCGTCGACGAATTCCGGACTTTCCGACAAGAGCCCGTAGCCCGGATGGATGGCGTCGGCGCCGGACAGCCTGGCGACGCGGATCACTTCCTCGATCGACAGATAGCTCTCGATCGGACCGAGGTCCTTGCTCAGATGCGGGCCGCGGCCGACCTGGTAGCTCTCGTCCGCCTTGAAGCGGTGGAGCGCCAGCTTGTCCTCCTCCGCCCAGATCGCCACGGTCTTCAGGCCGAGTTCGTTGGCGGCGCGAAAGACGCGGATGGCGATTTCGGATCGGTTGGCGACAAGGATCTTGCGGATGGCCAAGGACTGTTCCCCCTACTCAAGTCGCACGACTTATAGTCGCTTTCGGTGACCGCTCAAGATTGCGGCGCCGCAGCGCTTTTCGCAAGTGCGAAAGGCAACGCGACCGCGCGTCAGCGGTTGCGAATCAGCGGAATCCGGCTTGGCCAGCCGAAACGCTGCTCCTCGCGCACCAGGGTGAACAGGCCGGATACCCCGACCAGCGCCATGCCGACCATGGCGAGCCCGTCCGGATATTCGCCGAAGAAGGTGGCGCCGATGACGGCAGCCCAGACGATCTGGCTGTATTGGGTGGGGGCCACCCTGGCTGCGGGCGCGAGCCGCGTCGCGAAGACGATCAGCAGGTGGCCCATGCCGGCGAACACGCCGCCGAGCAGGAGCACCGGCCATAATTCGCGCCCAGGCGTTTCGTAGGTCGGGATCATCAATATGCCATTGACGACGATCCCGGCGACGAGAACGGCGCCGATCAGTGTGATCCGCCGTTCGGAGGGGCCGAGGACACGCAGGATGATGACGGTCGCCGCGCCGCAGATCGCGACGAGGATGGCGGCGAAATGGCCCGGCAGGATTTCCCGGAAACCGGGCCTGACGACGAGCAGAACCCCGATGAGGCCGCCGAAGACGGCGAGCCAGCGCCGCCAGCCGACCGGCTCCTTCAGCACCACCCGGGAAAACACCGTCACGAAGATCGGCAGGAGAAAGATCAGCGCGTAGGCTTCGGCCAGCGGCAGGGTGGTGAAGGCGATTACCCCACCGATGCCGCCAAGCGTGCCGCTCAGCATCCGCAGCGCCAGCAGGCCCGGGCGCTTCGGCACGAAGACGTTGCCCCAATTGTCTTCCGGACGCTTGGTGAACAGCGCCGGCAACAGGGCGAACAGCGAGACGAAGAAGCCGATCTCGAAAATCGGCAGGTCGGGGCCGATCCACTTCAGGCTGGCGTCGGCGCCCGCAAAGGAAAAATAGGCGGCGAAGGCCAGGAGAATTCCGGCTTGCATGACTGACGATCCGAGAGGGCGGCGGGAGTCCGTCGCTATGCCGACCCCGTCCTATGATGCAACCGAATTCACTCCCCTTCGCGGCATTGCCCGGATTTTTTCGCGGCCTGTGTCGCGATCCCCACCGCCAGACGCGAAAAAAGGCAGCGAGGGGGAGCTGCCTTTTTCCGTCTGCATATCGCGATCGAGGGGGATGATCGCTTGGGGGTGCCTGAATAATGCGGGGGCTCGAAAGAGGGTCCGAAAAAAATCGAGTCAGACCAATTTTTTTCGCGCCTGCCGATCGCGAGGGCATCGTAGGCGTCCATCGGCCCGCCTCGCGAGGCCGAAGCCGTTGCAAATCAATGCGAAACCTTTTCCAAACGATGCGTGATCCCACATAGCGATACGCATGGCTCAATTCCCCCCCGTTCAAGAAACCATCCGCTTCGACGGAACCAATGTCACCGCCGTGCTCGGGCCGACCAACACCGGCAAGACGTTCCTGGCGATCGAGCGGATGGTGGCTCATTCGTCCGGAACCATCGGCCTGCCGCTGCGGCTGCTGGCGCGCGAGGTCTATCAGAAGGTCTGCGACCGGGTGGGGCCGGCGGCGGTCTCGCTGATTACCGGTGAGGAGAAGATCAAGCCGCCGAATGCGCGCTATTCCGTCTGCACGGTCGAGGCGATGCCGCGCGCGCCGAATACCGCGTTCGTTGCGATCGACGAGG
>NZ_JALHBS010000060.1 GCF_024195285.1 Aurantimonas marianensis
CTCGGGCGGATCATCACCCTCTGGATCGATATATAGCTCGCCCGATTGATCCATCCGCGCCAGCTTGGAGCCTTCGGGCACGAATATCATCTCGAACGGTTCCGTGATCGTCTGGCGCAGCGGCTCCAGGGTGACGACGCTCTGCTGCACGACCGTCGCCACGACCCGCCCGGTGACCCGCACCCCTTCGTTCCGCCACTGCACAACGCGGAGATCGCCGACAAAGGTCTCCACCGCCGAAATGTCGAGATCGCGAGCCAACGCCTCACGCGCGGTTGCGTCGGCCTCGAAGCGGACAGGCATGCCATCGCGCGGCAGTTTGAGCGGCGATATGGGATATCGGATCGCCTGGGGCCCCACAAATTCCCCGCTCATGCTGCGCCTCCCTGCTCACCGGTCTGGAGGCTTCCCGAAAGTATCGCGGTGGCCGTCGTCGCCTGGAATCGTGTTCTCATCCCCGTCATGTAGGTTGCAAGCCGCAGGGCCGCACCCTCCGCCGCCTCGGCGGGAACCACGCGCTTCTGGAGCGCGGCGACGAGGTGCGCGAGCGGTGCTTGGGACCCATCGAGCGCCGCGTCATAGGCGGCGACGCGCTCGTAGAAAATGCCGGCCAGCTTACGCATGCGCTTGGGAACCGAGGGATCGCCCACGCCCAGCTCGCGGATCGATTGTTCGACATCGGCGATAAACCGATCGACGACGTCCTGCGCGATCGGCTGGAGAGCAGGCTCCTCCCGGCAACGCTTGAGAAACAGGAAGACATGGATCGACAGAGCATCGAACCGGCCCATCACGGTATCCGGGACGCCGTGCTCCAGATAGAGGTCGGGACTTCGGGCAAGCGCCACCAACTCGCCATAAAGCCGCTCGACGACTTCGCGATTACGACGATTGGTTCTCAGTCGTTCGAACATGGCGGGGTCCGATGGGTTTGGGGCGATATCACTGGGGCGGGTGCCACAGTGCCGAACCGATTGCAACGCCGCCGAAGGTGCTTTACCTAGTCCGACCGGCTCGGTTCGAAAGGCGGTCGACGAGATCGCCGCGCCCTCGCGGCGCGTTGGAAATCACCTTTATCCGCAGCAGCCTACGGGGAGCGACGTCACTACCGGTGGCCTCAAGGAGAATGATCAGCGTGAACCCATCCGCCTGTCTGAAGCGATCGATGCTCGCCTCCGCCGCCGTCGCGGCGATTCTTGCCCTGTCAGCGTGCTCGACCAGCGAGATCCTGAACCAGGGCTATGTCGTCGACGAAAAAAGCCTCGAGCTGGTCCCGGTCGGCTCCAGCCGCGAACAGGTACTTCTCGCACTCGGTTCGCCCTCGACGACGGCGACGTTCGACACCGAAGTGTTTTATTACATTTCCCAGAAGCGCGTGCGGCCAGTGGCGTTCATGCAGCCTCAACTGGTCGACCAGAAGGTGCTTGCGGTTTACTTCAATGCGGACGGACGGGTCGAGCGGATCGCCGATTACGGTCTGCAGAACGGCCAGCTCTTCGACTTCATATCGCGCACGACGACGACAGGTGGCAAGGATCGCACGTTCCTCGGGCAGATCCTGAGTGATACCGGCAGTGGCGGGCCGGGTATCCGCCTCTGACGAGCGCCAGTCGGTCGGCATGAAAGAGCCCCGCGAGCGATCTCGCGGGGCTCTTTCGTTTTTGCGCCTCAGCCCAGGATCAGCTGTGGGCGAGCACCGCCAGAAGCAGCAGCGCGACGATGTTGGTGATCTTGATCGCCGGATTGACGGCCGGGCCCGCCGTATCCTTGTAGGGATCGCCGACCGTGTCACCGGTAACCGAGGCCTTGTGCGCCTCCGATCCCTTCATGTGCTTGGTGCCCGAGGCGTCGACGAAACCATCCTCGAAGGATTTCTTCGCATTGTCCCAGGCGCCGCCGCCGGACGTCATCGAGATCGCGACGAAGATGCCGGTGACGATGACGCCGAGCAGCATCCCTCCCACCGCCGAGAAGGCCTGGCTCTTGTCGGCGATCAACAAGACGCCGAAATAGACCACGATCGGCGCCAGAACCGGCAGCAGCGACGGCACGATCATCTCCTTGATCGCCGCGCGGGTCAGAAGATCGACCGCCCTTGCATAATCGGGCCGCTCCGTTCCGGCCATGATGCCCGGCTTCTCCCGGAACTGCCGACGAACTTCCTCGACCACCGAACTCGCCGCGCGGCCGACCGCCGTCATCGCGATCCCGCCGAAGAGAAACGGAATCAGTCCGCCGAGGAACAGGCCGACGACGACGAAGGGGTTGGTCAGGGCGAAGTCGAGTTCGACGCCCTGGAAATACTCAAAACCCTGCCCTGCATTGGCCTGCTGTATGAAATATTGCAGATCGTAGTTGTAGGCCGCGAACAGCACCAGCGCGCCGAGACCGGCCGACCCGATCGCATAGCCCTTGGTGACGGCCTTCGTGGTGTTGCCGACGGCGTCGAGTGCGTCGGTCGAACGGCGGACATCGGCTGGCAGGCCGGCCATTTCGGCGATGCCGCCGGCGTTGTCGGTCACCGGGCCGAAGGCATCGAGAGCGACGATCATGCCAGCGATCCCGAGCATCGCGGTCACGGCGATGCCGGTACCGTAGAGGCCGGCGAGCTGGTAGGTCGAGATGATGCCGGCGACGATGACGATCGTTGGCAGAGCGGTCGCCTCGAGCGATACCGCGAGGCCCTGGATGACGTTGGTACCGTGGCCCGAGACGGACGCCTCGCTGATCGAACGGACCGGGCGGAAGCCGATCCCTGTATAGAATTCGGTAATCCAGACGATCAGCCCGGTGACCACGAGGCCGATGATGCCGCTGAAGAACAGGTTCAGGCCGTTGATCGTCACGCCATCCGTCGACTGGCCGATGTCGCCGAAACCGATCGTCGCCCAGGTCGCGACCGCCAATCCAACGACCGACAGCAGCGTCGTTGCCCACAGGCCCTTGTAAAGGGCGCCCATGATCGAACCGTTCGAGCCAAGCCGGACGAAGAACGTGCCGACGATCGACGTGACGATGCAGGCACCGCCGATCGCCAGCGGGTATGCCATCACGCTTTCGATGATGTCGGATCCGGCGAAGAAGATCGCGCCGAGCACCATCGTCGCGACGACGGTGACCGCGTAGGTCTCGAAGAGATCGGCCGCCATGCCGGCGCAATCGCCGACATTGTCGCCGACATTGTCGGCGATCGTCGCCGGGTTGCGCGGATCGTCCTCGGGAATGCCGGCTTCCACCTTGCCGACGAGATCACCGCCGACATCCGCGCCCTTGGTGAAGATGCCGCCACCCAAGCGCGCGAAGATGGAGATCAGCGACGCGCCGAAACCAAGCGAGACGAGTGCGTCGATGACGGTTCGGTCGGACGCAGCGAAGCCAAACTGAGATGTGAGAACATAGAAATAGACGGTTACACCCAGCAGGGCGAGGCCCGCCACCAGCATTCCGGTGATCGCCCCGGACTTGAAGGCAATGCCGAGACCGAGGCTCAGAGAGCGCGAGCACGCCTGGGCGGTCCGGACATTGGCGCGCACCGACACGTTCATGCCGATGAAGCCGGCCAGACCCGACAAGACCGCGCCGATGAGAAAGCCGCCCGCGGCATAGGCCGACAGGAGCAGCCAGGTGATGATGGCGACAACCGCGCCGACGATCGCGATCGTGGTGTATTGGCGCAAAAGATACGCCTGAGCGCCCTCCCGAATCGCACCGGCGATCTCCTGCATTCGCGCCGAGCCCTGGTCGGCCGTCATGACCGATCGGGTGGCCCAAATCGCGTAGACCACAGCCAGTAGCCCGCACAGAGCCACAATAAGTAGGATTGTCGGCATGCTGTTCCCTCACTCCTCGCCAGAGACGTTCCGGCGACTTCCCCAATTCGTGCCGACGAGAAAGGAATTTCATTCCCCGCCCCGCAAGGCGACCGGGAGGTTATAGGAGGGCCGGATGCCGTCAAGCACGGAGATTGGTCAAAAGGGCGAATTCACGCCCGCGGCTGCGTCCGCGGGGCGAAACGGGACTGCACGACCAAGGCCACCAGACAGAGCGTCACGATCGGGAAGATCACGACATTCATCGCCTCCCAGCCCGCCGCGACGAAGGTCCGCCCGGACATGAAGGACGCGAAGGCGACGGTGGAAAACAGCACGAAATCGTGCGCCCCTTGCGTCTTGTTCTTCTCCGCGGGCCGATACGTCTCCGCGACCATCGCCGTTGCGCCGATGAATCCGAAATTCCAGCCGAGGCCGAGCAGCGCGAGACCGATCCAGAAGTTCCAGACCGCGAGACCGGCCATGAAAATGCCGCCACTCGCCGCAAGCAGCAAAAGCCCGGTCGCCACGATGACCTCTCTTCCGAACCGGGCGATGAGGCGGCCGGTAAAGAAGCTCGGCCCGAACATCGCAAGGACGTGCCACTGAATACCCAGCACGGCCACGTCCTGACTCAGCCCGCAGCCGACGATCGCCAGCGGCGCGCCGGTCATGACGAAGCTCATTACCCCATATGTGCCAACGCCGCACAGGAGCGCGACCAGGAAGCGCGGCTGCGCGACGATCTCGGACAATGGCCGCGCCGGTATCGCATCGTCCGGATGGGTTTCCTCTGGGCCATCGGGAATTCGCAGGAATGTCAGGATCCCGGCCCCGAGGATCCCGAGGATGATTACCCCGACGAACGCCCCGGCGAAATTGACCGGCAGAAACAGGCCGTCCGTCAGTCGCACCGTCTGCGGTCCGATCACGGCGGCCAGGATGCCACCGGCAAGCACGATCCCGATAGCCCGCGGTTGATACGTTCTGGAGGCGCCGTCGGTGGCGGCAAAGCGATATTGCTGGGTGAAGGCGCCGCCGACGCCGATCAGCAGCAAAGCCAAGGCGAACAGCCAGAAATTGCCGCCGAACAAGGCAAGGGTCGCGACCAGGCCGCCGGTGGAGGTGACGAGCGCCCCGGAAACGAAACCAAGCCGCCGCCCGACGGCCCGCATGAGCGCAGCCGCCGGCAAGGCCCCTAGCGCGATACCGAGATTGAACCCGGTTACCGGGAGCGTCGCCAGCGATTTGTCGTCGAGGAGGAGCCACGCACCGGCGAGGCCACCGATCGAGATCACGACCGGCGCCGCGCCTCCAACCAGAGCTTGCGCGCCCGCCAGGATCAATGCGTTGCGGCGCACGACCCGTTCACCGAGCGAGAGGATCGCCGCTTTCTCCATCAGTCCTGCGAGCCCTTCGCACCTTTGGCGTCCTTGCCCCTGCCCTCGCCGCGTTCGGCGCGTGCGACGCGGTCGAGGACCGCATTGACCAATCCCGGTTCGTCGTCGTTGTAAAACGCCTTGGCGACGTCGACATATTCCGAGACGATGACGGCAACCGGAACGTCCTTGCGATTGATCAATTCGTAAGTTCCGGCGCGCAGGATCGCCCGGAGCGTGGTGTCGATGCGCGACAGCGGCCAATCCGCGGGCAACGAGGCGTGGATGCGCGGGTCAATCGCCTTTTGGCTTCGCACGACGCCTGAGACGACATCGCGGAACCACGCCGCATCCGCGTCGCGGTAGGTGTTCCCATCAATCTCCTGGCCGAGCCGGTATCCCTCATACTCCGCTACCGTCTCCAGCAGACCGGTGCCGCCCACATCCATCTGGTAGAGTGCCTGCACGGCGGCGAGTCTTGCCGCGCCGCGCTTGTTGGCGGGCTTGACGACGCGCGGCTGTGGCTCTGTCCCGGCCATGATCTCAGGCCCCCAATTGATCGCGGAGCGCGATCATCCGTAGCGCCGCGCGGGCGGCAGCGCCGCCTTTGTCCTTGCGACGAAGGTCGGCGCGATCGAGCGCCTGCTCCTCGGTCTCGACGGTCAGTATGCCGTTGCCGATCGCGACATTCTCGTCGATCGACAGCGCCATCAGTCCCCGCGACGACTCGTTGGCAACGAGTTCGAAATGATAGGTCTCGCCGCGGATGACACATCCGAGCACGATGAACCCGTCATAGTCGACCCTACCCTCGTCCGCGCCGGCGAGAGCAAATCCAACGGCCGCTGGTGCTTCCAGCGCGCCTGGCACACTCACGACATCGAAGGTCGCGCCGGCTTTGTCGAGCTCGGCCGTGGCCCCCTCGATCAGCAAATCGGCGATGTGATCATAGAACCTGGCCTCGACGACGAGGAGATGCGGCTTGGATGCCATGGGTGTTCCTTCCTGGCGGTCGGGCATTCCGGCAGACGGGGGCGCGGCGCGGGCGGAATTTCGCCGCAGGGAGTTCGCGTGGTTGCGTTGTGGTGACCGGTCGGTGCTTGTTAGAAATTCCCGGCAGCGAACCACCGCCGCTAGAATGCGGTCGAGTTTGCGCCGAACAGGCGCTCGGCATAGCGCGCAATCTGGTCGACCTCAAGATTGACCGCGTCGCCTCGGTTTCGCGCGCCCCAGGTGGTGACCTCCAGCGAATGGCGGATGAGCAGGACGTCGAAGCGATCGTCGGCGACGTCATTGACCGTCAGCGACGTGCCATCGAGACACACCGATCCCTTTCTGGCGATGTATCGCTTCAGATCATGGGGCACGCGCAGGCGGAACCGGACGGCTTCGCCCTCCTCCTCGACGGCGACGATTTCGGCCAGACCGTCGACATGTCCGGAGACCAGATGCCCCCCGATTTCGTCGCCGATTCGCAGCGAGCGCTCCAGATTGATAACGGTGCCCTCTTCCCACTGTCCCGCGGTGGTCAGGCGCAGCGCCTCCTCCCAAGCCTCGACTTCAAACCAGCCACCGTTCGAGCCTTGGCCGGGCAGAGCCGTCACCGTCAGGCAAACCCCCGAACACGCGATCGACGCGCCAATGGCGATCGACGCCGGATCGTATATGGTCGCGATCCGGAAGCGGCGCCCCAAATCCAGCCGTTCCACGCGGTCGATCCGACCCTTATCCGTGACGATACCGGTGAACATCAGGCTTCCCTCCGGGCGAACTCGAACGAATGGTCGCCGCCAAAGCGATACTCACGAATCAGGCGAAAACGTCGCCGCGCCGCCGCGACATCGATCGGGCTCGCGATACCGTCGTCGCCGATGTCGGCCTCGCCCCGCAAAAGCACAAGCCGATCAACGAGGTTCTCGTCGAGGAACGCCGCCGCGGTCTCGGCCCCGCCCTCGACCAGAACGCTCGACATGCCCCTAGCGGCGAGATCCTCCAGAAGTTCGGGGAGCGCGATCCGGCCGGTTCGCGGATCGGCTTCACAGGCGACGTATCCGACGCCGGCCGCAGCCAACGCCGCGCGCCGGTGCGGATCCGCATCGGCGAAGGTGGCGATCAGCGTCGGCGTTTCCCTTGCGGTTCGCACGATGGCCATCTCTGCCGTCGTGCGTAATCGCGGATCGAGCACGACACGGGTTGGCGAGCGGCCGGCGAGCCCGGGCAACCGGCAATCGAGGCGCGGATTGTCCGCAAGGACGGTCCCCGCTCCGACCAGGATGGCGTCGTGTCGTGTGCGCGCCAAATGAGTCTGGGCATTGGCGATCGGACCGGTGATCTTCACCTGTCCCCGCCCCTTCGATCCTAGCTTTCCATCCGCCGATAGCGCCAGCTTCAATGTCACTTCGGGGCGTTTTTCGCGATGCCGGTTGAGATATCCTGAGACCGTCTCCGCGGCCTCGCCCGCCATCAACCGGCGCGTTACGGCCAGGCCGGCGGCCTCGAGAATGGCGTGCCCCTTGCCGTCGACCCGCGGATCCGGATCGGCGGCGGCCGAGACCACCCGCGCAATGCCGGCGGCAACCAGGGCCTCTCCGCAGGGCGGCGTCCGCCCATGATGGGCGCATGGCTCGAGCGTCACATAGGCCGTTGCTCCCTCGGCCAGCGCTCCGGCCTCGGCCAGCGCCACCGGCTCGGCATGCGGCCGACCACCGATCGCGGTGACACCGCGCCCGACGATGCGTGGTCCCTCGCCGTCGTCACGAACGATCAGGGTCGCGACGGAGGGATTGGTCGCGGTCTGCCCGACATGGCGCATCGCGTAGCGAATGGCGGCGGCCATGAAACGGTGATCTGCCGCCGTGGCCACCCCGCCCGCCGATGGTCCGATTGGAGCGTCAGCCGTCATCGGTCGATTCCGATCCGATCGGCTGTCATTCTGGCTTCTCTGCGATACCCGACGAATCCGCCCGGGCCAGTTCGCCGATCAACGACTGGAAATCCTTGGCCTCGCGAAAATCACGGTAGACCGACGCGAAACGGACATAGGCGACGTCGTCGAGTTCCTTCAGCGCCTCCATCACCATCTCGCCGATCGTATCGGACGGAATATCCTGCTCGCCGGACTGTTCGAGGCGACGGACGATGCCCGAGATCAAGCGTTCGATTCGCTCCGCTTCGACGGGTCGCTTGCGCAACGCCACCTCGATGGATCGGGCCAGTTTGTCGCGGTCGAACGGGACTTTCTTGCCGGACTTCTTCAGGACCTGAAGCTCGCGGAGCTGGATGCGTTCGAAGGTCGTGAAGCGACCATTGCAATCGGGACAGACGCGCCGACGGCGAATCGCGCCCCCGTCTTCGGCCGGACGCGAATCCTTCACCTGACTATCCTGCGAGCCGCAATAGGGGCAGCGCATGGGGCCCTCGTCACTCGTAGCGGCGCCCGGCGTCTGCCGCCGGGCGCCCGATTAAAATTCGTTGAGTCTGAAGACGCGCGGCGGCGCGCGCCTCAGAGGTTCGGGTAAATCGGGAAGCGATCGGTCAACGCGATGACCCTGTCCTTCACCGCCGCTTCCACTGTCGCGTTGCCCTCTTCCGAATTGGCGGACTTGAGCCCGTCCAGCACCTCGACGATCATCCGGCCGACTTCCCGGAATTCCTGCACGCCAAAGCCGCGGCTCGTTGCGGCCGGCGTGCCGAGCCGGACGCCGGAGGTGATCGTCGGCTTCTGTGGATCGTTGGGAACGCCGTTCTTGTTGCAGGTAATGTTGGCCCGGCCCAACGCGCGTTCCGAGTCCTTTCCGGTCAGGTTCTTGGGGCGGAGATCGACCAGCATCAAATGCGTATCGGTACCGCCGGAAACGATATCGACACCGCCCTCACGCAGCGTCTCGGCAAGGGCTTTGGCATTGTCCGCCACCGCCTTGATGTAGGACTTGTACTCCGGCGTCAGCGCCTCCCCGAAAGCCACCGCCTTGCCGGCGATCACATGCATCAGAGGTCCGCCCTGCAGACCGGGGAAGATCGCCGAATTGATCTTCTTGGCGATCACCTCGTCATTGGTCACGACGATGCCGCCGCGCGGCCCGCGCAAGGTTTTGTGGGTCGTGGAGGTGGCGACATGGGCATGCGGGAACGGGCTCGGATGCTGACCGCCCGCGACGAGGCCTGCGAAATGCGCCATGTCGACCCACAGATAGGCCCCCACCTTGTCGGCGATGGCCCGGAAGCGCGCGAAGTCGATGCGGCGGGAATAGGCCGAACCGCCGGCGACGATGACCGCCGGCTTGTGCTCCGTCGCGAGAGCCTCGACCTGATCGTAGTCGATAAGACCCGTGTCGAGATCGAGGCCGTACTGGACGGCATTGAACCAACGCCCCGACAGATTGGGTTTGGCGCCGTGGGTCAGGTGACCGCCGGCGTCGAGGCTCATTCCCAGCAGCGTGTCGCCGGGCTTCGACAGCGCCAGCAACACCGCCTGATTGGCCTGGCTGCCGGAATTGGGCTGGACGTTGGCGTAGGCGCAACCGAAGAGCTGCTTGGCGCGCTCGATCGCGAGATCCTCGACGATGTCGACGAATTCGCAGCCGCCATAATAGCGCCGCCCCGGATAGCCCTCGGCGTATTTGTTGGTCAGGACCGAGCCCTGTGCTTCGAGAACCGCCCGCGATACGATATTTTCCGAGGCGATCAGCTCGATCTCGTGCTGCTGGCGGGAGAGTTCCTGGCGCACCGCGCCGGCCACGTCCGGATCCCGCTCCGCCAGAGTGGCGGTAAAGAAGTCCTCGAAATCGGAAGGGGCGGCAGCGCCGGAAGCCTGGCTCATTCGTGTTCTCTCCTCATCGGCCGGCGCGCGCGCCGGCTTTGCAATATCTGTCTCGGCCATATCACAGCCGTTCCGGCAGACCAATGTGCCAACCGTCACGCGAACGGGCCGGAGACTTGTCGCCTCCGGCCCGCAAAAACACGTCCCTCGAACGCCCCCGGGTGCATGGCCCGGGCGTCAGTAGCCGTCCTCGCCGCGGGCGTAGGGGTTCTGCTCGTTGGCGGCGTAGGCGGTCGCGTTGACGTCGCCCATCGCCAGCTGCTGTGCCCCATCCCGCTGATAGATGTCGTCGCGGAACTGCACCACCGCCGGATCGGTCGCCCAGGCGGTGAAATAGCTGAAATAGACCGGGATGGTCTCGGTCAGGTTGATATCCTCGCGCTCACGTGATGCGATCACCTGTTCGATGCGCTGGCGGTCCCAGCCAGGCACGTCGCGGGCGATCCAGACGATCAGATCGCGGACGTTCTGCACGCGCACGCAACCGGAGGATTCAAAGCGCAGCAGTTCGGAGAACAGGCTCTGCTGCGGCGTATCATGCATATAGACGGCGTGCGGGTTCGGGAAGTTGATCTTCACCGATGCCATCGCGTTGATCTTGCCTGGGTCCTGACGGAGAAGATACTTCACCGCCTCGTCGGTGTTCCAGTCGATCGACTGGGGCGGTATCTCGTTGCCGCTGCCGTCGAATATCCGAATGAAGTTGCGCTCCAGATAGGTCGGATCCTCGCGCATCAGCGGAATGATGTCCCGGCGAACGATCGAGGCCGGGGCGTGCCAATACGGGTTGAGGTTCAGATTTGTGATCTTGGACGTCAGGATCGGGGTCTGACGATCCACCTTGCCGACAATGGCGGTATGGCGCTGGACCACGCGCCCATTCTCGACCGCCTCGATCGAAGCGGCGGGAATGTTGACCATGACGAAGCGCGGGGCGAGATCGCCGATGTTCGACTCGATCCGGGCTATGTTGGTCTGCAACTGACCGAGACGCAGATCCGCCGGAACGTTCATGGCCTTGTAGGTATGGGTCGATACGACCCCGTCCGCCGGAAGTCCGTGGCGCGCCTGGAAGCGCTTGACCGCCGCGTCGACATAGGTGTCGAAGGCCTGCGACGCACCGGCGCTGGCCGGCAGATCGCCGGAGATGGCAAGACGCTGGCGAAGCGCCACGACCGCGGGCGACTGCACGCCTAGACGCATTGGCTGCCCGTCGGGCACCATCGGCCATCCGCCCATCTGGACGATCTGCTGGTAGTTGGCCATAGCGGCCTGCATCGACGCGACGGTGCTTGACGACAGCGTGGGAGAGTTCGACGCGACCTGGCGGACATTGGTGCCGCGCGTGTCGAATTGATCGTCCCAATTGCCACGGCTTGGCGCCTGAAGCAGATCGCTCAGGGCGTTCTGGGCCAAAACGGTGCCCGGCATCAACGCTGCGCTGGCCGCGGCCGTACCGAGAACGAAGTTCCGGCGCGTCAAGCGTTTTCCGTGAAGCCGATCGGTTGCTTTGGCCATGAGGTCCCCTCGTCAGTCTGGTTGGTCGTTCGGCGCGGCCCGCTCACCCGTGTGAAAGGTTGGCCTGCAGGCTTCGAGCGTGGGCGCTGGGCGCCGCTCCCATACGTCATGTCGGGTAAGACATCGCAATATGGCCAAAGCGTGAAGAGAGCCTGTAAAGCCCGCCACTTAGACGCGACCGCGCGCTACCGTGACGCGAAAGCCCCACCGGCCTTTGCGGAGCCGATCCGGGACGGCGCCGGGCCTTAAACCGTCTGGCATGTGCGATAGGCGCGGATCACGGATCTTTCTGAATCTGGCCAAAGCATGGGGGCGGCTTTCTGGCCGGCAGCGGGCAAGACGAAACCTTGTCGCAGAGGCGCCGCTAACCCGCGGCGGTCCGCGCGCGGAGTGCCACGACGGTAGGCGCGGCGGCTGCGGCGAACAGCGCAAGTCCCGCAAGGTCGACCCAAAGATTTGTCGGGAACATCAGTAATCCGGCGGCAACGCCGAACAGCGCGCGGCGCAGCGAGGTCACCCTGCCGCCGACCGGCTCGGTGCCCTGCAGCGCGATCGCGAAAAGGACGCAGCCAAGCGCGTAGAGGGAGGTCGTATAGGCGATGTCGATGGGCGTTCCTTCCAAAAGCAACTGCGGGACGTAGACGAAGCTGAACGGCATCAGCACTAGCGTCGCGCCGAATTTAAGCGCCGCGAAACCTGTCCGCATTGGCGGCGCATCGGCGATCGCGGCGCCGGCGAAGGCCGCCACGCAGACCGGGGGCGTGATGTTGGACAGGCACGCCGCATAGAAGACCGCCAGATGGGCGGCGACGACCGGCACGCCGAGATTGATCAGCGCCGGCGCCGCGACGACGGACAGGATGATGTAGGAGCCGGTGGTGCTCGAACCCATGCCGATGATGATCGAGACCAGGGTGACGAGGCACAGCGCCACGAACAGATGGCCGCCGGAAAAGTCGATCAGGACGGCGGAGAATTTCAGCCCGAGGCCGGCCAGCACGATGCCGCCGATGATGATGCCGAGCGTACCGATAGCCGCGCCCGCCGCCGCGTTGCCGCGGGCGCCGCCGATCATGGCCTGGGCAATCGCCTTGGGGCCCATCCGCGTGTCGCGCCGCAGCCAGGAGAGGACGGCCGCCGAAACGGTCCCCCAAAAGGCGCAGAAATCCGCGGAATAGCCCGAGAACAGGAGCCCGATCACGGTGACCAGCGGCACGAAGAACTGCCAGCCCTTGGCCAGCACCGTGCGCAAGTTCGGAATATCCTCGGCCGGCAGGCCCTTCAGATCGAGCCGGACGGCTTCGAGATCGACCATCGACAGCAGGAATATGAAGAAGACGAGTGCCGGGATGACGTTCATCAGCGCGATCGTCAGGTAGCTCGTCTCGGTCAGGGTAGCGAGAATGAAGACGCCGGCTCCCATGACCGGCGGCATGAACTGGCCACCGGTCGAGGCGATCGCCTCGATGGCGCCGGCGTCGTGGTTGCGAAAGCCGGTGCGCTTCATCAGCGGAATGGTAAAGGCGCCGGTGGTCACCACATTGGCGACCGAGGAGCCGGAGATCGAGCCGAACAGCGCCGAGGTCATCACGGCGATTTTGGCGGGGCCGCCGCGCCAGCGACCGGCAAGCGCGGTGCCGAGATCCATGAAGAAGGCACCGGCGCCGGAGCGCTCCAGAAAGGCGCCGAAGATCATGAAGGGAAAGACGAAGGTGGCGAAGGTCGCCGTGACGACGCCGAACAACGCTTCCTGAGTGGAATAGGTGAATTCCAGGATACGCTCGACCGACATGCCGGGATTGGCGAGGCGGCCGGGCAGATACTCGCCGAAATAGAGCTGGCCGAGGAAGACGATGGCGATGATCGAGATGATCGGGCCGAGCGCCCGCCGGCTGGTTTCCAGCATGGCTACGACGGCGATCGCGCCCATCACCAGATCGGTGGTGTTGGGCGATGAGACGCGGAACATCGCATAGCTGACATACTGGTCCATCCAGTACCAGACGGACGCGACGGTGGCGGCGACGAAGACGAGGTCGAGGACGCTGGGGCGATGCGAGGGCGAACCGGCCCGCGCCGGATAGATCAGGAACACCAGCACCGAGGTCAGCATCAGATAGATGCCGCGGTTGGTCTCGGTCGAGACGAGGCCGAAGCCCGAAGGGTAGAGGTAGAAGCCGGTGAAGCCGAGCGCCACCAGATTAAAGCCGAGGGCGTAGAGGCCGGTCAGGGACCGGCGTGCGCCATCGACGCGCAGCAGCCAGGATGCGTCCACCATCGTCTCGTCTTTTCGCGGTTGTACGACCCCCGCCTTCCGGACCGCCGGACGACGGGGGCATCAGCAAGGGCCCGCTGACGGGTGCCTACTTCGCCGAACCGACCTGTTCGGCATAATAGGCGGCGGCGCCGGGATGCATCGGGGCGCCGAGCGCCTCGAAATTCTCGACGTCCGGCTTCATCTGGGCCCAGGCCTTGTGGCCTTTGGCCAGCGTGTCCTGGCGCTCGTAGGCGGAGGCGACCATGCGCTTGACCACGTCTTCCGGCACCCTCTCATGAGCGACCCAATAGACGGTCGTATAGGGCATCTTCGTCGCCGGAACGCCCTTGTAGGTCGTCTCCGGCATCGTGCCGGTGTGGTAGAAGGGATAGGTCTCGTTGATCTTGGCGAGTTGATCCTCTTCATAGGGCAGCACTACGATATCGCGCGTCTCGGCGAGTTCGGTTACCGCCGCGGCCGGCGAGGACGACTGGCAGAAGGCGTCGATCTGGCCGTTGCCGAGCGCCCGGCCGGCATCGGCGAAGGTCATCATCTGCGGCTCGACCTGGTCGAGGATCCCAAGCGCCGTCAGGATATTGGAGCAGTTGAAGACGGTGCCGGAGCCCGGCGGCCCAAGCGCCACCTTCTTGCCGGCGAGATCGCTGATCGACGACACGCCGCTGTCGGAGAGCGAAACGAAGTAGGTCGGCCCCTCATAGGCCATGGCGACGCCGCGCAGCATGTCGCCTTTCGGACCGTTCTGGAACGGGCCGGTCGGCTCCTGCGCCATGAAGACGTGGCTGCCATAGACGATGCCCATGTCGAGCTCGCCCTTGATCAGGCGCTTGGCGTTTTCGGTGGATCCGCCGGTCGTCACCTGTGTAATGTTGACATCCGGCAGGTCCTTGCCGAGTTCGGTGCCGGCCACGCCGACCATATAGTACATGACGCCGCCGGGATTGGAGCCGCCCCAGGCGATGCTCGTCTTGTCCTGCGCCCCGGCGACAGACGTAAATGATGCGGTGGCGAGACACGCCGCCAGCGAATAGGCGATTGTCCTCAATGTCATCCTGTCTTCCTCCCCTTTGTAATTGTTACTGCCGAACAAAATTCTCCCGCGTCCCGGGCCTGTCGATCGAAACCGCCACCCGGTCGCCGTCGGCCGGATCGCGCGGCGATCCGAAGTCGATCCCAACACCCGCCGGCGTGCTGGTTCCGTAGACCACGATCTCGGGCCCATCCAGCAATCCGGCGCCAGGGACTCCGTCCTGTCCCAATGTCAGCAGCGTCATTTCCGCGATGCTTTCGAATTTTATCGATAAAATAAGCAAACATATGTAGAACTGCGGGTCAAGCGCGTGGGGAATGCGTGGACGGGGGCTTTCGCAATAGCCCAGTCGACCACAAGACGGCATCGGGCTCCAGCGCAGGAAAGGCTGCCAGACGCATGGATATGAACGCGGCGACACGCCCCCTGAAACCGGACACTGGCATGACGCTGACCGACGCGGCCTATCGTCAGTTGCGCACCGATATCATCGCCGGTGTGCGGCCGCCGGCCGAACGTTTGCGGATCGAGCGGCTGAGCCGGATCTACGCCGTCGGACCGACGCCGCTTCGCGAAGCGCTCCAGCGTCTGGCAGCCGACAGCCTCGTCATCGCCACCGGCAATCGCGGATTTGCGGTGGCGCCGCTCGAAGCGGCGGAATTCGAGGATCTGAACACTGCGCGCACTGCTATCGAACTGCAGATGCTGCGGATGGCGATCGAGAAGGGCGACGCGGTGTGGGAGTCCCGCGTCGTCGCTGCGGCCTACCGGCTCGGCAAGCTCGATGCCCGGATCCGGTCCGACGACCACGAGTCCTTGTCGGAATGGGAGACGGCCAACCGGGAATTCCACTTCGCCACGGTGTCGGCCTGCGGGTCGAAATGGCTCCTCAATGTCCGCGGCCTGCTGCACGACCAGTGCGACCGCTATCGCCGGGCTTCGGTCGACCTGAAACGCCATGAGCGCAACCTGGCCGAGGAGCACCGGCAAATCGCCGATGCCGTGGTGGAACGCGACGCCGACCGCGCCAGCAAACTGGTGGCGGAGCATTTCGAGCGAACCACGCGGATCCTGGTGCAGGTTCTCGACGCGGGCGACTGACAGGGCCGCAAGGAATACGCCGATACCGCCGCCGTGATCTCCCGTCAGATGCTCGAGACCGCGCGTTACCGTCTATGTCCGCGTCCCGGCCGATCACCTCGGGAACCAGTCCCGGGACGGCGTCGCGGGGGGCGTGGGCGCGTGAAACTCGCTCCGACAGGTCGCCGATCCGGAGAAACCCTTCAACATGGACCCGCGACGGGACGGCCCATGCCGGCGTTGTCGCGTTCGCGCTCGTCTATGAACTTCAAGCTCCTGTTCCCGCCGCCGCTCAAAATGACCGCGGCAAGCCGAGCACATGTTCGGCCACATAGGAGAGGATGAAATTCGTCGAGATCGGCGCGACCTGATAAAGCCGCGTCTCGCGGAATTTGCGCTCGATATCGTATTCCTCGGCGAACCCGAAACCGCCATGGACCTGCATGCAGACGTTGGCTGCCTCCCAGGACGCGTCCGCTGCCAGCAGCTTGGCCATGTTGGCCTCGGCTCCGCAATCCTGGTTGGCGTCGAATTTCCGCGCCGCCTTGAAGCGCATGAGGTTCGCCGCCTCGATGTTCACAAAGGCCCGTGCGATCGGGAACTGGACGCCCTGATTCTGGCCGATCGGCCGGTCGAAGACGATGCGTTCCCCGGCATAGGCGGCGGCCTTTTCCGTGAACCAGTAGCCGTCGCCGATGCATTCGGCCGCGATCAGCGTGCGTTCGGCGTTGAGGCCGTCGAGAATATACTTGAAGCCCCGACCCTCCTCGCCGATCAGGCTGTCGGCGGGGATCTCGAGATTGTCGAAGAACAATTCGTTGGTCTTGTGACCCACCATGTTGCGGATCGGATTGACGGTCATGCCGTTGCCGATCGCCTGCCGAAGATCGACGAGGAAGATCGAAAGCCCCTGCGATTTTCTCACGACCTCGGCCAGCGGAGTCGTGCGGGCCAGGAGGATCATCAGATCCGAATGCTGGATCCGGGAAATCCAGACCTTCTGTCCGTTGACGACGTAGCGGTCGCCCTTCTTCACGGCGGTCGTCTTGAGTTTCGTGGTGTCGGTTCCGGTGGTCGGCTCCGTCACGCCCATCGACTGCAGCCGCAACTCTCCCGACGCGATCTGCGGCAGATATTTTCGCTTTTGGTCCTGCGAACCGTGGCGCAGCAAGGTTCCCATATTGTACATCTGACCGTGACAGTGGCCCGCATTGCCCCCTGCCCGGTTGATCTCCTCCATGATGATCGACGCCTCGATCAGGCCCAGGCCGGAGCCGCCGTATTCCTCGGGAATCATCGCCGCGAGCCAGCCGGCTTTGGTGAGCGCGTCGACGAATTCCTCGGGATAGGTCTCGGCGGCGCCGTGCGCGCGATGATATTCCGCCGGAAATTCCGCGCACAGAGCGCGCAACGCGTCCCGAAGATCGTGATGATTGTCGTCCTCGATCCTGATGTCCATTCCCATTCTCCACATCCGTCCGTATTGCGGCTTCCGAACCCGCCAAACAGCGAATCTTGGCGGCGGTGGCTTGGTCGCAGCGACGGACAAAGCTTCCACCGGGCCTCGGCGCGCCGGCGAACTTGACACGCCTGTCCTACCGTCTGTTTCGCAGTCCGGCATCGATATCGATAACCGAGCCGGAGATACAGCCCGCGCGAGGCGAGGCCAGCATCGCGACGCCGCTGGCGATTTCCTCGGGTTCGGCCGGTTAGTGCTGGACGAACGCCACGTCGCCGCGTCCGGCGAGATTCCAGCGGCGACGTCCGGCCGAAGAGGACGCGAGTGTCGAAGGCAAGAGGCCCACCGGTGAAAGGCCGGGCCTGGCAACCATCAGGCAGTCACCATATGAGCAAGATACCCCACGCGCCGACGGAATGGCATGGACGCCATTGCGGTCGAGTGACCCTTTCATACGATGGCGACCATTGACGGATTTCATCGGTCGCCCTGGTCTTGCTTTGCCTCGTTCTACATGGCTGGAGGTTGGCGGACACGCAATGCGACGAGGTTACGATGAGAATCAGGGTTGCCAGCTATAACATCCGCAAGGCGATCGGGCGTGACGCCAGGCGGAACCCGGAACGTATCCTTGATCTGGTCGCCTCGCTGGACGCTGACATTGTCGCGCTGCAGGAAGCCGATTATCGCTTCAACCAACGACGAGCGATTTTTGATGCGGTCAAGATTCACGAACGCACCGGCCTTCGGCTCGCCGCGCTTGACCACGACGAGCCGGGTCTCGGCTGGCACGGCAATGTCGTCCTCATTGGCGACCGCATCGACGTGCGGCAGACGCGTTGCCTCGAGCTGCCCGGCCTGGAGCCGCGAGGCGCGGTTCTTGCCGATTTGACCGCTGGAGACCGTCCGCTGCGGATGATTGCCACACATTTGGGCCTGCTCGCCCGATACCGCTATCGACAATCGCAAGCGCTGCTCGCCGCAGCCGAACTGAACGCGGAACGCGCGACGATCATCGTGGGTGACTTCAATGGCTGGGGACGCACTCCCAACAGCCTGAGCCTGTTCGAGCAAGAGATGTCGTTGACTCCAACCGGGCCTAGCTATCCATCCCGGCGACCCCTGACTGCGCTCGACCGCATCTACCACAATGACCGTCTCGCTCTGACCGATTGCGCCGTCCTCGCCAACGGGCTCGCCCGGGTCGCTTCCGATCACCTGCCAATTTGGGCGGAGTTCGAGTTCGGTGGCGATCGGAACCCTCTCTCCACGGGCAAGATGGCTCTCGGGCCTGAGATGTCCGGGATCGGGGGCGAAGGTCCATGATGCAATGGGCTCTTGCGGTCTTCGGTGTACTGTCAGGGCTCGGCGGTCTCGTCCTGCTGGGCGAATGGCGCTATCGTCGCATTCGGCGAGACATCTTGGAACGCGAAGGCGAACGCGCCTCGCCACGACCCTCGGCGCTGCGAGACCTGGTCGAGACGCTCACTCCAGACAAGGCACGAGAAGCCGGTCACAGCGGACACGACCTTCTCCCGGACGGGCCCAAGGCCCTCGCCGCGCGGCTTGCGCTCATTGAAGCAGCAACCGACACGATCGATCTTCAATACTACACCTGGCACAGCGACCTGGCCGGACATCTGATGGCGCGCCGCGTGATCGAAGCCGCTGAGCGCGGCGTGCATGTACGCGTCCTGCTCGATGACCTCCACGCGAGCGGCACGCGCCTCTTGGTCAAGACCTTGGCGTCGCACCCGCTGGTGGCGGTGCGCATCTACAATGCCTCGATCACGCGTCGCGCATATTTCCTGCACTGGTTGTTCGCCTTCGCACGCCTCAACAGGCGCATGCACAACAAGGCTCTGGTCGTCGACGGTGCGGTCGCGATCATGGGTGGCCGCACCCTCGGCAACGCATATTTCGGCTTGGCGGAACTGATGAACTTCCGCGACTGTGACGTTTTGATCGCAGGCCCTTCTGCCGCGGCGGTCGCGACCTCGGTACAGAAGTATTGGGATAGCGAGTTGGCCATGCCGTCCTCCGCGTTCGGGGTAGAAGAACGAGCGCAATCGGCGATGGTCGACCGACACTTGGAGCTACTTCACGAGGAAATCTCCGACCAGCGCGCGGGCGTCGCCAAGGAAACGGATCCCGAAGCCGTCGCCCGGGCCGCCAATATTCCCTCGATCCAGGCGTTACTGGCCGATCTCGTCTGGTGTCCGTCAAGCATCGTAGACGACCATCCCGGAATAGCCGGACCCGACCATCGCAAGGTCGCAGGGCGTATCGCCGACCTGACCGCCGCGGCCGAAGAAACGCTCGAGATCGAATCCGGCTACCTCATTCCGGGTCGAGATGGCGTGCGCCGTTTCGCGGCGCTCGTGGATCGCGGCGTCAAGGTCCGTGTCACGACCAATTCCTTCGCCACCAATGACGTTCTCGCCGCACAGGCTGGCTACGCGAAATACAGGCATGCCTTACTCGATGCCGGCGTGGCGATCCACGAACTAAAGCTCAACGCACCGGTGCGCCGGGTAGCCTCGCTGCTGCACGGCTCCATTGCCGGCAGTCAGGCGCATGAGGACATCGCCGCCAGCTTGCACTCCAAGGTCATGCTGGTCGACGGCCGTCTATCCATGATCGGCTCTTTCAACCTCGACCCTCGCTCCGCTCTGGACAACAGCGAAGTCGTTCTTTTGGTGCAAGGGCCGGAATTCGCCAGACGCACCGCCGCATTTCTACAGGAAGGGCGATCACCGAAAGTCACCTATCATGTAACCCGCGAGGGACGGCGGCTCTTCTGGCACGACGGCCACACCAATCGCAAGCGAGAGCCCGGGATCACACGCCCGGCGGCCGCCCTGGCCGCCGTGATACGATACATGCCGATCGAGCGGCTGCTATAGCCACAACCAGGTTCTCTTCGATCGTCATATCGAAGCTTCAACCGATCCCGCGGCAGATGCGATTCGCGGCGCGATTAATCGCAACATGGCCGGCGACCTTGCAATATTTCCAACATTCTCCCGACTCGAACAGGTCGAAAATTTAGCCGACCGCCCGCGAGAGCTCGTTTAAGGTTGGCGCGCCGGCTTTGGGCAGAAGCGCTTGATGGTTGACGAAATCCCAATACGACGTCGAAATCTATCGTGAAAAACTTCACGTGGCTTAAAGTATAACTCTGAGAGATAGCCGATAAAATTTGAGATAAATTGCGTAACTACATTTCTCTTGGAAGTAAAAATGATGTGCCATTCTCCCTGAACGAACGGGGAGTAGCAACATGTCAAAATTCATTAGCAAGATGGTGGTTGGTCTTGGATTTCTGGCGGCGACATTTGCCGCGACGCCGGCCTCGGCCCAGTCGTCGGCCATGATTACCACCGGGATCACCTCGCAGCCGGTTGGACATTATGAATTTTGCAAGCGCTACCCTGGCACCTGTCAGCCAAACGCCTCGGTCGGCGTCGTGAGCCTGACCCGGGCAATGTGGACGAAGCTCGTCGAGGTCAACAACGCTGTCAACTCCGCCATCTTCCCGCGCACGGACGAGGAAATGTACGGCGTCCCGGAAGTGTGGTCATACCCCACGGTTCAGGGTGACTGCGAAGACTACGTGCTGCTGAAGCAATACATGCTCCAGCGCGAGGGGCTTCCCGCCTCGGCGCTGCTGATCACTGTGCTGCGCCAGTCGAACGGCGAAGGCCACGCGGTTTTGACGGTCCGCACCGATCAAGGCGATTACGTCCTCGATAATCTAGATGATCGCGTACTTGCCTGGGGCGATACGGATTACGAATATTTGAAGCGTCAGTCGGAACGCGATGCCGGAAAATGGCTCGCCATCGCCGACGACCGAAACATTCTGGTCGGCAGCGTCCGCTGAACTCGGCGTCCGCCCTACCCTGGAGCAGTGTGTAGGCGCGGGAGAATGTTCCAGCCGCTTTTGTCGGTCTTCAAATCCCGGTGCGGTTCTCTGACAGGCTGCTCAGGCTTTCCCCGTCCATGCCTGAACAGTCCAGGAGCCGGCCCTGCTGGAAGGGCCGGCCCTGCTATTCGCGAGCACCGATACGTCCCTCACCATGAGAGACGAGCCAGCAAACTCATCTGGACGCCGTCGCCCTATTCGAGGTCGATGTCGAGGATCGTCATGGTGAAGTGATACGACAGTTCACCCTCCTCCGTATCCTTCGCCAGCAGCCCGACGAACTCGCCGTTGAGATACACCTCGGCGGAATCAG
>NZ_JALHBS010000061.1 GCF_024195285.1 Aurantimonas marianensis
CTCGAGATCCGCTCCTTTGAAGCTTTTTCTCAGATAGGCTTCGAGCTTGCGTATTTCGTCGGGCTTCACATCGTTCTCCTGGACCAATTTCGAGCGGCTGTAGCTAGGTCTCCGCTCGGAAATTCAATGCTCCGCTGCATCAATCGGTGCGATCGAAGCTCTGATCCATGGCACGGCCTGGCTCGTCGCAATCGCTCGTAGTCCCGATCACCCGTGCCGGAACACCGGCGACGGTCGTATGCGGCGGAACCGGCTTCAGGACGACCGATCCGGACGCGATCTTCGAGCATTTGCCGATGGTGATGTTCCCGAGGATCTTGGCGCCCGCCCCGATCAGGACACCGTAGCCGATCTTCGGATGGCGATCGCCGAACTCCTTGCCGGTGCCCCCGAGGGTGACGTTCTGGAGGATCGACACGTTGTCTCCGACGACCGCCGTGAAGCCGATGACGAGGCCGGTGGCGTGATCGAGAAAGATTCCCCTGCCCATGCGGGAGGCCGGATGTATGTCCGTCTGGAACACCGCCGACGACCGCGCTTGAAGGTAGAGCGCGAAATCGCGCCGACCCTCGTTCCACAGCCAGTGCGCGAGCCGGTGCGTCTGGATCGCGTGGAATCCCTTGAAATAGAGCAGCGGCTCGATGTAACGCTCGCAAGCCGGGTCACGATCGAACACCGCCTGGATGTCGGTCCGCAACGTCGCGCTGAAATCCCCATCGGATTCCAGCATGTCGGCGAAGGCCTGCGCGATGATGATCGCCGGCATGTCCGGATGATCCAGCCGCTGCGACACGCGATGGATCAGCGCCGCCTCGAGGCTGCGCTGATTGAGAATGGTGGCGTAGATGAAGCAGGAGAGGACCGGCTCGCGGTTCGTCACCTCGCTCGCTTCAGCGCGCACCTTTGCCCAGATCGGATCGACTGCCTGGATCTTGTCCTGGGTGTGCGGACTGCTCTTGCTCATGGCGCTCTCCCGGAACGGCGCTTGGGAAGTTTGTGTGGTTCCCAGATTTGAGTACAGATAGGCGAGTTGCCGCCCAAGGAAAAGTCGGGGGCGCGCTACGATACGCTGACGCGATCGTCAGCGCGTTCGCGAAAACCTCGATCGGTCCCGGCCGCAAAGCCGGCATCGGCCAATACGCATTGGACAGTGGTTCAGGCGCCTTCGCCCAGAAAGCGCAACACCTCCGCCTTGAAACGACGATCGCCGACGGACTGCATATGATCGCGGTCCTCGATGGCCAGCACGCGCGAATTCGGCATCAGCGCCGCCAACCGATGCGGCGAGCCGGCGATCTCGTCCGTCGTGCCGACGCCGATCAGCACCGGCTGATCAATCCGACCGACCGCGGCCTCGGTCAGTTCCTTTCGGGACATCGAGATGCACGCGGCCAGCGCCTCCCTGTCGCTCTTTGTGCGGTCGGCAAAAGCCCGGAACATGCGACCGCGCGGATCTTTGACATCCTCCAGTGAGGGAGCCCGCAGCGCGGCGGCGATCGGATCCCAATCGCCGACGCCTTCGACTAGTCCGGAACCGAGCCCCCCGAAAATCACGCGCTCGAAGCGCGCCGGAACTGCGAGCGATGCGAAAGCGGCGACCCGCGCCCCCATGGAATAGCCGAACACACTCGTCCGGGGCATGCCGAGATGATCGAGCAGCGCCACCGCATCGCCGGCCATTTTCTGCGGCGTATAGGCCGCCTCCTGCGTTGGTTTGGCACTCCGGCCATGACCGCGATGATCGAAGGCGACGGCTCGGTAGCCAGCGTCGGTCAGCGTCTTGACCCAGCCCGTATCCACCCAGTTGACTTGCATCGACGAGGCAAAGCCGTGCAGAAGCAGGACGCTTGGAGCATCGCGGTCGCCCGCGTCGAGAAAGGCGAGTTCAAGCCCGTCGCTGATGAAATGATCCATGATGGTGCCCAGCCTCGCTTTCGTATCCCGTTGGCGGCATGAAGTCCGCGGACGTTTGGATAAGCATCAAGTGGCGTCTTCGCCACCCCTGTTCATTCCCTGCCGTCGACACTATGGTCCGCGATGTTGCGAACCATAGCCGAGAGTGAGCCGCGATGGCCGGACACGTGATTCCCCATTTCCAGAACGACGCCGGTTACGACACGATCGAGGTCGGGGTGACCGAGTTCATGTGCTGCGGCGCCAATCCGCCGCACGATCATCCTCACGTCTATCTCGACATGGGCGACGAGCGCGAGATCGTCTGCGGCTATTGCTCGACGCTCTACCGGCTGAACGCGGCGTTGAAAGCCACGGAAACCAGTCCGGCCGGTTGTGCCTTCCGGGGACAGGCCGCTTAGGTCCGTGTCCGCGGTCGACCGGACGCGGCCGATCACGATCGTCGGGGCTGGGATTGGCGGGCTTACGGCCGCGCTGGAACTCGCCGGCTGTGGTTTCTCCGTGGAGATCTTCGAACGCGCGGCGCAAGTCCAGGAAGTCGGCGCCGGTCTCCAGCTTTCCCCGAACGCACTGCGCGTTCTCGACGGGCTCGGTCTCATGGACGCCTTGCTTGTGCATGGCACGCGAGCGCGGGAGGTAACCCTGCGCCGGGCGTTCAGCGGTCGGCGGATCGCCTCGGTCCCCGTCGTCGCCAGCGACGGGACGCCGTACGTGTCGATCCACCGCGCCGACCTTCAGACGGTTCTCTTAGGCGCCGTCGAACGTTCGCCCGCCATTACGCTTCGCCTCGGGGCGTCTCTGGAGTCGCTGGCACCGAAGCGTGGTGGCCTCGATCTCTGGTTCGCCGACGGCGGGACCCGATACAAGCATCACACCGGCCTCGTGGTTGGCGCCGATGGCGTACACTCGTCGATTGCGCGCCGACTGGGGCTTGCGGCCGCAACACCCGCCGGCGCGATAGCCTGGCGCGGCTGCGTGGCTCAACCAACGGGTGTCGCATCGTCGCCAGGCGTCGAGGCGTGGCTCGGTCCTCGGCGGCACGCCGTCGCCTATCCGATTTCCGGAGGGCGCGAAACGAACCTCGTCCTCATCGAACCCATGAACCGGACGAGCGAAGCCGACCCGGCGGGACTTCCTCGCCGCTTCCGCTCATGGGACCGACAACTCAGATCGATGATCGCCGCCGCCGGCGACATGACGGGCTGGCCTTTGTACGTCGTGCGACCGGACCGGCCCTGGCGCCATATCGATGATCGGCTCATTCTGATCGGCGACGCGGCCCATGCCATGCTCCCCTATGCCGCGCAGGGCGCCGGCATGGCCATCGAGGATGCCGCGGTGCTCGCCGCCGCCCTGGCGCGGGCTCCGACCCAAGGCGCGGCCCTGGCCCATTACGAGAGCGAGCGGAAGCCCCGCATCGCCCGGGTCCGGCGACGGGTGCTGTTCCACCGCATGATCTATCATCTGCCTGCCCCCTTCAGCTTCGGTCGGAACACGGCGCTGGCCATTCGCTCCCCCGAGAGTCTCGGGAAGGACCTCGATTGGCTCTATGATTGGCGCCCTCCGGCAGTATCCCGCGATGTCGGCGGCGATTAGACGAAACTTACGGACGTCTCAGACGTTGTCAGCCGTCTGGAGAGGTTTCGCGTTGAGCTCAAACCAGCGGTCGCGCGAGCGTGCCGGGACGGGCAAAGAAGACATATAAGAGCGTCAAGCCGTCCTCCGGATTGGCAAGGGACGATTTTCGAAAAGGTAATGACATGCCGAATTTCAAAAACACCGGCAGACTGGTCGGTGTAGCCGCGCTTGCCGCATCGACCGCGATCAGCGGCCCACTAGCGGCTTATGCACAGGACGCGGCGGCGTATCGCCTTGCCCAGGCGGAGACGGCGCCAGTTGACCCGACCGCCTGTGATCCGGCGGCTGTAGCGCCGGATCCGGCGGCATGTGAACCGGCGCCGGCCGCCGAGGCTCCGGCCGAAGCAGCTCCCGCCGAGCCGGCACCTGTCGAGGCGGCCCCCGCCGAACCTGCTCCGGTCGAACCTGCTCCTGCTGCCGAGACGCCGGCAGAACCGGCCCCCGTCGAAGCGGCGCCTGTCGACGCGCCCCCCGCCGAACCTGCTCCGGTCGAACCTGCTCCTGCTGCCGAGACGCCGGCAGAAGCAGCACCAGTCGAACCCGCTCCCGCCGACCCGGCACCAGTCGAACCGGCGCCCGCCGAGGCCGATCCTACCGAGCCCGCTCCCACTGCTGAATCGCCGGCCGAATCGGCTCCCGCCGAAGCGGCCCCCGCCGAACCCGCTCCGGTCGAACCTGCTCCTGTCGCCGAGACGCCGGCAGAAGCAGCACCAGTCGAACCGGCGCCCGCTGAAGCGGCACCCGCGGAGGCCGATCCTACCGAGCCCGCTCCCACTGCTGAATCGCCGGCCGAACCGGCTCCCGCAGAGGCGGCGCCAGCGGAGCCTGCTCCGGCGCCAGTGGTCGAACCAGCGCCAACCCCGGCGGAGCCCGCTGCCGCGGCTCCGGTCGAGGATCCCAAGCCCGTGTCGGCCGAGATCCAGGAAGCGCCCGTCCCCACGGGCGAAATCAGCGCAAGCGACGCGCGAGTCCAGCAGCTGAGCGAACCCGTCGCGGTTCCCTCGATTACCGCCGAACAAGGCGAGCGAATCGACGCGCCGGCAACCACCTCCTCGCAGACGACGATCAATGACAACAGCACGACCAACAACAGCACCACGACGAACAACACCACGGTGAACAACACGACCGTCGTGCAGGAAACGCGGACGGATCTTCCGCCCGGCGCCGAAGTCGTCGAGCGCGTCGGCGATCGCGACATCCTGTCGATCGTCGGCGCCGGTGTGGCAGGTGCTGTGGTCGGGGGCGCCGCCGCCTACTTCATCCGCGGCAATGACGACGACCGTATCGCGGTTGATGCCGACGAGCGCTACTATGAGCGTCTTTCCGGCGGGCGGACCCGGCAGACCGTGGTCCGGCCGAACGGCACCCAGGTGGTGACGATCACCAACCGGTATGGCGACGTGATCCAGCGCTCCCGGATTCTGCCGGACGGACGCGAGGTCGTTCTGTTCTACGATCCCTATCAGGACGGGGCCGAACGTCCGGATTACTATTATGATCCGGCGGCGGATCTCGAACCGGTCGTTCTGACGATTCCGGAAGACCAATACATTGTCGACGTGGCGGAACCGGACGAGCAGCTCTACTATCGCACGATCGTCGCACCACCGGTCGAGACGGTGGAGCGCATCTACTCGGTCGATGAGGTGAGACGCTCCGAGCGCATTCGTGACAAGGTGCGCAGGATCGACCTCAACACGATCAACTTCGCGTTCGGCTCGGCCGCGATCGAACAAGGCGAAGTCGATGATCTGCAGGCGCTCGCCGACGCAATCGCCCGTGTCATCAAGGAGAACCCGGCGGAGACCTTCCTGGTCGAAGGGCATACCGACGCGGTCGGCAGCGAAATCGCCAATCTGGCGCTGTCCGATCGGCGGGCGGAGGCTGTCGCCTCGGCGCTCTCCGAGTACTTCGACATTCCACCGGAAAACCTGATCACACAGGGCTATGGCGAGCAGCACCTGAAGGTCAATACGCAGGCGGCAAACGCCGAGAACCGGCGTGTCACGCTCCGGCGTATCACGGCGCTGGTGAAACCGGTCGCGCCAAGCGCCAAGCGCTGATCGGACACAATCACATCCGATACAAGGACCGGCGGCCCCTCGGGCTGCCGGTTTTTTTATGGGATATCCGTCATCGGCGCCATGAGCTCGCGTCATCCCGACCGGCCGGAACAGAAACCCCGTACGGGCTTTTCCGGCGAAGAGCCACGGCGCGGATCGATGCGGCGGGTCGTCCGGCTCTCCTCAACGGATCGGAAAGACTGGGACGGTCCAGCCGAACGCGTCCCATGTCGCCGCCGCTCGGTATCAGTCGTCCTCGTCGGCGTGTCGTTTCGTCTCGGCGGACAGAAAGTCGCCGAAGGGTCCGAGCGGCTCCACGTAGCTGGCGAATACCTTGATGGCGACCATTACGGGAACCGCCAGAAACATGCCGACCACGCCCCAGATCCAACCCCAGAAGGCGACCGACAGGAAGACCGCGGCCGCGTTCATTTCCAACCGCCGGCCGACGATCGTCGGCGTCAGGAGTTGGCCTTCGACAGTCGTACAGGCAAGATAGAGCAGCACCGGAACCAAAGCTTCGGACAGGCTGCCGAAGTCGGCAAGCGCAATCACCCCGACAATCATCATGCCGATCAAGGCGCCGATATAAGGGATGAAGTTCAACAGCATGGCCAGCGCGCCGAAGACCACGGGCGTCGGCATCCCGACCCACCACAAAAGCGTCCCCACCGCGATCCCGAGACACGCGTTGATCACGGTGATGGTAAACAGATAGCGCGAGAGTTCTCGCTCGATGTCGTGCGCGATATGAAGCGCGCGCTTCTTGTCGGCCATCGTCGGCATCGAGCGCACGAGCTTTTGGTAGAACAGGTCGCCGGAAGCGAGGAGGAAAAACAGAAATACCAGCGTGAACCCAACTGATGCCAGCAATGTCGGCACGGCCGTCGTGGCGTTCTCTACCAGCCCCGGATTCTTCACCACCACTTCATCCGGTGCGTTGGGACCGGCGCCCCCGGTGGCGTTCTTGGCGGTCTTCTCCATATTTTCCTGCGCCGACTGCAGACGCTCGAGACGATTTTGGAGGGTGCGTAATTGTGCGTCCACCGCCGCGGCATAGCGCGGCGCGTCGTTGACGATCTTCGAGATCGGATCACTCAGCATATAGAAGCCGAATATCAGCGTCATCGTTGTGCCGATGACGAGGATGAAGGCGGAGATGGGCTCCCAGATCTTTAACCGCCTGCGCAAGAACCGCACCACCGGGCTCATTACGAGGGCGAATAGCAAAGCGATGATGACCGGCAGGACAAAGCTCGCCGTCAAATATAAGCCGCCGAACAGAAGGATGAAAAAAATGCCGATGATCGCCCATCGGGGGGCGGATTGAATGATCTGTGGCTCGGCCAGCCCTAGCTCAGTCGACGGAGGCGCAGAGAGCGAATCCGCTCGATTGTTGCTAGCTCGCTCGGACAAATCATCTCCCCCGCATGCGGAACGCACGGTAACGATACAGGAAGCCGAGAGTTCCCCGGGATCGCGGGCCTTCCACGACGAAAGCGATATGGCAGCGCGCGGCCCGCGAAAAGCTCTCTTGTATAATCAGTCGCTTCGCGTAGCCGCGCCGGATGGCCGGGTCAATGAAGGATCTGCGAGAGGAAGAGCTTGGTGCGCTCGTGTTGCGGGTTCGTGAAGAACGGTTCAGGCTCGTTCTGCTCGACGATCTGGCCGGCGTCCATGAAGATGACACGGTTCGCGACCTGGCGCGCAAAGCCCATTTCGTGGGTCACGCACAGCATCGTCATCCCTTCTTCGGCCAGCCCCACCATCACATCGAGCACCTCCTTGATCATTTCCGGGTCGAGCGCCGAGAACGGCTCGTCGAACAGCATGATCTTCGGGCTCATGCACAGCGATCTGGCGATGGCGACGCGCTGCTGCTGACCGCCCGAAAGCTGCCCGGGATACTTATGCGCCTGCTCCGGTATCTTCACCCGTGACAGGTAATGCATGGCCACCTCTTCGGCTTTTTTCTTCGGCATCTTGCGCACCCAGATCGGCGCCAACGTGCAGTTCTCCAGAATCGTCAGATGCGGGAAGAGG
>NZ_JALHBS010000062.1 GCF_024195285.1 Aurantimonas marianensis
CCTCGCGCCGCACCTCGTCGATCTTCTTCAGATCGTTGGTCAGTTCGATGCCGTCGACGACGATGGTGCCTTTCTGGTGCTCCTCCAGACGATTGATACAGCGGATCATCGTCGATTTGCCGGATCCAGACGGGCCGCAGACCACGATGCGCTCACCGGTGCGAACGGTCAGATTGATGTCGCGAAGAACGTGGAACTCGCCGAACCACTTGTTGACGCCCAGAAGCTCGACGGCGATCTCGTCGGAGACCTGCATCGATTTCGTGGTCTGCGGCTTGGTTTCGGTATCGACGGCCATGGTCGTATCCTTAGAGCATCGAATGATAATAGGGACGCGGTTCTGTTTCTCGATTCGCCGAGGCGATCCACGCGTAGGGTGGCGACCAGCGTAGCGGCGCTACGGTCGAGCCGGACGACAGTTCGAGGATTAGCGAACATGGATCGGACCCATGTTCGCCCGAGAACGGCGATCGGCGACCGGAAACCCACCCGCCTGTTTGCCTTTGGCAAACGGCAGGTCTTAGAATCCGCGGAGCGAACTCACCGCGCCATCGGGCGCGGGGCGATCGGTGTGCCAGGGCCTTTCGGGCCAATTCCATCGGGTCTCGTCCTGGCCGTAGCGCCGCTGCGAACCGCGCCGATCCCCTCGACCCTGTCCCGAAATCCCTCTGGCAGAACGCGTTCATATTTTCGTCCGATGCTCTAGCGTGTGTGTCCGGTATCCAGTCGACGCTCGGTGTAGATCGAGTAGCGCGACATGGAAAAGCAGAACAGCCAATAGATGAACGCGGCGAAGACGAGACCGGTCGCCGGTGTGGAGGGTGTGATCCAGCTTGGATCGTTGAAGCCGCGGCGAACCGTGCCGAGAAGGTCGGCCAGTCCGATGATGTAGACCAGGCTGGTGTCCTTGAAGAGCCCGATGAAGGTGTTGACGATACCAGGAATCACCAGCTTCAAGGCCTGCGGCAGGATGATCAGACGCATCTTTTGCCAATAGGTCAGCGCCATGGCGTCGGCGCCCTCATACTGTCCTTTCGGGATTGCCTGCAGGCCCCCGCGGATGACTTCCGCCATGTAGGCTGCCGAGAAGAGCGCCACGCCCACGAGCGCCCGCAGGAGCTGATTGAAGCTGACGCCCTCGGGCAGGAACAGCGGCAGCATGAAATTCGCCATGAACAGCACGGTGATCAGTGGCACGCCGCGCCAGAACTCGATGAAGATAACCGAGAACAGTCGCACCGCCGGCATGTCCGACCGCCGGCCGAGCGCGAGTATGATGCCCAGCGGAAGTGAGGCGGCGATGCCGCTCAACGCAACCACGAGAGTCAGCATCAAACCGCCCCATAGATTGGTCGGGACGGGCCGCAGGCCGAAATCGGCGGACATCGCGGATACGAAGAGAACGACCGCGGCAAACGGCAGAAGCAATCGCAGTCGGCTGATTTCATGCGAGCGCAATCCACGCGCTACCGCCAGTGCGATCGCGCCGATGCTGGCCAGGAACGCAATGAGAGACAGCGTCGAGAATCGCAGGTCGAGCAAGCTCACCGAGCCACCGTCGACGACGTTCGACAAGAACAATGCCAGCAGGCTGAACAGCGCCAAACCGACGGCACTCTTCATCAGGGCACCGAATCCGACCTCCGGTCGTGATGCGACATCGCTGATCGTGATGACAGCGGCGATCAATAACAGCAGTGTCACCTCACCGCCGGAGAACGAGAACCGCCCGCCGGTGAGGAGGATCAGCGCCACGACGGGATAGACCGCGAAAAGCAGAATTGCGTTGGCGCGCTTGAAGGGAATGCGCGGTATGGCGATGCCTGCAACGAGCACGATCAGCATCACCACCGACAAGTCGATCCGCCAGCGCGCCTCGAACGGATAGACGCCGTACATGAACTGGCCGAACTTCGCCCCGACGAAGGCCCAGCAGGCGCCCCCCTCCCCGAGACAGGCTTCCCGGTCGCTTCCCGTGAAGGTGGCGTCGACCCAAGCCCAGTTGAATATGTTCCACGCCCCCCAGACGATGAAAAGCCCCGCAAGGATGCTCAACACCGAATCAAGCGGCGTCGCGAAGAGGGCCCGGCGGGTCGTTCCGACGATGCCCGTCTCACTCGGTGGTGGTGGCAGCGGCTGCTTCTGCTCGGTCGCGACGAAGCGGGCGACTTGTTCTTCCATGGTCCTACGCGCCCTTCATCAACGCTCAACGAGCGCCATCTTGGAGTTGAACCAGTTCATCAGTAGCGAAACCGAGATGCTGATTCCAAGATAGACGACCATCCAGATGACCACGACCTCGATCGATTGACCCGACTGGTTCAGCACCGTCGAGCCGACGGCGACAAGTTCGGGATAGCCGATCGCCAGGCCAAGGGAGGAATTCTTGGTCAAATTCAGGTATTGGCTGGTCAGTGGCGGGATGATCACCCGGAAAGCCTGGGGCACCACCACCAGTCGCAGCAGTTGCCCACGCTTCAGACCAAGAGCCGCCGCGGCCTCGGTCTGTCCCTTCGAGACCGAGAGGATTCCGGCGCGCACGATCTCCGCGATGAAGGCGGCCGTATAGATCGACAGCGCCAGCAACAGCGCGATGAATTCCGGCCGAAGCTGGAAACCGCCGGCCAGGTTGAACCGGCTCGCCTCCGGAAACTCCAGAACCGCCGGAACGCCCGTCACCACGAAAACCAGAATCGGCAGCCCGACGATCAACGCGATGGCGGGCCACAGGAGCGGGCCGCGCTCTCCGGTGGCCAGTTGCCTCTTCCGGTTACGCCGGGCAAGCCACACAGTCGCCAGTATCCCCGCCAGCAAGGCCGCGAGAGTGGCCCAGGCGAGTGGCTGGAAAAGGATACTCGGTGTCTGTAGGCCGCGATTGGTGAGATAGATTCCAAGTGGACTTTCCGCCAGTCCGCGCGGTCCGCTCAAAACCGAAAGAACGCCGAAATACCAGAACAGGATCACCAGAAGCGGGGGAATATTGCGGAACGTCTCGACGTAGAGCGTCGACAGGGTTCGAATGAGAAAATTGTGCGAAAGCCTCCCGATTCCGACAAGGAAGCCGATGATCGTGGCAACGACGATGCCGCTCGCCGCGAGGATCAGCGTGTTGGCAATGCCAACCAGGATGGCTTGCCCGTAGGTGGAGTTGCTGGAGTAGGCGATCGGCGTTTGGGCGATGTCGAATCCGGATCGCGACTCCAGGAACCCGAAGCCGGATGCGATATTCGCCGCGGCGAGGTTGCGCGCGGTGTTGTCGATGATCCACCAGGCGAACGCCGCGAGACCGACGACGAGGAGCACCTGGATCACGATACTGCGGACGGTCGGATTGGTCAGAAGCGAGTCACGGCCACGCTCACGTGGCAACGGATGGGTGTCGGCGGTCATTTCGGGTTCCCAGGCGTTGCGTGAGATCAAACAGCGCCACCCGTTGGGCGACGAAGTTCAATGCCGGAACGAGCGGGCGCCCTCGGGCGCCCGCTTTCTGATCGATAATCAGCGGATCGGCATCCCGTACTGCAGACCGCCCTTCGTCCAGAGGGCATTCTGGCCGCGCTGAATTTTCAGCGGCGTGTCCACGCCAATGTTCCGCTCGAAGATTTCGCCGTAATTGCCGACGGCCTTGACGATGTTGACCACCCAATCCTGCGACAGGCCGATCGACTCGCCGAAGTTCTTGTCCTTGCCGAGAAGCCGGCGGATCTCCGGATTTTCCGAATTCAGCATCTCTTCGACATTCGCCTGGGTGACGCCAAGCTCTTCGGCATTGAGCAGGGCGAAGTGCGTCCACTTCACCACGTTGAACCACTCCGCGTCGCCCTGGCGCACAGCGGGCCCAAGCGGTTCTTTCGAGACGATTTCCGGCAGGATCGCGTGATCGTCCGGATTACCCATCTCGAGGCGCGACGCGGCGAGACCCGAGGCGTCGGTCGTGAGCACGTCGCAGCGGCCGCTGTCATAGGCCGAGTTCACGTCCGACTGGGACTCGATGACGACCGGGTTGTACTCCATGTTGTTGGTGCGGAAGTAATCCGCGAGATTGAGCTCCGTCGTCGTGCCGCTCTGCACGCAGACGGTCGCTCCGGAAAGTTCCAGCGCGGAACTCACATTGAGTTCCTTTTTTACCATGAAGCCTTGGCCGTCATAGTAATTGACGCCGGCGAAGTTCAGGCCGAGCGTGGTGTCGCGGTCCATCGTCCAGGTGGTATTTCGGGCGAGAACATCGACCTCGCTGTTCTGAAGCGCCGGAAAGCGCTGCACAGCCGACAGCGGCGAATATTCGACTTTACTGGGATCGCCGAACACGGCGGCGGCGATCGCCTTGCAATAGTCGACGTCGAGGCCCTGCCATTCGCCCTGGTCGTTCTGCGAGGCAAACCCCGGAAGACCGGTGTTGACGCCGCACTTGAGAACGCCGCGATCCTTCACCGTCTGGAGGGTCTGCGCCGACGCGCCACCGGCGGCGACTCCCGCTATCGAGAGTCCGAGCACTGCGGTCAGAAGCTTCAATTTCATCAGGATACCTTCCGGTTGGTTTTTGGTATGACTTTGCTGGCGTACGAAGTACCGATCCCGGAAGGCGCGCTGGCGCAGCCGGGAACAAAGCCCCTCATATTGCAGGGTAATCACATGTGATAAAAATCCGCAGGTCAAGCAGCGGGCGCCTCTTTCTCGTCACTTTCCCCACTCGCCCGATCGATCGCTTCGAGAACAATGTGAGAGTAGAACAATTGAGTAACGAAGATTCGCCGGTGCCCCGGCCACAGGTCGGTCCCAACACTCGTCTGGCCCATGGTCCCTACGATCCTCGGTCCCAGCACGGATTCGTCAACCCTCCTGTTGTTCATGGTTCGACTGTCCTTTTCGCCTCCACCGAGACGCTCAGGAACAGGGCACGCGCAACCTTCAGCTACGGTCTTTCGGGCACGCCGACCACCAAAGCTCTGGAAGACGCGTTGAGCGAACTGGAAGGGTCGGCGGGGACGATCCTTCTACCCTCCGGCTTGGCCGCCGTCAGCGTCCCGCTAATGGCTTTCCTGTCCGCCGGAGACCATTGTCTCGTGGTCGATTCGGTCTATTACCCGACCCGTCGTTTCTGCGACGGAACCCTGTCCCGCCTGGGCGTCGAGGTCGAGTATTTCGATCCGCACATTGGCGAGGGAATCGCCGGACTGATGCGCCCTGAAACCAAGGTCGTCTTCATCGAAGCGCCGGGATCGAACACGTTCGAGATCATGGACGTCCGGGCCGTCAGCGATGCGGCCCATGCCTGCGGGGCCGTCACCATGATGGACAACACCTGGGCGACGCCCCTTTTCTTCAGACCGCTCGATCATGGGGTCGATCTGTCGATTCACGCCCTGACGAAGTATCCGGGCGGTCATTCCGACGTGATGATGGGTAGTGTATCGGCGAACAATGCGACCTATGGTCGGCTCCGCGACACCCAGATGCAGATCGGCGTCAACGCTGCGCCAGACGACACCTATCTCGTGCTGCGCGGCCTGAAAACGATGGGCATCCGCCTGGAGCGCCATCGGGACTCGGCGCTGGCGCTGGCGCAATGGCTGGAAGGCCGGGAGGACGTGGCCGATGTGCTTCACCCAGCCCTGCCCTCGTTTCCCGGCCACGCGTTGTGGCGGCGCCAGTTCAGTGGCGCCAGCGGCCTGTTCGCTTTCCGGTTGAAGGGTGAAGCGCGAACGGCCGCGAGCTTCCTGGACGCGCTGCGCCTGTTTGGTCTCGGTTATTCTTGGGGCGGGCATGAAAGCCTCGCAGTTCCGGTCGATCTGAGCGACCGGACCATCGCCAAGAGCTCCGGCGACGGCGCGCTCATTCGACTACAGGTGGGGCTGGAGGACGTCATCGACCTCAAGGCCGATCTCGAAGCCGGGTTCGCTGCCGCCAACACGCTGTAGGGCGTGACCGATGGAGGCCGGCCAGCTGCCTCTGGCGCGCTCGACTACGTTGTGCCACTCGACAGACTGCCGCGGTCGTGGGACCAATAATGATATGGGACGAGCGAGGATGGCCGTCGTGGATTAACCGCCGCGCGCTGACGTGAAGCGAATTCATTGCACCGCGAAAACGTGTCAGCGGCGGGTTCTCGGCGGCCGTGAGCGGCGTACTCGGCCTACAGCCGGCGCAGTTCGAATAACCGGCCCTATTCGGAGGCGAAGAAGCGAGGCCCGACGATGCGGATGCCGCTGGCGGTCCGGCGGATTTTCTGCGCGGCCTGGGTCGTCGCGATCGTCTCGATAATCTCGGGACGCGGCATCGGAACCGGTATATAGACCTCCCGACTCTGCGTATGCGAACCGATAGCGAGCGAGGCGAACTCGACCGGCGCATCGAATTGCGCTGACCCGGTGCCATCCTGGCCATGAGCCGGCAGGGTCAATGAGCCGAAGGTCAGGGCCAAGAGCGTCATTCCGGTCTTCGTAAGCATGTTCGCCACCTGCAATATGTTTTCTTTGGGGCATAAGTGCTGACGCGACATTCTGGTTCCCGGGGAAGTCCGCCGCGATATCGCATGCGCCGCGAAGCTGCGCTCAAATGGGCTGTTCGAAGCGAGTGATCGGCCGCGGGCGCGCCGATTTGCAGCATCCCGACACCGAGCGCGTATCGCGCAAACCGCTACGTCGTCGGCATTTGCGCCGGTTCGCGCGGCGTCCGCATCAAGGCGGGCAGTTCCGCTATCAGATGAGTCACCAAAACCCTAACGGCCGGCAACATGCCGCGCCGGGAGCCGAACAGGACATGCATCATACTCTCTCCAGCGCGATAGGCTGGTAGAACGCGCAGCAGCCGCCCCGTCGCCAGCGCATCAAGACAAACCGCCTGCGGCAACATCGCCACTCCGATGCCCTCCAACGCCGCCGCCCGCAGCACGGCGAAGTCGTCGGCAATCACCTGAGACGTATGACGGATGCGCGTCGGCGTCTCCGCTTCATCGTAGAGAATCCAAAGATCCTGGTCGCTCGTTTTCGGATAGGAAACCGTCGGGAGTCGGGACAGGTCTTCCGGCCGTTCGACATTGCCGTGCCGTTCGAGAAAGGCGGGGCTCGCGACGAGAATGATGCCGACCGGACCAAGCTTCCTCGCGATCAGGTCCTGGTCATGGTCGTAAGCGAGATTCGCCCGTATCACCACATCGACACGCTCGGCGATGAGATCGACCGGCTTCATGGAGACGAGGACCTCGATGCGGACCTTGGGGTGCGCGGCAAAAAAGGCCGGCAGAATTTTTGCCAATGCGTGCTCCCCGAAGCCCGGCGGACAGCCAATTCGCACCAGGCCACGCGGTTCGGCGTTCAGCTTCACCGCCATCTCTTCGGCGGCCTCGGCCTCCTCTATCGCCGCTCGGCAATGGACATGAAACGCTTCACCAACAGCGGTCAGAGCGAACCGGCGTGCGGACCGCTCCAATAGCCGCACGTCCAGACGCTCCTCCAATCCGGCCACACGACGGCTCAACTTGGATTTCGGAATGCCGAGGGCCCGCCCCGCCGCCGCGAACCCGCCGTGGCGCACGACGGCATCGAAATAGAAGAGATCATCGAGATTGGCCATTTATCGTCCTATATTCGGAACGATTGGTCCCACTATTCGCGTCTACCAGATGTTTCGTTCCGCGTATAGGTCTACAGGACAGCAGACCGAGGCGCTCCGGACTGACACCAGCCTCGATCCATCCATCGCGAACGCAAAGGACCACAGCCATGAAGACCCTTCCCGCACTCGCTTCGACCGTCGCCGCGGCCCTCCTTCTGGCCGGGCCGGCGGCCGCCCAATTCGCCGCGACCGGCGACGGGATACTCGGCCATTTTTACGAACGAACCGAGACCGCCTCTTCGGACCGTCAGGACGCCCGTCGCCATTTCGGCTACCGGGGTCGGGGTCCGAAAGAATCTGTCGACCGTGTCTCGGCGCCGGAGCCCGCCAAACAGCCTGAACTCTTCCCGGGCGTGGCGGACGCGCAAGGAAAAGCCGCCCCCGACAGGCGCTGACCTTAAGAGTTCCGTCCCACTTGATCGGAGCTCGGCCTCGAAGGCCGGGCACCCGGTTCGACCGTCTTATGCTGGCGGGGGCGTTCCAGGCCCGCGCGCCGACTCCCCGGCAGTGCCCAACGGGCTGCGGGGGCTTCGTGATCGGCCCCATTTCACCGTCGTCCGGCGGCGCCAGCGCCGTACGAAAATGAGGTCAACCGACAGCACCAGAAGCCCGAGTGGGATCATCCAGAAACCGAGAATCGGCAGGAACCCGAGAATTCCTCCGCCCACCAGAGCGCTGCCAAGGGCAATCCGCCAGGAGCGGCTCGCGGGTAGTGGCAACTCCCGCCCGAAGAGGGAAATCCGTTGCCCCCGTGCTCGCGGCCGTTCGCCGGGCCCTGTTTCCTGATCGTCCATCCGTGTGTCGCCGTGGTTTTCGTGGGTGTTGCGGTCTGCCCCTTAGATGGATGCGCCACCGGCCGGAGCAAAGCCATTTTCGCGATTCGCACGGGGATCGGGGATTTTTCCTCCACTCGCGGCTTGGCAAGAGTGTCATCGTTTTGCTATAGGCACGCCAACGCGCCCGACGCGTCATTCCCCGATAGCTCAGTTGGTAGAGCGTTCGACTGTTAATCGAATTGTCGCAGGTTCGAGCCCTGCTCGGGGAGCCAGTTTTCAAGAAGGCCGTCGGTGGCGCACCGGCGGCCTTCTTTTTTTTTGCGGCGCCGCCCGATCCACCGCCCCCTTGCGATTTCGTCGCACCCGCCTCGCCGCCAAGCCATCGCGCGCCAGCTATCGGCCATCGGTAACGATGGGACGCCTGATTAACGACACCACGACGAAGACCGACGGCGATCCGATCGTCGTCTGGTTGCGCGATGATTTGCGCCTCAACGACAACCCCGCGCTCGCCGCGGCGGCGGAGACCGGCCGGCCGGTGGTTCCGCTTTTTGTGCTCGACGAGACATCGGACGGCATCCGCGCGCTCGGCGGCGCGCACCAATGGTGGCTGCATCACAGCCTAGACGCCTTCGCTCGCAGCCTGCGCGGCAAGGGCTCCCGCCTGACGCTGCGGCGCGGCGCGGCAAAGGGCGAGGTTCTCGACATCATCGCAGCCGTCGGCGCCACGGCGCTTTATTTCAACCGCCGCTACGATCCGGCCGGCCGCGCTGTCGACGACAGGATCGCGGAGGCTTTGGGCGAGGCGTTCGATATACGCCGCTTCACCGCCAACATCCTGCACGAGCCGGAAGATGTCCAGACGACCACCGGCGGCTACTACAAGGTCTATACGCCGTTCTGGAAGAAGCTCGCGGCGACCGAACCACGCGATCCGATCGACGCGCCGGCCGGTTTCAAGCAGCCGGAGGATTTTCCGATATCCGACGGCCTCGCCGACTGGGCGCTTCTGCCGACAAAGCCGGACTGGTCGGGCGGCCTCGCTACGACTTGGACGCCCGGTGAGCAAGCCGCGCTGGAGCGTCTGGAGACGTTCTGCGACGACGATCTCGCCGGCTATCATGCCGCCCGCGACGATCCCTCCGCAAACCGTACATCCGGTCTGTCGCCACATCTTCGCTGGGGCGAAATCTCGCCCTATCGAATCTGGCACACAGCTCAGACCTATGCGTCCCGCCGCGAATCGATTCCGGACGATGCCATCCGCACCTTCAAGAAGGAGTTGGTCTGGCGCGACTTCAACGTCCACCTGCTCCATCACCGCGGGCACCTCGCGACGGCGAACATCAACAAGCGTTTCGACGCTTTCCCGTGGCGTCGTTCGGACGCCGACCTTCGGGCCTGGCAGCGGGGCCTGACCGGCTATCCCATCGTCGACGCCGGCATGCGCCAGCTCTGGCAGACCGGCTGGATGCACAATCGCATCCGCATGATCGTCGGCTCGTTCCTGACCAAGGATCTCTTGATCGACTGGCGCGAGGGCGAGCGCTGGTTCTGGGACACGCTGGTCGACGGCGACCCCGCTTCGAACCCCGCGCAATGGCAATGGGTGGCGGGGTCCGGCGCCGACGCCCAGCCGTTCTTTCGGGTGTTCAATCCCATTACCCAGAGCGAGAAATTCGATCCCGAGGCGACCTACATCCGCCGCTTCGTTCCGGAACTCGCCGATCTGCCGGACAAGGCGATCCACGCGCCTTGGAGCGCGACTGCCGAGACACTGGCAAAGGCCGGTGTCGAGCTGGGCGAAACCTATCCGAAGCCGATCGTCGACCACAAGGCGGCTCGCGAACGCGCCCTGGCGGCCTATGGCGAGGTGAAGGGATGAACCGCGAGTGAGCCGGAGCGCGAGCGCGGCCCTGACGGCCCCGATCAATTTTCAGGGTCGGCGGAGCCGGACATCGAGAGTGAATGATCGAGTCTTTTGAAAAACGCGCCTTGCGACTGCAGGCGTTGCGACTGCGTCGTTCTCACTCGTTGTGCGGCGGAACTTTGTGCAAAAACAGATCGTATCCGCATAGCAGAATGGTCACCAGCAGGACGGCACCCAGGTCAAACCGCGGAACGTAGGCAATCAGCACGCTCAGAAAAACCACCAGCAGCGCGAAGGCGACGACGGACATGAGGCGCTCGATGAAAGTCATTCCGATGTTTCTCCCTTGAGTACCGTCTGTTCCAGCCAACGCGCCGTGCGCAGCAGACGAGCGTCCTCTCCGAAACGACCGACGAGTTGCACGCCCATGGGCAGGCCGTTCTCCGCCTCCAGCAGCGGCAGCGTGATCGTCGGCAGCCCGGCAAATGTCCAAAGACAATTGAAGACCGGCGATCCTGGATTGTCGAGCCCTTCCGGCGCTGGCCCCGGCGCTGCTGGCGTCAGTATCGCATCGCATCGGTCCAGAACGGCCATGATCCCGGCTCTGTAGACGCTCTGCCAGTCCTTCGCGGCGAGATAGTCGCGTGCCAGGATGGCCCCGCCGCGCTCCAATGTCTCGCGCAATGGCGCGCTGAGAAATTCGCCGCGACGCTGACCGTAGCCAACGAGGCTGCGGGCCATTTCAGCCTCCAGGACGCGCTCGAAATGGATCTCGCATTCGGAGAAAATGGCTGGCAGCTCGGCCTCGAAGCAGCGTTCGGCGAGGTGCTCGGCCAGTTCGCCGAGCGCCGCCTGCACATCGTCGCTCGCCTGATCCCAGAAGGGCGTGCGCACCAAGGCGAAGGTCGGCCTCACCGGCGGCGTGGAGCGCGCCGCGTCGAGAAGACGTGGATGCGGCGCATGCGATGTCGCTGGATCGGCGGCATCATATCCAAACAGTGCCTCGGCGAGCATCGCCGCTCCCTCGACATCAGCGGCGAATACGCCGGGCGTATCGAGACTGGGAGCAAGAGCCAGCGTGCCGCGACGCGGGATCGAGCCGAAGCTCGGCTTATAGCCGACCGAACCGCAATACGCCGCCGGACCGATGACCGAGCCGCCGCCCTCGACGCCGACCGCGAGCGGCACCATGCCCGCAGCGACGGCCGCCGCCGAGCCGGACGAGGCAACGCCCGGCGTGTGTGCCTTGTTGACCGGGTTGCGCGTTCTCGGCGGCTGGCGATAGCCGAGCTCCGCCGTTTCCGTCTTGCCGATCAGCAAGGCGCCCGCCGCGCGCAGCCGCTCCATTATGGCGGCGTCGGCTTCGGGCACCCGTTCCGCGTCGGCAGGCGTGCCATTGCGGGTTGGGACGCGGCCCGTGTCGATCGTGTCCGCTACGGCGACAGGCACGCCATGGAGAGGTCCCAGGGCACGCCCCCTGCCCCGCCATTCGTCGAGGATCCGTGCCTGCCGGCGCACGAACTCGGCGTCGAACCACGCAAAAGCGCCAACCGCCTCCTCGCGCTCGGCGATCCGCATGAGCGACGCCTCAGCCAGATCGGATGCGCGTAGCGCCCCGCTTGCCAGGCGGCTCGTTAGTTCGGCAACCGGCAGCGTGAGCAACCGCGGATCAATTGCCATAAATGGCGTCCGGCAGATAAAAAACGATCTGCGGGAAGATGTAGACGACCGCCATGGACAGGAAGACCATGAAAAGGAACGGCATGATTCCGGCGAATATCTGCGTCAGCTTCACCTCCGGCGGAGCGATCCCCTTCAGGTAATAGGCGCTCATCGCCATCGGAGGGGTGAGGAACGACGTCTGCAGGTTCAGCGCCACCAGAATGCCGAAGAAGAGCGGATCGATCCCGAACATTTCCAGCAGCGGCAGGAAAATCGGTACGAAGATGATGATGATCTCCGACCATTCGAGCGGCCAGCCCAGCAGGAAGATGATCAACTGCGCCAACAGCAGGAACTCCAGCGGCGACAGATCCAACCCACGGACGAATTCCGAAATGACCGTCTCACCGCCAAGATAGGAAAACACCGAGGAGAATGTGTAGGAGCCGACGAAGAGCCAGCAGACCATCGCGGTGGTCCGAACCGTGAGATAGACCGACTCCCGCAGCCGCTGAAAGGTCAGGGCGCGGTAGGAAACGGCAAGCAGCAAGCCGCCGAGCGCACCGATGGCCGCGGCTTCCGTCGGGGTGGCAAGCCCGAACAGAATCGAGCCGAGGACGGCGAGAATCAGGACGGCCAGCGGCAGGAAGGACGTCGCGATCATGACGATCAAACGCAGGGCGGGAACGTCAGGAACCTCCTCATCGGTCGGTTTCGGGGCGGCAGAGGGCTGCACGATGGACCGGCCGATGACATAGACGAGGCCGGACGATCGAGGTGCCGGAGGCCGCCGCGTAGACAATCAGCATGATTGAGGGCGGGATGAGGATGCCGAGCGTTCCGCCGGCGCAGATGATGCCTGCGGCGAACGATGTGTCGTAGCGCGCCTTCAGCATGGCCGGCAACGCCAGCAGTCCCATCAACGTCACCACCGCGCCAACGATGCCGGTGGCCGTGGCAAACAGCGCGCAGGTGATCAGGGCGGCAACGCCGAGCGAGCCGGGAACATTCTTCGAGGCGATGTTCAACGTCGTGAAGAGCCTCTCGACGATATTGGCCCGCTCGACGACATAGCCCATGAAAAGGAACAACGGGACCGCCGTCAGGACCTCGGTGCTCATCACCGTGTAGGTCTGGTTGATGAAGAGGTCGAAGATGCGGTTGTTGAAGAACCCGTCGACCCAGAGACTGAAGCTGTCCCATGCGCCCGCGAGCTCATCGAGACGATTGAAGCTGCGCCACATGCGGTCGGCGTCGAAATAGGCGTAATAGCCGAAGCCGATTCCCATGGCCATCAAGGTGAAGGCGATCGGAAATCCGAGGAAGACCAGGAAAATGAAGAGCCCCAGCATCGTGAGGGCGAGTTGGGGATCGGTCATGGATGGGCGTCGCTTTCGGCGGCAGTGGCTTTGTTGAGGATCGCGTCCTCGGTCTCCTGAACGTCCTCATGCGCGCGCATCCAATATCCTGTGCGAATGCACTGGATACAGCGGAAAATCTCGGCGATGCCCTGAATGAAGAGGAGGATTCCGGCCGCGACCATGACCGCCTTGAACTGGAAGATCGGGATGCCGGCCGGGCTGTTCACGCTGACCTCGCCGTAACCGACGGAGCGCGCGGCATATTTCCAGCCGGTGACGATCAACGCCGTGACGCCGGGAAAGAAGAATATGAGATAGAGAACGAGATCGACGGTCGCCTGCGTCTTCGGCTGCCAGAGCCGGTAGAGAAAGTCGCCGCGCACATGGCCGCCGCGCGACAGCGTATAGGCACCGCCCATCATGAACAGCGTTCCGTACATGATGAAGGACACGTCGAACGCCCAGGGCGTCGGATCGTTCAACACGTACCGCACGAACACTTCGTAACTCGTACCGAACGTCATCAGGATGATCAGCCAGGCGAAAGCCTTGCCGAAGGCTGCCGACAATGAATCGGCAAAGCGGATGAAAGCAACCATGGAGTCCCGATCCGGTTACAGAAAGGCCCGGCGGCCATGGCCGCCGGGCATTGGCTTGTTCTAGCCGGGGTATCAGCTCGGCAGTTTGCCCGGGAAGAAGTGCTCGTAGGCCAGACGATAATCCGGCGCGTTCAGAAGCTCGTAGTAGGTCACCCGCTCGACCCATTCACGCTGGCTGTCGAGCACCTTCTTGACGAAGGGATCGCTTTCCAGATCAACGATCATGGTGCTCCAGGCTTCCAGCTCAGCCTGCAGGATGTCCTGCGGCGTCTGGCGCACCGTCACGCCGCTCTCGTCCTGGAGTTTCTGCAGATCGGAGGAATAGTTGTCGAGCGCGAAGGCCGTGTTGGCAGTCGATGCCGCCTCAACGCTGTATTCCATGATTGCCCGCAGATCATCGTCGAGGTCATCCATGAAGTCCTTGTTGAAGAGGAATTCGAAGGCCTCGCTCGCCTGATGGTAGGAACCGAGATAGTAGTTCTTAGCCACGTCCTGCGCGCCGAACCGCATGTCGGAGGACGGGTTGTTGAACTCGAACGCGTCAATCACGCCGCGCTCCATAGCAGGCACGATCTCGCCGCCGGGAAGCTGCGCGACGCTCATCCCCATGGACTGCATCAGATCGGCGGCAAGGCCGACGGTCCGGTACTTGAAGCCCTTGATATCGGCGACGCTGTTGACCGGCTCCTTGAACCAGCCGAACGGCTGGGCCGGCATCGGGAAGCCGAGCAGACCAACCACGTTGAGTCCCATCGTGTCCTGGGTCAGCTCACGATAAAGCTCGCGCCCGCCGCCCTGATAGAACCATGACAGCATGGTGGTCGGATTGCCGCCGAACACCGGTCCGGTGCCAAACAGCGAGGCCGCCTTGTTCTTACCGTACCAGTAGGCCGACACCGAATGCGCCGCATCCAGCACGCCGTCATTGACCGCGTCCATCACCTGGAAGGCTGCGACGACGGCCCCCGCCGGCAGAAGATCGATCTTGATACGGTCACCGGACATCGACTCGACACGGTCGACATACTGCTTGGCCATGTCCATCCAGATGTCGGATGCCGGCCAGGACGTCTGCATCTTCACGACCAGCGGCGACTGGGCGAGAACGGCTGGCGTCGCGAGCGCGGTCGCCGCGGCTGCCGCTCCACCACCGATGACGCTCTTCTTCAGAAACGAGCGACGGTTGACGGCCTTGGATTGAATGTCTGTCACGTGATTCCTCCCTTGAATTCGCACTCGGTCTTGCGGAACCCTGATTCGAACACAAGCCGATGCATTGTGGCGAACCGATCCCTCCCGGCGGCCTTGGCTACTATCATGGAGGTACCCCTCGTTGGCAAGGCGCGGTCGGGCGATCCGAATACGACTAAAGCCTAATACCGCGCGGCTCTTGACCGGCACCGTCCCGCGGTGGGTTCATTGCGGTCGCGATCAAGCCCGCGTCGACAAAAAGTGGCGGATAAAGCGCGTCGGTGCTTTACTCTGATCGTTGTCCGACAGTTTTACGGCGCGCGACGGCACGGTTCTCAGTCGTATCAGCAAGGCGCTTTAGCGGCGGCCCCTTGCCTCCGGATGTCGTCGTCGCCGCCACGAGGCGGAAACCGATGCGTTGCCCCAGTTGCACCACGCAGAATCTCGCCAGCAATCGCTTCTGCTTGAATTGTGGCGTGCCGCTGGTCGTCGCCTGCCCTCAGTGTTCGGCGGAAAGTCCGATGAGCGCGCTGTTTTGCGGCGCATGCGGAACACGCCTGGCACGTGACCAGGCGCCCGGGGGCGGCGTCGCCGGGCTTGCCTCCTCCTCGGAGGAGTTCAAGCAGGCTACCGTGCTCTTCGCCGATATAGTCAGTTCGACCAGGCTGCTTGCGGATCTTGATCCGGAACAGGCCATGGGTCGATTGCGTCCTGCTATCAGGTCCATGTGCGAGGCCGTAACGCGATTCGACGGCACGGTGGTGCAAACGATGGGCGACGGTGTCCTGGCGCTGTTCGGGGCGCCTCGCGCTCAGGAGGGACATGCGTTCCTCGCCTGCGAGGCGGCGCTTACCCTGCAGGCGTCGTTTGCCGGTGCGGGCGGCGGTCCGCGAATTCGTGTCGGTCTGCACACCGGCGAGGTGGTCGCGGGAGCGCCCGGATCCAGCGCACAGGCGACGCGTGACGTACATGGCGTCGCACTCCATCTGGCGAGCCGGTTGCAAGAGCTAGCCGGGCCGGGTGAGATTTACATGTCCGAACAATGCCATCACCTGATCCGGTCCGGTTTCGAGACCGCTCCCCTCGGAGCGCGTCGGCTCGACGGAATTCCCGAGCCTGTCGCCATATTCAGACTGCTCGGCATGAACCACAACATTGCAGGCCGCGAGTTTCGCGGCGCCAGCCTGACGCCCTTTTGCGGTCGCGAGCACGAGACTGGAATACTGCGCCGGACTTTCCGCGCCATCCAGCGGGGCGAAACCAAGGTGACCGGGATCGTAGGGGCTCCCGGCACGGGCAAGAGCCGGCTTTGTTTCGAATTCGCCGAATGGTGCCGCCAGCGCGGCGTGGCGGTCTACGAGACGCGAGCTCAGCTTTATGGTCATTCGACGCCGTTACAATTGGCTTTGGATTTCCTGCGTCTGACCTTGGGCATACAATCAACGGACAATCCGGCGCGAGCCCGCCGGACAATCGCCGACCGTCTCCGCGAAATCGGCTCCACATTCGAAGCGGACCATTCGGTTCTCTGCGAATTTCTTGGCCTGGCCGACCATAAACCCCTGTGGCCTAATCCGCGGGCACGGCACGCGAGGCTATTGGATTTGCTCCGGCATCTGGTTCGGCAGATCGGCGTCAAGCCATCCTTGATCATGGTGGAAGATCTCCATTGGGCCGATGCGGCGAGTGAGGAATTTCTGGCCACCCTGGTAGAGGCTGCAGCGTCCACGCAGACAATGCTGGTTTTCAACTACCGGCCCTCATATTCCGCGCCCTTCATGCAGACGGACGGCTTCCAGACGATCCTCTTGGGGGAATTGAACCCATCCGATACGGAGGTGATGCTGGATCGTCTCATCGGCCGCCGACCTGAGCTGCGGGAGCTGCGCCGTCGGGTCGCGGAGCGAAGTGGCGGAAACCCGTTCTTCGTCGAAGAGCTCGTGCGCTCGCTTACCGAGAACAGCATGCTGCTGGGACCGGCGGGGGCCTACACCCTAGGCAGCGCCGCCAACGACAACGCTCTGCCGACCACGGTTCAGGACGTCATCGGCGCGCGCATAGACCACCTTGGCACCGGCGAACGCGCTATTCTCCAGATCGGCGCGATCATCGGCAAGCAATTCGCGCTCGACGTTATCGAGACGGTCGCCAATGCGGACCGAGGCGAAATCGAGGCTGCACTCGAATGCCTTTGCGAAGCCGATATGATCGAGTCGCGGCAGGGAACACTGGGCCGCTACTACATCTTTCGTCACCCGCTCATCCAGGAGGTCGCCTACCGAATGCAATTGAAGGCGCGGCGCGCCACGCTCCATGCCTCCGTCGCCCAGGCCATGCAGCGTTTCCACGAAAACGAGTCCGACGGGTCAGCGGCATTGATAGCCTACCATTACGAAGCGGCGGGGGACGCGATCGCTGCCGCGGCATACTGGGCACGTGCGGCCAGATGGGTGGGTTCGACCAGCTCCGGTGAGGCGCTCAAACACTGGCGCAAGGTGCGGATGCTGCTCGATGGTCAGGTCCGTTCACCTGAGACCGACAGGTTGCGGATCATGGCGAATGGGCAGATCGCGTGGCTGGGATGGCGAGAAGGCGTGACGGTGGACGAAGCCCGACCCGACCTGGAGGAGGCATTGAAGCTGGCTCATGAGACAGACGACACGGTGGTGCCGCTGCTTCACTTCGTCGAGGCGCGGCTGGCCGGCGCCAGTGGCGGGCCGGCCGACACCTATGTCGCACGGATCGAGCAGGCGCTGGCGCTGCTGAAGGCGGACGAGAACATTGGACGGGCCGCAACGCTCTATGCCTCGCTGTGCCAGGCTTATGGATGGGCCGGTCTGTGCAACGAAGCGTTGGCGGCGAACGATGCCGCGCTTGCCCGAACATCCTCGATCGACGCCCACGACCACGAATTTCTGGGCTACAACGTCGAGCACTGGGTAATAAGTCTGCGGGGCCGGATTCTGCTCCACCTTGGGCGCTTGCCGGAAGCCCGTCTGTGCTTCGACGAGATGCTGAACCTCGAACAGGTGCTCATCGACCCCACGGTCAAGTTCATCTCGCATCTCGGCTACGTCGAAGTCGCCTGGCTCGAGGGCGATGCCGCTCTGGCGGCGAAACACACGGCGAGTGTGACCGAGCTCGCGGAGCGGCACGGTAGCCCCTATCTCAAGGTGTTCCAGCATTTTTGCTCGGGTTTGGCGGAAAGCATCGCCGGGAATTGGACAAGTGCCCTTCGCGACTTGAACGCCGGACTTGCGTTCATGCATGAGATGAAGGCAGCCTTGGACCATGAAGCCGAAACGTTGGCCTGCATCGCCGAGTGCCACCATGAGGCCGGGAACCACGCTCAGGCCGTCGTGACGGCAAAGGAGGCGATCGCGGTGGCGCGTCGGCTGACTGCCCGCATCCCCGAACTGCGCGCCTCGATCGTGGGCGGCGCCGCGCTGCTTGCGGAGGAGCCCGACGGGGCGCTTGCGCAAGCCGAAAATTTCTTCGACCGCGCCGGCGAATTGATCGCGGAAACCGGCGCCATCATTTTCGAACCCTTGTTACTGCGCGAGCGCATGCGCCTTGATCAGTTGAGCCGACCGCCCCTGTCGTCTCACAAGTAGCGTGAACTCCCGAAGGCCATAGCCGTGGACCCACTCGACCCTCGCATCGAGAGCAGTTTCGCAGAATTCGATCCAGAACTCGGCAGAAGCGCGATAGAGCCCCGGCTTGGCGCCTGGCCCTTCGGGCTGCGCCGTGACGAAGTTGACCGCGAACCCCTCGCGGCTCGTCGCATGCAGATGACGCAGCACCGCTTTCACATACTGTTCCCAAAGATCCACCGGGATATCCTGGATGATGTTGAAGACGCCGCTCGCCACGGAATAATCGGCGATGCGCGGGTTGAGCCGGCCGTGTACGAAGGCCGTGCGCGGGCGTTCGCGCCACAGCCGCTCCGCGCGGCTGATCATCTGCTCGGAAAGATCGACGCCGAGATAGTCGACCCTCCTGTCCGAATGGCGCCATGCGAGATACGCTAGCAGAGCGCCGTAGCCACAGCCGAAATCGTTTAAGGTCCTCGTCGAGGAAAAGTCGCAGAGCTTGAGCAGTTGAACGAAGCGCAGCTCCTGGCTCGGGACACAACTCCAGTCGACGCCGAGCGGCGCCGCCCCATGCTTGGCGACCTTTTGCGAGTAGTAACGGTCGACCTTCCGGTAGATTTCAACGAACAGGTCCGGATCCGCGCGCATTTCGGATACCGCCGTGGCCCGGTGCGCTACCGAGCCATCGTTGCCGGTCCCTCGCCCGCGCGACGGGGTTGCATCGGCAGCGAAATCGTCAGGTATTTCGTCTCGATGTAAAATAGTGGCGTATCCGCCTCCACAATGAGGACGAGATTATTGCCGTCACGCAAATCATGCGCCTTGAAGAACACGGGATAAGGGGCCCCGGAGCCAAGGTTTTCGATCAGCGCGGTAACGATCGCCTCATCGCCATTCAAGTCCCGAAAGTTCGACTTGTGGTTCTTCAAATTGTCCAGAAGGCTATACCAACGGTTTTTCGCGCGCTGATTCCAGAAGCCGCCAAGATTCATGATTGCCGCGCTGTCGCGAAGGCTTCTGCCCTTCTTGAAGATCTGGAATTCGCGCTGGAGCGCGACCATCTCATCGATCCCTCCGAAATCGTCGGGCATGGTCCCAAGTGATGGCGCAAATCGCAGATTGATCAGCTCGAAAAACTTATCGATATAGATATCGTCCTCACCCATGAACTTACCCATGGATCACCCCTTCCCCGGCGTAATGCCGCGCTGATAAAAGAGCTAGAACGATCAACCTACCACCAAATCCAGCTCGGGAGAAGATTACCCGGCCAACTTATCGGACATTACTCTGCGTGATCATTACGCTAACGCGGGCGAACACCATCCCGGCTTGGGTGGCTCCGACCATCAGTCCGGAGAACCGCCCGCCGGCGGCTGGCGTAATCGGCCTCATTGCGGTCGTTGCGAAGAAACAACGCGATGGCTTCGCCAGGATCATCTTGCCTCCCCCGCCCGGCGGCCATAGGTTCGCTCGAACCTGTCCCACGCCCTTTTCGAGTTCTTCGCCTCATGTCCCGATATAATTCCGTACTCGATGCCATCGGCAACACGCCGCTAATCCGGCTTCACAAGGCATCCGAGGCAACCGGATGCGAAATCTACGGCAAGGCGGAATTCCTGAACCCCGGACAGTCGGTGAAGGACCGGGCCGGCCTGTTCATCGTCCGCGACGCCGAGGAAAAGGGGCTTTTGAAGCCCGGCGGCATCATCGTCGAGGGCACGGCGGGCAACACCGGCATCGGCCTTTCCCTGGTCGCCGACGCACTTGGATATCGCACCGTCATCGTCATTCCCGAGACGCAAAGCGAGGAAAAGAAGGACGCGCTGCGCCTGATGGGTCCGGAGATCGTCGAGGTGCCAGCGGTTCCCTACAAGAATCCGAACAACTACGTGAAGCTGTCGGGCAGGCTGGCGGCGCAGCTGGCAAAGAGCCATCCGGCCGGCGCGATCTGGGCGAACCAGTTCGACAACGTCGCCAACCGCGAGGGTCATGTGGTGACCACGGCCGAGGAAATCTGGCATCAGACCGCCGGCGTGGTCGACGGTTTCGTCTGCGCCGTCGGCACCGGCGGCACGCTCGCCGGCGTCGCCAAGGGGCTGAAGCGCCGCTCCGGACAGATCAAGACCGCCATCGCCGACCCGATGGGTGCCGCGCTCTACAACTGGTACGCCCATGGCGAGTTGAAGTCGGAAGGCTCCTCGATCACCGAGGGCATCGGCCAGGGCCGCGTCACCGCCAATCTGGAAGGCTATACCCCGGATTTCGCCTTTCAGATCCCCGATGACGAGGCACTGCGGATCGTCGTCGAACTCGTCATGGAGGAAGGATTGTGTCTCGGCGGCTCGTCCGGCATCAATATCGCCGGCGCCATCCGCATGGCCCGGGAAATGGGCCCCGGCCACACCATCGTGACCATCCTCTGCGACTACGGCAATCGCTATCAGTCAAAGCTGTTCAACCCGGACTTCCTGCGCTCCAAGGACCTCCCGGTGCCCGCATGGATCGAGGAGAAGCCGGCCTTCGATATCCCGTTCGAGGCAGCCGGATGACCGCCTTGGGAGAACCTGGCGACGCCGCCGCGCCCGCGGCGACCGAGCGCGTCTATCAGGACGACGCCTATCTCTCGACCCTGGAAGCCCCTTTGACCCGCGTCGAGGGTGAAAGCGGCCTGGTGTTCGACCGCACCAATTTCTTCGCCGCCGGTGGCGGCCAGCCCGGCGACACCGGCTTCGTGGAGACGGCGGACGGCCGTCAGATCAAGATCGTCGACACGATCTACGCGTCCGACAAGGCAACGGTGCTGATGCTCGCCGAGGACGGTTCCTCGCTCCCCGTTCCGGGCGAGACCCTCGTGCTGCATGTCGACTGGAAGCGACGCTACAAGCTGATGCGCATGCACACCGCCTGCCACCTTCTCACCGTCGTCTGCCCGTTCCCGATCACCGGCGCCGCCCTCGGCGAGGACGAAAGCCGCATCGATTTCGACATTCCCGACGCCTTTGCCGACAAGGCCGGCGTAACAACGCAATTGATGGACCTCGTCGCGGCAAACCATCCGGTCTTCACCCGATGGATCACCGAGGCCGAACTCGATGCCAATCCCGGCCTGGTCAAGTCAGCCAACGTCAAGCCGCCGCGCGGTTCGGGACGGATTCGATTGGTGTGCATCGGCCAAGACGGTTCGGTGGATACCCAGCCCTGTGGCGGTACCCATGTTCAGGAAACCGGCGAGGTCGGCGACATTCACATCGGCAAGATCGAAAAAAAGGGCAAGTCGAACCGCCGCTTTCGCATCCGCTTCGGCCCCCTGCCCGGCTGACCCTTTCGCCCGGCCCGCGGCCTTGCCGCTGCCCGCGCCGCTGGACTATCCTTATTGACCGCCAGCTTGTCGTCGCGGTGCGCCCTTCTTGAGGCCTCCCATGAGCCAGAACCCGTTTCTCATCGCCCCCGCCGATCTTGCCGAAGATCTTGGGCGGTCCGGCCTGTCGATCATCGATGCCTCCTGGTATCTGCCCGCACAGAACCGGTTCGGCCGGCCCGAGTTCGACGCCGGACACATTCCCGGCGCCGTCTTCTTCGACCAGGACGAAATCGTCGATCCCGATTCGAACTTGCCGCACACGTTGCCCTCGCCGGACGTCTTCGCTGCGGCCGTAGGCGATCTCGGCGTTTCGGAGACCGATACGATCGTCGTCTATGACGGCGTCGGCCTGTTCACCGCGCCACGTGTCTGGTGGCTCCTGCGCACCTTCGGGGCGAAAGACGTGCGTGTCCTCGACGGCGGCTTTCCGGCCTGGCTGGAGGCCGGTCTACCGGTCGAGACCGGAGCCGTGTCGCCCGTGGCTGTCACCTTTGCCGCATCCTTCGATCGCGGCGCGGTCGCCTCTCTGGACGAGGTCAAGGCGGCGGTGGCGAAGGGGCGCCCGCAGATCGCGGATGCTCGCCCCGCCGGGCGTTTCGCCGGCGAGGCACCGGAGCCGCGGGCCGGTGTGCGCGCTGGTCACATGCCCGGCGCCTTCAACGTTCCGTTCACGGCCCTTTCGCAAGACGGCCGGCTGAAATCCGCTGCGGCCTTGCGGGCCATCTTCGCAGAGGCTGGGATCGATCCTGAGGCGCCGGTGGTCACCAGTTGCGGCTCGGGCGTCACCGCCGCGGTCATCAACCTGGCGCTGGAATCGCTCGGCAACAGGCAATCCGCGCTTTACGACGGCTCGTGGACCGAGTGGGGCTCGGCCTGCGATACGCCGATCGAAACCGGTCGCTGAGACGATGCGCCTCCTGACGACACAGGTCACCAGCCTGGAAATGCGCGCGCCTTCGCAAACCGAGGTGCCGGAACCACATTCTAACGAACCGCTCGCCGTAACGCGGGTCCACGACATCCGGCTCGACAGCTACCGAACGCTCTACCGCGCGCTCGGTGATGCCCATCACTGGACCTCGCGGCTGCTGCCCGACGACCAGTTGAGTCGGGAAATCCACCATGAGTCGACGCGCATCTTCGTCCTCCTGTGCGGCGAGATCGTCGCCGGCTGGTTCGAGATCGAGATGCGCCCCTCGGTCCGCGAAGCGCGGATCGTGCATTTCGGCATCCTGCCGGCGTTTCGCGGCCGTGGCTTCGCTGACTATCTTCTGTCCAAGGCAATTGCGGTCGGGTTTGCCGAGGGGGCAGGTCGCCTGACGCTGGAAACCAATACGCTCGACCATCCGGCGGCCCTTCCACTCTATCGCAGACATGGATTTCGCCCCTATGCGACGCGGCGGGTCCAGACTCCGGCAATCGAAACGAAAACGCAGCCGGTGGCGAAAGAAACGACATGAGGTTCATCGGATTTGACGAGGCCGACCCGCTGCTCGACTGGACCTCCATCGCCGACGCGATCGCCGACGGTCATCGCCAGCCCGAGGCCGAGATCGGCGATCTCCTGTTGTCGCAGGACGGCCGCAGCCTGCTCAACCGTGGCGCCTGGATCAAGGGTCTCGGTATCGCGCTGAAATCCGTCACGATCTACCCGGAGAACCAAAGCAAGACTCCGCCGCTGCCGTCGATCCAGGGCGGGATGCTGCTATTCGACGACGCTACCGGCGCGCCGGTCGCCCTCGTCGACGGCATTCTCGTCACCAAATGGAAGACGGCGGGCGACTCGGTTCTCGGCGCTCGGCTGCTGGCGCGCCCGGATTCGCGCAGATTGCTGATCTGCGGCGCCGGCACCGTCGCGCACTCGCTGATCGAGGCCTATTGCGAGATTTTCCCTGACCTAGAGTCGGTTGCCGTCTGGAACCGGACCTTGGAGAAGGCCGAGCGCCTCGCGGCTGAATATTCGGGTTCGCGCATCCCGGTCGTGGCTGCCGCAGAGCTCGCCGTGGCCGTCGGCGAGGCGGACATCGTCTCGACGGCGACCATGGCCACCGAGCCCTTCCTCAAGGGGGAATGGCTGAAGCCCGGCACGCATGTCGATCTCATCGGCGCGTTTCGTCCCGACATGCGCGAGGCCGACGACGCTGTGCTGACGCGCTCGGAGCTGTTCGTCGATTCGCGCCGCACCACATTCGGCCATATCGGCGAGATTCAAATCCCGCTCGACGCCGGGACGATCGTCGAAGGTACGATTCGCGGCGACCTCGCTGATCTGTGCGCCGGCAAGGCCGGGCGCAGCGGAGTCGACGCGATCACCGTCTTCAAGAATGGCGGCGGCGCCCATCTCGACCTGATGGTCGGAGCCCTCATCCGCCGTGTCGTCGAGGCCGCGGGCTGAGGCGCGATGCAGATTCCCGGCCAGTGGTTTTCCGACGACGGCAGACGCGGTAGAGCAGGATCGTCTTCCGCCGCGAATGGACGGTTCTCGTGATTCTGCGCATCTCTCTCGCTCTCGGTTTTCTCCTGCTACTGGCGACCGCCGGCTTCTGGTTCCTCGCCCCGCGCGAACCGGTCGACACGACGGTCCGCTTCGATACGGCGGTGATCGGCGGCGACCCCGACACCTATCTTCTGCGCAGCGAGGCGGACATCCCCAACCTGCGGCCAAATGCCCAGAAGGAAATCGTCTGGGCCTTTCCCGCGTCCCGCGCCAGGACGCCGCTCGCCATCGTCTATGTCCATGGTTTCTCGGCGACGAAGGCCGAAACGCGCCCCCTCGCCGACAACGTCGCGAAAGCTCTCGACGCCAACCTTTTCTACATGCGCCTCACCGGCCACGGTCGCGATCCGGCCGCGATGGAACAGGCGCAAGTCAACGACTGGGTCAACGATCTCGCCGAGGCGATCGCGATCGGCCGGACGATCGGCAACCGCGTCGTCGTCATCGGGACGTCGACGGGGGGCACGCTGGCAACGCTCGGTGCCACCGTTCCTGACCTGATGGAAGGGGTCGAAGGACTGGTTCTGGTGTCGCCAAATTTCGGCCTGCGAGACCGCCGTGCGTTTCTTCTGGATCTGCCCTACGCGCGCAAGATCCTGCCGCAAATCGGCGGTGCCATGCACGGCTTTACGCCGATCAATCCGGCGCAAGCCGAGAACTGGACGACGCGTTATCCGATCGGCGCGCTGGTGCCGATGGCCGCTCTCATCCGCGCGACCCTCGCCGCCGACCTGTCCGCCATCACGATACCGGCGCTCGCGCTGTTCTCGCCTGAGGACCGGATCGTCGATCCAGCCGCCACCGACGACGTGATGGCGCGCTGGGGCGGTCCGACGAAAACCGTACTGGTGTCATCCAGCGGCGATCCGGAGAATCACGTCATCGCCGGCGATATTCTTTCTCCCGAGACGACCGACACCCTTGCCGAAAAGATCATCGGTTGGATCAGATCGCTGCGGTCACCTTGACCACGCCACCCGCGACGCGGGCCGCGTTCGCGCACGCTACGTTGAACTCGCCGCATCAGCCCAAAGTTTAATTTATGGTGCGGGTAAATTTTCCGAATTTTACTTAGCCGGAATCGCCGTCCATCATCCTTGCACGATGGTTGAATGCGGTAGCGGAGGTTTGCCTCAGTTTGAGGCAAACCTCCGCGTCCCCCAACCTCACGCGTAACGACGATTATTCGGATGAGCGCCCTGGAGCGATCCGCGTTCTGGTGTTAGGTATACCAGATAACGACGGTGACACTCCAAGCCGCAACCAGGGAGCAGACTCAATGCCTCATAAGGTTCTCATACTCGGCGCCTCGTACGGCTCTTTGCTGGGCACTAAACTGGCTATGGCCGGTCATGACGTCACGCTGCTTTGCCGGGCTGCCACGGCGGCGCTGATCAACGACGAGGGACCCGAGGTGCGCATCCGCCTGAGGGGAGAGGATTCTCATCGGAGCGTGTTCTCCCGTGATTTGCCCGGGCGAGTGGACGCGCGCACGCCTGAAGCGGTCGATCCCGCCGATTACGACCTCGTCTGTCTCGCCATGCAGGAGCCGCAATACGGCGATCCGGCCCTCAGGAATCTGCTGAATCGGACAGCCGACGCTGCCGTGCCGTGCATGTCGATCATGAACATGCCGCCCCTGCCCTACCTCAAGCGCCTGCCGGGGCTGGACTGCGGCAAGCTCGAGGACGCCTACACCGATGCCGTTGTCTGGGACAGGTTCGACCCGGCGCTGATGACGCTGTGCTCGCCTGACCCGCAGGCCTTCCGCCCCCCCGAAGAAAAGGCCAACGTCCTCCATGTCGGTCTTCCCACCAACTTCAAGGTCGCGCGGTTCGACAACCCGGACCACGACCAGCTCCTGGCCGAACTGGCCGCCGATATCGACGCCGTGCGGATCGACGGCCACGAGGTTCCGGTCAAGCTCCGCGTGCATGACTCGCTTTATGTCCCGCTCGCCAAATGGAGCATGCTGGCGACCGGAAACTACCGTTGCATCACCGCCGGAGAACCCATTTCCATCCGCGACGCGGTGCATGGCGACATCGAGTTGTCGCGGGAGATTTATGCTTTCGTCAACGAGATCGTCATCCGCCTCGGCGCATCGCCCGACGATCAGGTGCCGTTCGAGAAATATGCCAAGGCCGCTGAAAATCTATTGAAGCCCTCGTCCGCGGCGCGGGCTGTCGCCGGCGGCGCCACGACCATCGAGCGCGTCGACAAGCTGGTGCAGCGGATCGGGCTGTCGCTCGGGATGGAACACCCTGCCCTCAATGCGACGGTCGACACGGTCGACCGGAAACTGGCGGCGAATAGCGTCAAGGTCGCCGCATGACGTCCCCTCCCGCAAGGCGGACTAGGCGCCTTGCCGGAGGTTGGGCGAGGTCGGCGTACGGCTTGCCGGCGACTTCAATACAGCCGACCGATGATGCAGTTGATTTCGTCCTCGAGATCCGAGCCACCGGTTTTGACCTCGCCTGGCGGAT
>NZ_JALHBS010000063.1 GCF_024195285.1 Aurantimonas marianensis
CCTCTTCCAGAAGGTCCGAGATTTCGTCCGGGCATGATGACAAGCTGCGGTCCAACCACGCCCCGCCATCTTTGCAGATGAGCCCGTATCGCTTGCGGCTCTTCGGATCGACAAACCGCACCTGATCCAGGCGCTCGACACATTGCCGCAGAAATCCCAGGTTTTGCGCCGGGTTATCTGCCCCCTCCTGGTAAACCTCGCCAGGACCCGACGCGCGAACGTCGACCTTCTTGAAGCGCTCGATATTCAGCAGTCCCTCGACATCATAAACGTTCATCCGGCGGTTCCAGCCGCTGGCTATCGTTCGGGGGCGCTCTCCTTTCGGCACGTCGTTGTCGAGAAATTCGTAGTGGACCTTCTTGTCCGATAACGCCCAGGAGAGGAACAGTGCCGGCATACCGGTATAGGCTTCGATATTGTGGTGGAGAAGATCGTCGACGGCCTTGTAGCGTCCGGTCGTCAGCCCGCGTTTCCAGGCCCGTTCCACGGTAAGCGGCGGTGGGGTGACCATGAAGAACATGAACACCGTGTGGCCGAACCGGGTCAGCAGGTTGCTGCCGCGATCCTGATTGTCGCCGGTTCGGAAACTGTCGAAGCGGAACCGGTCGATCAGAAGGTGCGGCATCGTTCCGCGATCGGCCTTTTCAGCCATGTAGCGGTCGAGTTTCCGGTCGATGATCTCCAGTTCGTGGCCGGTGAGCATCGCCCCATATTTATAGTCGGCTCCCAGCGAACCGTAGTCGAGAAGGTGTTTGCGCCAGTAATCCGGGCTGACGAGGGCGAAATCCTCCCACGGAACGCCCAGCTTCTTCGCCAACTCGCGTTGATGCGGCCTGATGGTGCTCTTTCCGGCGGCGGAGGCCCCCTTCACGTTCATGACGAACGGCTTGGTCTGGGCAGGCAGAAACCGATAACCCTCAGTGTCGGCGGCAATCGCGATGATCGGCTCCAACGCCGATCCGAGCTGTGCGCTGCCATACTCATTGACAAAAAGATTGGTCGCCAGTTCGACGATCATCGTCTTGTCGAAGGGCAGCCGTCCATGGGTGCGGACAACCGCGCTGGTGACCGTTGAAAGGGCATTGGCACAGGCCGCCTCGAACGGATCCTGCATCCCCGCCCAGCGGGCGGTGGCAGCTTCGAGCGCGGCGTTCTGGTTTGACGAGGGGGTCGGCTGAGTTGGCTTTTTCTCCCTGCCGAGCCACCTTTCCAGCAGCCCTCCTTTCGCGGTCGACGCCGGCTCTTGCGAAGCGTCCCGCGCATCCAGGCGCTGTAATTCCGCGGTGATGAATTCACGAGCCCGACGGACGAGACTCTCGTGCTCCGACTTCAACGAGCCGAGCCGCGGTCGGACATGCTCCTCGTAGATCCGCGCGGTCATGCCGCGCATGTTGATTCCGAGTTCCTCGTATTCCGGCCCGTCCGGCACCGAGAGGTCCGCCGTCACCCGGATCAGAAGTTCGTGGACAATCAGGCGCTCCGCGCGAAATGCGATCGTGTCCTTGGGGGCGAGGCCGCTGAAGTCGGCGAGCTCGTGAGCCTGCCTGAAGCCGGTCTCGACATTTTCCGGCCGGAACATGGTCGACAGCGGCAAGAGACGCTGCGGTATCGTCGAACTCAGCCCGGGGTTCCAGGGGCCGAATTCGCCCCCCGTGTCCCCCGGGCCGTTCGTGACCGACATCGATCAGGCAGGCTTCGACTTCGGACGCCGCGTCTTGTCCCAGATCAGTTTGAACAGCGGCAGGAAGATCAGGATCAGGGCAATGATCGTGATCGGGCCGGCGATCGGCCGTGTGAAGAAGATCGAAGGATCACCCGAGGAGAACAGCAGCGATTGCCGAAGTGTCGGTTCGGCGATCGGCCCGAGAACGATCGCCAGAACCGCCGGCGCGAGGGGATAGTCGAGCTTGCGCAGGAAGAACGCTCCAAAGCCGAAGACCAGCATGAGCCAGACATCGTGCATATCCATGGTCGCGGCGTAGCCACCGACGATCGACAGCACGAAGATCATCGGCGCGAGAACCGTGAAGGGCATGCGCAACATCCAGATGAACAGCGGAATGAAGGCGATGTTGATGACCACGGCGAAAAAATTCGACACATAGAATGAGCCGATCAGACCCCAGACGAACTCCGGCTGGTCGGTGAACAGACGCGGCCCCGGCGTCAGCCCCCAGATGACCATGCCGCCCAGCAGGATCGCTGTGGTCGGCGAGCCTGGAATGCCGAGCGTCAGCATCGGCAGCATCGCACCGGTCGAGGCCGAGTTGTTCGCCGCCTCCGGCGCCGCGACGCCGCCCGGATGGCCGCGCCCGAATTCCTTCGGATTGCGCGACAGCATCTTGGTGACGCCATAGGACATCAGCGAACCGGGGGTTGCGCCGGCCGCCGGAAGGATGCCGACGAAGAAGCCGAGGAACGAGCCGATCCCCATGCCTTTCCAGCCGCGCCGCATACCTTCCTTGGTGTCGTCGAGCGCGCCGCGGAACGACATCTTCGCCATGGTCGAAGTGATCTTTCCGCGGGTGGAATCGATGGTCCAGATCATCTCGCCGATACCGTAGACGCCGATGGCGAGCACGAGGAAGTTGATACCGTGCAGGAAGCCGGGAATGTCGAAGAAGACGAGGCGCGGGGCACCGGAGATTTCGTCATAGCCGACCGCCGCGAACACCAGGCCGATGCAGATCGAGAAAATCGTCTTGGGGATGTCGTCGCCGCCAAGTCCGACGAAGGTGGCGAAGGCCAGCAGCATCAGCGCGAAGATTTCCGGCGGTCCGAAGCTCAGTGCGACGGTCGCCAAGGGCGGCGCGAAGGCGGTGAACAACACGTTGGCGACGGTGCCGCCGATGAACGACGCGATCGCGGCCGTCACCAGCGCCAGACTGGCGCGACCCTGCAGCGCCAGGGGGCGGCCGTCGAAGGTTGTCGCCACCGCCGTCGATGCTCCTGGAATACCCAGGGTGATCGAACTGATGGCGCCGCCATACATGGCCCCGTAATAGATCGCGGCGAGAAAGATGATGGCCGAGGCCGGCGGCACGAGAAAGGTGATGGGAAGCAGGATGGCGACGCCGTTTACCGATCCAAGCCCCGGCATCGCGCCGATGAAGAGCCCGAGCGTGACCCCGACGATGATCAGCATCAGGTTGACGGGTTGTATCGCCAGCCAAAAGCCGTCGCCGAGTAGTCCAAGAATATCCATCATGACCGCCGCCTCCCCGCGGGCTCGATAAGTGCCGGAGCCGCTATATCAGTAAATGATCGTGTTCAATGCGTTGAACACCGGCTCGAGAAACGCCATGCCCTTCGGCAGGGTGATGCGCATAAGCGCCTCGAAGAAAAAGAAGAAGATAATCGGGATCGACGTGGCGATCGTCATGGTCATCAGCCAGCTATGCCGCCCGAGAAAGCGTAGATAATAGATCAGGAAGACGAACATCGCACCGTACATCGACAGGATGCCGACCAGCGCGACGAAACCGACGATGCCGCCCCCCACCAAGGCGAGCATCTTCTGCCCGTAGGGGTCCAGCAGAGGCTCGGTCGATTGCGAGGGTGGCGACGTCCGTCTGTACCAGTTGAATGCGATAAGCCCGGTACAGATCAACATGATGGCAGCCAGCCAGAACGGCCAGAAACCGCCGCCGGGTCCTTCCCCCCGGATATATCCGATTTCGAGAAACGAACTCTTCCACATCAGGTATATGGAGAGAAGGGCCAGCACGCCCGCTGTTACGATTTCTGCGCGGCGCATGCCGGCCCTCCCTGGATAGTCGGATTAGCAGTTGGACTTACAGGGTTTACTCACCCATTTCCGCCAGCAATTCCTTGTGGCGGTCGACTTGCGTCGTCCAGTACTTTTTCTGCTCCTCGGCGTTCATCGGCAGGCCTTCGAGGCTCTCGGACTTCATGTACTCCTGCCATTCCTCCGAGTCGTAGATCTTCTGGAAGAGATCCCGATAGTACTCGGCGGCTTCATCCGACATGCCTGGCGCGCCTACGACAGCCCGCTGGTTATAGTAGCTGAAGTCCTTGTCCAGCTCCTTCACCGTCGGCACATCCGGTAGAGCCGGCAACCGCTCGTCGGAGAAGGCTACCAGCGGCACGACATCGCCGGACTGGAAGAAGCCTCGCGCTTCGGCCGGATTGTTGACGCTGGCGCTGATCTGCTGACCGGCGAGCTCTTTCGCCACCTCGCCGCCGCCCTTATACGGAATGTACTTGATCTTGACGTCGAAGTTCTTCTCGAGCCAGGCGATGACGATCGAGTCCTCCTGGCCCTTGCCGGTTCCGCCCATCACATATTGGCCGTCCTCGGACTTCACCTTCGCGAGCCAGTCCTCGAAGGTGGTGATGCCGGAGTCCTTGTGGACCCAAAGGACAAACGGATCCACGCCCATCATGGCGATCGGCGTGAAGGTCTCGATGTCGACGCCGAGATTCTCCTGCCGAAGCGGCGTGGTGAAGAACGAGTTTAGCGTGACGAGAAGCGTATGATCGGGATCGCTCGTACCCTTGAGAGCAATCAGCGCTTCGGCGCCGGAACCACCGCCCTTGTTGTTGGGCACCAGCGGACGCACGGTCAGGTCCTTCTTTTCCGCCACCGACTGGATGAAGCGGGCGATTTGATCCGCACCGCCGCCGGCGCCGGCCATGATCACGAAGTCGATCGGCTTGGTTGGTTCCCACGCATGAGCGACACCGGTGAACAGTGTCGACGTCAGAGCCGCGGCACCGGCCATCGTCATAAGAATTCTTCTGTTGATACGCATTTTAACTTCCTCCCATATTGATTTTACTTGTACTGACTAGAACGGTATTCACGATCGCCGCTTTCCACGGCTGTTCTTATTGTAAATCAGGCTCAAGGGACTTCGTCAATCGATCGCAATCGGCGTGGCAGTCCCAGGACCGCGCTGAAACTCCCCTTCAATGAACCAGAACCACCGGGATGGGCGTGGACTCGATGATCGTCTGGGTGTTGCCTCCGAACATGATCTCCTTCTCGTGGCTATCGCCATAGGCACCCATGATCATCAGATCCGCCCCGAGCTTCCGGCAGCGTTCCAGCAGCTCCTTGCCGACATTGTGCGGGGCCGAAAACCGCTCGATCGCGGCGGTGATCCCGCGGTTCTTGAGATAACTGGCCAGATCTTCGGATGTGGTTCCATACACCTCCTCACCGCCGGTCAGGATCGTAACGGTATTGGCGTCTTCCAAGAGTCCGATATTCAGCGCGACCGCCCGCGCGGCCTCGGTCGAACCGTTCCAGGCGATGACGATATGTGTGCCGATCTGGACCGGCGGCGTGTCGGCCGGCGGACACAACAGAACGGGCCGACCCGTATGAAACAGCGCCGCCTTGAGGCTGTTGACGCCGAGCATCCCGGCTCTATCCGGCTGCGCCACCGCGATCAGGTCGACAAGCCGGCCGTGGCGCTTGATCACTTCGACCTGGCGTCCCTCTTCCTCCACCCATGTCGCCGTCGCCGTTCCCGCGATCGGCTCGTCAGACACCGTCAGCTCGAATTTTTGGACCAGCATATCGAATTCGCTTTTCAGGCTCTGCTCGACCTGGTCAGCCAATTCGATCGCCTGCTTTTGCAGTTGATCCTTGAGGAAAGTAGGAACCGGAACCCCATAGGGAAGCAAGTCCTGTGGCCTCGGACGGCAGTGCGTCACCACGACGTGTGACTTGAACCGTCTGGCCAGGGCGGAGGCATGGGCAAGGACGTTGTCGCCCTTGCCGTCGCCACGTACCGGCACGAGTATCTCGCGGATCACGGCAGCATATCCCTTCTAGAACAGCCCTTCGATGAGGCCTTCGTCGTTGAGCATGATGGATTCGGACGAGGGCACCCGCGGCAAGCCCGGCATGGTCATGATCTCGCCGCAGACGACGACGACGAACCCGGCACCAGCCGACAGTCGAACTTCGCGGATCGGCACCGAATGGCCGGTAGGCGCGCCGCGCAGATTGGCGTCGGTGGAGAAGGAATACTGCGTCTTGGCCATGCAGATCGGCAAATCGCGGAAGCCCTGTTCCTCCCACTGTGCCAGCTGGTCGCGGATCTTCTTGTCGGCCAGCCGCTCGTCGGCCCGGTAGATTCGCTTGGCGATGGTCTCGATCTTCTTCATCAGCGACATGTCGTCGGGGTACAACATCTGGAACTGCGCCACACCGCTGTCGGCGATCTGTGCCACCCGCGTCGCAAGTTCCTGGATCCCCTTCGAGCCCTCGGCCCAGTGCTTGCACAGGATCGCTTCCGAGCCCTGGCTCGCGACATAATCCTTGCAGGCCTTTATCTCCGCCTCGGTATCACCGGCAAAGTGGTTGATCGCGACGACCGCCGGCACCCCGAAGCCCTTGATGTTCTCGATGTGCCGGCCGAGATTGGCGCAGCCGTCCTTGACCGCCGCGACGTTCTCCGCCCCCAGATCCTGCTTCTTGACGCCGCCATTCATCTTCATCGCCCGGATGGTGGCGACGATGACGATCGCCGCCGGGGCGAGACCGGCCTTGCGGCACTTGATGTTCATGAACTTCTCGGCGCCGAGATCGGCCCCGAAGCCGGCTTCAGTCACCACATAGTCGTTCAGCTTCAGCGCCGTCTTGGTGGCGACTACCGAGTTGCAGCCATGGGCGATATTGGCGAACGGGCCGCCATGCACGAAGGCCGGGTTGTTCTCCAGCGTCTGCACCAGGTTCGGCTGCATGGCGTCCTTGAGCAGCACTGTCATCGCGCCGTCCGCCTTCAGCTCCTTGCAGGTCACCGGCTTGCGATCGCGCGTGTAGGCCACGATGATCCGGCCGAGCCGCTCCTGCAGGTCTTCCAGGTCGTTCGACAGGCACAGGATCGCCATCACCTCGGAAGCGACCGTGATGTCGAAGCCGGCCTGGCGCGGGAAGCCATTGGCCACCCCGCCGAGCGAGGTGACGATGTCGCGCAGCGCCCGGTCGTTCATGTCCATGACCCGCTTCCAGACGACGCGGCGGATGTCGATGTCGAGCGAGTTGCCCCAGTAGATGTGGTTGTCGATCAGCGCCGACAGCAGATTGTGGGCGCTGGTGATGGCGTGGAAGTCGCCGGTGAAGTGGAGGTTCATCTCCTCCATCGGCACCACTTGAGCGTAGCCGCCGCCGGCCGCGCCGCCCTTCATGCCGAAGCACGGACCGAGCGAGGCCTCGCGGATGCACACCGCCGCCTTCTTGCCGATCGCGTTCAGCCCGTCGCCGAGCCCGACCGTCGTCGTCGTCTTGCCCTCGCCCGCCGGCGTCGGGTTGATCGCCGTCACCAGGATCAGCTTGCCGTTCTTGTTACCCGCCTGACGGGCGATGAAATCTGCCGAGACCTTGGCCTTGTCATGGCCATAGGGCACCAGATCCTCGGGCCCGATCCCCAGCTTCGCCCCGATCTCCTGGATCGGTAGCTTCTTCGCCTCGCGGGCAATCTCGATGTCGGTCTTGAACGCCATGATAATCTATTCCCGATTCATGATCCGAGGATGTCGCCAGCGGAAAGGCCCGCCGAAGCGGCCCAGTCCGCCGCCGGCTGCTTGTCTCCGCCCGCAGGACGGACGCGTTTGATGATGATGCGGCCGCCGTTGCCTTGAACGGTCACGCCTTCCGAAGAGACCTCGACGACCTGACCGGCCGTGCCCTCGCCGTCGGCCCGGGCCGAGTCGAAGATTTGCACGGTCTCGCCCTTATGGGTCGTCCAGGCACCGGGCGCGGGGTTGGCCGCGCGGATGATGTTGTACTGATCTGCGACGGGTTTCGACCAATCGATTTCCGCGTTCGCCTTCTTGAACCAGCTTTCGTAGGAACCCTGGTCCAGACGCTGGTCGTGCTTGAGAATGACGCCCGCCTTCACCAGATCCAGGCTCTCCATCATGGCATCGACGCCCATCGGGAAAAGCTTCTTGAAGTAGACGTCCCCCAGCGTTTCGTCCGGCCCGATCGCGCAGGTCTTCTGCAGCAGGATCGGACCTTCATCCAGCCCGTCGTCGGGCCAGAAGATGGTCAGACCGGTCTGCTCCCTGCCCATGGCGATGGGCCAGTTGATCGAGCTCGGCCCACGATGATGCGGGCACAGCGATGGGTGATACTGAAACGTTCCGAATTTCGGCGCGTCGCGCACGGCTTCCGGCACGAAAAGCAGCACATAGGCCATCATGCAGACATCGGCGTCGAAGGACTTCATCAGCTCCAGCGCCTCGGGCGTCTTCCACGACGCCGGCTGGTGCAGCGGCAGGCCCTTTTCCCGCGCCAACTCCGCCAGCGGATCCTCGGGCTTGCCTTCCTTGGTGGGAGCGGTGCAGACCGCGACGACATCTTCGCCGCGCTCCAGCAACCGTTCCAGAACGGCCTTCCCAAAGGCTTGTTGGCCGTGAACTACGATACGCATATTTCCTCCCTGAACGGCGCCGCTTTATCGCTGCGTCCGTCTTATTCCGCTGCTTGCGCCTTGACGTCTCCGACCGCCCCCGAACCGACGATGCGGTTCAGATCATCCCCTTTATAGCCGAGAACGTCCGACAGGATTTCCGTCGTGTGCTCACCCAACAGCGGCGAGCGGCGGACTTCCGCGGGGCTGTCCGACAGCTTGATCGGGCAGCCGACACTGAGATATTCGCCGCGCTCGGGATGGTCGACCCGCACCATCGTGCCGGTGGCGTAAAGCCCCTCGTCCTCGGCGATCTCCTTCATGGAAAGGATCGGTCCGACGGGGATGTTGAGCGGGTTGCAGATGTCCATGACCTCGAATTTGGTCTTGGTCTTGGTCCACTCCTCGATGGTGGAGAAGATCTCGTTGAGCTTGTCGAGCCGCTCCGGCGGCTTGGCATAGCCTTCCTGGGTCTTCCATTCCGGCTTGCCGATGACGTCGCAGACTTTCTCCCAGACCGCGGCCTGGATGATGAAATAGGTGTAGGCGTTGGGGTCGTTCTCCCAGCCCTTGCACTTGAGAATGCGGCCTGGTTGGCCGCCACCCGAATCATTGCCGGCGCGCGGGGTCGCGTCACCGAACGGAATGCCCTCGCCATATTGCGAGTATTCCTTGAGCGGACCGCGCTGCAGCCGTTGCTGATCGCGCATCTTCACGCGGGCGAGATTGAGCACCGAATCCTGCATCGCACAGGAGACCTTCTGGCCACGTCCGGTCTTTTCGCGCTGGTACAAGGCGGTCACGATACCCAGACACAAATGCAGTCCCGTCCCGGAATCACCGATCTGCGCGCCGGTCACCAGCGGCGGACCATCAAGGAAGCCGGTCGTCGAGGCCGAACCGCCGGCGCATTGCGCGACGTTCTCGTAGACCTTGCAGTCGGCATATTTGCCCGGACCGAATCCCTTGATCGACGCCATGATGATGCGCGGGTTGATCTCCTGGATCCGCTCCCAGGAAAAGCCCATCCGATCGAGCGCCCCGGGTGCGAAATTCTCCACCAGAACGTCGCATTCCTCGATCAGCCGGGTCAGCACTTCCTTGCCGGTCGCGTTCTTGGAATCCAGCTCGATCGACCGCTTGTTGTGGTTGAGCATGGTGAAATAGAGGCTGTCGGCACCCGGCACGTCGACCAGCTGCTTGCGCGTGGCATCCCCCACGCCCGGCCGCTCCACCTTGATCACGTCGGCCCCGAACCAGGCCAGCAGCTGCGTGCAGGTCGGTCCCGACTGGACGTGGGTGAAATCCAGGATTTTGATGCCTTCCAGTGCCTTCATGGCGGATACCTGCTGTTCTAAGTTCAATCGGCGTTGGCGCTATTTCTTGGCAACGACGCTTTGTGGGTTGAGATTTCCGATGCGACCGCTCTCGGTGCCGGCCTTTTCGTCGATCACCGCATTGATGAGCGTCGGCTTGCCGGAATCCATCGCCTCGTTCACGGCGCGGCGCAGTTCGTCCGGCGAGGTCGCGTAGACGCCGACACCCCCGAACGCCTCCATCATCTTGTCGTAGCGCGCGTCCTTGACGAACACGGTCGTCGCCGCGTCGGAGGAACCGGACGGGTTCACGTCGGTGCCGCGATAGATGCCGTTGTTGTTGAAGACGACGATGCAGACCGGCAGATTGTAGCGGCAGATCGTTTCCACTTCCATGCCGGAGAAACCGAAGGCGCTGTCGCCCTCGACCGCCAGCACCGGGTGGCCGGTCTCGATCGCCGCCGCGATCGCCGTACCCATGCCGACGCCCATGACACCCCAGGTGCCGACGTCGAGCCGCTTCCGGGGCTTGTACATGTCGATGATCGAGCGGGCGAAATCCAGCGTGTTGGCGCCCTCGTTGACGAGGATCGCGTCGGGACGCTCCTTGATGACGGTCTTGAGGACCCCGAGCGCCCCGTGGAAATCCATCGGCGAATTGTTGTTCATCAGCCGCGGCGCCATCTTGGCGATGTTCGCCTCGACCTTTTCCCGGATCATGTCGGTCCAGCCGGCGGGCGGCCTTTGCCAGTCGCCGCCCATGCCGTCGAGCAGCGCGGACACGCAGGAGCCGATATCGCCGACCAGCGGGGCCGCGATCTCGACATTGCTGTCCATTTCCTTCGGCTCGATGTCGATCTGAATGAATTTCTTCGGCTCGGAGCCCCACTGCTTGCCCTTGCCGTGCGACAGCAGCCAGTTGAGGCGCGCGCCGATCATCATCACGACATCGGCTTCCTTGAGCACCAGCGAGCGGGCCGCGCCAGCCGACTGCGGATGGTTGTCAGGCAGCAGCCCCTTGGCCATGCTCATCGGCAGATAGGGGATGCCGCTCTTTTCGACCAGCGCGCGGATCTCGTCGTCGGCCTGCGCATAGGAGGCGCCCTTGCCGAGGATGATCAGCGGCTTCTTCGCCCCCTTCAAGACATTGAGCGCGCGGGCGATCGCATCGGGCGCGGGCAGTTGTTTCGGCGCCGGATCGATGACCTTCACCAGCGACCTCGTACCGGCCGCGGCGTCCATCACCTGGCCGAACAACTTCGCGGGAAGATCGAGATAGACCCCGCCGGGACGCCCCGAAACCGCGGCGCGGATGGCCCGCGCGATGCCGATCCCGATATCCTCGGCGTGCAGGATACGATAGGCGGCCTTGCACAAGGGCTTGGCGATCGCCAGCTGGTCCATCTCCTCGTAGTCGCCCTGCTGAAGATCGACGATCTCGCGCTCCGACGACCCTGAAATCTGGATCATCGGCCAGCAATTGGTGGTGGCGTGCGCCAGGGCCGTCAAGCCGTTCAGGAACCCGGGCGCCGAGACCGTCAGACAGATGCCGGGCTTTTGCGTGAGATAGCCGGCGATGGCCGCGGCGTTGCCGGCATTCTGTTCGTGCCGGAAGGAGATGACGCGGATCCCCTCAGCCTGGGCCATACGGCCGAAATCGGTGATCGGAATGCCGGGCACACCGTAGATCGTATTGATGTCGTTGAGCTTGAGCGCGTCGATAATGAGGTGAAACCCATCCGTCAGCGCCTGCTGGGCGTCGGCTTCAGCGGCATTGGCATCAACGCTCTGCGCTACTGCTGACATTCTGTTTCCTCCCGGAAGACTTGCTTGGACGGCCTTGCGGCCGGTTGCGTCAATGGCACGCGGAGCCGGTCAACCGGCCACGATGCGTTTACGGTTCAAAGATTCAATTCGTACCCACGTGGCGCGCACATGGTCATGCAGCTTCATCGTGTGCTCGCGCACAAGGCGGCTGGCGACATCGGCATCGCGCGCCTCCAGCGCCTCGACGATCTCCATGTGGTCGACGACCGAGCGCGTGGCGCGATCGCTTTCACCCATCGCCCGCCGGCGCACGGCATGCATATGCTGGAACAGCCCGTCCGCCGTCGACTTGAGCAGCGCACAGCCGGACAGTTCCAGAATGCGCTGGTGAAACACGATATTGGCTTCCGAATATTCCTCGATGTCAGCGCGCGCCGCATGGGTGCTGTGCTTCATCGCGAATTTGCGCAAGGAGCCGAGTTCGACGACGGACGCACGCTCCGCGGCAAGCCGGGCCGCCATGCTTTCCAATGCCGCCCAGGTGACGATCATCTCCAGTACTTCGTTCATCGACTTGCGTTTGACAAAGACCCCCTTGCGCGGAAGGATTTCCACGAAGCCTTCCTGCGCCAATCGCGCCAGAGCTTCGCGGATGGGTGTGCGCGATATTCCCAACTGTCCGGCGATGGTGCGCTCATCGAGACGCAAATCGGCCCCCTCATCATAGATATTCATTTCTAGGATGGCGTCGCGGAGCACGTCGTAGGTGTGATCCTTCAGCGTGAAGTTCACGGCGATCGGCGTCAGCTTGCTGGTAATCGACACAGTCCCGAACGCCTCCCCGCCTCACAACCCGGCACCTGTCGAAACGGTTTCGAGCCGCTTGGGTGCGCTTATGTGGTATACCATACATCGGGACATCGCTGCGTCAATGGGCAATTTACGAATTGCTGTCCGCATGGAAAAAGCCCACGATTGCAGGGGTTTTCGGCGTTTAGGGGTTCGATCTTCACGCTATTGCCTTGACGGTATTTGGCGTTTGGCATACCAGTGAAGACACATTTGTCGGCGGTTTTCATCTGTCGAGGGAGAGGGTTGAACGCATGTTGATCAGGGCTAAGGATTCCGCTCTCGTCGTTATCGACATGCAGGAGCGGCTGGTACCGGCAATGATGGCGCCGGCCCGAACCTTGAAAAATGCGGCATTGCTGATCGAGGCCGCGCGAGAAATGGGTGTCCCGGTCCTGTTGACCGAGCAATATCCGGCGGGACTGGGCCATACGATGGCCGAGGTTTCGACCGCCGCCGCCGGCTGTCCGGTCTTCGAGAAAGTGCATTTTTCCTGCATGGAAGACACCGCCTTCGCCGAGGCCATCAGCGCTCTTGGGCGACAGCAGATCGTCCTGGCGGGGATGGAAGCGCATATCTGCGTGGTTCAGACCGCCGCCAGCCTGCTGGAGGCTGGATACCAGGTGTTCGTTGCGTCGGACGCGACAGCATCGCGGTCGGCCGAGAGCGAACATGCCTGTCTGCAAAGACTCGGCGCGGCCGGAGTGGGAATCGTGACCAGCGAAATGGTGGTCTTCGAATGGCTCGGCAAAGCCGGAACGCCTTCGTTCAAGAAGATGCTACCGAGAATCAAATAGGCGCACACCGCTTCCAGGGGAGAGAACAATCAGATGAACATCCACGAATATCAGGCCAAGCAGGTGCTGAAGGGCTACGGGGCGCCGGTGGCGGCGGGGGTGGCGATCACCGAGGCCCGGCAGGCGGAAGCGGCGGCGCGGCAGCTGCCGGGGCCGGTCTATGTGGTCAAGAGCCAGATCCACGCCGGCGGCCGC
>NZ_JALHBS010000064.1 GCF_024195285.1 Aurantimonas marianensis
GTCTTCGCGGCGAGGTCTAGCAGTGCCCGGATCGCCGAGCCGGTGCGCTCGCGCGCGCGCAGCTCCATCACCTGGCCGAGCAGGACCAGGACAACGATCACCGCGCCGGCCTCGAAATAGACGCCGACATGGCCTTCGGCGTCGCGAAAGCCGGCGGGAAAGATGCCTGGCGCGAGCACGGCGACCACGCTGAAGAGATAGGCCGCGCCGACGCCCATGCCGATCAGCGTGAACATGTTGAGGCTGCGGTTGATCACGGACTTGACGCCGCGCACGAAGAACGGCCAGCCGGCCCACAGGATGACCGGTGTGCCCAGGATGAGCTCGATCCAGAGCGTCGTGCGCTCGCCGAGGACGTCGCGGACGACGCCGAGCCCAACGAAGGGACCCATCGTCAGCACCAGAAGAGGCACGGTGAGCACGGCGCCGACCCAGAACCGCCGCGTGAAATCGCCGAGCTCGGGGTTTGGTCCCTCGTCGGCGGCGGGGATACCCATCGGCTCCAGTGCCATCCCGCAGATCGGGCAGTCGCCCGGCCCGTCGCGCACGATCTCCGGATGCATCGGGCAGGTGTACTTCGTGCCCGGCGGGACGCTTTCGACCGGCGCGCTCGCCGGCTCCAGGTATCTCGCCGGATCGGCCGCGAACTTGTCGTGGCACCTCTGCGAGCAGAAATGGTAGGTCTCGCCCTCATACTGCCGGGTCGGCTTGCCTGCGTTCAACTTAACCGTCATTCCGCAAACCGGATCTTTTGCGGTTCCGCTTGCGACAAGGTCGGGCACATCGCGGTGATGGTGGATGTGATCATGATCCTGGGGCTTATTCATCGCCTCATCCGGTTTATCGGCTGTGTTGACTTTGAAGTGCAGCGGCTGCGGGGAGCTGAAATAGCGCTTGGTCGGCTTCCGTTTCACGGCGAAGCGGCACTCTCAATCAGACAACAGGCGCCTGCGCTTCTCGAACTCCTCCTGATCGATCTCGCCGCGGGCGAAACGCTCTTGAAGGATATCGAGCGGCCGCCTGACTGAAGGCGATCCGGCGCCGTGGGACGTCCCGCCACCCAGCCACCGGACCGCGAGCAGGATCACCAGAATCAACCCGCCCCAGAAAAGGATCATCATGAGGGAGCCGAAAAACATGTGTCCCCATCCCCAGTCCCAGCCGGAATGCCAATAGGTCGGCCGATCGGCCGCGGCCTGTGCCAGCGCCGGCAGCGGCGCCCAGGCTGCCGCCGCTGCCGGCCCAACCGCTTTGAGTCGTTTCATCCTCAAACCCTCCATCGTGCGACCGTGACGGGCACGTTCCGATCTTGGAAACGAGTTCATCTGCTCAGACGCGCCGGACTTGGACGCATTACAGTGCTGCGCTCTCTCGAGTCTGAAGCGTCAGCCTCATGCAGCCGCGGCGGCGGCCGCGGGGCCGTCTCGCCGATCATGATGAGGCTCACGGTGACCGTCGAAGCCGGCTGAGCCCGCTGTTCACGCAGCCATGGAGAGAGGCGCTTTCGCTGGCGAGGTCATGCCCGCTCTCTTCGGCCGCTGCGCGCGGCGAAGAAGTTGTAGAGCGGGCCGAAGACCAGGGCCACGTACCAGCCGTAGGCGAAACTCTCGGCCAGCCCGAGAAGGAAGCTCGGCCAGCTGAGCCAGGTGAAGCCCGGCAGCAGCCGCAGCCAACTCTCATACATCGCCTTCCCGGGGAACAGGAGGTCGAACCCGACGCAGAGGACGAAAGTGACCGCGAGGAACAGACCCAGGCTCATACCGAGCGCGATCACCGGGATCCGGGGCGTGGCCTGGACTGGCAGGGGCGTACCCGAGCGCAGCGCGATGCTCGGAGAAGTTTTTGCATCAGCCATGGCTATTCTCCAGCCGCAGTTGCGGCCCTTGAGCCGCCGGCCCGACGTACTGCTCGGGTACGGCTTCGAATATCTCCCGGCAGTCGCGTGAGCAGAAGTAGTAGACGCTGCCCGCATGGACGCTCGGCTTCGCCGCAGCGGTGCTGACGGTCTTGCCGCAGACGGGATCCACGTCCTCGGCTGGAGGAATCCACCGCAAGGTCCCGGCTCCCCGGCTCTGCGGGTCTCCACCGTCCCGCTCGGCCTTGCCGTGGCCGTGTCCCATGACATGGGCACCGCAACCGAAGCGCAGCATCACGAAGATGACCGCCGCCCAGATCAGAAAATAGAGAAGCTCGCTCATGAAACTACATCCGACATTCTCGGCTTCCTCGGAGGATCGAGAACGGGTGGCGACGCCGTACTCACTTTTGACCCTGCAGCCCGTATAGACGGTGCGATACGGTGATCGTTACAGTCGGCCGCGTGTGTCCGTTCGAATTGGGCGGGCTTCCAGTCCGCCGCGCTAACCGATCCGGACGGCGGTATCGGTGACGAACTCATAGGGCGGGACTTCCAGATTGAGCGGGGCCGGGCCGCGACGGACGCGCCCCGAGCTATCGTAATGGGAGCCGTGACAGGGGCAGAACCAGCCATCCCAGTTTCCGACCGGGTCGCCTTGCCGCTGGCCGAGCGGTACACAGCCGAGATGCGTGCAGATCCCGACGACGATCAGCCACTCCTCCCGCACCACGCGGTCGCCGTCGGTCTGGGGGTCGATCAACTCATTCAGATCGACCGCGCGGGCCTCGGCGATTCGCTCCGGCGGTCGGTGATCGATGAACACCGGCTTGCCGCGCCATTTTACGGTCACGCGCTGGCCGGGTTCGATCGGTGCCAGGTCGACCTCGACGGAGGACACGGCGAGGACGTCGGCAGCGGGATTCATGCTGTCGATGAATGGCCAGAGGGCAGCGGCGCTGCCGACCGCGGCCACGGCGCCCGTGGCCAGGTACAGGAAATCACGGCGGGTGCCGGCGCCGTCCGCCGACCCGTCGTAATAGCGGCTAGAAGCAACAGTCTCGGCCATTGCTCTTCCTCCTGTCGGTGCCATGGTAGCGTCCGACGTCACGGATAAAGACGCGGCTCGAAGCACTTTCTTACGGCGGGTCCTCCCACCGCCCCGGAGCCGCGCGTCGACCTGGCGGAACCAAGGAACCGCGTCGGCAATGCGTGCGTGGGTGGGAAGGACGCACGCCCCAGGTGTAATGCGTCGTCCTCGGCGACGTCAGTTAGAGACGGTGAAGGCAATCTGGCCTGTCCGGAGAAACCGGCATGCGCTGAAGTGCATGCGGCAACGGGCTCGGCAGGCTTTCCGTGCCGGAAACCGTCGGAGGCCGTCGCCCGGCATCACTCCGGCTCTTCGGGTGGATATCCGAGGGGAAACGTCCCGGCGGATCCACGACGAAGTCATCAGAGGAGCATCGGCGATCCTCGCCTCGCCGATTTGAATGGAGGAAAGACACCATGCATACGTCTCGACTTGTCGCTTTAGCCTTCGTCGCCGCCGCTGGCGGTCCGTGCGGCCGATGTGGAGAGCCTGCCGGATGGAGCCTCTCAACAGGGGCAGGTGGCGCAGCAATGTCTGGCAGACCTGCGGGCGTTCGAGGATGAGCTTGCAGGTGTCGGGTTCGGCGTCTTGGCGCCAACCGGATACGGCACAGGGTACGGCAGCTACGGTATGGGCTATGGCATGTCCGGAACGCCGCGGCAGAAGATGCAGTCGCTCCGCGACGCCGCCTATGTCTATGCCTTCGACGGCGACGAGCAATCCTGCCAGACAGTGCTCGCGTCAATGCGCCAGGTCTATCAGGAGCACCAGAAGCTGGTCGGCCCCGAGAGCGACGACCCGGATGCGCGGAGGACTTGGCGTCGCGCGCACCTGGCGCAGGCGACCCCCGTCACGGAGATGGACAGCCTGATGCGCGCGTATATCGTCATCGGCGCCGACATCCGCACGCCCCAGGACCAGGAGCTGGGGGAGATCGAAGACGTCGTCTTGGATCCGGCTCGGCAGACGATCGCCTACGTCCTGGCCTCGCGTGGCGGCTTCCTCGGTTTGGGTGGAGAGCTTGTCGCCGTTCGCTGGTCCGATCTTCGCGCCACGACAGACCATGAGATCTATGTGCTCGATGCGTCCCCTGAAGCGTTCGCAGCAGCGCCGAAGGTCGAACGGGGGAGCTTCGATCAGACGTCGGGCGACAACTGGCGCAGCAATCTGGATCAGTACTGGGCTGGTGTCGTTGGGAAGCGGTGAGGCGACGCCGCTCTGGGGCAGGCGGCGTCCACCACCTATCAGGCAGGAGCGATCTCGCGCTCCAGTTCGGGATCGCCTCCAGGATGTCGCGATTCGAATAGCGCAGGATCGCCGTCGCGCTTCCTGCCCCTTCACTACGGTGGGAGGGACCGCCCTTCTCGGCCGTCCCGGTCGCGCGGGCCGTTCCTTAGGCTGAACGGCTGCATTCTGCCGATGACGTCCGCCGTCGGGTAAGTTTCCTTCCCGTCGAGGCGGCGGCGAATCTGATCGATGCCGGCCCGGTCCGGTGTTCCCACGCCACAAATTAGCCGAACGTGCGGAGTTTCACGCTTCAGTGATCGGCGTGCGGCTTCCCGGCAGTCCAGCGTGATAAGAAGATTCGCTCATACGCGAAGACCGCGGTGATGGCCACGACAGCGATGACCACGATGAGCGGGTCGGATTGCAGTTTCGTGGCGCCGAAGACGCCGAGCACCAGCGTGTCGAGGGCGATGGCCGTGACCAGCACCCAGCCACTCGCGCCGATCTCCTGGCGCAGCCGGCGGAACACGCCCCAGTGGATCAGGATGTCCATCACCAGATAGAAGAAGGCGCCGAGCGAGGCGATGCGGCTGAGGTCGAAGAACACCGTCAGCAGCCCCGCGATCACCACCGTGTAGACCAGCGTGTGCTCGCGGATCGGACCGGACATGCCGAAATGGCTGTGCGGAATCATCTCCATCTCGGTCAGCATCGCCAGCATGCGCGAGACCGCGAAGACGCTGGCGAGCAGACCCGAGGCGGTGGCGACGACCGCGAGCGCGATGGTGAAGTAGAACCCGTAAGGACCGAGCGCCGGCTCCGCCGCCTCTGCCAGCGAATAGTCCTTGGCGGCGACGATCTCGTCCAGCGAGAGGCTCGAGCCGACCGCGAACGCGACGAGCAGGTAGACGACCACGCAGATCGCGATGGAGAAGACGATCGTGCGGCCGACATTGCGGTGCGGATCGACGATCTCGGCGCCGCTGTTGGTGATCGTGGTGAAACCTTTGAACGCGAGGATCGACAACGCGATCGACGCCGTAAAGCCGGCGATCGGGATGGTTTCCGGCGAACCGGATGCCGGCGCGAACGCAAACCCGCTGGCCGCGAGCGCCGCGATGCCGAAGACCGCGATGCCGCCGATCTTCAGGAACGCCATGACCACGGAGAACAGACCGACGGAGCGGTTGCCCGATATGTTGACCAGGTAGGCGAAGACGATCAGCCCGACGCCGAGCACTGGCACAAGGGTACTACCGGCATCCAGATTGAATGGCCGGAGGACATAGGTGCCGAAGGTGCGGGCGACGAGGCTCTCGTTGATCACCATGGAGAGCGCCATCAGCAGCGATGCCGCCGCCGCAATCGCGCCGGGTCCATAAGCCTTCTGCAGGATCATCGCGATCCCGCCGGCGGACGGGAAAGCGTTCGACATCTTGACATAGGTATAGGCGCTGAAGCCGGTCACGATCCCGCCCGCAACGAAGGAGAGCGGGAACAAGGGTCCCGCTAGTTCCGCGATCTGCCCGGTGAGCGCGAAGATGCCCGCGCCGATCATGACGCCGGTTCCCATCGAGACGGCGCCGGTGAGGCTGATGCTGTTCGCCTGGTAATCGGATTTCATCGTGTGTCCGTCTGTCTCGATTCCGGCGTGGCCCGGAAAGGTGTCATGGATGTCATGGCGCATTTCCGCCGGGCTTCCTATCCGCCGCGAGGCCGCCCGGCTCGGTGCAAGGCTGCCAGGGCCAGAGATGCCCCATGACGATATAGATGAAAGAGCCCGACCAAGCGATCAATAGGAGACCGTTCAAGGCCTCGACACCGGTGATGAATCGAAAGTGGCCGCTGGGAAAGACGTCGCCGAGTCCCAGCGAGGTATAGCTCACGATCGAAAAATAGAAATAGTCGAGCGGATCGGCGATGGTCCGACCGCCGAAGTCGCCGAGGGCAAGCGCACCACTGGCGAGCGCATAGGCGCCCGCGTACACAGCCACTTCGATGAGGTAACCACGAATGCTACGAGCACGATGGCCAGAATACTTATGTCGGCGGTCATCGCGATGTGCGCCACGCCGCCGGAGAGCCAACGGAGAACAGAGTAGTGAAGGAGGAATGTCGCGAGGACGAGTGACACTGCCATGAATACTCCAATAATCACCTTCGAATCCCGTTTTAACAGAATAGATTGGATTTCTTCGATCCGTCTTCAGCGACTGCGCATATCGAAGAAAGGTCGAGGCGAAGCTGAATTGAGCCGTGCAAACTGATTAGGGAGTCAAATCGTATTAAACGGGAAAAGCCATAAGCGTACGACGGAATTATACGGAGAGCGAGAATTCCCGACGTCCGAATCTTCATGAACGTTCCCCGCCATCTCCTCCTACGATCACCGTTCCCGATGCGCGTTCCAGGATTTTTGCTGCGTCCGCAAGCCGGCCGATGCCGGCCATCGCGCCGCCGGTGCGGACGAACCGGCTGGCGGCCTCCACCTTGGGACCCATCGACCCAACGGGAAGGTCAAGCTGCGCGATTTCTTCCGGCGATGCCGTGCGAATAGGGGTGGCCTGCGGCGTGCCCCAATCGCGGTGGACGGCCTCGACGTCGGTCAGCAGCAATAGCGCGTCGGCGCCCAATTCCTCTGCAAGGAGGGCACTGGCGCGGTCTTTATCGATCACCGCCTCGATGCCCACCAAAGAGCCGTTCTGGCGCCGGACCACCGGAATGCCGCCGCCGCCGGTGCAGATCACGATCACCTCGCGCTCGATCAGGAACTTGATGACGCGCAGATCCGGTATCTCCAGGGGCGTCGGCGAAGCCACAACGCGTCGCCAGTGTGACCCGTCGGGCGCGATCCGCCAGCCGCGCGCCTCGGCAAGCCGGCGGGCTTCCCCCTCATCATAGACCGGACCAACCGGCTTGGTGGGGTTGGCGAAGGCTGGATCGTGCGGATCGACGACGATCTGCGTCAACAGCGTCACGACGGGCACCGCGTGATCGAGCGCATTCTCCAGCTCCTGCTCGATTAGATAGCCGATCATGCCCCCCGTCTCGGCGCCCAGCACGTCTAGCGGGTAGGCTTCGTCCGGCTTGTAGGCTGCGCCCTGAAGCGCGAGGAGGCCGACCTGCGGCCCGTTGCCATGCGTGACAACGAGACAATGGCCCGCGCGAACGATCTCAGCCAGCGAGGCGGCAGCGCGTTTGACGTTCTCGCGCTGCGCTTCGGCGGTCATCGGCTCGCCGCGCCGCAGAAGCGCGTTGCCACCCAAGGCCACGACGACCAGCATCTCAGTCACCGATCGTGGCGACGAGTACCGCCTTGATCGTGTGCATGCGGTTCTCGGCCTGGTCGAAGACGATCGAGGCCGGGCTCTCGAACACCTCGTCGGTTACCTCCATCGCATCGATGCCGAACTTTTCCGCGATGTCCGCACCGACGCTCGTCGCTGTGTCGTGGAAGGCGGGCAGGCAATGCATGAATTTCGCGCGGGGATTGCCGGTCTTGCTCATCAGGTCGGCGTTCACCTGATAGGGCATCAAAAGGTCGATGCGTTCGGCCCATTTTTCCGCCGGTTCTCCCATCGAGACCCAAACGTCGGTGTAGACGAAATCCACCCCGTCGACGGCCCGATCGATGTCGTCGGTGACCATCACGCGTGCACCGGTCTGCCCGGCGATCGTTTCGGCTTCGTCGCGGATCGCATCCGCCGGCCAGCAGGCTTTGGGCGCGCACAGCCGCACGTCCATTCCCATCTTGGCGCCGCCGATGAGAAGGCTGTCGCCCATGTTGTTGCCCGCATCCCCGACAAAGACATAGGCGATCTCGCGCAATGCCTTGCCGGACTGTTCCTGCATGGTGAGGAGGTCGGCCAGGATCTGGGTCGGATGGAACTCGTCGGTGAGGCCGTTGTAGACTGGCACGCCGGCATAGGCGGCCAGTTCCTCGACGATCGTCTGCCCGAAGCCGCGATATTCGATCGCGTCATAGACCCGACCGAGCACCCGCGCGGTATCCTTCACCGTCTCCTTGTGTCCGAGATGGCTGCCCGACGGACCGAGATAGGTGACCGTGGCACCCTGATCGTGCGCCGCGACCTCGAAGCCAACGCGGGTGCGCGTGGAATCCTTCTCGAAGATCAGCGCGATCTCCTTGCCTTTTAGTCGCGGCTGCTCGTAGCCGGCGTATTTTGCGGCCTTGAGATCGGCGGCAAGCTTCAACAGAAAGGCGATTTCCTCCGGATCGAAATCGCGCAGGGTTAGAAAGCTGCGGTTCTTCAAATTGAACGACATCAACTCGTCCTTCTCTTCGGTTCAGACTGCGTCGCGGATTGTCGGGCAGCTCATGCAATGTCCGCCACCACGGCCCCGTCCAAGCTCTGCTCCCGGGATGGCCAGCACCTCGATACCGGCGGCTTTCAGGGCGGCATTGGTGTCATCGTTGCGGTCGTAGCCGATCACCACGCCAGGGCGCAGTGCCAATACGTTGTTGCCGTCGTTCCATTGCTCGCGCGCACGCTCTTCCTCGGTGTCACCACCGGTGGGCACGATCTGAAGCTTCCGGTAGCCGAGAACCTCCGCCACGATCTCGAAGATCGGGCGCGGATCGTGTCGGAATGAAAGGGGAGCCTTGCCTTCGCCGGGGCGGATATCATAGCAGACCAGCTCTTCCGCGACCTCCTTGAAGGTCGTGACCACATCGCCGCCGCAGAGCGTGAAGATCGTGTCCAAATGCATCGCGGCACGCGATTTCGGGATACGAAACGCCACCACGCGATCGGCGACGCCGTCGGCGAACAGCTTTTTGGCGAGTTGACCGATACCCTGCGGCGACGACCTTTCGCCCATACCAACCAGAACGGTGCGCTTGCCGACCGGCATCACGTCACCGCCTTCAAGCGTTGCGAGACCGTGGTCCCGCGTCGGGTCACCCCAGTGGATCGTCACCTTGCCCGCGAATTTCGGATGGAATTTGTAGATCGCGGCGTTGAGCAGAGTTTCGGGCCGGCGTGCCGGCCAATACATCGGGTTGACCGTCACACCATCGTAGATCCAAGCCGAATTATCCCGGGTGAACAGCGCATTGGGCAGCGGCGGAAGGATGAAGCCGTGATGACCGAGATAGCTACCGAAAAGCCCGCTCGGCTTGAACGGAAGATCGGCGGCGGTCAGCCCGCCGAGCAGATGTACCGCCAGTGTGGCGCCGGGCAATTCGTTCATCCAGGCCCGCAGTTCGGACCTCATGCCGACACCGATCTGATCCGCGGTAATCCGTTGGTCGAGCACCCAGGCACGGCCTTCCACGGATTCCAGCGTTTCGGCCAGAAGGACATTGACATCCAACACTTCAACGCCTTCGTCACGCATCACACCGGAAAAGACATCGTGGTCCTTCTGGGCCTGCTTGACCCAGAAAACATCGTCGAACAGCAGTGCCTCGCGATTGGCTGGCGTCAGTCGTCGGTGCGCCAGACCCGGGCGGCAGACGATCACCTGCCGCAGTTTTCCGGTTTCGGAATGAACGCCGAAGCTTTGATCGGACATGGGTTTTTCCTTGGCTGGAAATTGACAGTCACAGCAGCGCGGCAACGCTGAGCGACGCCGCAATGAAGACGACGAGGATCAGCAGCAGCGGCCAGATGAACAGGAGCCAGCGTTCATAGGGGACGCGACCGATGGCCAGCCCGCCGATCACCACCGCGAATGTCGGGTTGATCAGATTCACCAGTCCGTTGGCCGACTGGAAGGCGGTGACGACGAGGTCGCGCCCGACGCCGGCGAAATCGGCCAGCGGCGCCAAAATCGGCATCGACAGAACCGCCAGCCCCGACGAGGATGGAACCAGGAAGCTCATCGCTGTCTCGATGCCGAACATGGCGCTGATGAAGGCAATCTCCGACAGGCCACTGATCGCCTGTTCCGACCAGAGGAGGATGGTGTCGGATATCCGCCCCTGCTCCATGATCACCACGATGCCGCGGGCAAGCCCGATCACCAGCGCGACGCCAAGCAGGTCGCGCGCGCCATCGATGAAGGCCCCGGTGAACCGCTTCTCGCCCATCCACGCGATGATACCGACGACGAGCGACGCCCCTAGAAACAGGGCACCCATCCGCGCCATCCACCAGCCCTGGCTCGAGACGCCCCAGATCATGACCGCGAAGGTCGCCGCGAAAACGATGAGCACGAGCTTCTGCCGAGCGCTAAGGCTGGCATCGATTCCTGTCGCGGTGTCCTTGGAGAGAAAGTATCGCTCGTTGCTCTCCTTCATCGAACTGACGACGGAGCGTGCCGGATCCGCCTTTACGCGCGCCGCGTATCGCATGACGAACGCCACCGAGAGGGCGAAGCCGCCGATCAGGATCACTAGCCGCAAAGCGAGCCCGTCGGTGAAAGGAATGGCGGCGGCATTGGAGGCGATGATTGTCGCGAACGGGTTGATCGTCGAGCCGAGCACGCCGATCCCGGCCCCGATCAGGATGATAGCGACACCGGTCACGCTATCGTAGCCGGCGGCCAGTACTAGCGGAATGAGGATTGGGTAGAAGGCCAGCGTCTCCTCGGCCATGCCATAGGTCGTGCCGCCGGCGGCAAAGAGTACCATCAGGATGGGGATCATCCATTTCTCGTGGCCACGAAGCGCGCGCATGGCCGCGGCGATCCCCGTATCGACGGCGCCCGTCGCGTTGACGACGCCGAGGAAACCGCCGATCACCAATACGAACAGCGCAACGTCGATGGCATTCGCCACATTGCTGTCCGGGTCGTAGAAGCCGGCGATTGGCGCCAGCAGAACCTCGATGGGACCCTGAGGATTGGCTTCGACCTGTTGATAGGTTCCGGCAACCGCGATCTCGCGGCCCACTGCCTCGTTCATGGCGCGGTCGTATTGTCCGGCCGGAATGAACCAGGTCAGCGCGGCCATCAGGACGATCAGGCCGAACAGGATCGTGAATGCGGTCGGAAAGCGTGACGCGAGCGCGGGTTGGTCGCCATTGGTTCTTGTCGAGACATCCGACATGAGACTCTCCTCGTTGCGGTCGCCCAATCATGAAAGGGCCGCCACGGCCTTGGCCCCTTGGCCCCTGCTGAAGCCGATATGACGATAAAGACGCGTTGGAGTGAGGAGCCTTACAGCGTCGCTGTGTTTGGGAGCGCGACGTCGGCTCGTAGCTGCGCCGTACCGCCTCGACTCCGCGATGCAGGCACGGGGAACTGAATTGGCGCAAGGGGGCGCCGCCTGGTATGCCTTTGACGCTCCATCACGCCGTGGTCCCCAGCGCAACAGCTCCTTTCGCAGCGATCGCCCACTCCCTCGCGTGCCCTCCGGTCGGGGCCTTTCAGACCTGCCGATGAATTTCTGTGACCGGCGGGCGCCTTCGCGCCTCCCGGAGCGTCGCGGCGCCGCTGTAAGGCACGACGCCCAGTCGCGTCCTTGAACGAGAAGCCGATCTGCCACCGATCAGGACCGAAAGCGCCCGGTTCGCTCAAGGCCGAAGTGGGGCGGCACGGAGGCGGCGCAGGATCTCGGCCCGATCACGAGGAGCACAGCGATGACCGAACAACGCACAGCCTGGTTCGACACCCTGACCGTACGCGATGTCCCGCTTGTCGGCGGCAAGAACGCGTCGCTTGGCGAAATGGTCCGTACGCTGAAGGACAAGGGCGTGCGGGTTCCCGATGGCTTCGCCACCACGGCCGCCGCCTTCCGTGAGTACGTCGCGGCCAACGGCCTCGAGGCGGAGCTGCGCGCGCGCATCGAGGCGCTGAAAAGCGGCAAGGCTTCGCTGCACGAGACCGGGGAGTCGATCCGCCGGCTGTTTCTCGACTCCGAGTTCCCGGACCCGATCGCTGAGGAGATCCGCGAGGCCTATCGTGAGCTGTCCCGGCGCGGCGAGCAGAGAGAGGTCGGCGTCGCCGTGCGCTCCAGCGCCACTGCCGAGGACCTGCCGCAGGCGAGCTTCGCCGGTCAGCAGGAGACTTTTCTCAACGTGCGCGGCGAGCGCGCCCTGCTCGACGCCTGCCGGCGCTGCTATGCCTCGCTGTTCACCGACCGCGCGATCAGCTACCGCGAGACTCAGGGTTTCGATCATCTGGAGGTGGCGCTGTCCATCGGCGTCCAGCGGATGGTCCGCTCGGATCTGGCAGGCTCGGGGGTCATGTTCTCGATCGATACCGAGACCGGCTTCCGTGGTGTCGCGGTGATCAGCGCCGCCTGGGGGCTCGGCGAGACCGTGGTCCAGGGCGCCGTCGATCCCGACAAGTACCTGGTGTTCAAGCCCTTGCTCGGCGACGGCCGCCATACGCCGATCATCGAGAAGACGCTCGGCGCAAAGGAGACGAAGATGGTCTACGCGACGGGCGGCAGCACCCGCACCGCGACGGTCGCGACCACCCAGAAGGAGCGGCAGGCCTTCGTCCTCGACGAGCCGGAGATCCTGGAGCTCGGGCGGTGGGCGGCGACCATCGAGGACCACTACGGCCGCCCGATGGACATGGAATGGGCCAAGGACGGCGAGACGGGCGAACTCTACATGGTCCAGGCGCGGCCGGAGACGGTGCAGTCCTCCCGGCAGACCAGCCAGTTCAGGACCTTTCGGCTGAAAGAGAAGGGCATGCCGATCCTCACCGGCTCGGCGATCGGCGAGGCGATCTCCGCCGGTCCCGTCTGCGCCATCCGCAGCGCCGCCGACATCGACCGCTTCCGCGACGGCGCCATCCTGGTCACGGGGATGACCGACCCGGACTGGGTGCCGATCATGAAGAGGGCGGCCGGCATCATCACCGACCATGGCGGCACGACCAGCCACGCCGCCATCGTCAGCCGCGAGCTCGGCGTCCCCGCCATCGTCGGCACCGGCCACGGCACCGAGCTGCTGCACGACGGGCAGGAGATCACCCTCTCCTGCGCCGAGGGCGACCAGGGCGTGGTCTATGACGGCATCCTGTCTTTCGAGGCGACCGAGGTGGACCTGTCGGACCTGCCCGAGACCCGCACGGCGATGCTGGTGAACATCGCGAGCCCGGCCGCCGCCTTCCGCTGGTGGCGCCTGCCGGCCAAGGGAGTCGGGCTGGCGCGGATGGAGTTCATCATCAACAACCTGATCAAGATCCACCCGATGGCGCTGATCCACCCGGAGCGGGTGGAGGATCCGGCGGCGCGGCGCGAGATCCGCGACCTCACCCGCGGTTGGGAAGACGCGAAGGACTATTTCGTCGAGACGCTGGCGCTCGGCATCGCCAAGCTCGCCGCACCCTATCATCCGCACCCGGTGATCGTGCGCTTGAGTGACTTCAAGACCAACGAGTATGCCCATCTCCTCGGCGGTGCCGCCTTCGAACCCGAGGAGGAGAACCCGATGCTCGGCTGGCGCGGCGCCTCGCGCTATTACGACGAGCGCTACCGCGATGGCTTCGCCCTCGAATGCCGCGCACTTAAAAAGGTGCGCGAGAGGATCGGGCTGACCAATGTCATCCTCATGGTGCCGTTCTGCCGGACGCCGGAGGAGGCGGACCGCGTGCTGGCAGTCATGGCCGAGAACGGGCTGTCGCGCGGCGAGAACGGCCTCGAAATTTACATGATGTGCGAGATCCCGGCGAACGTGTTCCTGGCGGAGGAGTTCGCGGAACGCTTCGACGGCTTCTCTATCGGCTCGAACGACCTGACCCAGCTCGTGCTCGGGGTGGACCGTGACTCGGGCGAGCTCGCGCCGCTGTTCGACGAGCGCAACGAGGCGGTCAAGCGCGCGGTGCGGGAGGCGATCGCCAAGGCGCACGCAGCCGGCATCAAGATCGGCATCTGCGGCCAGGCGCCGAGCAACTATCCCGAATTCGCCGCCTTCCTGGTCGAGGAGGGGATCGATTCAATCTCGCTTAATCCCGACAGCTTCGTCGCCACCGTGCGCCGCGTGGCAGAAGAGGAGGAGCGGCTCGGCGCGGCGACGGCACCCCGCGCGGGCGAGGCTGTACGATGAAGGTTGTCGTCTTCGAGACCGAGGAATGGGAGCACCAGGCCTGCCTGCGGCTGAAGCCGGCGCACGAACTGAGTTGCACGCGCGAGCCCCTCGATGCTCGCACGGCCGCAGCTCACGCGGACGCCGAGATCGTCAGCACCTTCGTTAACTCGAAGCTCGGCGCCGACGTGCTGGCGCAGTTCCCTTCGCTCAAGCTGATCGCCACCCGCTCAACCGGCTTCGACCATATCGACCTCGGCTGGTGTGCCGCGCACGGTGTGGCGGTGGCGAATGTGCCCGACTACGGCGATTCGACCGTGGCGGAGCATGCCTTTGCGCTGCTCCTCGCCGTGGCGCGGAACCTGGTCGAGGCGGTCGAGCGGACCCGCCGCGGCAACTTCTCGCAGGCGGGGCTGCGCGGCTTCGAGTTGCGCGGGAAGACGCTCGGCGTGATCGGCACGGGGCGGATCGGGCGGCGCGCGATCGAGATCGCCCGCGGCTTCGGCATGACGGTCATCGCCCACGATCTCTACCCAGACGCTGACGCGGCGAGCCGTGTCGGCTTCTGCTATGCCGACCTCGACGAGGTGCTGGCTGCGGCGGACGCGCTGACGCTCCACGTGCCGGCGACGCCGGGCTCCGCGAGCCTGATCTCCGACCGCGAGTTCGGCCTGATGAAGCCGGGCGCGATCCTGATCAACACGGCGCGCGGCAATGTCGTCGACGTGCCGGCGTTGGTCCGGGCGCTTTCCGACGGGAGGCTGCGGGCGGCCGGGCTCGACGTCCTGCCGCAGGAGCCGCTGATCCGCGAGGAGGCGCAGATCTTCCGCGAGGCGTGGACCGAAGGCCACGACCTGAAGGCGCTCGTCGCCAACCATGTGCTGCTGCGCTTCCCGAACGTGATCGTCACACCGCACAACGCCTACAACACGGAAAGCGCGGTGCGACGCATCATCGAGACCACGCTGGAGAACATCGAGGCCTTCGTCCGTGGCGAGCCGCGCAATTTGGTCACCCATGGCTGACGACAAGGCCGCCGGAGCGCCCGCCGGTGTCCATGGGAGGCGTCAGGCGCCGCCTCCATCACACGAACCGGCACAGGCAGCTTCCGCACCGGCGGAGCCGGACGGCGGCCCCGTCCAGATCGACCGCGGTGAGCCGCTACCGCTCGGGCTGCACGATTGCCGCGACGGCTTAAACGTCGCGGTGTTCAGCCGGCACGCCACGAGCATGACCCTGCTTCTGTACGAGACGGCCGGCGGGACCCAGCCGAGCGCCCGATTCCCTCTCAATGCGCGGCGTCACCGGACCGGTGACATCTGGCATGTTAGCCTGACCGGCGGTCTCGGCGGAAAGCTCTACGCTCTTCGAGCCGACGGGCCTCGCTCGGGGGCTGGCGGAGACGACTTCGATCCGCATCGAACGCTGCTCGATCCCTACGCCGCCTCCGTCACCGGCCTGTCTCCCAACTCGCATGGTCGCTGCGTGATCGCCGACCAAAGCTTCGACTGGGCCGACGACGCACCGCTCCGCCATCCCTGGAGCGAGACGATCCTCTACGAGACTCATGTGCGCGGGCTCACGATCGACGCATCCTCCGGCGTTCGCCGGCGGGGGGAATATCTCGGCGTCGTCGAGAAGATCCCCTATTTCCGGGAGCTCGGCATCACCGCCCTCGAATTGATGCCGGTCCAGGCCTTCGACCCGGAGGCGGCCGAAGGGCTCAACCCGCTGAGCGGCGAGCGGCTGCGCGACTACTGGGGCTACAATCCAGTCGCCCTGTTCGCGCCGATGCCGGGCTATGCCGGCGATGTCGCGCCGGGTGGCGATCTCATCGCCTTCAAGACCATGGTCCGCGAGCTTCACCGGGCAGGCATCGAGATCATCCTCGACGTCGTCTTCAACCACACGGCGGAAGGGGGAAGGAACGGTCCGACCTACAGCTTCCGGGGGCTCGACGACGCGATCTATTACATCCTGACGCCCAATGGGGAATACGTGGACTATACCGGCTGCGGCAACACGCTGAACTGCAACCATCCGGTGGTGCGCAGCATGGTCGTCGACTGCCTGCGGCACTGGGTGATCCACTGCCACGTCGACGGCTTCCGCTTCGACCTCGCCTCGGTGCTCGGGCGGGATGAGCAAGGCAACCTGCTGGCGAATCCGCCTCTGCTCGAACAGATCGCCGAGGACCCGATCCTGCGCGACGTCAAGCTGATCGCCGAAGCCTGGGATGTCGGAGGCGCCTTCCAGGTCGGCCGCTTCCCCGGCCGACGCTGGGCCGAGTGGAACTGCCACTTCCGCGACGATGTCCGCCGCTTCTGGCGCGGCGACCCGGGCATGACCGGGGGGTTGGCGACCCGCCTCGCCGGCAGCAGCGATCTCTATCAGCCGGGCGGCGAAAGCCCGCTCAACAGCATCAACTTCATCACCAGCCACGACGGCTTCACGCTCAACGACCTCGTCAGCTACGCGCGCAAGCACAACGAGGCGAACGGCGAGGACAACCGTGACGGCCTCGACGAGAACTACAGCGACAACAACGGCGCCGAAGGACCGACCGACGATCCGCACATCGAAGCGATGCGGCTGCGCCGGATCAGGAACCTGCTCGCCACGCTCCTGCTCTCGCGCGGCGTGCCGATGCTGCTCGGCGGCGACGAGTTCCGCCGCACGCAGGCGGGCAACAACAACGCCTATTGCCAGGACAATGCGATCTCCTGGTACGACTGGTCGCTGGCGGAGCGGAATGGCGAGCTCGTGCAGTTCGTTCGGCGGCTGATCGCGCTGCGCAAGGCGCATCCGGTCCTGCGCTCCGAAACTTTCTACACGGACGGGGAGATCAACTGGTTCGGACCAGCAGGGCAAGAGCCCGACTGGAACGGGGCCGACAACCGGCTCGGCTGTCTCGTGCGGGGCAGCGACGTGGCACTCTGCCTGCTCTTCAACGGCTCTCCTGCCCGATGCCGGTTCGTCGTGCCGGCGCCGCCAGGGGGAGGATGGGAGGTGGTGATCGACACGTCGAAGGAGCAAACCACCGCCGACGCTTCGTTCGGCGCCGGACACCGGATGAATGCTGCGGGCGAGATCTGGCTCGAGGCGTGCACGACAGTCGTCGCTGTCAGCCGCTCCAAGGAAGCGTAGCTCAGAAACCTGAGGCGGGTTCTCGGCCCGCCGGAATCGACCAGAGAGGAGTCTAAAAGATGAGCAGAGTGCGAGACAAGGTGGCGATCGTGACAGGAGCCGCGCTGGGGCTGGGCGAGGCCTCGGCGCGGATGCTGGCGCGGGAGGGCGCAAAGGTGGTCGTCACCGACATCAAGGAGGAGGAAGGCGAGCGGGTGGCGCAGGACGTCGCCGCGGCCGGTGGCGAGGCAATCTATCTCCATCACGACGTCGCCGACGAGAGCGCGTGGCAGCGAATGATCCAGGCCACCCTCGACCACTTCGGACGGCTCGACGTGCTGGTCAACAATGCCGGCGTCGGCTGGGGTGGGCCGCCCGAGGAGGAGACGCTGGAGCGCTGGCGCCGGCTGATGAGCGTCAATCTCGACGGCGTGTTCCTTGGCACCAAGCACGCGATCCTGGCGATGAAGCGGAAGGATCCGCCGGGCGGCTCGATCATCAACCTGTCCTCAATCGAGGGTCTGGTCGGCGACCCCAATCTCGGCGCCTACAATGCGTCTAAGGGCGGCGTGCGAATGTACACCAAGTCGGTGGCGCTCTATTGCGCCAAGGCGGGGTTGAACATCCGGGTGAACTCGATCCATCCTGGCTACATCTGGACGCCGATGGTCGAGAACTACCTTGCCGAGAACGGCGACGTCGAGGAGGGCCGGCAGGCCCTTAACGCCCTGCACCCGATCGGTCATGTCGGCGAACCGGACGACATCGCATTCGGCGTGCTCTATCTCGCCTCCGATGAGTCGAAGTTTGTGACCGGCACCGAGTTGGTCATCGACGGCGGTTACACCGCCCAATAGGCGGCCTTCGCCCGCGCAGCCCGTTCACTCGCCCGCTTCAGGCCCCGCGCCGCCTTCGGCGCCGAGGGATGCGATGACCGACCTTATCCAGCAGCAACCGGCCGTCACAAATTCCGCTAGGCCCTGGCACGCCGTCCCCGTCGAGGAGGCTCTGCAGGCGCTCGCGACCGGTGACGACGGCCTGGACGGGCAGGAAGCTTCCCGGCGGCTGGCCGGGCATGGCCGCAACCGCCTTCCGGTGGCCAAGCCGCGCGGCGCGTTCCGCCGCTTCCTTGCGCAGTTCGACAACCTGCTGATCTACGTGCTGCTCGCCTCCGCCGCGATCACGCTGGCGCTCGGCCACGGCACCGACGCGGCGGTGATCGCGGCCGTCGTGCTCCTCAACGCCGCGATCGGCTTCGTGCAGGAGGGCCGCGCCGAGCGGGCGCTCAGTGCCATCCGCGGCATGCTGGCGCCGCACGCCTCGGTCATGCGCGGCGGGCATCGCCTCACCGTCGAGGCGGAGATGCTGGTCCCGGGCGACCGCGTGCTGCTCGATCCCGGCGACCGGGTCCCGGCCGACCTCCGTCTTCTTCGGACACGCAATCTGCGGATCGAGGAGGCGGCGCTGACCGGTGAATCGGTTCCGGTCGACAAGTCACCGGCGCCGGTCGCTGCCGAAGCGCCGCTCGGCGATCGCAATTCCGTCGCCTTCTCGGGCACGCTGGTCGCAGTGGGCCGGGGCGCCGGCGTGGTCGTCGCCACCGGCGCCGACACCGAGATCGGGCGCGTCAGCGCCCTGGTCGGTGCGGTCGAGACGCTCAGAACGCCGCTGCTGCGCCAAATGGACGGCTTCGCACGGCGCCTCACTTTCGTCATCCTCGGCCTGTCGGCGGCGGTCTTCGCGTTTGCCGTACTCGCCCGCGGCTACGCCACAGAGGACGCCTTCCTGGTTGTAGTCGGCTTGGCGGTGGCGGCGATCCCCGAGGGACTGCCGGCGGTGATGACGATCGCGCTCGCGATAGGGGTGCGGCGCATGGCGGCGCGTAACGCCATCATCCGGCGCCTGCCTGCTGTCGAGACTCTGGGCTCGGTCTCGATCATCTGCACCGACAAGACGGGTACGCTGACGCGAAACGAGATGACGGTGGCGGCGGCCGCGACATCCGTCGACACCTTCGCCGTGAGCGGCGAAGGCTACGGCCCGATCGGCGCCATCCGACGGGACGGGGAGGAGGTCGATCCGGAGATCCATCCGCCGCTCGTCGAGCTGGCGCGCGCGGCCCTGCTCTGCAACGACGCGGCCCTCCGGCGGACCGAGGGCGGATGGGTGGTGGACGGCGACCCGATGGAGGGCGCCCTGGTCGCCTTCGCAAACAAGGTGGGGTTCGACACGCAGACCCTGCGCCCACAGTTGCCGCGAAGCGACGAGATTCCCTTCGACGCCCAGCACCGCTTCATGGCGACGCTGCACCACGATCACGCTGTCGGGGCCTTCCTCTGCCTCAAGGGCGCGCCGGAGCAGGTGCTGGCGATGTCCGGCCGTCAGCGTGGTCCCGCGGGCGACGAGCCCCTCGACCCAGTCGCGTGGCGGGAGCGGGTGGAGGCGCTGGCGGCGCTCGGGCAACGGGTGCTCGCGGTCGCCACCAAGCCGATGCCGCCGGAAACGCGCGAGCTCGCCTTCGCGGACGCCGAAAGCGGCCTGACGCTGTTGGGCCTGCTCGGTCTGATCGACCCACCGCGCGAAGAGGCCGTCACGGCGGTGCGCGACTGCCAGGCGGCGGGCATCCGGGTCAAGATGATCACCGGCGACCACGCCGCGACCGCCGCCGCCATCGCCCGGCAGATCGGGATCGTAAATTCCGACTTCGTCGCCACCGGCGCAGAACTCGACGAACTCGACGATGCAGCCCTGCGCCGCACGGCGCACGATACCGACGTCTTTGCCCGCACCACGCCGGAGCACAAGCTGCGCCTGGTCGAGGCGCTTCAGGCCGACGGTGCGGTGCTGGCGATGACCGGCGACGGGGTTAACGACGCCCCGGCGCTGAAGCGCGCCGATATCGGCGTCGCCATGGGTCGCAAGGGCACCGAAGCCGCGAAGGAGGCGGCCGAGATGGTGCTGGCCGACGACAATTTCGCCTCCATCGTCGCGGCCGTGCGTGAGGGCCGGACGGTCTACGACAACTTGAAAAAGGTCATCGCCTGGACCCTGCCGACCAATGGCGGTGAGGCGCTGACCATCATCGGCGCCATCCTGATCGGGCTGACGCTGCCGATGACTGCGGTGCAGATCCTGTGGATAAACATGGTCACCGCGCTGGCGCTCGGGCTCACCCTGGCGTTCGAGCCGACCGAGCCGGGCGCCATGCACCGACCGCCCCGCGCGACCGACGAGCCGCTGCTGTCGGGATTCGTGATCTGGCGGATCATCTTCGTGTCGATTCTGTTCGTGATCGGCACGTTCGGGATGTTCTTCTGGGCCGAAAGCCGCGGTCTGTCGTTGGAGGAAGCACGCACGCTGGTGGTCAACACCATCGTGGTGATGGAAATCTTCTATCTGTTCAGCGTGCGCTTTCAGCACGGCCCCTCGCTCACCTGGAGCGGCGTGTTGGGCACGCCGGCGGTGTTGATCGGCGTGGGCCTGGTCATCTTGCTCCAGCTCGCTTTCACCTATGCGCCGCCCCTGCAGGCCCTGTTCGACACGCGGCCGGTGGGCCTCTCGGATGGGGTGGCGGTGGTCGGCGCAGGCGTCATCCTGCTAGCGGTTCTCGAGTTCGAGAAGCTGATACGGCGACGCCTCGGACGTTGGCGCTTTCGTCATGAGGCCGCATGAGAAGATGCACCGAACCCGGACGTCTACTGCCGGTTCGATCGCACGCCGAATGAGCGTAGCGGGTCGGCTGTCGGCCGGCTCGGCCACCGTAGCCTGCTTCTTCTACTCCTGTCGTCTTCGCTGCTCGCATCATCGGAGATAGGCCTCGCTCGCATAGCGGCGCATCATGCGCTGGCTGTTGAAGCGAGAGCCGATCTTGCTGATCGAGTCCTTCATCATCCGGATCCAGCGACCGCGGTCGGCGTGATAGAGCGGCAGGACCGTTCGTTCGAGCTTGTCGTAGAGGTCCTGGGCATCGTCCTCATGGCGCTGGTCGTCCTGGCCGATCGCCCAGCCGGTCACCCCCTCGACCCAGGCCTCGATCCACCAGCCGTCGAGGACGCTCAGGTTGAGGACGCCGTTCAGCGCCGCCTTCATCCCGCTGGTGCCCGACGCCTCGTAGGGCGGCAGCGGCGTGTTCAGCCACACGTCCGCACCGGCGACGAGTTTTTTCGCGAGTGTCATGTCGTAGTTCGGCAGGAATGCCATCGGGATGTCGCCCGCCAGGCTGCGCATGTGGGCGTGGATTTCGGCGATCAGAGCCTTGCCGCCCTCGTCGCGCGGATGCGCCTTCCCTGCCATTACCACCTGAAACGGATGCGTGCGGTTGATCGCCCGCAGCCGCTCCAGGTCCGTAAACAGCAGGTCCGGGCGCTTGTAGCCGGTCATTCGGCGGGCGAAGGCGATCACTGGCACGTCCGGCCTCATCGCCACGCCGGCCAGAGGCTGGATCTCGGCGAGCAGGTCGCCTTTGGCTTCCTGATGTGCCGTCCAGACGGCGTCGTCCGAAAGCTGGTCCGCCCCCAACAGTTCCTCCGGATCGTGCCCCCAGTCAGGGGCGATCTCCTGAAACAGCCGGACAAAGGCCGGGTGTGTCCAGGTCGGAGCGTGCACACCGTTGGTCACCGCCCGGATCCCGTAGCCAGGAAACATGCGCCGGGCCGTCTCGGCGTGGCGCATCGCGACCCCGTTCACGTATCCGCTCAGATTGAGCGCCAGGCGCGTCATGTTCAGGCGGTCGGGTCCCGCCAGCAGCTTCATCTGGTCCAGCGGTAGAAAGTCGCCGAGCAGACGCTCCGCATCTTCGTAGTCGAAGCGGTCGTGGCCGGCCTCGACGGGCGTATGGGTGGTGAAGACGCAGCGTTCGCGCACCCTGTCGGCATCGTAGCGCAGTGCACCGTCGCTCGGCCGGTCGCTCGGATGCCGATGCTCGCGCAATAGGCCAGCCGCGAGCAGCGCGGCGTGGCCCTCGTTGAGGTGATAGGTCTCGATGTCGAAGCCGAGCGCGTGCAGGATTCGCATGCCGCCGACGCCGAGCAAGATCTCCTGCTTGAGACGGTAGGCTTCGTCGCCGCCGTAGAGGCGATCGCTGATCGCGCGGTCGACGGGATCGTTGTGCTCCAGCCTTGTGTCGAGCAGGAGGACCGGGATCGCATGTCCGACCGGGCAGGTCAGAACGTACAGCCACGGCCGTACCCAAACCGCACGCCCTTCGATCCGAACGGCCACCATGGCGTCGAGCGGTGTCGCCCAATCCGCCAAATCCCACGGATCGGCGTGATCGACCTGCCGGCCGTCGCCATCGATCTCTTGGCGCAGATAACCCTCCCGGCTGGCGAGGGTCAGGAAGACCATCGGCAGTTCGAGGTCGGCGCACGACCGGGCGGTGTCGCCGGCGAGCACGCCAAGCCCGCCGGAATAGGTATGCATTTCCGGACGAAGGGCGATCTCCATCGAGAAATAGGCGATCCTCCTGCGCGGGAGAAAGGGGTCAATCGGCGACATTGCTTGGCTCCCTCAGCCGGAGACCGGTTCTCTCATTCCCATCCATACGCTGGAACGCTACTGACGTTCAGCTCCACGCCCTTCACGCCGGGCACGTTCTCGGCAGCGACTCGAAGTGCTTCGCCCTGTTCCTGCGAATCCACGAATCCCCAGATCTGGACGACGCCCTGCACGACGATGACGCTTACGCCGTAGGTCGGCGCCCAGTCGGCCGCCTGTATTTCTTCGAGGATCTGCTTTCGGATCGTCTCGTCCTCGACGGACGCGATGTCGGCCGGAGCATGGCGTTGCGCCGCAAGGCCGCGCAGCAGGTCGGCGCGGCTGACGATACCGACGACCTTTCCGTTGCGCAGGACCGGCACGCGCTTGATCCGCTTGGTCTCCAGGAGATGGGCGACGTCGCCCGCCGGCATGTCCTCCGTGACGGTGACCACGTCGCGGGTCATGACGTCGGCGGCGGAGCGGCCATGCGTCTTCACGTAGTCCGCCGCGTTCTCGCCGGATCCCGCGAAAAGCCGCAGCCACCAGGAGCCGTGCCGATGGCTGCCGTCTTCCGCGCGACGCAGGAAGTCGCCTTCGCTCACCATCCCGACCAGCCTTCCGGCGCTATCGATCACCGGTACGGCGCTGACGTGCCGTTCGAGTAGAAGCCGCGCCACGTCCGACACGCCGGTCTCCGGCGCGACCGAGACGACGGGCGTCGTCATGATGTCCTTCGTCTGCATCATCATCGTCCTCCCAGCGCATCGACGACCGCGCCGATCCCCAGGGCGGCGTTCGTCTTGGCAATAGATTCGTGAGGATCGCGCACCTGCCCGACCAGAGCCCGGATCGCATCCACCGTCTCGGGAATGACGATCGCCTGGTTGTCGACCATGTAGCCGTAGAAGAGCTCGTCGCCTTGCACCTTCAGCATGTCGGCCCAGAGCGCCACCTCGTAGAGGTTGTCGTGCGGGCGGCCGAGATCGGCCATCAGCTCCTTGACCGCGTTGATCGCCGTCAGCCCGTCCGCCATGCGGATCAGCGCGATGCGCGGCGACGCGCGGAAGGCGTCCAGCACCTCCTCCGTGTCGGCCGATCGCGTCAGCTGCACCGCCCAGTAGTGCAGGTGCGCCAGCGTCTCCGGCACCTTCACGGCCATGGTGATGACGTCGAGGTCGGGATCGACGCTCTGGGCGTCGGGCCCCTGGTGGCTCGGGATCTCGGGCTCGGGCACCAGCGTGTTCATGATGCCGCCCAGATGGCTCTCCCATGGGTCGGTGGCGCGGCGCAGCAGCGTGCCGCGCGCCCGGCGCAGCAGCCCGGCATGCTTCAGCGCCGTGAGGGTGCGCACGATCGAAGTGGTGTTGCAGGAGACGACGCGCGTGCTGTCCCGGCCCAGCGCGCTCTCATAGCTGGCCTCGGCGACGAAGGAGTGGCCAGTCACTTCGTGCTTTTCGCCACCCTGGACGATGAACTTCATGCCCTTCTGGCGGTAGAGCTCGACGTTCTTCGCCGCCACGCGCTTCGGCGTGCAGTCGACGACCACATCCGAAGCGCCGAGAAGGTCGTCGAGGGTGCCGGCGACATCCAGCCCGGCATCGCGCATCGCCTGTGCTTGCTCGCTCGCGGCGCCGTAGAGCCGGAAGCCCTTCTGCGTCACCATTCGCGCCCGCCAGTCGGCACTGATGTCCGACACGCCGGCCAGCTCCATGTCCTCCTGTTGGGCCACTGCATCGGCGACGCGCTTGCCGATCACGCCGTAGCCGTTGACGGCGACGCGGGTCTTGCTGCTTGTGTTCATGTCTTTCTCCTCAGGTGAGCGTGGAAACTCTTCGTTGGCTCCGGGGCATTCGGGGCGGTCCTCATGCCGGGACGTCCTCCGCCATGACGTCGCGGCGCTCCCGGTCGGTGATGTAGTCGCGCGTCAGTGGCACTGCGTCGCGTCGGCGCACGAGCTGGAGCTGGAACACCATCATCGGGCCGTTGCGGAACGCGGCCTCGCAGACCGCCAGGTAGAACTCCCACATGCGACAGAAGCGCTCGTCGTAGATGGCTTGCGCGCGGTCGCGGTTGGCCTGGAAGCGCTCGAGCCAGTGCCGCAGCGTCTCCGCATAATGCAGCCGCAGGATCTCGATGTCGGTGACCCAAAGTCCCGAGCGCTCGACGGCCGCCAGGACCTCCGACAGCGCAGGGCAATAGCCGCCCGGAAAGATGTATTTGCGCAGCCAGGGATCGGTGGAGCCGGGCGGATCGGCCCGTCCGATCGCATGCACGAGGACGATGCCGTCCGGGTTCAGGCGGTTGCGCAGCGTGTCGAAATAGGTGCGGTAGTGCGCCACCCCGACGTGCTCGAACATGCCGACGGAGACGATCCGGTCATAGGTTCCCTGCTCCTCCCGGTAATCACGCAGGGCAAAGCGCACATGGGAGGACAGGCCCGCGGCGACGGCACGCTCAGTTGCGACGGCGAGCTGCTCCTGCGACAGCGTGAGACCGGTGACGTCCACCCTAGCGGTCTGCGCCATCTCCAGTGCGAGCCCGCCCCAGCCAGAGCCGACGTCCAGCACGCGCATGCCGGGCTCGAGCAGGAGCTTCGCCATGATGTGGCGCTTCTTTTTCTCCTGTGCTTCCTCGAGCGTCTCGGCGCCGGTCTGGAAATAGGCACAGGAATACTGACGGTCGCGGTCGAGGAACAGATCGTAGAGCGCGCCCGACAGATCATAGTGATGCGCGATGTTGGCGCGCGCCCGCCCGAGGCGATTGTCCTGCTGAAGCCTGCGCAGCATGCGATCGAGCTCGCCCCGAACCGCGCCGATCGGATGCCGGCCGAGGGCTTCGAGATTGCTGGTGCAAAGGTGGAGGAGGTCTCGCAGCGTCCCTTGCTCGATCGTAATCGTACCATCCATGTAGGCTTCGCCCACGGCCAGCGACGGGCGAAGAAGGATACGCATCGGCAACAGCGGATCGTGAATTCTGACCGAGACGTCTGGACCGCTGTCGCCAGGGCCAAAGGGGTGGACCCGGCCGGCCGCATCGATCACCGTCAACCGGCCGGTCCGGATCATTTCGGTGAGAAGTCGAGAGAAGAAGGGCAAGGGAGAGCAGGCGGCTCCCTCGGGATACGCGGCCGGAACATCTGTCGGGGGCTGAGTGGCCATTTTTTACTTCCGCGGACCTGATTGTGTCTTCCGCGCGATCACTGCGCAGGTCGAGATGGCTTCCCGGCTTCGCCATGGAGCGGGGCTCGCTCATGACGCGACGCGGCATAGCGGTCTGGCGCGGCCAGGAATGCGGCGCGGCAAGCGGCGGAGCAGAAGAAATATGCCCAGCCGCGATGCTCGACCGGCTCGGCCTCTCCGAGTTCAACTGTCTTCCCGCAGACCGAATCCGTTACCTCCATTCCGTGACCTCCTCTCTGAAGAACCATGCCTTTGCCAGCGACGCCCGTTCGCCCGGCAACGAACGCGCACCGGAGCATCAGCACCCACAAAGACGTTCTTCGCACCTGCGCGTAGTGAACAGGCGTCGTTATCCCGAAAAGACGCGGAAGCTTTGAAGTCCTTACAGCGGAACCTCGCGCAGATTCGGTGCCGTCCTTCTGGTCGCTCGTGAAGCGCTTCCGCGGCCCCGGAGTCCCCCTTCATGCTCAAGGCCGGCGGAAGCTTACCCGTGCCTCTCCAGGTTTCGCTTCCGGCTCACTCTGGACCCAGTGTCCATCATCCGCGCTGAACAGCAGTGGCTGCGGCCAGGCCGACGCCCGGCGGGGCGGCAGTCAAGCCGCCCGCATCGCGGGCGACAGATCGATCGATCGTCTCAAGGTCTTCGGACGAAAGCGTTTCCTGGTTCAACAGGTTCTGCGCCGCACGACCAAGCAGGTCGCGGTTCGTCGAAAGGATCGACACGGCGCGCAGGAACGCCGTCTCCACCAGTTCGCGCACGGCGGCATCGATCCCCGAGGCCGTTTCCTCGCCGTAGCGCCGCGGCTGCCAGCTCGCTCCGGCCGGCCCGCCGAGAAAGGGCGCGGCGTCCGTCTCGTACGCGACCTGCCCCAGTTTCGGGTCCATGCCGAACCGCGCCACCATGCTCCGCGCAATCTCGGTGGCCTTGACGAGGTCGTCGGCCGCCCCCGTCGAGACTTCGTCGTAGACGAGGCTCTCCGCTGCTCGCCCGCCGAGGAGGACGGCCATGCGGTTCATCAGCTCCTTCCGGTCCATCAGAAAGCGGTCCTCGAGCGGACGCTGGATGGTGTAGCCGAGCGCCGAGACGCCGCGCGGGATAATCGACACCTTCTGCACCGGATCGACGCCCGGCAGAGCCATCGCGACCAGGGCGTGCCCCATTTCGTGATGGGCGACGACGTCCCGCTCGTGCGGGTTCAGAAGGCGGTTCTTCTTCTCGAGGCCGGCGACGATGCGCTCGATCGCCTGCGTGAAGTCCTCAAAGCCGATGCTCTCGGCATTGCGGCGCGTCGCCAGCAGCGCCGCCTCGTTGACCAGATTCGCAAGGTCGGCGCCGGTGAAGCCCGGTGTGAGCGCCGCCAGATCCTCAACCGGCAGGTCCGGTGCCAGCTTCACCTTTTCCAGGTGGACCCTCAGGATTGCGACGCGGCCCTGCTTGTCCGGCCGGTCGACGAGCACCTGGCGATCGAAGCGGCCGGCGCGCAGCAAGGCCGGATCGAGGACCTCCGGGCGGTTCGTCGCCGCAAGCAGGACGGTGCCGACGCTCGGGTCGAAGCCATCCATCTCGGTGAGGAGTTGGTTGAGCGTCTGCTCCTTCTCGTCGTGACTGCCCCCTGGCAGCATCGCGCCGCGGGCGCGCCCGAGCGCGTCGAGCTCGTCGATGAAGATGATGGCCGGAGCCTGCGTGCGCGCCTGCTCGAACAGGTCGCGGACGCGGGCGGCGCCGACGCCGACGAACATCTCGACGAACTCGGAGCCCGAGATCGAGAAGAAGCGCACACCGGCTTCGCCCGCCACCGCCCGCGCGAGCAGGGTCTTGCCGGTCCCCGGCGGTCCCACCAGCAGCACCCCCTTCGGCATGCGCGCGCCGAGCCGGCCGTAACCCTGGGGGTCCTTGAGGAAGGCGACGATCTCCCGCAGCTCGTCCTTCGCTTCGTCGACACCGGCCACATCAGCGAAAGTCACCTTGGTGTCCTTCTCGACATACACCTTGGCCTTGGACTTGCCGATGGCCATCAGGCCGCCCCCATGCCCCATCGCCATCGGCCGAACCAGGAACATCCAGAGCAGGAGGAAGAGGAGCATCGGCATGAGCCAGCTCGCAACGCTCTGTAGAAGGCCGGGACCGGGCTCGCCGGAGAAGGTGATCCCCTTGCTGGCGAGGGAATCCGCCAGATCCTTAGGCACGCGCTCCACCATGAAATGCTGCGGCTGGCCCTCCTGCGCTCCCGCCGGGCCTCCCGGCGCCGTATAGGTGCCGGTGATCCGGTCCGGGCCTATGACGAGGTCGGTGACCTTGCCTTCGTCGACGAGCTGCTGGAACTCGTTGTAGGGGATCGTCTCGATGTGAGTCGGCTGGAACAGCAACTGCTGGATCCAGATCACCGCGAGGGTGGCGGCGATGACGTACCAGAAACTGATCTGATGCTCGCGTTTCACGGACCGGTTTCACCAATGCTGTGTGCCGGCGCGCGATGCGCTGCCGGCGAGAACGAATAGTGTCGGAATAACCGCTGGAACCTCAGCGATGTAGCGGCGGTGGCCGTCACCGAACGCGGCCAGCGCCGCGTGCCCACCGCCGAAGCGGCGGCGAATCCTCCGAAAGCGATCATCTCCTCCAGTTCTCCCGCGCCCGGCAGGGTCGATCCCTGGCTTCGGCCGCAGTTGGCCGCGTGGCGTAGCTCGCATCCCCGGATGGTGCTCTCCTTCGCCCTCATGCGGAGCCGATCCGTTCCGCGAAGCGATTCCAGCGCGCGAGGCTGCGCTTCGAACGCCGCATGTAAAGGGCGCCGAAAAGGCCGCCGAGAAGGCCGCCCAGCCCGTCCACGATCAGATCCCACATGGTATCATCGAGCGGCTCCATCACAGGCGATCCTTGCGCACCGGCGCCCAGGGTGGCGTCCGCCCCGAATTCGGCGATCTCCCAGAGCGCCCCCGCGCCGAGGGTCAGCAGGAAGATCGCAGTGAGGTTCAGGACGAAGCCAGTCCGTATTCGACAGGTCATTCTCAGCGCATAGATCGCCAGGAATGAGATGATCGCCAGCAGGCCGGAATTGCCGAAGTGGATCAGCTTGTCATAGAACGGCAGCGTTCCGTAGAGGTCGAGAAGTCGGCCGAGCGTCATGTCGGTGACCAGCCACCAGAGGACGAACAGTTCGATCTCGACGGGAATGGTCAGCCTGCTGGAGCGCGCGAGCAGGGAAGGCGCGAGGATGAGCGTCAGCGCGCCGAAACAGAGAAGCCCGTAGAGAACCGCGCCCTCCAGAAGGTGGAAGGCGCCCGTCGCCAGAATGAGGGCGCGCAGGAGCCAGGCAAGCCGGATCTCCCACGGCGCGGCCACGCCCGGCTCGTCGCGTTCGGTCTCCGCCGGGCCGGAACCGTGCCGCGGCGCCGCCTCCGTCTCCCGACGAGGCCCCGAAGCGTGCGCAAGGCCGCGGAGGCTCACGACGGCCTCCGCGCCGACAGTCGGCCCAGCCTCGGGATGAACCCGGGCACGTCGGCCATGTAGCGGCGGTAGTCCTCACCGAACTCGGCCAGCGCCGCCCGCTCCTCGCCCTTCGCCAGGCGCACATACATGAAGACGAGGACCGGGAACATCGCCAGCGTCAGCAGCGTCGGCCATTGCAGCAGGAAGCCGAACATGACGAGGATGAAGCCCACATATTGCGGGTGGCGCACATGGGCATAGGCGCCGGTTGTCGCGAGCGTGCGCCGGCGCTGCGCGTCATAGAGCACCTTCCAGCCGGCCGAGATCAGCACGAAGCCGCCGCCGATGAAGGTGAAGCTCAGCAGGTGGAACGGACCGAAATGCGGGTTGGCCTCCCAGCCGAACAGCATCTCGAGGAGATGCCCGGCATCGTGCGATAGCCAGTCCACGCCAGGATAGTTGCTCTGCAACCAGCCCGAGAGCAGGTAGATGGTCAGGGGGAAGCCGTACATCTCCGTGAACAGTGCCACCAGGAAAGCGCTGAATGCGCCGAAGGAGCGCCAGTCGCGGTCTGTCCTCGGCTTGAAAAAGCTGAAGGCGAAGAGGATGAAGATCGCCGAGTTCAATACGACCAGGAACCAGAGGCCGTAGGCGGGGGCGCTTTCGGTCATCGCAATACGTCCGTTCCGTAGGTTCAGTGGCGATGGTCGCCGGGTTCCCGGCCGCCTCCCGGCGGAGGGCCGTTTTCGTCGCTGCCAGACCCGTGACCCCCATGACCCCCATGCATGAAGAAATGCATGCCAATGCAGAGACCGAGGAGGAGCAGCAGCGGCCCGACACCGATAAGGTGCGCCCAGTGTTCGGAGACGAGGTAGAAGCCGCCCACGGCGAGGAAGACCAGCAGGACCATGTTTGCGCGCGAGGCGAAGAATCCGCGCCGGTTCTCTCCATGATCCATGCTATCCTCCCACGCTGCCCGCAGCGTCGCTGCGCAATCTGAAGATCGTCGCCCCGTCCCGGCAGCTCATCCGACCGCCTCCGCAGGGCGGGCACTTACCGCCGCGTCGGGCCCGCCGCGATCAATGCCCTCCAATCGCGTGCGCTTGAGTAGCAGGGCGTTGACCGCGACCAGCGCCGAGCTGCCCGACATGGCGAGCGCCGCGACCGCGGGGCTGACGACGAGGGGATAGAACACACCGGCGGCCATCGGAAAGGCGACGACGTTGTAGGCGACCGCCCAAAACAGGTTCTGATGCATCTTGCGCAAGGTCGCGCGCGACAGCTCGATCGCGCCGACGATGTCGTAGGGATCGCTCCTCATCAGCACGACGTCGGCGCTCTCCATCGCGACGTCGGTGCCGGCGCCGATGGCGAAGCCGACGTCCGCCTGGGTCAGCGCCGGCGCGTCGTTCACGCCGTCGCCGACCATGCCGACCCGCTTGCCCTGGGCCTGCAGCTCCTTGACCTTGTCGGCCTTCTGGCCCGGCAGTACGTCGGCGAGCACGATCTCGATGCCGAGCTCTGACGCGATACGCTTGGCGGTGCCCTCATTGTCGCCGGTCAGCATCGCCACTTCGACGCCGCGCTCACGCAGCTTGGTGACCGCCGCCTTGGCGCTCGGGCGTGGCGCGTCGGCGATGGCGACGAGGCCGAGGATGCGGCCGCCGCGGGCGACATGCACCACCGTGCGACCGGCGCCCTTGAGCCGCTCCGCTTCCTCCGCGAGCGCGCCGAGCTCGATCTTCTCTTCATCCATGAGCCGGCGGTTGCCGAGGAACACCGTCTCGCCTTCAATCTCGGCTCGCGCGCCCTTGCCCTCCAGATTGAGGAAGGCGCGCGTCTCCGGCACGTCGAACCCCTCGGCGCGCTCGACGATCGCCAGAGCGAGCGGATGATCGGAGCCGCGCTCGACCGCCGCTGCCGTCCGCAGCACCTCGTCCTCCGTCCGGCCCCCGGCCGCGACGACTTCGACGACGCGCGGCTGGCCCATGGTCAGCGTGCCGGTCTTGTCGAAAACGATCACATCGAGCTTGGTGGCGTCCTCGAGCGCGCCTGCGTTCTTGAACAGGATGCCGTGCGTGGCGCCGAGCCCGGTGCCGACCATGACGGCCATCGGTGTCGCCAGCCCGAGCGCGTCCGGGCAGGCGATGACGAAGACGGTGATCGTCAGGGTGAGGGCGAACAGTAGCGGCGAGCCGATCCACCAGAACCAGACCGCGAAGGTCGCGAGTCCGATCAGGATGGCGATCAGCACCAGCCATTGCGAGGCCCGGTCGGCGAGGAGCTGCGCCGGCGCCTTGGAGTTTTGTGCCTCCTGCACCAGCTTCACGATCTGAGCCAGCGCAGTGTCTGCGCCGACCTTGGTCGCGCGGTAGCGGAAGCTGCCGCTCTTGTTGATGGTGGCGCCGATGACTTGGTCGCCCGGCCCCTTGTTCACCGGCATCGACTCGCCGGTCAGCATGGATTCATCGAGCAGCGATTCCCCCTCGACCACTTCCCCGTCGACCGGAATCTTGTTGCCGGGCCGGATGATCACGGTCTCGCCGGCTTGGACCTCCGAGGGCGG
>NZ_JALHBS010000065.1 GCF_024195285.1 Aurantimonas marianensis
CCTCGCGTCCGTCCCGCAGAACTGTCGCCATCGGCGGAGCGAGATCGAGCAGCGCCCGGATCGCCGCCGAGGCGCCGGCGCGCGCCCGCATCTCCAGCCAGTGGCCGAGCAGGATGAAGACGAGCAGCACCGCCACCGCCTCATAGAACTGCACGCCCGGGAAGAAGAATGTGGAGCCGACGCTGAAGACGTAGCCGGTGCCGACCGACAGCACGACCAGCACCGCCATGTTGAGAACCCCGTTTCTGAGCGCCCGCCAGGCGGCGGTGAAGAACGGCCAGCTCGGATAGACGATCGCAATGCTGCCGAGAAAGAACAGCCACAGATCGAGGTCCAATCCGAAGGGTGGCGCCGGCGGGGTGAACATCCCGCCCATCGGCGAATAGATGAAGATCGGGATCGTGAAGGCCAGCGCGATCCAGAAGCGGTTGCGCATGTCGCGCACCATGTCGGCCATGTCCATGCCGGACCCATGGCCCATCTCGTGCGCCATCTCGTCCTGCGCCGGCGTTCCTCCGCCGTGGCCCCGGTGGCTCGTCGGCGCGGGCCTCAGCTCCGCTGGCGCCGCCGGCTCGCACACATGCCGCGGCGTCACGCTCCCGCGGCAGCGAAAGCCGCAAGAGCTCACCTTGCGCCTCAGCCTCTCGACGCTCGTGATTGTCTCGTCGTAATCGACGGTGACGCTGCCGGAGGCAGGGTTCGCCGCGGCCCGACGAACACCCTTCTCGGCGCTCAACTGCTTTTCGAGGCCGAGATGATCGAGCTCTTCGAAGAGGCCGCCCACCTCAAGTGTTACCGTGCTCAACACCAACCTCCCAGGACCCGCGGCTCATGATGCATCGTAGATCGACAGGCGCCGCGACGAGCGGCACCTGTCTTCTGCCTGATTCATGGATCTCAGCTGCCGCAGCAGCAGCCCTTCGACTTGCCTTGCGCCGCCTCTCGCGTCTTCGCCCGCTGGTCCGCCGAAGACTGTTCGGGTGCGGCCGAGGGCATTGCAGCCGAGGGCTTCGCCGAGTGGGCTGGCGAGGGCTCTCCATGACCGCAGCAGGAACCCTCGGCCCGAGTCGCCGAATCGACGTTCGAAACCTTTGTATCTTTGTGCATCGCCATCATCCTTTCACATGCGTCCGCGCCTCGATCGCGGCCGGACCGCCCTTCAATCCTAAAGACGCGACGACGTACCCGGCATTACAGTTCATTGTTGTCCGTCAGCCTCTCGCGGCGCCGTCGTGCACGTTCGGCCTCTTCGCAGCGGCAGTCGAGGAAGCCGTGGATCGGGCAGGTCAGGCACATCTCCTCCAGCCGCTTCTTCAGCGCCTGGCGGCCGCGATGGAGCCTCACCGTGACGTTGTTCAAGGTGACGCCGAGGCTCGCCGCGACCCGGTCCCGCGGCTCTCCCAACAGGTCCACGCGCCAGATCACCTCGGCGTAGTCCGGCTTGAGCGTGGGCAGGAGCTTGTAGAGACAGTTGCACACCGCCTCGTCGAGTTCCTCGTCAGCCTCGATCTCCAAAGCTTCAATGTCATTCGGATGCATCACCGCCTCCCGCTGCCGCCGCCTGGTGGAGCGACGCTGATGGTCGACGATGGTCGTGGCGAGGATCCGGCTCAGCCAGCCACGGACCGACCGCACGTCACGCAACTGGGTCGATCGCTCGATTGCCCGCAGCATGAATTCCTGCAAGACGTCCTCTGCGGCTTCGGAGCTGCCCAGTCGCCGTTGCAGAAAGTTCAGGATCTGCCGACGGCTCTCCACAAGCGCCCGACGCACGGCAGCATCAGCTGCCTTATCTGCCGCGTCGCGGTCATCGTCGGCGCTTAAGCGGTCGTCCGGATCGTCGCCAGTCATCGTCCACCTCCTATCCTTCAGACGCCCAGCCTACCAGCGCCTTACACCGGCGGCGTCGCTTCGAAGCGGCGAGCTTCGATGCTGGGTTTCTGTGGCCGCAACAATGTCGGAGTAGGAGGTGTAAGGCACGCCCGCACGGAGCATGCGGAACGGCTGGGAGCAAGAAGAGGAAGATGCCGCCGCTCCGGACAGGCTCGCAGGGCATGAACGGAACTGCGAGCGGATGGAGGGAGCGGCATCGCCCACGAGGAGTGAAAGGCCGCAGCTACCTCTTCGACATCAGGTACTTTGCGAAAGCGGCAATGCCGAGGACTACGAACAGCAGGATCAGTATCCAGACCAGCCCCATGGCGCCCATGCCCCACATTCCCTCGTATCCTTCCATCATCATGTCTCTCCTTTTGCGAGCTTTCCTGTGGCCGAGTACGGCTGGCGGTCTCCCGCGCTGTAACGTCTGTCACCTGTCCGGCGCTCAACAAGCGCTTCAACGCCGATCGGCAGCGCGCCGAGATAACCTTCCATCCGACGGGCAGCAGCGTGATCAACCCGAGCACCAAGACGGTGATGCCGGCACGCCGCCAGTCGCCGAAATGCGCGAGCAGAAAGCTCGCTGGAATGATGCCTAGGAAGGTCGCGATGGCGAAGCGCCAGGTTCTGAGCGGCGTCAAACCGGCGGCCTAGCTGATGATGTCGAAGGACAGAAACGGCATCAGCCGCGTCGCGAATACGACGGCCATCAAGGCGTTTTGCGACGCTACGAAACGGTGCAGCGTGCTTGTGGGCAGTCGTGCGCCGAGCCATGCCCTGAGTGCGTCATACCCGATGAGGCGGGAAATGCCGAAGGCGATCAGCGCGCCCGCTTCGGAACCAACGACGACATAGAGCGCTCCCCAGAAATGCCCATAGGCAGCGCCGGAAAGCAAGCGCGATCGGGGCGCTCGGGATCGGGCTCATGACGATGGCCACGGTCATCAGGCCAATGATCAGAAGCGGACCCACAGGGCCGAGCCGCATCACCGCCTGCTCGAGCGCCTCGCCATCGAGCAGGCGGTCCAGCATGCCGGTTCGCCATAATACGAAAGACGAAATGAGAAAGACGGCGAACACCGCCAGCCCGGCGGTGATGCGTGGCCAGGACAGACTGGATCTAGCGTCCTGCGTCTCGCTCATACGGGACCTTGGTGATTTCGGTCAGGTAGCCGTTTCCGTCGAACGGGTTCGACCCCGACGTCTTCGACTCCGAATTACCTGGGCCGGGTGATGCGGCCGGCGTAGCGGCCGCCACCTGTCCGATGCGATCGCCGCTTTCCAAGCGTTATTCTTGCTCGTTCATTTCCATCATCATTCTCTGCTGTTCGAGCATCTGCTCCAACGTCTGCTGCATCATTCCCAGATGCTCGCGCATACGGGTCATCATCTCAGGCGCCGCCGCACCCATCATCTCCTGCATCTGTCCGGACTGGTCTCCCGGCATGCCCATAGACTGACCGCTTGACATCCGGCCACCGCCCATCTGGCCCTGCGTAGGCATGTCGCCCATCATGCCGCGCATCGCCTGCATCTGCTTGCCCATCATCTGCATGTGCTCACGCATGAGCTGGCGGCGCTCGGCGGGGTCCTTCGTCTCGCGGGCCTGCTGCATCAATTCCTGCATGCGCTCGAAGGCAGGCCCGGGCATCTGCTGTGTCTGGCCCTGCTGCGGCTTCGTCTCGTGCTGGGCTGCCCATGCGCCGGTTGCGGCAAGGGCGGTGACACCAACGGCCACGGTAAGGGTTTTCAGGCCTGGCAAACGCAAGCCATTCGAATGGGTCGAAGTGGAGTGTAGGGTCATGATCGCTCTCCTTTGGTCTGGTCGGAAGACGCTGCGCCGGGGGGATGCCTCCACGCGCCCGGCTCTGCATCGAATCCTTCAGACGCCTGTCCCGCCGCCTCGTTACACCGGTGGCGCTGAGTACCAACGGTGAGCTTCGAGACCGGGCCTCTGTGGCCGCAACAATGTCGGAGTAGGAGGTGTAAGGCGCGCCCAGTTCGAACGTCTCTAGTCGGTGACACGCTGTCCGCTTCGGTCGCTCGACCGATAGGCAGCACCAATGGTTCAAACGATGGGCTTCGGATGCCCCTGCGGCTCGCCGCCGAAGTGTCTCCAGAAGGGCCGATGGGGTTTCTCATGCGTATCTTGTTCGTCACCTCCGAATGTCCTCCCCTGATAAAGACGGGCGGGCTGGCCGATGTTTCGGCCGCCCTCCCGGTCGCCCTGGCCGAGCGCGGAATCGACATTCGCGTGATGATGCCCGGCTACCCTGACGCGTTGGACCGGGCCGATCATGTCGGGCCGGCGATACCGCTCGGCGACCTGCCGGGCGAGGATCGCGCCCGTCTTCTGCCTGCGCGATCTCCGGATTCCGGCATGCCGCTTTGGCTGCTCGACTGTCCCAGGCTCTATCGTAGGAATGCCGGCCCCTATCAGGATTTGGATGGCCGCGACTGGCCGGACAACGATCTCCGATTCGCCGCGCTGTGCCATGCGGCTGTGCGCGTCGCGTACAACGCAGCGGGACTCGGTTGGCGGCCGGAATTGATCCACACGAATGACTGGCATACCGGACTGGTGCCGCTGCTCTTGGCTGACTCCGCAAGATCGCGTCCGCCCGTCGTCTTCACGATCCACAACCTGGCCTTCCAGGGCCTCTTCGCTGCCGATGCATTGCCGCTTCTGGGCCTCCCCGGCGACACCTTCTCGCCTGAAGGAGTCGAGTTCTATGGTCGGATCTCCTTCTTGAAGGCGGGGCTTCGCTATGCCGATCGCCTGACCACGGTCAGTCGGACGTACGCACGTGAAATACAAACGCCGGAGTTCGGCTGCGGTCTGGACGGACTGCTCCGCCAGCGCTCGCGGCATCTCCTGGGAATACCCAACGGCGCCGACTACGGTCTCTGGGATCCAGCGGAGGACTCAAGCCTGCCGCGTCGGTACAGTCTGGCCGAAATCGGTCGCAAGCGAGATTGCAAGGCCGTCTTGCAATGCGAACTCGGTCTGGACGTGGAGCCGGAAACGCCCCTCTTCGCCTTTCTCAGCCGCCTGACCGAGCAGAAGATGGCCGACACTGTCGCAGAGGCCGTGCCGTGGCTCATCGCGGCGGGTGCCCAGTTTGCCCTGCATGGACAAGGCGATCGCGCCCTGGAAGAGCGATTCAAGGCATTGGCAGAGCAGTATCCGGGGCGCGTTTCCGTGCAGGTAGGCTACGAAGAGCGATCCGCGCGCCGTCTTCTGGCGGGCGCTGATGTTCTGCTCCATCCGTCGCGTTTCGAGCCCTTCGGCCTGGTGCCAATCTATGCTCTGCGCTACGGCACCCTGCCCCTCGTGCGGAAGGTCGGCGGGCTGGCCGATAGCGTTGTCGACGGTTCCACGTCGAATGTCGATGGCGAAGCGACGGGGTTCGCGTTTTCGGGTGACACCCTTGAAGACCTGCTCGGCTGCCTGAGACGCGCCCTCGACACGTTCGGGCAGCCGGTGGCGTGGCGCCGGATGCAGCGTCACGCGATGCGGCAGGATTTTGGCTGGCGAGGACCGGCCGAAGAATATCTTAATCTCTATCGGACGCTCGCCGAATCTCGCGCAGAGCAAGACTTCGCCGAGCCCGGGTCCGGGCGTGGGCTGTGGTCCGACCGGAGCTTCCTGCCATCTCCCCCGCCGATGCGAGCACGCACAGCGAAGGGCTGAGGTTAGTACCCACTCATAAGAGGTTAGTACCCACTCATAAAAGGAGACACATCATGAGTGACGATCTGAATGCGAAAGTCCGGGAGCGCGCCTATGCCATCTGGGAACGGGAGAACCGGCCCGAAGGCAAACACCGCGATCACTGGCTCTGCGCGCAGGCGGAGATCGAAGCCGAGCAATCGCCCGTAGGGGACCAGCCGGCGTCTATGCAGACCGAGTCGATAGACGCGGCTGAATCCGCGTCTGGAGGAGGCGGCGGGGCCAAGAAGCGATCCAGCTGAGCCCGGTGTAGGTCCGGTTGCTCTGGAAAGCTTGCTTCTTCTTCGTCGACATCGACGCGGACGAGTATGAGGCGGGTCCGAAGCGACTGGACCTTTGGGAATTTTCGGCCGCCGCGGCCTATCCAGCGACTTTTTCGGCTGATCTCGTTCCGTGGCGCGAGACCAGACCGACCGCGAGGATGACGAAGACAATACCAGCGAGTTGCGGCCACTCCAAGGTTTCGTCAAAGAACAGGGCGCCGATCGTCAGGCCGAAGATCGGTATCAGAAAGCTGAAAGCATTGGCCCTGTTGAGCGGCGTCTTCTCGAGCACCGAGAACCACAGCCAGTAGACGAGCGCCGTGCCGAGCAGGCTGAGCGCGAGGAGGATGCCGACGAACGTAAACGACCATCTGACCGTTGCCGGCTCCTCCGTGGCCCAGGCGATAAGAACGAGGGGGATACTGCCGATCAGCATCTGCAGTCCCATGGCCATGAGGGGATCGACCCTGCCCGCGATGCGCTTGATCACGACGTTGCTAACGGTGACGCCCAACGCGGCAAGGATGATATAGGCAACGCCGAAAATGTAGCTCTGCTGCCCCGGGGCTACAAATTGGGGCGCGGCGATGCTGAGAATGCCGATGAAGCCCAGGACCAGCCCCATGGTCCCCCGTACTGTGAGCCGTTCGCCGAGGACAATGCCTGCCAGCATCGCCGCCAGCAATGGCTGGGTGTTGGCGATCACCGTGGCGATGCCGGGCGAGACGAACTCCGCAGCATGAAACATCCCCAGGAAGCCCAGGCTCGTCGCTCCCAAGCCTACGATGGCCAACATCGCCCAGTGCGGCAAACCCTTGGGCAGCGGCCGATGCAGCGCGAGGGCGAGCATAGTCAGCGTAAGGCCTGCCAGGAGCGCGCGCATCGCAGCGAAGGTCAGGTGCGGAGCGAGGTCCAGACCGGCGGTGATCAGGGGGAAGCAGGCAGCCCAAAGCAGCATGACCAGAATGATCTGCGCGATCGTTACGGCAGTCATCTCTGAAGGATCTCCTTTTCTGGCCGTCCGCCAAGAAACTGTCCGGCGATACAATCCGCGGCGATCATGATTCCGTGACCAGAACTTCGCGGATAGGCGACAAGCACGACGGTCCCGAATACTTCGCAGCGCTCGTCGACGCCCGTCTGATCTCTAGCCTTCGTGCGATTTGCATTGACCACCGCTGCTCGCTGACGGGGCGTCCAACTTGTATTGAATGCGGCGCGGCGACGCTCCTTTTTCCGCAGGACCAAGGCGACACACGCGTCTCCCGCGGACGCAGGTGACGGACGATGCGGTTGATCACACCATCTTTTCCCGCGGCGTCATGAACCTTCGATCAGGACGAGGACCTTGTCACGCAGCGGATGAAGTGCTTCCGAGCTTTGCCAGTTCGAACGTTCGAACTACAGACTGTGGAGAACGGCTCGGTAGTCGCCCTCCGCGGCTGGTTGTCGGCGGCCGACGGTGCATTCTGCGGCGCGCTCTTGAAGTTCTTCTTGGCCATGCGAATTACTGATGGGCCGAGCAACGCAGCGCCGAACGTCCCGCCTGATGGAAGCGCCCGCGCCAGATATCAATCAAAGAGACGCTTTGGTGATGGCGGCACTACACGCTGGTGCATCTCGTCCTCCCCGATGGCGCCCGTGGGACTCCGGTGCGCAATCGCAGCTGCCGAATCCGCCAACACAGCACGCCCCACAGCGCTCCTCGATCTTCTCCTTCAGGGCCCGGCGCGCCCGATGCAGCCGGACACCGATATTGTTGGTGGTGAGACCGAGGTCGACTGCGATCCGCTCGCGCGACTCCTCCTCGAGATCGGCCCGGCGAATGATCTCGGCATAGTCTGGCCGGAGTGTTGGAACGATGTTCCGGACGCAGCTGCATGGATTTTCAAGCTGGACCGTTCCCGGTTGAACCACCGGTTCTGGAGCCTCCGCTTCGTATGCGGCCTCGGCCCGCTGCCGCGCCGCCCGGCGCCGATAATAATCTGTCAGCGTGTTGCGCAAGACCCGACTGAGCCAAGCGTCGGTCTTGCCGGTGGTCTTAGGCTTCTCCGTGGCTCGCACCACCTTGAGGCAGAAGTCCTGGAAGGCATCTTCGGCATCCTCCTGACGGCTCAGGCGCCGCCGGAAGAAGCGCAAGAACTCGGATCGGCACTCCGTTAGACGCTGGATGGTGGCAGCGTCGGGAGCGATGCCTTCGGATAGGACAGAATCCGGGCGTGAAAAGGCTGGCATTGTGATGACTCCATGCGCAGAGAGGTTCGTCGAGCGATATTGCGACGCGCAGGGAGTATCGAAGCCCGCCGGCGCGTCGGTCAGACGTGCACAGGGAGACGGGGCGGGCGGAATTGACGATCGCTGATCGTGGATCGGTGGTAACGCGGCGGTTGGGGAATCCAACCGCCGGATTGCGGTGCGTGGAAGACGGTAGAAGAGCCCACCGGGAGAAAAGCGCAGGACGCCGGCGAGTGGCAGTGGGATACCGTAGGCGATGTGCCGAGCGTTTCGTCACTGGGCGGATCGGAGACGAGTAACACACCGCTCGCTACGGCCGTCTCCGTCCCGGCGGCCGAAGGATCGGCGTGGGCCATGTGGAAACTCAGACCGGCTACGATCAGCAGGGACAGGAGGAACATCACCCAAGCTCGGGGCGCGCTCCTTCTGAATCGCTCTCGATTGTAGTGGTACATCGAACTTCGCACAGACCATCCATCTTCGGCAAGCTTATGCCACAAAAGATGGCTTCGTTATTGATCGAGG
>NZ_JALHBS010000066.1 GCF_024195285.1 Aurantimonas marianensis
CCTCTACAACACGGTCGGGCTTTCTTGCAGGTTCGTCACGATTCCGTCGCAATCGCTCGCACCTGGCTGCGCATTCCCTCATAGAGTCGTTCGACGTCCTCCCGCCGACACAATCCCGTACCGGCTGATAGGACGGCGGCAGCGCCGGCGGCCATGCCATAGGCGAATGCGTCTTCGGAATCGCGCCCTTGAGCCAAGCCTAAGGTCATGGCCGCGGCAAAGCTGTCGCCGGCACCGACGGCACTTTTTGCAACTACGTCAGGCGCGGCCAGGCGCAGCATGCCTTGGCTGGTCGCGAGCAGCGCACCATCACGGCCCAAGGTCAGCGCGACCAGTTCGGCCCGCCCGAGCGGATCAGCTCTCGCGCCGCTTGCTCCTGCGACGCTTGGTCGGAAAGCTTCCGATCGATCAGGGTCTCGAGTTCACCGAGACTGGGTTTCACCAGATGGAGGCCGCGTGCGAGCCCGGCACGAAGCGCGCTTCCCGAGGGATCGAGCACAAGCTTGGCGCCCTTGCGGCGGGCGAGGTCCGCCACGGCGACGTAGAAATCATCGGGGACGCCGCGCGGCAGGCTGCCGCTCGCGACGATGTAGTCGCAGTCAAGATCCTCCAGCGATTCCAGGAACACTCTCCATTCCGATTCCCCGACCAAGGGGCCAGTGGGCACGAAGCGGTATTCCTGGCCGCTCGATCGCTCATAGACTGCGTGGCTGATGCGGGTGTGGTCCTGGATCGGGACGCGCCGCCGCGGGATGGCCGCGGCGTCGAGCAGGTCGTCGAGAACGCCGCCGGTCGCGCCGCCTGCGAGATAGATGGCGAGCGTCGGGCCGCCGAGTTCCTGGACGACCCGCGCGACGTTGATGCCGCCGCCACCCGGATCGTAGCGTTCGTCCGAGGTCCGGATCTTGTAGATAGGACGTACGACCTCCGCCTCGGCGGCGCCATCGACCGACGGGTTCAAGGTCAATGTGACGATGGCTTTCATCTCATAAATCCTCACGATCGTCGTGCTACAGGGTGGCGGCGCAGTTCAAGTGCATGGCGGCATGCAGGATTTCCCCACCGGGATTGGCAAGACACATCTAAACCGACGCCACCACCCTGAAGCGGGTCGGGGCGATAGCTAGAAGGACGGCGCTCGAGCGTGTCCATTACGCCTCGGCATAATGACAAGCTCGGTTGCCCGGACGTACGAAGCGCTCTCAGGAGGGAGAAGCACGGCGGTCGTCCCAAAAACGTAGTCCCGGCCCTCCCGACTGTAAGACCGGCGCTACCTCTTGCGTCCTTATCTTCGACATGCGCGATCAACGGTGCGGCCAAGTTCCGATCCGACCTGCATTTGCAGTGGCGCTGCAAAGCCGTCTCAACCTGTTCTTCCGTGATCTATCGGCGCGAGATCTATTGGCTTTGCTTCGCCGGAAGTCGCTGCGCGATCCACTAACGCAGCCTCGCAGGGGACGGTCCTTCCATCCTCGTCCATCGGCGAAGTGCGAAATCATGATCACACAGCCGCTGAAACAAGAGTTCGAGATGTCCCTCAACGCCACATGGCCAAACCGGGACATAGCCTATCGAGAGGAGGAGTATTCCAGAATTACGGAACCGGAAATTGCGCAAATCTAACTCTAAATAGACAAAAGCAGCGACAGCGACGAATGACGATCGATGTGCGACATCTCGATTACCTTGTCGCCGCCGCCGAGAGCGGGAGTTTCCGACGGGCCGCAGAAGCGCTTCATGTGCGACAGTCGAGCGTCAGCCGGGCAATCCGACAACTCGAGGATGATCTGGGTGTCTCGCTGTTCGAACGACGAGCTACGGGTGCACATCTGACGGACGCCGGACGGCGCCTACTGCGCGAGGTGCGACCAGCGCTGGAGCAACTTGAGTTCGCCCGCAAGGCAGCGACCGCCGCTGGCCGCGCGGAGATTGGCGTCGTGCGCGTCGGGATTCTCACCTCGCTCGCCGGAGGATTCTTAAGGGAACTCGTTCGCTACTACGGCCACCGGCACCCTGAAATCACGATCGACATCCGGGATGGCGGCCGTAACGATCATGTCAGCGCGATCAGGAGACGAAAGCTGGATGTGGCGTTCGTGACCGGAGATCGTGGCATTGCAGATTGTCAGATCGCCACTTTGGGAGGAGAGGGTTCACGTCGCGCTTCCTGAGGGACATGACTTGGCCGGCAGAAGGCAGGTCGACTGGCCCGACCTGCAAAGCGAGTGCTTTATCGTTAGCCGGTCTGCGCCCGGACCGGAGGTGCACGATTACATCGTCCGCAGGGCTGCCGACTATAGCACCTACCCGAAGGTCCTCTACAAGGCGGTGGTGCAGGAGACACTGATGAACCTCGTTGGCCTTGGGCACGGGATCACGTTGGTGTCTGCTGCTTGGGCGGATGTAAAGCTCCCCGATCTCGTGCTGCGTCCTTTGAGCGATCCGGCCGACATCGTGCCGTTCAGCGCCGTCTGGTCCCCGGCGAACGATAATCCCGCCCTGCGTCGTTTCATCAGCGTCGCCCATACCTTGGCCGGACGCGTTCGGCGCGGCTCCTCCGATTGGGCGCGAGAAGCGCTGGCGCTCAATCGAACTGGGCGCGAGTCTTCCGCAAGCGGGCAAAAGCCCGATCCGTCGCCATGAATCGCTTCAGCATGGGCGGAATGAGCTTAGTCGGTTCCGGCGTCGGCTGACCCGTTTCCCGGGCCATGATCTCCGCATAGGCGAGAAGGTCGCGATGGACCTCCGGGGCAAGCTCCACGGTCAGTTTGACGGGCTTGTCGTCAGGAACCGACGAGAGCTTCAGCTTGGTTGTCATGGCTCAGCCTCCATAGGGTTCGAGGACGAGATCGCGGGTGACGATAACGCGCACCGGGAATCCCGGCCGGATCGTCAGTGTCGGCCTGACCTGTAACTGCCGCTGGACGATCTGCTGGCCCGCATCGTTGATCGTGTCTTGGGCGCCGTTGCGGATCGCCTGAATCAGGCGCTCGTCATCATCCTTGATCAGTTCCGCGCCGACCGAGAGCAGCGTCGAGAGCCCGGCGGCCTTGGCTAGGTCCCACCAGTGATAGTCGACCCCGTCCTCCAGGCCGGCATAGCCCTGCGTGTCGGCCCCCGGTTGGCGTTCCAAGACGATGGAGCGGCCATTGGGAAAAATCAGCCGGTTCCAGACGAGGAGCACGCGTCTATCGCCGAAGCCGACGTCACTGCTGTACTCGCCGATGATGCGTGTGCCCTGCGGGATCAGCACCATGCTGCCGGTCGGACTGTCATAGATGTGCTGGGTGACCTGTGCCGTGATCTGGCCGGGAAGATCGGAGCGGATGCCGGTGATGAGTGCGGCCGGAATGACCGAACCGGCCTGCAATACGAAGGGTGAGGCTGGCGCCATCACACGATCGGGCGCCACGGTGCGCCGGTCCACGGGACCGTTGAGGAAAGCGAGATCGCTGCTCTGAGCGGCTGGCTGCTGCGCGCCGAGGTTAAGCCCTGCGATCGGTGACGTTGGGGTTTCGCGCGCCGCACCTGGTGCGGTCTGGAAGAAGACCCGGCTCGTACGCGCCGCCTCTTCCTCGGCCAGGCGCCGCTGCTCCTCCGGATCGACAGCTGGTGCTTTGATGGCCGGCGGCGGGACGGGCTGGCCCCGTTGCTGGGCGTCGAGGATCGGGCGACCGAGATCGCCGGGCAGTGGTGGACCGAGCACCGGACCGGTGTAGTCACGGGGCAGTTCGTTCAATCCATCGGCAGTGTTGCGGTTCTCGGTCGAATAGAGTTCGTCACCGCCGATTCCGATTTCTGGTGTCTGAAGCGCATAGATCAGGGCGCCACCGATACCGAGGGATCCCACCAGACCGAGACCAGCCAGAACCCGGCGCGAGAGCCTCGTGACGCGCGGCGGGGTACCCCGCAGCCGCATCGGCTCTGCCGTGTCGGCAGCCGGCGCATCGAGCGGCACCCCTTCCTCCTTGGTGTCGTCGATCTCGCTCATGATCCGGGTCTCCCGTCGGTTCGCACGATCCTGACGGTCTGCTGGCGGTCACCGCTGCCCAGGCGCAACTCGGCGGCCGCAAAGATGCGATCCACGATCAGGATGTTTCGGTAGATGCGGCTGTTGACGATCTCCGGCTCGCCATCCGAGCCGAGCACGAAGAGCGGCGGCATCTCGCCCTGCACGATCCCGGCGGGGAAGACGATATAGACCCGACGGCCATCGTCGAAGACCGAGACCGGCCGCCAGGGCGGGCTGTCGCCCTGGAGACCGTAGCGGTAATGCCGCGCGGAGGCCGCGGGAAGCCTCGGCGTGGTCGGTGTCGCGCGCTGCGCGGCGGGCGGCTGCGGATAGGCCCAGGCGACGGCCGGCATGTAGGGATCGTCGCGGGACCGCAGTTCGATCATGTAGGTGCGCCGATCGGTGGTGATGACCAGATTGGTCGCGATGTCCGGCCGCGTCGGCTTGACGAGGATGTGGACGCGCCGGGTTGTCCCGGAGCCGCTTTCGGTATCGCCGATGATCCAGCGGGCGGTGTCGCCGGCGGCGATCGGACCGGCCCCGGTCAGCGCTTCGCCGGGTTCGAGCGCGATATTGGTGATCTGGCCGGGCGCGGCATAGACCTGATAGAGGGCGCCGTCGCTCCAGGGATAGATCTGGATCGCGTTGTAATAGGCCTCGCGGCGGGGCTCGACGCGCGCGGCGGCATTGGCATTCTCAACCTGGCCGGTCGGCGTGGAGGCATCCGAACCACCTCGTGCAACGGTCCAGGCCGGTGGCGTATGGAGCGCCTGCGGTCGTTCGTCGGTCGCTGGTCGCGGTGCGGCGGGCAGCGGCGGCACCGTGTCATCGTAGCTGATTTCCGGCGGGCGGTAGGTGGCGCATCCACCGAGCGTGGCGGCGGAAAGCAGTACAAGCATGAGTGCGGATTTGCGGAGAACCGGAAGTGCGGGATTGCGGAAGATCGTGCTCATTGGCCCATCTCCCGCGACCAGTTGATGGCGTTGACATAGATACCAAGCGGGTTGGCGCGCAGCCTCTCGGCATCGCGCGGGGGCTGGATGACGATGGTGAGGATCGCAGTCCATCGCTCGGTCGCTGAGAGTTGGCCGTTTTCGTAGTGCCGCTCTGTCCAGGCGACGCGAAAGGAGTTCGGCGAGGCCCGGATGACGCTGGAGACCTCGACCGCGACCTGGCTCCGCCCGACCTTCGAGAAGGGATCGTTGGCGCGAGCGTAGTCATTGAGCGCAAGCGCGCCACGGTTAGTGGTGAACTCATAGGCGCGCAGCCAGTTCTGACGCACAATGATCGCGTCGGCCGGTATCGCGCGAACCTGCTCGATGAAGCGTGCGAGATGGAAGGCGATCTGCGGATCGCTCGGCTCGAAGCTGGCCTCCGCCGGGCCGACCGCATGCGCCTCGCCAAGATTGTCGACCTCCACAACCCAAGGCACGACCGTGCCGGTCGTGGACTGCCAGACCAGGGCGCCGGCAAATCCGCCGGACAGGATCAGGCAGCCGAAGGCCATCAGACGCCAATTGCGCGCCTGCACCCGCGCCGAACCGATGCGCTCGTCCCAGACCTGGGCCGCGCGCTGGTATGGCGTCTCAGGCTCGGGGGACTTGCCGTAATGGGTGGTGGATCGTTTGAAGAAGCTCATGAGCGGTTCCCTTCGGAGAGATTGACGGAGCTGGCGCCGCCATGGCTGTCGCCGGAGCGCACGGCGTGCGCGGCGACCTGGACACCGTGGGAGAGACGCTGCGAGCGCTTCATGCGCTTTGCCCAATCGGGCGGACCGTCGGTAGTGGAGGAAGTCGGTGAAGCGGCCGTACTGGCGGAACTGGCGGCACCGCCCATAGTCCCGCCTGTCGTCTCGAAAGCAGACCGGGCGCCCGACTGGAAACTCTGTTGTATGCTTCCCGCGGCTTTGGCCCCGGCGCGCCGCAACGGAGATTTGGCGGCGCGCGCGCCTGTGCTCGCCACGGCGCCGAGACCGGAAGCCACACCACCCGCACCCGATTGTCCTGCCGAACCGAGGCTGTATGCCGTCGAGGCTCCGCCTGCGGCCGCGGCGCCGCCGCGCGCGGCCGCCGCCGTACCGGAGAGCGCCATGCTGCCCCCTCTGGCGACGAGCCCGGCTGCGCCCGCACCTGCGAGTGCGGCACCGCCGACGGCCAGGCCCGTACCGACTGCGGCGCCCGCGCCGAGCTGCGGTCCGCCGGAGACGATGCCGTTGGCGATGCCCGGGCCGAAAATTCCAAGTCCGAGGAGGGAAAGGGCCGCGAGCACCACGGCCATGGCCTCGTCGATCGTCGGCGTGACGCCGCCGAAGCCGGCGGTGAACTGCGAGAACAGGGTCGAGCCGATGCCGATGATGACGGCAAGGACCAGCACCTTGATGCCGGACGAGATCACATTGCCCAGCACCCGTTCAGCCATGAAGGCGGTCTTGCCGAACAGCCCGAACGGAATGAGCACGAAACCGGCGAGCGTCGTCAGCTTGAACTCGATCAGGGTGATGAAGAGCTGGATGGAAAGGATGAAGAAGGCGAGAAGGACCAGCGCCCAGGCGAAGAGCAGGCAGGCGATCTGGATGAAGTTTTCGAAGAAGGCGACCCAGCCCATGAGGTCGGAGATGGATTCGAGCAGCGGCCTCGCGGCATCGAGGCCGGTCTGGGCGACACGGCCCGGCCGCATCAGATCGGCGGCGGAAAAGCCGGTGCCCGACGCCATCAGGCCGAGACCGGCGAAGCTCTCGAAGACGATGCGGGCGAGGTTGTTCCAGTTGCCGATGATGTAGGCGAAGACGCCGACGAACAGGGTCTTCTTCACCAGGCGAGCGATGATGCCGTCGTCGGCGCCCCAGGACCAGAAGAGTGCGGCGAGCGTCACGTCGATGACGATCAGCGTCGTCGCGATGAACGCCACCTCCCCACCGAGCAGACCGAAGCCGCTATCGATATAGCTGGTGAAGACCCCGAGGAAATTGTCGATGACGCCCGTGCCGCCCATGGATCCCTAGTCCTCGCTGCTCTGGGGGGTGACGGGGGTCGGCGTGCGACCGAGGAAGCGATCGCGGGTTTCCGCCCAGGTGCGCAGACATTCGGGATCGTTTGCGGCGGCCTCTCCCATCTGCTGGCAGCGGCGCTGGGCTGCGCGCAGCGGGTCGACGGAAGGAGCCAGCGCCGGCGCAGAGCCCGGTCGCACCGGCTCATCCTTGCGCGTCATCTGGATCACCGTCGCCGTGATGGCGAAGGCGACGAAGACGATTGCTCCGATCCGCGCGAGGGTCTTGCCTTCCATCTCTTCCCCCCTTTCGGGCCCCTCGGCCCGTCAGTTGCCGCTGTTGAACATCTGCGCGTTGCCGGGCTGGTAGCCACTGCCGGGCGTCAGGAAGCGCTCGCGCTGAACGCGGCCCTGTTCGGCCGCGGCCGCACGTTCTGCATCGGTGAGCGCCAGAGCCCGGCCATTGGCGGCGACGACGGCGGTGAGGTCGGCGAGTTGCTGGGCCTGCAACGCGAGGAGCTGGTTGCCGGCCTGGGTCGCCTGCAGCGCGCCCGTCGCGCCTTGGCTCTGGCCGACCAGCGCGGACATCTGCGCACGGTTGGTCTCGATGTTCCCGACGACGCCGGCCTGGACACGCATCGCGTCCTGCAGACCGCCGACGGTGTTCTCCCAGCGTGAGCGCGCATCGGCGACGAGCTGCTGCTCGGAGGCGTTCATGTCGATATTGGCGTAGTTCTGCTGGAAGGCCTGGTCGATCTGCTGGACGTCGAAGGCGATGTTCTGCGCCTGCTGAAGCAGGGACTGCGTTCTTCCCACCGCCTGCTGGATCTGCTGCAAGGAGGAATGCGGCAGGCTCGCGAGG
>NZ_JALHBS010000067.1 GCF_024195285.1 Aurantimonas marianensis
CGTTCTGAAGCGAGGTGATCTGGTTGTTGATCTGCTCGAGCGCGCGCGCCGCCTGAAGCACGTTCTGCGCATAGTTGGTCGGATCGTAGACGATCCACGCCGCCGAGGCCGGCGGCGCCAGCACCATCGGCAGCACCGCGACCGGCGCGGCGAACAGCGCGGCGGCAAAGCTGGCCGCACGCGTGCGGGAATTACTTGTCTTCATGGTCAGTCTCCTTTTCGGCTTGGGGGATGAGATTGCTGAGGTCGGGAATGAGGTCGGCGGCCCAGTCGACGCCGCGATGGCGTAGCCAGGCGTCGAGGAATTCGTCGCGACCATGTTCAGTAAGAATGCGGGCGATGGCGGCCTGATCGGTCTTGGCGGAGGTGGCGCAGAGCGCGAGCGCCCCCTCGCTGAGGCCCAGCTCGAACAGCCGGTTGCCGCGCCGCGACTGGCAGTAATAGTCGCGCTTGGGCGTCGCGCGCGCGAGGATCTCGATCTGCCGGTCATTGAGGCCGAAGCGCCGGTAGATCGCGGTGATCTGCGGCTCGACCGCCCGCTCATTGGGCAGGAGCAATCGCGTTTGGCAGCTCTCGATGATCGCGGGCGCAATGGCGGACCCGTCGATATCGCTGAGGCTCTGCGTGGCGAAGACGACGGAAGCGTTCTTCTTTCTGAGCGTCTTCAGCCATTCGCGGAGTTGGCCGGCGAAGCCTTCGTCGTCCAGCGCCAGCCATCCCTCGTCGATGATGATGAGCGTGGGCGAGCCGTCGAGCCGATCCTCGATGCGATGAAAGAGATAGGCGAGCACCGCCGGCGCCGCGCCGGTGCCGATCAGGCCCTCGGTTTCGAAGGCCTGCACGGACGCCTCGCCGAGATGCTCGACCTCCGCGTCGAGCAGACGGCCATAGGCGCCGCCGACGCAATAGGGCCTGAGCGCCTGCTTGAGGTCGTTGGACTGAAGCAGCACGGCAAGGCCGGTGATCGTGCGTTCTTCGACAGGCGCGGAGGCGAGCGAGGACAGCGCCGTCCAGAGATATTCCTTCACCTCTGGCGTGATCCCGACGCCCTCGCGCATGAGGATCGCCACGACCCAGTCGGCGGCCCAGGCGCGCTCGGCCGTCTCCTCGAGGCGGGAGAGCGGTTGCAGCGAGACGCTGTGCTCATCGCCTTCGGTCAGGCCGCCGCCGAGATCGTGCCAGTCGCCGCCCATGGCAAGTGCTGCGGCGCGGATCGAGCCGCCGAAATCGAAGGCGAAGACCTGGGCACTCGCATAGCGGCGGAACTGCAGCGCCATCAGCGCCAGAAGCACGGACTTGCCCGCGCCGGTCGGACCGACGACGAGCGTGTGGCCGACATCGCCGACATGAAGGGAAAACCGGAACGGGGTGGAGCCTTCGGTCTTGCCGAACAGCAGTGGGGGCGCTGCAAAGTGCTCGTCCCGTTCCGGCCCCGCCCACACGGCGCTGAGGGGGATCATGTGGGCGAGATTGAGCGTGGAGATCGGCGGCTGGCGGACATTGGCGTAGACATGTCCGGGCAGCGAACCGAGCCAGGCATCCACGGCGTTGATGGTCTCGGGCATCGCGGTGAAGTCGCGGCCCTGGATGACCTTCTCGACCAGACGCAGCTTCTCGTCCGCCACGCGGGCGTCGTCATCCCACACCGTCACCGTCGCCGTGACATAGGCGACACCGGCAAAGTCGGCGCCCAGTTCCTGCAACGCGAGATCGGCGTCCGCCGCCTTGTTCGATGCATCGGTGTCGACCAGCACCGAGGCCTCGTTGGTCATCACTTCTTTCAGGATCGCGGCAATCGACTTGCGCTTGGCGAACCATTGGCGGCGGATGCGTGTCAGCAGCTTCGTCGCATCGGTCTTGTCCATCAGGATGGCGCGGGTTGACCAGCGATAGGGAAAGGCGAGCCGGTTGAGCTCGTCGAGTAGTCCTGGCGTGGTCGCCGTCGGAAACCCGGTGATCGTCAGCACGCGCAGATGCTGGTCGCCGAGTCGCGGTTCGAGCCCGCCGGCGAGCGGCTGATCGGCGAGCAGCGCATCCAAATACATCGGCGTTTCCGGCACGCGGACGCGGTGGCGTTTGGTGGAGACGCAGCGGTGCAGATAGGTCAGGGTCTCGGCGTCATCGAGCCAGTGGCATTCCGGCATGAAGGATTCGACCAGGCGCAGCACACGGTCGGTCCGGTCGGCGAAGCCGGTCAGCACCTCATGCGGGTCGATGCCCTTGGTCTCGCGGCCTTCATAGAGCCAGCCCTCGGCGCGGGCGGCGTCCTCGGCCGGCGGCAGATAAGTGAGGGTGAGGAAATAGCTGGATTCGAAATGCGCGCCAGCCTCCTCAAAGCTCGCCTTGCGCTCGGCATCGACCAGCGCCGACGCGGCATCAGGAAAGCGGCCGTCGGGATAGCTGTTCGACGGATGGCGCTGCGCCTCGACGAAGATCGCCCAACCCGAGCCGAGACGGCGGAAGGCGTTGTTCAGCCGGCCGGCGACGGCGACGAGTTCGGCTGGAACCGCTGAATCGAGGTCCGGTCCCCGGAACCGCACCGTGCGCTGGAAGCTCCCGTCCTTGTTGAGGACGATGCCGTGGCCCACCAGGGCGACCCAGGGCAGGAAATCGGCGAGGCGTGCGTTGCGATTGGGATATTCGGCGAGGTTCATCATGGACGGTTCCTCACGCTCAGACCGTCAGATGCGCGGGAATGCGCAGGTGCCGGCGGCCGACTTCGACGAAGAGCGGGTCGCGCTTGGCGGCCCAGACGGCGGCGAGATGCCCGATGGCCCAGATCGCGATGCCCACGAGCCAGAGCCGCAAGCCAAGCCCGATGGCGCCCGCTAGCGTGCCGTTCATGATTGCGATGGCGCGCGGCGCACCGCCGAGCAGGATCGGCTCGGTCAACGCCCGGTGGACCGGGACCGAGAAGCCGAGGAGCTCGCCGTCCTGTTCGCCAAGGCTCGACATCAGACGAGCGCTCCGCCGCCGAAGGAGAAGAACGAAAGGAAGAAGGAGCTCGCTGCGAACGCGATCGACAGACCGAAAACGATCTGGATGAGGCGCCGGAAGCCGCCCGACGTGTCGCCGAAGGCGAGCGTCAGGCCGGTGATGATAATGATGATGACGGCGAGGATCTTGGCGACCGGCCCCTCGATCGATTCGAGGATGGACTGGAGCGGTGCCTCCCATGGCATGGAGGAACCGGACGCATGAGCGGCAGGCGTGGTCATCAGGGCGATGAGCGCGACCGAAGCCGCCGCAGCCAGGCGATGGTAGGCGTTACGCAGGGTCTGGTGCATGTGGACTTTCCTTTGCGGCTGGTGTGAGAAGAGATGCATCGGGCGCGACGATGGCTGTCACGACGCGGTAATCGCCACCCGGCCCGAGGCCTTCCACGCGAACGAGTTCGGAAAGACGGCGGGCCGCGCCACGGCCTGACAGCACCGCCACAAGATCGATCGTCTCTGCGATCAGCGCGCGCGGAACGGTGACCACGGCCTCCTGGATGAGCTGTTCGAGACGGCGCAGCGCACCGAGGGCCGAGCCCGCATGGATCGTGCCGACGCCGCCCGGATGGCCGGTGCCCCAGGCTTTCAGGAGATCAAGCGCCTCACTGCCGCGGACCTCGCCGATGGGGATGCGGTCGGGACGCAGGCGCAGGGACGATCGGACCAGATCGGAGAGCGAGGCGACGCCATCTTTCGTCCGCATGGCAACAAGATTCGGCGCGGCACATTGCAGCTCGCGTGTGTCCTCGATGATGACGACGCGATCCGACGTCTTCGCGACCTCGGCCAGGAGCG
>NZ_JALHBS010000068.1 GCF_024195285.1 Aurantimonas marianensis
TCTTGCCGGTCGAGGTGCCGCCGGCGACGAGGATGTTGGCTCGGGCCGCGACTCCGTCGCGCAACGCGGTGGCCTGTTCGGCCGTCATGATCCCGGTCGTGACGTAGTCGTCGAGGGTGAATACCGCGACGGCGGACTTGCGGATCGCGAAGGCCGGGGAGGCTACCACCGGCGGCAGGAGTCCTTCGAACCGCTCCCCCGTCCCGGGCAGCTCTGCCGAGACGCGCGGGCTCCCGGTATGGACCTCCGCGCCAACATGATGGGCGACGAGACGGATGATCCGCTCGCCATCCTCCGGCGCCAGGCGTTCACCCGTATCGGACAGGCCTTCGGAGAGGCGGTCGATCCACAGTCGCCCGTCCGGGTTCAGCATCACCTCGACGACGCCTGCGTCTTCGAGAAAGCGGGCGATGGCCGGACCGAGCGCGGTGCGCAACATTCGCGCGCCGCGTGCGATGCGTTCCGAATTGTGATGCGAAGCCGCCATCTGATCCCCGATTTCGACAGGGACAAATCAGACGGTCCCCATGCGGGGATGATTAAAAGGGCCTGATTTAGGGCCGATTCAACAAGGAATTAGCGTCGTCGTAGTGTGGCGTGCAAAGACAGGAGAACGGCGGCGGTTGCCTTTGCCGAAGAGTGACGGCGGAACACATGGGATAGGAACTACGTCGTCGCTCGGCGCTATTGACTGCCTGAACCGCTGACATCCTCGGAAATCTCCTGCCTGAGCTTCGGCCCTTTGGCGAGGCGCCGGCCGAGAGCGGTAATGAACGCCTCATAGCGCTCGCCGGCTTTGGCACGCGCGGCCTGTGCAGCTGGCTCCGGCAAAGCCGGTGTCGTCGCGAGCCAGAACCGGACGAAGATTGCAAGGGTCTCGACGGAAATCCCGATATCGCGCTCCAAGCGGGTCATGCGGCGGTCGACCTGGTCGAGGCGCTTGGCGATCGCGGCCTCGCGCCTTTCAGCGTCATCCGGCGACAGGAAGGAGGCGATCGCGGCTTCTGCGATCATGGACTGCGATTGCTCGCGACGGGCGGCATAGTCCGCCAGCATCGTCTTGATGTCCGGGTCGATATAGACGGAGATCTGCGCTTTCTTCTTGCGGCTGGACATGGCCTAGAGCTCCATGCCGTCGTTGGGGTCCAGTGAGACCTGCCGCGCCACACGCTGCATCATGCGGTTGATCCCGCTCGTGCGCGCAGTCTCCTCCTGATCGTCATCGGCGGGATCGATCTCGAACTCGTTTTCAAGCGGGGCCTTCTTCTCGATGGGTTTGGTACGGCTCAACTCGGGCTGGCGGCGCCGTTCTGAATCGGTCGTGTCCTCCTCCGGTGCAGCGCTGGCAGACATGTGAGCGGTTTCCAACGGGCTCGCCGGCAATGGCAGACCCGTCCAGTCATCAGCCTTCGTATGCACGGATTCGGTGTTCGACGGCGGCGGCAGGATGCGTTCTTGGAAACGTCCGTCCTCGAAGTAGCGGACCTTCTTCGCTCGAATAGGCGATGTCCCGGCGACCATGACGATCTCGTCGGCTGGCGGAAGCTGCATGACCTCGCCGGGCGTGAGCAGCGGTCGCGCGGTTTCCTGCCGCGACACCATCAGGTGGCCAAGCCAGGGCGAGAGTCTGTGCCCGGCGTAGTTCTTCATCGCCCGCATCTCGGTCGCAGTGCCGAGCGCGTCGGAAACTCGCTTGGCCGTGCGCTCGTCATTGGTCGCGAAGCTCACGCGAACATGGCAGTTGTCGAGGATGGAGTTGTTCGGCCCGTAGGCCTTCTCGATCTGGTTGAGCGACTGGGCGATGAGAAAGCTCTTGAGCCCGTAGCCCGCCATGAAGGCGAGCGCGCTCTCGAAGAAGTCGAGGCGACCGAGCGCTGGAAACTCGTCCAGCATCAGCAGCAACCGATGCCGTCCGGCCTTGGCGTGCAGGTCCTCGGTAAGGCGCCGACCTATCTGGTTGAGGATCAGGCGGATCAGCGGCTTTGTGCGGTTGATATCGGAGGGGGGCACGACAAGGTAGAGCGACGTCGGATGCTTACCGCCGACGAGATCGGCAATGCGCCAGTCGCATTGGCGCGTCACCGTTGCAACGACAGGGTCGCGGTAGAGGCCGAGGAAGGACATGGCGGTGGAGAGCACACCGGAGCGTTCGTTGTCCGACTTGTTCAAGAGTTCGCGCGCGGCGCTGGCGATGACCGGATGTGGGCCGGATTCGCCGAGATGCGCCGTCTTCATCATCGCGGCGAGCGTCGACTCTATCGGTCGCCTTGGGTCGGAAAGAAAAGCGGCGACGCCGGCGAGCGTCTTATCCTTCCCGGCATAGAGGACGTGGAGGATGGCACCGACCAGCAGCGCGTGGCTCGTCTTTTCCCAGTGATTGCGCTTCTCAAGCGACCCTTCCGGATCGACGAGGATGTCGGCGATATTCTGGACATCGCGCACCTCCCACTCACCGCGCCGGACTTCCAGCAGCGGATTGTATGCCGACGATTTCGGGTTGGTCGGATCGAACAACAGCACGCGGCCGTGCCGCGATCGAAAGCCCGCGGTGAGCTGCCAGTTCTCCCCCTTGATGTCATGGACGATCGCAGAGCCCGGCCAGGTCAGCAGCGAAGGGACGACGAGGCCAACGCCTTTGCCCGAGCGGGTCGGCGCGAAACACAGCACATGCTCCGGCCCCTCATGGCGCAGATAGTCGCCCTTGAGCTTGCCGAGAACCACGCCGTCGGGTCCGAGGAGACCGGCCGCCTTGACCTCATCGGGCCGTGCCCAGCGCGCGGAGCCGTAGGTATCGACGCTCTGTGCTTCGCGCGCCCGCCAGACGGACATGAGAATTGCCACCGCAATCGCAATGAAGCCGCCCGAGGCGGCGATGATGGCGCCCTCGATGAAGATCGGCGGGGCATAAGCGTCGTAGAAATACCACCACCAGAAGAAGGCCGGGGGATAGTAGATCGGCCATCCCGCGAACTCGAACCAGGGTGCGCCGAGCTGGGGCTGGAAGCCGAGGCGCCAGGCCGTCCACTGCGTCGCCGCCCAGGTGGTAGTGAGGACGATCGTGAAGACGATGAGGATCTGACCCCAAAGAATTTTTGTTCCGGACATAGCCCATATTCCAAGCAAATATCGGTACGTTGGGGGCCATGAACGGGGCCAGCAAGGCCACTCTTTCTCCAGTCGTAAGAACGGTGGCTAATGGATAAAGAACGGCGGGCTGACGATGTCCGAAAGCGTCATTCGGTTGGATGCGAAACGGAATCCGATCGCTGTAGGCGGCGGTGTTCGGACAGATTCGGAGGATGCCCGCTACGCGCCAAGGACATCGATCCGCAGTTTGGATCGGCAACTCGCACCGACAATACCGCCCGGGACTTCCGAGCGTGGTCCGCTGCTTCTTGTCCCGTGTCTTGTTGGGATCTTCGATCGCCTCAACCGACTGGATGTATTCGGCAATATACTCCGGCGGCAGGCCGTGTTCCCTGCCACCTGCAAGGACAAAGTCCTTGTACCAGCTATAGGGTTTGAGGCTGTCGTCGATATAGTCTGGGGTGGCGAGATAGGTAAGGACCTTCCGCCTGCGACCTTTGTCGTTGATGACCGTGACCATCGCGTGCTCGTAGCCGCTGCCGACGCCTTCGGCCTCATCTAGCTTGGCTCGCTCGGCAGGATCGAAGCTGAACAGGATTCCGATCACGCTATTGTCGTTACCACTGGCAAATGCGTTGCACTTCCCGGACTTGTCCGCGCTGCGCTTATGGAAGTGAAGCGCATGACCCGGCAAGGTAGCGATGCCGAGCGGCTTGCAGCTCGGCATGCGTTCGCGCAGCCGGGCGGTCGACATGTTGGACCCATAGGCAAAATAGACGACTGGCTCCGGTGGCCCGGTCTCTGTGTTCTTCAGCGCCGCGATCGTGGGATCGCCCGGCTTAAGGATCGTGCGCAGCGGTACAGTCATTATGCTGCACTCGTTGGTTTCTTCGCCTTCGCGTGTGATGATCGACTGTCCATCCTCGAGGTCGAGGATTGGAACAGGCCTGCCAGTCCAACCGCAGTCGGTGCAGCGCGGTCGTTCCCAGAGTACGCCGGGTGCCGCGGTGTTTTCGCCCTGTTCGGGTTCGAGATGTGGCGAGCCGCATTTCGAGCATTCCACGGGCACACTGCGCAGCTCGCGAAGGATCAATGAGGTCGCCATGCCGCTGGCGTGTTGGGTCAACGAGTGCGCCATGTCGGCATCAATCCAGGTGGCCGACTTTGAGTGCGTCAGCCAGTTGGAAAACGTCCATGCGGACTCAAGCGCACCCTTGAGAGTCCCACGACGCTCCTTGTTGGTGTCGCCCGGGAGAAGATCGTTGCAGATGAACTCCGCCCACGCGCGGAAGTTCGCGCGCTGCGGCGGTGTGTCGGTCCACGTTGCCGCGTCCTGCGCGACGCCGATCAGCTCAAGTAGCGCCTCGCGGCAGCGGACGCCGACGGCCTGATAGCCCGCGAGGTTATGCGCCTGTGTCACGGCGGTGCCGGCTTCTTCGATCTTCTCGAAGACGGGACCGAACGGGACGATGCGCAGATCGTCTTCCTGTTGTTCTTCCGTACGCGGGATGCGGAGGATCAGGCCAATATGGAAGGTCAGAGCAAGGTCCATATTCGGGAACTGCTCCTGAGAGTAGAGGTTTGTGCCGCCCGTAATGACCCACCAGCGATCCTTGTTGGTGTGGATGTCCCACACGTCATGGCGGGTGTTCAGGACGGCCTCCGAGTAGACCTTCTGCATGAATGTCACTTCGAGGTCGGGCGCCTGCCATTCAAAGTATTCCCGGACTTCCTCGATCTCCTCGTCGGTGGCTTTCAACATGAACGGCTCCCGCGATGAGCTCGTCGCACCGCGCTGCAAAGGGTTTGCGAAGGCCTCAACAATAGTCCGATGTCACTGAGCTTACAAAATCCGGCGCGGCAACGCGGGATGTCCTTGTGCTCGAAGCTGTCCTTCGCGAACAGTCTGGTTGCACCCGCTGACCAACATTCAGCGGCTCAGCCCTCGCTTGCGGCCGAAGCTCCAATCAACGCCGCCATCGCCACGCGCGATGCCGGAGACGTGGCGGCCAAGGTGCTTTTCGAGCGAAGGCGACCAGGGTACCAGCTGGAAGCCGAGACCATCGTCGATCATCGCGAAGCGGCCGGAGGCGAGCGTGAAACGCTGGCGGTAGGCGCCGGCGACGTACTCGCCGTTGGTCGCACGCTGGAAGGGCTGGCCGGTCTGAGCCGCGAGCTTCTCGCCGAGTGTGTCCACTTCGCGCCGGCGGAGCGTGTTGAGGAGATTGCGACTGAAGATGATCCGCCGGCCCTGCCGTTCGGCGAAACCTTGCTCGATCAGGTGATCTGCACGCCGGTCCAGAGCATCGCGGACTTCGGCGCCGAACCCGCCTTCCGACAGGGCTGCGGGATCACGCGCGATGTTTTGCCGATCCAGCCAGGTTGCGCCCGATGCGGTCACCTGCCGTTCGATGTCGAGATCGGAACGCACCGCGAGCGCGACACGCCGCTGTCCGCGGGAGTCGTCATAGGCGCGCAGCTCGACGATCGAGCCTGGCGTGCTGTCGCCGGCCGCATCGAGATCGGCGAGCTTGATGTGGTGGGTCCGTCCGTCGACGCCGTCGACCACGGCATAGGCCGTGCCCTTCAGTTCGTCGTCGAGTCCACGTTCGACCAGGCGGCCGACGATCGGCGTGTCGAGACTTTCGGCGGCCAGCACGTAATCCGCCGATCCGCGCCCGATGCCGCGCTCGGTCAGCGCCCGGTGCATGCGCTTGATGGTGTCACCGCGTTCGCCAAGTTCGCGCAGCGTCGCCTCGGCGTTGTCGTCGATCATCCATTGGCCGGGGCCGACCTGCTCGGCCAGGCCGAGCGTCTCCAGCTTGCGCAGCCGCCCGACCTTGAGCGCGTGGAATTCGTCGGGCTGCTCGCCCGGATGCGGCGCGAGGTCGATGATGCCGGTGCGCCGGCTGTCGCGAACGAGCTGGCGATCGAGCTGCGTCCAGCGCTCGGAGGCGATCTGGTTCTCGAGGCTGCGCCGGATATCGAGGTCGGTGCGCGGCCCGAGCTCCTGGGTGATCAGGTCGCGCGCCCGATCACGCATGCCCTCCTTGATATAGTCGCGCGAGATGACGAGGTCCTGGCCGTCGTCGCGCACACCGCGCACGATCAGATGGACATGCGGATGTTCCGTGTTCCAGTGATCGACGGCCACCCAATCGATCTCAGTGCCGAGATCCTTCTCCATCTGGCCGACAAGATCGCGGGTGAAGGATTTGAGGTCCGACATTTCGAGTGCGTCGTCGGGCGAGATGATGAAGCGGAAATGGTGGCGGTCGTCCTCGCAGCGCTCGGCGAAGGCACGGCCATCCGTCTCCTCCTCTCCCGGCCCGAACAGCCGCGCCTTCTCTCCATCGCGGGTCACGCCGCCGCGGCGCAGATAGTCGAGATGTGTGCCGAGCGGCGCGGCGCGCGCGGAATGCCGGACCACACGCGCCTTGATCACCGCGCCGCGCGAGCGCGCCGTGATGAGCCGGTTGGCCTGGATGCTGGCACGCTGGCCATGGCCGAAGCGCGAGCGATTGCCGGAAACGACGCGGCCGGAGCGCGACACGCCTCCGCCCGCCTTCTTCGCGGCCGCGAGCGCCTGGGCGATGAAGGGGCGCGCGGCCTGTGCACGCGTCGAGCGGATGCGGCCGGGACGGATGCGGAACTCGCGATCATCGGCCATGGCATCGCTCCGCAATGTGCGAAAACCCGCGTAGACACAGGCCCTTGAGCGGTCCGCGCACATTGCGCCAAGGCCCGGCAATGTGCGGAACGCGCCAGAAAATCCAAGCAAAACAACCGACCGACCGGCGCGCAATGTGCGCCCTTTTATCCTGCCATCGTTCGGTTGTTGGGGCTGCCACCTCCACTTGCGCTCGCCATGCTACGCCAGAGCCCGACAGGGCATGAATGCACATGGCGTCAGTCACGACGAGCCCCTTGTGCTGCCGTGGGCGACGAATACCGATTCCGACTGTGGCTGTTGATTGGGTTCGCGCTCCTCCGGGACGGGGGAGGGGGACGTCTTCGACGGCTCCTCGGAGGCACGGTTGTCGACACTCCGGCGGTCGTTTGAACGCGGCACGAAAAGCGGTGCCTCGCGCCAGTCCGGAGGCGATGGCGGTGCGGCCGGAGCGTTCAGCGACGGCACAGCGGCGCCAAGCGCGGGCGCAAGCAAATCGACATAGGCGCGCGTTTCGGCAGGCAGCGGCCGCCCCGTGGCGAGGTACTCGTCGTAGCGGGCAGGCCCCGCATTGTAGGCCGCCAGCATCGCGGCAATGGTGCCGTAGCGGTCGTACATTTCGCGCAAATAGGCCGCGCCCGCGTAGATGTTGTCGCGCAGATCGAACGGATCGCGGCCGAGGCGATAGCGGGCGCGCAGGTGATCCCAGGTATCGGGCATGACCTGCATCAGCCCCATCGCGCCCGCGGATGAGACGGCACGCATAGCGCCGGCGCTCTCGGCGCCCAAGACGGCGACGATCCAGTGTTCGGGAATGCGAAAGCGCCGCGCCGCCTCGGTAATATGAGCGGCGAATGGATGGCCGATCTGCTGCTGCCCGGTGGTTGCCGGCTGAGCAAAGACGGCGCCGCTTTCGACCAGGCTGAGGGACAGGCCGGAAAGGAGAAGGAGGGCAATGCGGCCGCAAGGGCCGCACCGCCGCAGTGCTGGGGACAAGCGGACGCAGCGCATCGTTCAGTCCTGATCGTCGCGCTTTTTCGGGCGGGTCCAGTGCAGGCCCCAGTCGCGTCCGTCCTCATCCGACTGGAACAGCCGGGCGCGGATCGGAAGCGGAAATGCCGGATCGTCCAGGACGACCGAGATGAAGGTGCCTGCCCGCTCGCCGGAGTGTTTCCAGCCCGCGCCGACCTCCGGACCGTCTTCATCACCGAGATGAACCCGGTAGGCGGGCGCGTTCTCGCTGTCCGCATTGTCGGCGGGGACGAAGGTGAGTTCGCAGTCGAACGAGAGGGTGCGGAGTCGGCCCAAATATCCTCTGGGCGTGCGTGTGAATTGACCGATCTGGGGCATGGGAAACTCCTTTTGGTTGCGGTGGGATTGCAGGAGGGCGCGCGTCGTCACCGCATCGGCGCTCGCCAGACGAAGCGGCCGTTTCCGTCTTCGTCGGTGTAAAGGGGGACGGCCCGGCCGATGACGGTGGTGGCCGGGAGCGGGCCGAAGTAGCGACCATCGAGACTGTCGGGGACGTCGATGTTCATGAGGAACAGCTCGTCCGGCTGGACGCGGCGGCAGCCGTGCCAGACCGGCAGTGGGCGGCCGCGACTGTCGCGGTCGCGCGCTTCGCCGAGCGGCACATCATCGACCGTGATGGCGCGGTTTACGCGGCACACCTGCTGCCCGGGAAGGGCGATGACACGCTTCAGGAGCGGCACGTCGCGGCCGATATAGCCGCGCTCGACCATGAAATCTTCGAGCGGCTCGGGCGGCATCACCGCGACCAGGTCGGGAACTTCGAGACGCTCGGCCGGATCGATCCGATAGAGCCCGATCGGCGCGCTGACCGACACGTTCCAGACGAGCCTGGTCGATGTCGGAATGACCGCTGCTGCGGCAACGCCCATCGCGGCGACGTAGGTGAGCATGACATAGCCGAAGCGGGTCATTGTTCGATCTCCCGCCGCTTGAGCCATGCCTGATGGCGCGCAAACGTGTAGGAGCGCGGTTCGTGACCGGCGTTCATCCTGTGCGTCACATGGCGCCAGTGGTCGGGGGCGACGTCGCAGGGATCGACGCCGGCGGCTTCCACCGCGTCGATATGCAGGAGCACTTTCTCGACCTTCGGCCAGCCTTCGATCTTGAGGAGGATTTCGCCGCCAGGACGCACGAAAGGCAGCGTCTGATAGGCGGCGCCGGCGTCGACGGCGCGCACGATGTCGATGCGCGAGATGACGGTGCCGAAGTCGTTTGCCGCCCACCGGACAAAGGCGAAGATGGCGCCGGGACGAAAGGACACGACACGTCGACGACGATCGAGAATCCGGTCACCGGCTTGGCGGCCGAAGCGGATCCAGTATTCGATCCGGTTCTCGATCCAGGTCAGCTCGACATGGGTGAGCGCATCGGAGCTGTTGGCGGACGGCACTGGGCCGCCGCCAACGCGGGGGGGCGCGGTGCCGGTCATGAAGGGTCTCCTTCGTCTGCGGGGAATTCGCGGGCGAGCAGGTCGCGGAGCATGTCGGCGACGGTCTGTCCGCGCCGGAACGCCGCGATCTTGATCCGGCCGCGCAGTTCGGGCGTGACGTCGATCGTCAGCCGGGCGGTGAAGCCGGCGGCGCTCGCGTCGCGCGCCGACGGTGCATCCGACGCCTTGATCCAGCGCTCGGGATCGGCGGGGCGTGACGCGAAGCCGCGTTTCGGAGCGCGCCCGCTCATGGCGCAAGCCTCCCCACCTCGGCGCCAAGGGCAGCGCCCTCGCGCGCGGCCGGGCTGTCCTCGTCGATCTCGAAGACGAGCCGCCCGGATTGCGCCGTATCGGCGAAAGCGACGCGCTGACCGATCCGCGCCGACAGCACCGGCGGATCGTGATCGGCGAGCGTCTCGGCCGTCTCGCGGGCGATGACGGTACGCGCGCCGCAGCGGTTGAGAACGAAACGGGCGGCAAGCTGCGGGCGATAGATGCGCGCTTCATGCAGGAGCGACAGCATCTCGGCCGAAGCCCAACCATCGAAGGGCGACGGTTGCACCGGGATCAGCACCAGATCAGCGGCGAGCAGCGCCGAGCGCATCAGCGAGGCGAAACGGGGCGGTCCGTCGATGACAATGTGATCGGCGTCCCGCGCCAGCTCCGGCGCCTCGCGATGCAGCGTGTCACGCGCGAGGCCGACGACGCCGAACAGGCGTGGCAGGCCTTCGCGCGCCCTCTGCTGCGACCAATCCAGCGCCGAGCCCTGCGGATCGGCGTCGATCAGGGTGACGCGCCTTCCCTGCCGTGCCCATTGTCCCGCGAGATGGAGCGCCAACGTCGTCTTACCGACGCCGCCCTTCTGGTTGAGGAACGCGACGATCATCGTCCCCCTCCCGGCTTGCGCCCGAGGGAGAGTCGCGATGGGTGAGCGGTGTCACTGCCCGTTGGCCGCGCTTCGGATGTTTTTCGGAAGAGCCCGTTGATGGCGGCAGCGACGGTGTTTTCCACATCGCTGCGCGCAACATAAGAGTTAGATTCTCTGTTAGATTCTAAGTTAAGGCCCGGAATCGTCGTTTCCGGCCAGAGACTTAACTGCGATCTCTGCGTGCGAAATCCCGATGGTCCTACGTGCGAAATCCCGATACCGCTTGCGTGCGAAGTCCCGACCGCGTCCACAGCGCTGTCCACAGGTCCTGTCGAGGACTTCGCCGGCAGGATGCGCAGCAGCTCGCGCCGGCCTTTGCGCTCGATGTGCAGGCGGTAGCCGGGCAGCGGTTGGCGCGGGACGATGCGCCGGAGCTGGAGCGCGAAGTCGGAGACGCGCATGAGGCTGCCGGACTTTTCGTGGAGATGGGCGAACTCGAAAATCCAGCCCCGTGCCTGGCGGCCGGCGTGCTTGCGCGCGACGCGGTAGAGCCAGCGTTCGATGCCGCCCGTCAGCCGGAAATAGGCCGGGTCGATGGTGAGCACCAGCGAGCGGTCGGTGACGCCGCGATAGAACCAGTCGGGCAGCACGAACTCCATGCCCTCGACGCCGCCGTCGCGCGTGACGCATTCCTCCCATTCGTTGATCCAGGAGAACTGGTGGCGGCGCCAATGTTCGCCCTGGCGGATGGTGGTGCGGATGACGGTCGATTGCAGGCGGGTGAGCGCCCCCTTCATCAGCTTGTAATCACGCTGGCCAGTTTTGCGGCCGATCGATGTCAGGAGCTGATAGGGCGTGAAGCGCACGAAGCGGGAGGTCTTGAAGCCCAGATTCTCGGCCTCGACGATCTGCGAGGCGGCCCAGATGAGGACATCGGCATCCCAGATGGTCGCCATCCCGTGCTCGGGCACGGCGAAGACCTCGACGCGGACGCCGCCGGCCTCATAGAGGATCGGTCTGATGCGCTTGGCCTTGGCGAGCGAGAAGAACGGCCGCTCCATGAGGTCGCGCTGGTCGCGCGGGCTGGCGTCGCCGGTCGCAACGATGAAGGGATCGAGCCTGGCTCGCTTGGTCGAGGTGATGAGGCGACGCCGCTTCATGATCGGACGTCTCAGCGACGGGTGCGGCTGGCGTGGGCCGCCGGCATCGGTTCATGGCGCTTGGCGGGCAGCACAGACCCACGCGGGTCGGAGGTGGAGGTGACGGCGCCCCGATCGGCCCAGGCCTGGAGATCCTCGATCGCATAGACGACGCGGCCTCCGAGCTTGCGATAGGCCGGGCCGGTTCCATAGGTGCGGTGCTTTTCCAGCGTCCGGCCGGAGAGACCGAGGAAACGCGCGGCTTCGGGAGTTCTGAGAAAGCGCGGCGGCAAGCCGGCGAGATTGGGTGACATGATCGGGCCTCCGTGGGTTGGTTGAGGCCGCTGGCGAAGAGCGGCGGACGCAGGCCACGGTGGCGAAGGAGAGCCGCGAGGGGGGAGTGCGAAGAAGGGAATGCCAAAATCGCACCCCCTCTGCCGACATCGGGTCAGGATCGGCGGCGATGACGTAGCAGCGCGCGATAGCCGCCGGCGATCATGGCGAAGGCGTCCTTGACAAGGTCCATGGTCGCGTCGCGCAGCGCCGAGGACTTCCAGGGATCGGATGCAACGCGGGACACGCCGTAAATGACGCCCGCGATCTCGCGGTAGGTCGCGCCGTTCATGCGCCCGTCGACCGCTTGCAGCATGTGGCGGGCACGCCGGCGTTGCTGCTTGGTCAGGCGGGCATCGGGCGGGACAGCACGGCCAAGCAGGGATTTAAGCAGACGCTGGACGGCTTCGAGCCGGTCGAGGCCGTCGAGATCGAGCGGGATCAGCGCGGCAAGGGGTTGGCCGCCAGCAACGCCTGCCAGCCGCAGGAGATGGAGAGCCTGCTTATCTCCGGGTTCGTGCAGGAAATGGACGCCCTGTTCGTCGGAGCGGGCGGCGGTTTCCTGAACGACGGTGAAGAGATTGCTATCGGCGGGAAGTATGGAAGGCGCGGTCGTCAGCAGCACCGTGCTGGTGTCGTCCTCGGGGCACCAGAAGACGGGAATTTCGGTCGCGTTGAGCGATGGACGGGCAACGAAATTGCAACCCCCAGCGTTTCCGCACCCGGTTCGTCAATTCCCGGAGATCGCACGCCGGGCGCCTGGTCTCGGCATAATCGCGCTGATAGTCGCCATTGCGCCGCAGCCATTCCCAGCCGAGATCGGGCGATACGAGATCGTCGAGATAGTCGTAGGTCGATGTCGACCGCCACCGGGATATGTCAGGGGTCATGGGCGTCCTCTGCGCGCTGTCTACCGGGAGGCGCACCATTCCCGGTTGCGGAGGCCGCCGGAAGCCCCGAAAGTGGCAACGGGCGATGCGGGTGAGGCATCGCTATTCCGGCTAGTGGGGACGGCCCTCGTGCACGAGCAGGCGATAGCCATGCTCGGTCATCCAGCGGGCGCGGGCGAGATGGGTGTCATGGACATGGCGCGCGCGATCCGGCTCGCGAGCCGGATCGAGGCCGAACAGGATCGTGACGGCCTCGCGCCAGTCGGCGCCGTCGGTCGCCGCATCGAGCAGGCGCATGTAGAGCTTCATATGCTCACGGTCATAGGCCGTGAGCGCCGCGCTCTGCGGTGGTTCATCGAGGAATTGTACTTGCGTCACCCCAGCCCCCAGAGCCACACCATATCCGCCCGCACCCCATTTTGGTAACCAGGCGTTCCACGGGCAGAGGGAAGACCGATGGCGCATCGCGTGATGGATGGCAGGCATCGCCGAGGCGCTGAATGGGATGTCGGGGCTATTTTCGGCTGTCGATTTTCGCACGAACGAACATCACCCCTTCTCCTTGGTCGGAGTTGAGGAAGACGATGCCATTGGCCTCGAACGCCCGGCGCACCTGATCGCGCGTCGTCTCATACACCTTGAGTCCGCTCTCGGACTCGAGGCGCTTCAACGCGGTCAGGGATACCAGGGCCTTTTCAGCGAGCGTCTCCTGCGTCCAACCAAGCAACGCGCGTGCGGCCCGCGTCTGTCGGGCGGTGATCATGCATGATCACCTCCCACCGACACGAACGCACATGCCAGAACTACGACTATACTAGTCGTTCTATCGGTGAAGGACCAGACACAAAACGCTGTGCTGGCATCCTTCTGAGCGATCGGCGTTGTGACTGATTCGGTCGGATACGAACGGCGAAAGGCCCCGCCCGAATCGTCCGGGCGGGGTGTCGCGGCGCATCAGTCGCCGTGGCGGCGGGTGGGACGGGACCAGATGAGGCTGAAACCGCCGTCCTCGTCGTCGAAGAGGTTGGCGTAGATCGGGGCGGTGAAGCTCGGATCGTCGAGCTTGAGGCCCAGATAGTCGCGGCCCTCGTTGGACTGCTTGGACCAGGCGGCGCCGATCTCGGCGCGGCCGACCAGAACGCGGTGGCTGGGGGCGTTCTCGCTGGTCTGGTTGGTTTCCGGGACGATGCGGACGTTGGCCTGCACATTGAGGGTGACGATTTCGCCGGTGTATTCGTTGCCGGTCTTCTTGAAGGTGCCGATGGTCGCCATGTCAGTTCTCCTTGATTTGAAGCTCCGAGCCCGCACCATTGCGGCCTCGATGGCGATCGACGGGCCGGAGGCGATCGACGCCGCACCCGCTAGGGCCGCAGCGCCAGCGGAGGATGGCGCCCGAGCCACTTTCTTGTTTCGCGAGGAATGAGCGCGCAGCGCTCAGGGGAAGAAAGTTGATCGGCGCCATTGCGGCATAGGCGATCGAGGCGCAGCCGGTCTTCGGCCAGATCAGGCCATTGGAGAGGCCGTTTGGAGCGGTCGACCCGACAAAAAGATCAAGGGAGAACGTGGCGGTCCCGTGCAGCCGTAGGAACCCTGGCAACGGGTCGCTGCCGGTGACGACGTTGCACCTGTCCTGGCGAGAACCGCGATGGGCTTCCCGCAACCCTCGGCTCGTGAAACGCCATCCGCGCCTGCGTCGTCGAGTGGCTGTGCAGCGGACCAGCTACCTGTCCAGCGCCGCTTCAACGTGCCTTACGCTATTTCGGGCCTGACATTGCGATCTCTGCCTGACCGCCAGTTTCTTCCATCTCCGGCGGTGAGGATGGCAGCCATGCCGGCTTGCAGGCCAGTGCTCCAACGGCTGTGTCGGTGTCAGCCCCGTGCCATGCCCCGTCCGGCCGGTTCGGGTGCGGCCATCGGCGCGATCCGCAGGAATGCCGTGACGCCGACCGCGATCGCACCGACGACGGAAAAGGCGATCTGCCAGTTCTCAGACGGCATGGCGTGCTTCACGATGCCATGGGTCGCGTGATAGCCCGCGATCGCCGCAGGCGCGACGAAGGCAAGCGCAATGACGATGCGCAGCCAGAGCGGCCGTGCGAAGGCAAGGAGCAGTTGGCCGACGCCGAAAATCAGCCCGGCCGCGACCAGACCGATCGCGATGCCGCCCGGCCAGCCGGCGCCACTGTCATAGGCCCACATGCCGGCGGTGACTCCGGCGAAGGCTGGGAGCGCGTAGATAGCAAGCGTGAACAGCAACCAGCAGAGAACGCCGATGGCCGCGACGCTGAAGAAGATGCCAAAGAAGATCATGGCGGTGGTCTCCGTGAGAAAAGATCTGACGGACGCGCCTTCCACCACCACCGCGGCGCGCTGTGCAGATTAGCCCATCGCCGGGCCCATTGGAATCCGGGATTTGGGCGGGCAAGGCTCTAGGATGCCGGAAAATCGTGCGCGGATCAGGAGAAAAAGGTCGCACGGATGCGGCGATACTCTTCAGTTTCTGCCTGATTGCTCGGGAAAACCTCGATCAAAGGCCGCGTGGCGGTGCTGATCAATCCCTGCCAGATACGCGCACCGTGCGGCGACGACAGAACCAAGCTCTTAACATCCGACGTCGTGTTCCAAATGAACAGCGACAACCTGTGGTGTTCGACTGCGTCGGCAATGGCAGCGTTTATATGCTCGTCGGCGAAGCCATAGCCTGCGATCATCAGCCGTACATCGCCGGCGTTGATGACCGCTCTGAAGATGTCGGCGTACCAGCTCAGCAGGGGCATCGAGGCAATCTCTGCTGTCTTCTCGGTTCCAACTACCATCGCGTTGCCGCCGTCAGGCGATCGCCAATTGAACGATCCGTATAGCTTGATGACGTTCATTTGGTTGGCGAGCCGTCCCTGTACTCTCGGGTCGACTGCTGGTTGCATCATGAATGTGGGATCGTAAGCACCGATATTTGTCCAGAACCAGCGCCGGCCGGGGTTCGGAACAAGACCCGGCAGGACCCCGCCGGGCGCACCCGCGACATGCTCGTTGTAGAGATGCCGTTCGAAGAAGAGGTCCTGATTCAGAGTGAAGAGATATCCAGAACTATTTCCCTCGTTGCGCTGTCCGAAGAAGCGGAACAGCAGTTCCTGTACCTTGTAAATGTTGATCCACGGCTCATGGTCTGGCCGCGCGATCTCACGATCTATCGCAACGAAAATGTCCAAAACCGCTTGCTCGATCTCCGCGCGGTCAGCGGCCGTGAAGGGCGCAACGTGCGTTTTGCCGAGCGCGACTTCAAAGGCCGTTTCGTCGAGGAGGAGGTCACGTAGGCCGGCGTTCGCGCGGATGCGCGGATGCCCAACGAGCGATGACCATACCTCGTTGGCGAGCTGGCCACCCCAGTTGCGCGACCATCCAGCGCCGGTGAGAAGAACGTGCCTACTGAACTTTCCGATCATGCGAACGATGATATCACGGAGCGGTGGGATCGACAGCTTTAGAGGGCGGCGCTCACGCGCCGCCGTCACCGAACTTCCAGACCGGAATGCCCATCTTGCGGGCCTTGTCGGCGAGATTGTCCTGAATACCGGTGCCGGGGAACACCATCACGCCGATCGGCAACACCGCGAGCATGGAGTCGTTGCGCTTGAACGGCGCGGCCTTGGCGTGGCGGGTCCAGTCGGGCTTGAAGGCGACCTGCGGCACCTTGCGGGTGTCGGCCCAGCTGGCAGCGATGCGCTCGGCACCCTTGGGCGATCCGCCGTGCAGCAGCACCATGTCGGTGTGCTTGGCATGGACCTGATCGAGTTTCGCCCAGATTAGGCGGTGGTCATTGAACTCGAGCCCGCCGGTAAAGGCGATCTTCGGTCCCGCCGGCAGCAGCACTTCGGTCTCTGCCCGGCGCTTCGCGGCGAGGAAATCGCGGCTGTCGATCATCGCTGAGGTCATGGCGCGATGGTTGACCATCGATCCGCTACGCGGCCGCCAAGATGACCCGGTGTGGCGCTCGAAATGCTCGGCGGCCTGGTCGCGCATCAGCTCGAATGCGTTGCGGCGCTCGATCAGGGTCTGCCCCTCTGCGGTGAGGCGCTCCAGGTCAACCGACTTGACCTCCGAGCCGTCCTGTTCACGCTGGCTGCGGCGTTGCGCCTGCTCGTTGTCGTCGAGTTCGCGCTCGATTCGGCCGGTGGCGCGATGGAAGAGATTGACGGTCGACCAGAGAAGGTCGTCGAGGTCAGGCTCGAGGCGGGTGTCGCCGAGGGTCGCGATCAGGGCGTCGAAGATGTCGGCGATGGCCCCGGCGACGATGTTTCCCTCCGGGAGCGGTCTCGGATCGGGTTCGTCCTGGAATGGGCGGTATCCGTAGAGCTGGAGTTCGGTGAGAACATGATCGGTGGGGGATGAGGCGTGGTGAGGCTCGAAGCCGTCGTCGTGTTCGCTCGCCATGGGATGCTCCTTCGTTGGTTTGACCGCGACCCTCGCGGCCTTCTGGCGACGAAAGCCGTCGGGCGGTCCGGACCTGCACCCGGAGCGCAAGCGAGAGGGCCGAAGCGGCAGCGGAGGATGGCGAAGGCCGGCTATTTTGCTTCGCGATGGAAAGCGGCCGCAGGCCGCGCCGGAAAATAGCCGGGCGCAGCCATTGCCGGTCCGGGCCGCTTGACGGCCGATCGCCCTCTCGAAGGCCGGGTCGCGGTCCCCTCCGACGCAAGGGGAGCAGCCTCGTGTGATGCGGCGACGGCTGCCGCTGCCCCGCGCTTGCCCCTTCCGGCTATGCCGCCAGGACAAGAAAACGGGCGACGTCCTCCGGGGCGAGCTGCTGGCGGACCGCTGCCCGGAGAGTGCCGATGCCGAAGGTGCGGAGATCCTCGTTGAAGTCCCCGAGTACCGGCGACAGCACGATCGCCTCGATCCCGGCGGCGTTCGCCCGCTCGATCAGGTTGTCGCGCGCCCCGTCACCGGCCGGATCGTCGTCACGGACGATGTAGAGCCTGCGCAGTGTCGCCGGGAACAGGATAGCGGCAAGGTGCGCGGCCGAAAGCGCGGCGACCATCGGCATGTGGGGCAGGACACAACGCAATGACAGGATCGTCTCGATGCCTTCTCCCGCCGCTATCACGTCGTGCGCCACGCCGAACCGGACCGCATGGCCGAGAAGGTCGCCCATTGCCCGCCTCGGCGTGTCGATTGGCGCCTTGTCGCCGCCGTCGAGGGAAAGCCAGGTGCGGTGCGCTCCGGTGATCCGGTCGGCGAGATCGGTGACGGAAGCGATCATCGCCGGCCAAGTCTCGGTCGGGGAATGCTCGTCGGGCCGATAATAGCAGCGCGGATGGAAGCGGAGCGATCCGGCTCCGTGCAGAACCGTGATGCCGCGTTTGCGCAAATACGATTCTGCGAGTGTGCCAGCGATCGGCTGCGCCATCGAGAACAGGCGCTTCGCCGCGAGTGGCGAACCCGTTGGCGCTGGTGCCTTTCGGCCGCTATCGCGTGTGGGCTGCGGTTCGCTATTTGGCAAACTGAGAAACCGCCGGGCCTCATCGGCGACATCCCTGAAGTCGACCAGCCCGCAACTCTCGCGAATGACGTCCAAGAGATCGCCATGCTCGCCGGTGGCCGCGTCGGTCCACTTGCCGGCCGCGCCCTTGCCGGATTCGGGGCCGATCAACCGGACGAACATGGAGCGGCCCGGCGTATTGCGGACATCGCCGACCATCCAGTAGCGGCCCTCGCGCCGCCCGCTGGAGAGATATTCGCGGCAGACTGCCTCGGCCTGACGGCCGAGACGGTGTGCCAAGTCTGAAGCGTCACGAGCCATCATGCCACCTCCCGCTCGGCGATGCGCTCGATCGGAAACCGCTCCAGCAGCTTGGCGAAGATCGCAGGACCGGATGCATCGGTCGGCACGAACAGGCGCAGCTTCCAGGAGATGATCTCGCCGAACAGGCCATAGGTCTTGAGACGGTCGCGCATGGTGTCGGTGAAGCCGGAGAGCTCGATCCGGTTCGCGCCCATGACACGGGCGCGGCGAAGCTGCAGGCCTTCGGCGAGGTCGAGAATCGTCCGCCCGTCCATCAGCGCCGCAAAGGCTTCTTCCGGGGAGAGCGCCGCCGTGCCGGTTGTCGTTGCGTTTGCCGCCCAGGCCGGCGAGACCTTGCGGCCGATGACGCGCTCGCCCGTATCGGTCTGGAGCCGATAGACCCGCGTCGACTCATTCGGCAAGCGCTTCCAGATCGGCAGCAGGAGTCCCGCGACCATGTGAATGGTGCTGTCGGTGAACTCCGGCACGGACGCGACTTCCGCCTCCCAGACTTTCGTGAATGCCGCGCGGTCGGCTTCGACCCAATGGGTGTCGCCCATCATGGCGACAGGCACATTGGTCGCCTCCATCGGCCGGATCAGCCGTACGCGGCGTTCGACCGCGCCGTCATCGTCGATCACGCTGGTGGTCGGGATGCGCACCGCGGCTCGTTGGGAGCGTTCGTTGACGAGGAGCGCCGCGCGGGGATCGGTGAGATGGTCGAGCGCCGCGTCGAGCATCACCGGCCGGTTGCGCTCGCGCTGGGCGATGGTGAGCAACGTCGTCACCGCGCCGGTCGCGGGATGCGTGTGGATGGCCTGCCGGTCGGTGACGGTGAAGCGCTCGGCCCGCAAGGTTTCCAGGCCGACATCATATGTGCCGCTGGCGATCGCGCCCTCGATCCGGGCCGATAGGATTTGCTCGAAGCGCGAGAACAGAATGTTCTGCAGATCGATGGTGAGCGCCAGCAGCCGGTTCAGGAATGTGGTGATCGGCGGCAGCTCATCCTTGATGCCATTGGCGTCGGTGAGCCTGAGCCCGGTCGATTGCTCGAAGGTCTGGAGCGGGCAGCCCTCGACCTTGCCGGCGACGATCAGCAGATAGAGCCGGCGCAGCGCATCGCGCGCATAGGCGCTTTCGAGATTGTCCTCCGCGCGGAACAGACCCTGACCCCCGGTCTGCCGCTGGCCGCGCGTGATGGCGCCGAGCGTGTCGAGCCGCCGCGCGATGGTGGAGAGGAAGCGTTTCTCCGCCTTTACGTCGGTCGCCACGGGCCGGAAGAGCGGCGGCTGCGCCTGGTTGGTGCGGTTGGTGCGCCCGAGACCCTGGATCGCGGCGTCGGCTTTCCAGCCCGGCTCCAGCAGGTAGTGGACGCGCAGCCGCCGGTTCGTCGCTGCGAGATCGGCGTGATAGGAACGTCCTGTGCCGCCCGCGTCCGAGAAGATAAGGATGCGCTTGGCGTCGTCCATGAAGGCCTGAGTCTCGGCGAGACTGGCGGCGACGGCGCGGCTTTCCACGGCGAGACGGTCGCCTTTGCGGATGATGCGGCGCGAGCGGCCCGTCACCTCGGCCACCATGTCCGTGCCGAAGCGCTGGACGATCTGGTCGAGCGCGCCGGGGACCGGCGGCAGCGAGGCGAGCTTCTCGATCAGCCGGTCGCGCCGGGCGACGGCTTCACGGCTTTCGACGGGCTGGCCGTCGTGGAACACCGGCCGCGAGCAGAGATTGCCCTCGCTGTCGGTGAAGGGCTCGTAGAGCTGCACCGGGAAGGAATGCGCCAGATAGTCGAGCACATATTCGCGCGGCGTGATGTCGACCTGGATGTCGTTCCAGTCCTCGGTCGGAATCTCGGCCAGGCGCCGCTCCATCAGCGCTTCGCCGGTCGAGACGATCTGGATGACCGCCGCATGCCCGGCGGCGAGATCGGACTCGATGGCGCCGATCAGCGACGGCGTCTTCATCGCCGTGATGAGATGATTGAAGAAACGCTGCTTGGCGCTCTCGAAGGCCGAACGCGCGGCGGACTTGGCCTGCCGATTCAGCGTGCCTTCACTGCCGGTGACATTGGTGGCCTGCATGGCGGCGTCGAGATTGTTGTGGATGATCGCGAAGGCGCCGGCATAGGCGTCATAGATACGCCGCTGCTCGTCGGTGAGCTGATGTTCGACCAGTTCATATTCGACGCCTTCATAGGAGAGCGAGCGGGCCTGATAGAGGCCGAGCGCCTTCAAGTCGCGCGCCAGCACCTCCATCGCCGCGACCCCGCCATCCTCGATCGCCTCGACAAACTCGGCGCGGGTGGCGAAGGGGAAGTCCTCGCCGCCCCACAGGCCTAGCCGTTGGGCATAGGCGAGATTGTGCACCGTGGTGGCGCCGGTCGCCGAGACATAGACGACGCGCGCATCGGGCAGTGCGTGCTGCAGGCGAAGCCCGGCGCGACCCTGTTGTGATGCAGCCTGGTCGCCGCGCTCACCCTTCGATCCGGCGGCGTTCTGCATGGCGTGGCTTTCGTCGAAAATGATCACTCCATCGAAGTCTGTTCCCAACCAATCGACGATCTGCTGGACCCGCGAAACCTTCGATCCGCGCTCGTCGGAGCGCAGCGTGGCGTAGGTGGTAAAAAGGATGCCCTGCGGCAGGTGGATCGGTGTGCCTTGGCGGAAACGCGACAGTGGCGTGACGAGGAGTCGTTCCTGACCGAGCGCCGACCAGTCGCGCTGCGCGTCCTCGATCAGCTTGTCGGATTTGGAGACCCAGACCGCGCGGCGGCGTCCCTTGAGCCAGTTGTCGAGCAGGATGCCGGCGACCTGGCGGCCCTTGCCCGCGCCGGTGCCGTCGCCCAGGAACCAGCCGCGCCGGAAGCGAACGGCACCGTCCTGATCGTCCGCCGCGGCGGTGACGACATCGAAGGTTTCGTCGACCGCCCAGGCGCCGGCCAGATGCTGGCCATGAGCTTCGCCGGCATAGATGACGCTTTCGAGCTGGGCGTCCGACAGGATGCCGGTCTCGACGAAACCCGCCGGCAGATGTGGGTAATAACTCGGTGTCGGCGGTGCCACCGAGGCCATGGCTGCCGACTGTACCAGCTTGGTCGGATGGACCTGAGAACCGGAAATACGGATCGACTGAAGCGCGTATTCCTCATAAAGCGCATCTGTGAGCCGTGCGCCCTCGAGCGGGCTCCATTCGATGGTCTCATAGGCGAGTTCTTCGCCCGCCGGTGTGGCGATGGTAGAGGTCCGTTCAACCGCGCCCGCATGACGTGACGAACGATTGTTCGGATCGGAGGCCGCAGGACGAAGCGGCGCGATGGTCGGCAGCGAGACAGACGCTCTCGGTGGAAGGTTCGCCTCGATCCAGCCAAGCAGCGTGGCCGGATCAAGCGCGATACCCGGTGATGCCGAAAACGCGTTCGGATCGTTCGCCGGCAGCTTGTCGATGACGGTGAGCCGGGTGTCGATGGTCGTCCCGTGCCGCGCATAGACACGGCCGTCGATGGCTGCGGTGAAGACGACGTGGCCGTGTTCCTGCAGCCTGACGAACGCGTCGCGCCATTTCGGGGCATCGGGGGCAAAGCCCGCGCCGGTGATGGCGACGAGACGCCCGCCGGGCGCCAGGCGCGCCAGCGCCGAGGCGACATGGCGATAGGCGGCGTCGGCCATGCGGCCTGACACGTTTGCCATTGCCGAGAATGGCGGGTTCATCAGCACGACGCTGGGCACGACATCGGCGTCCAGATGATCATCGATTTGCGCCGCATCGAAGCGGGTGACCGGGATGGCTGGAAAGAGGGAGGCGAGAAGATCTGCGCGCGCCTCGGCAAGCTCGTTGAGAATGAGTCTGCTACCGGCGATCTCGGCGAGGATGGCGAGTAATCCGGAGCCCGCCGAGGGTTCCAGCACGGCATCCTGCGGCGTGATCGCGGCCGCAGTGGTGGCGACAAAGCCGAGTGGGATCGGCGTCGAGAATTGCTGGAAGGCCTGACCTTCTTCAGAGCGGCGGGTATGGGTCGGGAGAAGATCGGTGATCTTCGCGAGCAGCGGTATCGCCGCCGCCGGAGAGCCGGCTTTGCGCAAAAGCACTTTGCCGTATTTGCGCAGGAACAGGATGGTCGCCGCCTCGCAGGCGTCATAGGCCAGCTTCCAGTCCCAGGCGCCGTCGGCGTCGGAGCCGCCATAGGCGGTCTCCATGGCGTCCCTCAGGATCGGCGCATCGATTGTGCGGCCCTGTTCGAGATGAACGAGAAGCGTCCGGGCCGCATCGGCGGCGTGCGATATCGGTTTGACATCGGCGAGCGGATTTGTGGCGGCGGTGCGCGCCGCGGCGGGGATCATTTGCGTCATGGAGGAGACCTCGGGAGAGCGGGAACGGGTCGAACCAGGGGGCGCTCTCTCTTTGACCGTCCCGGCTCAAACCCGTCCCGGCCATCCTCTCCCTCTCACTGCTCCGGCGGCACATTGGCCTCGTAGGGATTGCCCTCGACGAGGTGGCCGAAGGGCGTAAAGACGAAGTCCTCGCCGTCGCGACCAACGGCGCAGATGACGTAGCGCGGTATGCCCGTCGCGGCGTCGATGCACTCCATGAGGGCGAGATTGCCGTCGGCTGCCGCGCGCAGGAGCGTCTCGAAATTGGCGCGGGCATGATCGGGAATGCTCATGGCCGGCCTCCTCGGATCGTATCGTCGAGCCAGCCATGGGTGCCGATCCAGGTGACGGTGTCCCGCCGGCCAAGGTCGAGCACATGGGCGCCGCCGCCGAAGGCATTGATGCGCGGACGCGAGCAGGTGCTCGCCCATTGAAAGCCCCAGCGGCCGGTGAGCGCGAAGGTGTCGGCGCAGCGCAGGACGAAGTCGATGACACGCTGCGGGTCGCCGGTGCCGTCTTCCTGCATCCAGAGTTTCGAACCTCCGTGGGCGGGATCGACCGACAGGAGAAAGCCGTCGGAAGGCGGACCCTCCGACGCACCTTGCACGCAGAGATCATTGTAGATGTCGAGCGCACGGGCAGCGTTATCGGGTGTGCGCACATCGAGCAGGCAGGAGAAGTGTGTGAAATAGTCAGCCATGGTGGCCTCCGGAAACGAAAAACGCCCGGTGCGGAGACCGGGCGTTGTCGGGTTGATGGTGAAGGACGCGGGGCGGCGCGGGACCGCCCCGCGTCTGCTTATTCGGCGGCCACGGGCTGGGGCTCGTCGGCGGGTTCGCCGTCGACCTCCTCCTCGTCGGCGAGAAAGGCCGGCAGCGTTTCGGATTCGCTACTGTTCGCCCCGGAGGTCACGTCATCGTCCAGCGCGGGAAGGCGAAGCGGTTCGGGCAACCAGCCGCTGTCTGCGAGCAGTCGCTCGGCTTCCTTGGCCATGTCCGGCTTCTTCAGATGGTCGATGAGCTGCGCGGTTTCCTCGCCCTTCGCCTCGCGCACGGCTTCGAGGATGCGCGGCTTCGTCACCCGGCCGAAATAGTTGTCGACCGTCGGACGCCAGCCGATCTCCACCATGTCGAGACCGGTAGCGCGCGCCAGCCGGTCCGCCTCGTGGATGCGCTGCCGCACACCGTGCACGGTCGGCCCGGCGCCGTAAGGGTTGGCCTTCTCGTAGAGCGCATTGACGCCGAAGGAGACGCAATGGGCCAGGAGGGCCATGCGGCTTGCGTCATCAAGACCGTCGAGCCTCTCCCAGAGCGCGCGATCGTCGCCGAGGGGAAGATCGCCCTTCCACGCCTCCTGCCGATCGTCGACGGACTTGGCGGATGCACTGTCCTTCAGATCATCGGCCTGCACGGGAAAGAACACATGTCGAACCGAGGCCTCGAGGCATCCCGGCGAGGAGACGTGCTGGAAGGTATCGCGCACAAGCTTGTGGAGGAGCGCGGTCATGGCGATGTGCGGATTGTTGGCCAGCGCGTCGCGCAGCGCGAGGGTGCGGTGTGCGGTCAGTTCGATCACCAGCCGCTCGGGCAGCGGCTTGACCACATCGTCCTCGTCATCCTGCGGCTCAGGCTCGCCGCCGACCGAAATGACCGTGCGTTGACCGTCACTGCCCGGCGTTTGGCCGTCATCGCCGCCAACGCCGGTGTCGCCGCCCGCCGGGGCTTCGTCGTCGGGCCGGACATAGCCGCGATCGACGCTGAGGCGGCCATCATGACCGATGCCGACGAACACGCCGGCACGGCCGATCTCGGCAGGATCGAAATGCTTCGGCCGGTCCTCGAACGCGACGAGTGCCACCTCGATCTCACAGAGCCGTTCATCCACCTCGTCCGGCAATTCGTCGGCTTCGGCATATTCGGATTCGAGACGGTCATATTCGTCACGCAGCGCCTCACGCGTCGCTCGTTCCTCGTCGGTAAGATCGACCGGTGTGCCGGCAAGCTGTCGCAGGCCTTGCGTATGGCCGTAGGGGAAATCGGCGGCGACCTCGATCCACTTCCAGCCTTCGCCGGCGATGGTCTCCGCCTCGGCCTTGAGCTTGTCGGCGACGAGACGCTCCAGCAGCGGCATGTTCTCGACCCAGCCGCCGTCATCGTCCTGGAACAGGTCGCGCATGACGGTGCCGCCGGCTTCCTCATAGACCTCGATGGTGACGAAGCGCACGCGTCGGTCGGCGGCGCGCACGGTGTTTTCCGTCAGCATACGGCGGATCTGGTAGGGTTCCTTCGACCAGCTATGCTGAATCGACTCCCAGACCTGTTCCTGTCGCGCATGGTCGGCCGAAACGGTGAAGGCCATGAGCTGCTCGAGCGTCATCCCATCTTCGGCATAGATGTCGAGGAGCTTCTCCGACACGGTGACGAGCTTGAGCCGCTGCTTGACGATGTTGACGGAGACGAAGAAGCGCGCGGCGATTTCCTCCTCGGTCTGGCCCTGCTCGCGCAAGGTCTGGAAGGCGCGGAACTGGTCGAGCGGATGCAGCGCCGCGCGCTGGACATTCTCGACCAGCGAATCCTCCTCCGCCGAGATGTCGCTGTCCCCTTCGCGCACGATGCAGGGCACGAGCGCAGTCCTGGCGAGGCGCTTCTTCTTGGCGAGGAGTTCGAGCGCCCGGTAGCGCCGGCCGCCGGCTGGAATCTCGAAGATGCCGGTCTCGTTGCCGTCGTCGTCGACGACAGGACGGACGTAGAGGCTCTGCAGGAGGCCGCGGCGGGCGATGTCCTCGGCCAGTTCCTCGATCGAGACGCCGGCCTTGACCCGCCGGACGTTGGACTGGCTGAGCACCAGCTTGTTGAAGGGGATGTCGCGCGAGGCGCTGAGGGTGATCTTCTGACTGGCAGTTGCCATGATGATGTACTCCGGCGACGGGCGCCGAGAGCCTTTCTCTCGACTTCCAACCCGTCACGGAGAAGGGCGCAGCCCTCTCACTCTCCTGTCCGGAGACGGAAGCGAGAGGACCAGGCCGATGAGGTGGGAAGGATCATCTCCCGCGCCGCAGGGACGCTGCGGCGACCTTGAGCAGGCGTTCGCTCTCCACGATGCTGCCCGCCTGCAGCGCCGCCTCGGTATAGACAGACAGCGGATACGAGCCCTCGAAAAGGACATCCCGCTCGATGCCCAGACCGAATGGCAGGCGCACCAAGGAAAGCTCGGCGAGGCTGCAAGAGCCCAGTTCGGGGCATCCGAAGCCAAGATCGGCGAGGCCGAACAACATATCGCCGTCGGGTTCCATCTCGGAGATGAGCCAGGTACCGGCGCCGACGGGATTGCTGAACTTCACCACCGGCACATGGTCGACGTCGCGCTGTCGCCCATTGGCGAGCAGCCGATCTCGCAGGTCGTCGGTCAGCAGGATCATGCCACCCTCCTGTCGCAAGAGCGCGCGGCTTCGATCGCCAGGTCCGCGTCGTCAGGCGCGAACGCTAAGAACCAGTCGGCCGCCTTGCTCGCTTGGGATGCGGCACGGACGATCGCGCGGTTGTCCTCGCGCAGCACTTCGAGCCAGGAGCCGATATAGTCGGCGTGCCGGACAGTCGGGGTGATGCCGAGCGAGGCGCAACAGAACGCGGCGTTGATCTCGGCGATCAGCTCCTCGAATGCATATTTCTTCGAGCCGAACGAGCTGCTGAAATCCCGGCCGAGACGCGAGGTATGACCACTCGCATGGCCGAACTCGTGCAGGGCCGTACGGTGCCAGTCGATCGGCTCGAAATAGGCCTGCGGCGGCGGCACCTGCACATAGTCGTGGGCCGGCACATAGAAGGCCCGGTTGCCGCCGATGCGAAAGTCGATGCCGGTCGCCTCGATCAGCGCCTCCACGGCGGGTTCTATCAGGCCCTCCGGAACCGGCGGCGCGGCCGTCGCCACGTCTTCGGGCAGGTTTTCGCACTGGTCGGTGTTGAAGACCGTGAAGCGCTTCAGGAACGGGATCGCCTGTGCGTCCTCGCCGGTTTCGGCGGCGCGGCGCTTCTCGTCTTCCGGCACGAAGCGGTCGGCATAGACGACGGTCGTGCCGCGCTCGCCCTTGCGGACATTGCCGCCGAGCGACAGCGCCTGGCGGAAGGTGAGCCAGCTCTGGCCGGAAAAGCCGTGCTTGATCACCGCGCCCCACAGGAGCAGCACATTGATCCCCGAATAAGGCCGGGAGGTCGAAGCATTCTTCGGCATGGCGAGCGGCGCCTTCGCCGCCGCTGTGCCCCAGGGCTGGACCCAGGGCACGCGGCCGGCTTCAAGCTCGGCGATGATCTTGTCGGTGATCTCGGAATAGAGATTGGTCCGGTCGTGCCTGGCGCCGGTGTTTCGCTTGTGTCTGGACATCGCGGTTCTCCGCGACGGGCGCCAAGGGCCTCTCCCTCGGCTTCCAACCCGTCACGGCAAACCGGTCCGCACTCTTACTCTCGGGGCGTTGCGGGGTGTCCCCGCAGAAGGGGTCGGGCGAGACTACAGGCTCGGCCGCAGGGGAAGGCCTTCCCCTCCTGGGCTTTCCAGATCGCGAATTACTGGCTACCAATTAGCGGGATGTTTACTTCCAATCAGCCGAAGGGGATAGTTCCAATTGTCCGGGGATTCGGGGATGAGATGTTCAGTCGGTTTGTAGAGCGGCGGGCGGAGGAAGCCCTTTCGGATACGCCCGTTGTGCTGATCGTAGGACCGCGTAGGGCCGGCAAGACCACGCTCGTCAAGAAGATGGGGGAAGCCGGTCGAGACTATATCACGCTCGACGATCAGACCGTCCTCGAGGCTGCCCAGTCCGATCCGGCCGGTTTCATCCGAGGCCTCGACCGGGCCATCATCGACGAGATTCAGCGCGCTCCCGACCTGCTGCTGGCGATCAAGAAGACGGTCGACGAGGATTATCGTCCGGGCCGGTTTCTCCTCACGGGCTCGGCGAATGTACTGACCCTGCCGCGGATCGCCGACAGTCTCGCCGGCCGGATGGAGACCCTCCAGATGCTGCCGCTGGCGAGGGCAGAGATCGAAGGCCGGATGCCCAGCTTTCTGGAGCGCCTCTTTGAGGGAAAGCTGAAAAATCAGCCCAAAGCGACCGTCGGCGACGATCTCGTCCAACTCGCCCTGCTCGGCGGCTTTCCCGAAGCGATCGCCCGCGAAAGCGAGCGGCGGCGGCAGGACTGGGCGCGATCCTACCTCACCTCGATCCTCACGCGCGATCTGCGGGACATCGCGGACGTAGAGAAGCTGACCGAGCTTCCGAAATTCGTGCGGCTCCTCGCAGAGCACTCCGGCCAGCTGGTCAACTACTCACAGCTCGGGGCCGGCATCAATGTCAGCCACAAGACCGGGCAGCGTTATGTCGGACTGCTCGAACAGGTGTTTCTGATCGCGACATTGCAGCCCTGGTTCACCAACGCGCTGAAGCGCATCGTGAAGACACCGAAGCTGCATTTCCTCGATTCCGGCCTGCTGGCCAGTGCGCGAGGTCTGACGTTCGACAGGGTCAAGGCTGATCGCGGAACGTTCGGCGCGCTGCTTGAAAGCTTCGTGTTCTCGGAAGTGCTGAAGCTGATGACGGCCTCAGACCTGCGGCTGACGCCTCACCACTTCCGGGATCGGGACATGCGCGAAGTGGACATCGTGCTGGAGCGCGATGACGGGATGATCGCAGGTCTCGAGGTCAAGGCGAGCGCCACAGTGAAGTCCGGTGATTTCGCCGGACTCCGGGCGCTGGCTGAGGCCTGCGGGGATCGCTTCGCCTTCGGTGCCGTCCTTTATGACAGCACGGATGTCGTGCCGTTCGGTGACCGGCTGGCGGCGGCACCGATGTCGAGTTTGTGGGGGTGAGCGCCATGGGGCAGCGCGGACATGCAGCGGGAGCGCCGAGCGACTTAGGAACAGAATTCCATCCACTGCGGCGAGCCACATCCAAGCTAGTCCTTGCGCCCTTGTGGAAATTCATTTGTCGGGGCCGCCGTGATAGCAATTATGGCATACTAAGAAGTATTGGGGGCTGAACTGACAATGAAGGCATTCGAATTCGACCATCGCCTTATCGATTCCTACGCCCGGTTCTCGCGGTCGTTCAGCACCATTCGATCTGAAGACCTGAAATCAGAGATCGGCCGTCAGTACGATGCAGGGCGCTTCTGGCCGGATGCTCTACTGTCTCTGAATCCTCGATATCTTGAGGGCCAGACCGTCGATGATCTGGTCACTTCGGGTGATCTCGACGAAGCGACCGGCAGGATATTCCGCTTCGATGAAACGCCTCTGCGGCTTCATCGCCACCAGGCGCAGTCCATTGCAAAAGCCCGGGCCGGGCAGAGTTATGTCGTCACGACCGGAACCGGCTCGGGCAAGTCTCTTTGCTTCTTCGTGCCGGTAGTCGATGCGATCGTCCGCGCACGGAAAGCCGGGAAGCCGCGCAGGACCAGCGCCATCATCGTCTATCCGATGAACGCACTGGCCAACAGCCAGCTCAAGGGGATCGAGGATTTCATTTACAAGTCCGGCCTGCCCGAAGATCTGAAGCCGGTAGTGCGGCGCTACACCGGCCAGGAAAGTCAGGAGGAGCGTCAGCGGATCGCAGACAATCCGCCGGACATTCTGCTGACCAACTTCATGATGGCTGAGCTGCTTCTGACTCGGCAGGACAGCCTCGACACCAAGGTCATAGAGAACGCAAACGGTCTGGATTTCATCGTCCTCGACGAGCTGCACACTTATCGCGGCCGGCAGGGCGCAGATGTCGCTATCCTTGTCCGTCGACTGCGCAACCGCTGCGCACTGGACAAGGCACCCATCTGCATCGGCACTTCGGCCACCATGGCGAGCGAGGGATCCGATATCAACCGCGCGCAGGCGGTGGCGGATGTTGCATCGCGACTGTTCGGAACCCCTATTGGGCCCGAATCCGTCGTCGATGAGTCCTTGCAACGTGCAACGGACGATCTGCTGAAGCTCGGCGATGTGCGGCCAAAGCTCGCGCAGATTCTGACGTCCGCGCTTCCTGACGTGCTGACGGATGAGGTGTTGAAAAGGCACCCTTTGGCGGTATGGACCGAACTGGCGATCGGCCTCGAGGACGCACAGGAACTCAAGCGCAAGAAGCCCATTCCCCTCGAAGAGGCTGTTTCCCTGCTGTCAAAGGACAGCGGTGTCGATCGTGAAATCTGCCGAAGTGGCCTTGAGACCTTCCTGACCCGTGCCAGCCTGCCGGAAACGGAGCGGGGCGGTTTCGGGACGGGCGCATTCCTGGCGTTCAAGCTCCATCAGTTCATCTCTGGCGCGGGAGAGATTTTCACCACGCTGACCGAACGGCCCAGAAACGTCCTGTTCGAAGGGCAACTCGAAGACCCAAGCGCGCCGGGACATCGCCTGTATCCAACCCGCTTTTGCCGGGACTGTGGGCATGAGGCCCACGTCGTCACGAAGACCGAGGATGCCGAGGGCATCGCGTTTCTGCCCAGGAACATTGATGATACGCCACTCGACGACGAAGAAGGCGATATTGCCGGCTATCTGACCACCACGGGCGATGGCGATCCAGACTATGCCTTCACGGGCGAGATCGAAACGTATCCTGAGGATTGGCGGGAGGAGCGCAACGGCGTCGAGCGGCTTCGGGCAAACAGGAAACGCAGAGTTCCCCAGATGGTCACAGTGGCCCCGGACGGGCGCTACGATTCATCGGGGAAGAGCTTCTGGTTCATACCGGGCAAGTTTGGCTTCTGCCCATGCTGCCTGGACCAACCGCATCCCAGCATGCGGGAACGCAGCAAACTCGCGGGCCTGTCGGGCGAGGGCCGAAGCTCGGCCACGACACTTCTCGTCTCGACCGCACTGGAATGGATGAACGGGAGCAACAGCGGTGTTCCCAAAGAGAAACGCAAGCTGCTCGGTTTCACGGACAACCGGCAGGATGCCGCACTCCAGGCGGGCCACTTCAATGACTTTCTGTTCGTCAGCCTCCTGCGCGGCGCGATCCTGCGAGCCGTTCTGGATGCCGGCGAAGATGGCATGACCGAGGACGAATTCGGCCTGCGGGTTGTGAAGGCGCTTGGGTTCACTGCGGGCAACAAGGACGCGCGGATCCACTGGATGTTGGATTCCGAGGCAGGCGCCGTGGTCCGCGAAGACGCCCAACGCTCCCTCGCCAGGGTTCTGGCCCATCGGCTCTGGACCGATCTGCGCCGGGGTTGGCGCTACACCAATCCGAGCCTGTCGGTCCTCAAGCTCGTCGATGTTGCGTTTATTGGGCTTGATGACATCGCGGAAGATACTGAGCGCCTCGCAGCCATCCTGCCGGATCTCGCAACGCTCGATGCCGCAGAACGCAAGGCGATGTTCAAACAGCTCCTCGGTGCGATGCTCGAAGGTCTGGCGGTCGGGACCGAAGCGCTCGATTTGACCGTGCTCGATACCGTGGCGCAAAAGTCGCGAAATCTCCTGCGTGTCCCCTGGGCAATCGATGCAAAGGAGACGCCGAGAAGCCGCACGACACTGTTTCTGCAAGCTCCGGGTAAGGACCGGGTGGGGCTGCGTGAGGAACAGACAATCATCCGCGCCGGCCACAATTCCCGTATTGGGCGCCTCCTCAATCGCAAGAGCGTCATCGGAACCAAGCTCGGCAAGACGGACTACCTCACGGTGATGACGGGTCTGATGGAGCTTCTGGCCCGCGAAGGACTGGTGTCGCGCGTCGACATAGAGGCGGACCTGCAGGGTTGGCGTCTGTCACCCTCGGCGGTGCGCGTCATTCCGGGCGAAGCCGTCCGAACGGGGACCGCGCAAGGAAACCGCTACTTTCATGATCTCTACAATGCGATCGCTGCCGATCTGAAAGTGGGTCATAGCAGCTATTGGGGCCTCGAAGGCCGCGAACATACGGCTCAGGTGTCACAGAGACAGCGTGAATGGCGAGAGTGGCGCTTCCGCTTTGAGAAGGACGATCGGGAAAATCTCGCGGAGAATGCAACCGATCTCAAGGCAGCAGGAGAGTCGGAGCAATTTCTGCCCGCTCTGTTCTGTTCACCCACGATGGAGCTCGGCGTCGATATCTCGGCGCTGAACGCCGTGTATCTGCGCAACGTGCCACCGACGCCGGCAAATTATGCACAGCGGGCGGGGCGCGCCGGTCGCTCCGGACAGGCTGCTGTCATCGTGACTTATTGCGCCGCCCAATCTCCTCACGACCAGTATTTCTTCGAGCGGCGCAACGACATGGTGGCGGGCGTGGTTCGTCCGCCGGCGCTCGACATCACCAATGAAGAGCTCGTGCGCTCGCATCTGCACGCCATCTGGCTTGCCGAAGCTAAGGTCGCCCTGTCGCCAGACATCCCCGAGATTCTCGATCTGAAGCAGCCGGATTACCCGCTTAAGCAGGAGATCCGCGATGTCATCAACCGGCCGGGGCTGGTGAGCACGGCGCATTCCCCGATGAAACGCGTCCTCGACCAGATACTCGCGTCAGTGGATGGCCCGAAACCGGTCTGGATGGGTGAGCCGGACGAGTTTGTCTCCGACGTCGTCCAGCGCGCACCGCAGGCATTCGACCGGTCCTTCGATCGTTGGCGTGAGCTTTACAATTCCGCTCGAACGCAGCTGATGGAGGCCAATACCCGCTCCGAGATCACCGGCCTGTCGGGTGCCGACCGCCGGCGAATCAAGGCCGCGCAGATGCAGGCGAGCGACCAGATCACCATTCTCGAACACGGCAAGGCCTCCAACGGCTCGGACTTTTATTCCTACCGCTATCTCGCGACGGAGGGGTTCCTGCCGGGATACAATTTCCCCCGGCTGCCGCTCTACGCCTTCATCCCTGGAGAGGGAAAAACAGGCTCATTCCTCCAGCGCGCGCGCTTTCTGGCCATCTCGGAATTCGGCCCGCGCAGCCTGATCTATCACGAGGGCCGCGCCTACAGGGTCATGAAGGCAAAGTTGCCACCCGAGGTCAGAACGGGAGACGGATCAGAGCTCGCCACCAGGGACATTTTCATCTGCTCGAACTGCGGCGCCTGTCATGACGGTGAAGTGGAGCGCTGTCACGCCTGCAATTCGCCTATGGCGGGCGAGGGGCCAGTGCAGCGGACGCTCAGGATAGACAATGTCGAAGCTGCGCCCGCCGACCGGATCACGGCAAACGACGAGGAGCGCGTCCGGCAGGGCTTCGACATTCAGACCGTCTTCTCCTGGCCAACACGGGACGGTCGGGTTCAGATCACCGAGGCTGATTTCCGCTGCGAAGACACCTCGATTCTCTCCCTGCAATACGCCAATAGCGCCGAAATCAGCCGGATCAACAAGGGGTTGAAGCGACGCGCGAACCAAACTGTGTTCGGTTTCTACATCGATCCGCGCAGCGGCTACTGGACCAAGTCCGAAGACGAAGATCCGGACGTCGATGTGCCACCGGATGTCGTCAGGCCGGTTCGCATCGTCCCGATCGTCCGTGATCGCAAGAACGCGCTCCTCTTTCGTTTCAGTGAGCCCGCGGCGTATGCAGCCGAAACGATCGCGACGGTCCAGCATGCCCTCATGAGGGGTATTGAAGTTGTCTTCCAGCTGGAAGAAGGCGAGATCCTCGGCGAACCATTGCCCGCCCGCGACAATCGCCGTGCCATTTTGGCTTACGAAGCCACAGAGGGCGGCGCCGGGGTTCTGAGCAGACTGGTCGAGGATCCTCTCGCCCTCGGCACGGTCGCTCGAGAAGCGCTGATCCTCATGCATTTCGAGAAGGTCGACGAGGCGATCGCAGCAGGCGATGCCAATCTGCTTGTCAGTCACGAAGGAGAGGCCTGCGTTCGCGGGTGCTATCGCTGCCTGCTATCCTATTTCAACCAACCCGATCACGAACTGATCGACCGAACGAGCGATGAAGCCAAACAGATGCTGATCGATCTGGCGCGGGGGCAGGTGCTGCTCACTGCAGCGGCGAACCGGTCGACCGAAGGCGGGGGATGGTTGAGCGCCTTCAGGGATGTGGGGCTTCCGTCTCCCGACGCCTCTACCGTCAGTTTCTCCGGGCAGGAGATGAGATTTGCCTGGCGCAGTCACTTCGTCGCCGCTTGCGTTGCCCCACTGGCCGAGGCAACGCGCGAGGAAGCTGAAGCCAAGGGCTGGACGCTGTTCGAGTTGCCGGAAACTGTCACCGTGGGCGTTCCCGACGCGATGATCTCGATGTTGGGGGGATGATCTAATGACGGTGAATTTTTCCCCCGGAGATCTGGTCCGTGCCCGCGGCCGGGAGTGGGTCGCGTTGCCGTCGCCGCAAGGCGGCATTCTGGCGCTTCGCCCGCTCTCGGGCAGCGAGAACGATACGGTGATCCTCGACCCGGAGCTTGAGATACTCCCGGTCGAGCCGGCCCGGTTCGACCTTCCCGCCGACGCCGCGACGACTGTCCAGGCGAAGGCCGCGCTGCTTGCGGATGCGATGCGTCTGACGTTGCGGCGAGGGGCAGGCCCCTTCCGGTCCGCCGCGCAGCTCGCCTTCGAACCCCGGACCTATCAGCTTGTTCCCTTGCTGATGGCGCTTCGCTTGCAAGTGCCGCGCCTGCTCATCGCGGACGATGTCGGCATCGGCAAGACGATCGAGGCCGGTCTGATCTTGCGCGAGCTGATGGACCGAGGCGAGGCGGAGGCGTTCTCGGTGCTCTGCCCGCCGCATCTCGTCGAGCAATGGGTGGGCGAGCTCAAGGCGCGCTTCGGGATCGAAGCCGTCGCGGTCACGTCCGGCACGGCGAGCCGGCTGGAGCGCGGCCTGCCCCTCGCGCAGACCTTGTTCGATGCCTACCCATTCACGGTCGTCAGCCTCGACTACATCAAGGCCGAAAAGCGCCGAGAGGGCTTCGCACGCGCCTGCCCGGATCTCGTTGTTGTCGACGAGGCGCATGCCTGTGTGGGCACGCACAAGGGCCGGCAGCAACGCTTCGAGCTCCTATCAGGACTGGCTCGGGATCCGGAACGGCGGATGATCCTCCTGACCGCGACGCCGCATTCCGGGGATGAAGAAGCTTTTGGGCGACTTCTCTCCCTGGTCGAGCCGTCATTCACGTCGATGAACTTCGAGGATGCCCGCTACCGGGAGCGGCTCGCACGCCACTTCGTGCAGCGGCGCCGGATCGATCTCGTCTCGGGGGATTGGGATGAAGATCGCGCCTTCCCGAAGCATGAGACGACGGAATTCCCCTATCGCCTTTCTCCGGCCCATCTCGAGTTCCATGAAGCCGTGCTCGACTACTGTCTCGGCATCGTCTCCCGAGCAGGAACCGGTCAGCGGGAACGGCGGCTCGCCTTCTGGGGCACGTTGGCTTTGATGCGTTGTGTTGGCTCTTCGGCAGCCGCGGCCTTGAGCTCCCTGCGCAACCGGATGTCTAGCGAGAGCGACCGTCTCGAACCGCAGATCTATGATGAGGACGGAGACGACGAGGACGCCGTCGACATCGAACCGAGTACGACCTTCGATGCCGATCCGGCGCTGCTTGCTCTGGTGAAGCATGTCGAGGAACTCGTTGGCAAACCCGATCCCAAGCTCACTGCGTTGGTCGATGCGCTGACGCCGCTCGTCAAGAAGGGCGTCAACCCCGTCGTCTTCTGTCGCTATCTGGCGACGGCGGAGCATGTCCGCGATGGTTTGCGCAAGGCCTTCCCCAAGCTGATCGTCGAATCCGTGACTGGTGTTCTGACTCCCGACGAGCGCCGCGACCGCGTGGCCGACATGGCGCCTGCGGACGAGGAAAAGCAGGTCCAACGCATCCTCGTCGCCACCGACTGCTTGTCTGAAGGGATTAACCTTCAGCAGCTCTTCGATACGGTGGTGCACTACGATCTGTCGTGGAACCCGACCCGCCATCAGCAGCGCGAAGGACGAGTCGATCGCTTCGGTCAACCGGCGGAGCTCGTCCGATCGATCATGATGTTCTCGCCGGACAGCGCCATCGACGGCGCCGTACTCGATGTCATTCTTCGCAAGGCCGAGGAGATCCGGAAGGCGACCGGCGTTACCGTACCGCTCCCCGATGAACGCGGGCCTGTAACGGACGCGCTGATGGCGTCGGTAATGTTGCGCCGTGGCGCCCCCCGCCAGCTTACGCTCGACCTGCGCCTCGGCGACGGCGTCAAGGTCATGGAGGCGCGTTGGCGCGACGCCTCCGAGAACGAGAAGAAGTCCCGTGCGCGTTTCGCCCAGAACGCGATGAAGCCGCAGGAGGTCGCCCCGGAATGGGAAAAGGTGCGGACGCTGCTTGGCTCCCCAGCGGATGCCAGGCTTTTCATCGAAAGGGCGATGGCGCGCTTCGGCGTGCCGTTGGAGCCCCGGAAATCCCTGCTTCTCGCTCATGTCGATGAACTTGACGCTGGCCTGCGCGAGCGTCTGAAGGGGAATGGCCTGAGCGGATCGGTGCGTCTGGCTACGTCCGAGCCAGCGCCATCGGGGACAGCGCTGCTGACCCGGACGCATCCCTTAACGGCGACGCTGGCGGAGGCGCTGATGGAGGCCTCGCTCGATCCGGAGTCCCTGTCCAATCTCGGCATCGGCCGGGTCGGCGCCTGGCCGACCGCCGCCGTGCAGCAGATGACCCGTGTCGCTCTTCTCAGGATACGTTTCAAGCTGACCGTTCATGCCCGTAAGGAACAGTTGCTCCTGGCGGAGGAGGCGGCCCTCGTTGCAATACAGGGCGGTCGGATCGTGGCGACTGGCGAGGCCGCCCAAGAACTGCTGAATACACCTGCCACGGCCGATCTGGCGTCGATCGCCCGCGACAGGTTCATCGCGAACGCAAAGGAGGATCTGCCCGGCCTGCTTTCAGGACCGATCGCCAAATTCGTCCGGTCGCGCGCGAACGAACTCATGCAGGACCACGCCCGGCTCCGCGCCGCGGCAGGCTCTGCCTCGCGCGTCACTGTTGAGGCCGTGCTGCCGCCGGACGTGATCGGGCTGTTCGTCCTCGTGCCGGGCGAGGCCTGAGCCATGGCGCGCAAGCCCGTCACAGACATATCGGCTTGGCCTTCGCTCACTCTCGAAGGCAACCTCATCGCGCCGGCCACGATCGCAAGCGTCGACCGGAGACAGGCCTCCGAGCAGTCGGAAGAGGACTATCGGATCCGCAAGGGGCTGACGATCCGCGAGGAGATCTCGACCGCCTTCCGCGTCGGCCAGTCACATTTCGATGCCTTCGCGAAGTTGGAGACCCCCTCGGTCCAAGCAACCCGCCGCTTCATCCGGGCCTTCCTGCAAGAAACCTTCGGCTTCGACGACCTCGCTCCTGCAGATGGAGCCCTGTCCTTCATCGGGGGCGGTCGGGTCCCCATCGTGGTCGTACCCCCCGCCGACGAAAAACTCGACCGGCGCAGCGCGACCCTCTCGACCGACCGGACACGCTCCCCCGCCTTCGCGCTTCAGGACCACCTGAACGAACATGACGAGACGCTTTGGGGGCTTGTGACCAACGGTACCCTCATCCGCTTGATGCGCGACAACGCATCGCTGACCCGCCCCGCCTATATCGAGGCCGACCTCGCCCAGATCGTCACCCACGAGGACGCCGCCTCCTTTGCCGTTCTCTGGCTTCTGATCCACCGCACCCGCTTTGGTGTCGCGGGCGCCCCCGCCACCGACTGCGCGCTGGAACGCTGGCGCGATGCCGGGTCCAAGGAAGGCGAAGTCGCCCGCGACCGCTTGGCCGTCCAGGTCCAGATCGCGCTCGAGGGTCTAGGCTCCGGTTTCCTCGAAGCCAACCCTGACCTCGCCACCCGGCT
>NZ_JALHBS010000069.1 GCF_024195285.1 Aurantimonas marianensis
GAAATCGGGCGAGGTCAACCTGACCGAATGGTTCAACGAGCTCCTCCGCCTCGTCTATCGCCTGATCTTCCTGATGGTGGCCGAGGATCGGAACCTACTGCACCCCGAAAAGGGCAAGCCCGACGCCCGCAAGCTGTATGCTGAAGGCTACAGCCTCACTGCCCTGCGCGCTCAATCTTACCGCGTCGCCTCATGGGACAAGCACCACGACCGCTATGAAGGCGTCAAAATCGTCTTCCACGCGCTGGCCAATGGGCAAGAGGCATTGGCGCTTCCGGCACTTGGCGGCCTCTTCTCCACAGACAAGCTGCCCCACCTTGAAACCGCCCGCCTGCGGAACCGCGCCTTCATGGAGGCGCTCTACCGCCTCTCCTGGCTTTCCGACAAAACCGGCATGGTCCCCGTCAACTGGCGGGCGATGGAGACGGAGGAGCTGGGATCGGTTTATGAATCTCTCCTCGAACTTCAGCCCCAACTGGGCGATGAAGGGCGGACGCTGGTTTTCGCATCGGATGCCGCCGAGCAGAAGGGCAATCAACGCAAGACCACGGGCTCCTACTACACGCCCGACAGCCTCGTTCAGGCGCTGCTCGACACCGCGCTAGACCCTGTGCTGGACAAGACCGAGGCCGAATCGGATGATCCGACCCGCGCACTCCTGAAGCTCTCGGTCATCGACCCCGCCTGCGGTTCCGGCCACTTCCTTCTGGCCGCCGCCCGCCGCATCGCCACGCGGCTGGCGCGGCACCGGGCCGAGGGCACGCCCGCGCTCGCCGATTTCCGCCATGCCCTGCGCGATGTCGCGCGGTCCTGCCTGCACGGGGTGGACCGCAACCCGATGGCGGTGGAGCTGACAAAGGTCGCGCTGTGGATCGAGACGGTGGACCCCGGCCTTCCTCTCGGCTTCTTCGACGCGCAGATCCGCTGCGGCGATGCGCTGCTCGGAGTGTTCGACCTCAAGGTGCTGGAGGATGGCATCCCCGACGCCGCCTACAAGCCGCTGACCGGCGACGACAACGACGCCGCGAGATACTATTTGCAGGCGAACAGGGACACGAAGAAGGGCCAGGGCGGGTTCGACTTCGGCACTGGCCAGGTCGCCATGCCCGAGATGAAGCCGCTGGCGCTGGATTTCTCGGGCTTCCGAGACCTGCCCGAGGATACGGTGGAGCAGATCGGGGCCAAGGCCGCGCGGTTCAACGAGCTACGTAAGGGCCAGGCCTTTGTCCGGGCGACGGCGGCTGCGAACCTTTATGTCGCGGCCTTCCTGCTGCCAAAGGTGGGGGGCGCACCGGCGGGGGCCTCGGCCCGCACCGTGCCGACGACCGAGGAGCTTTGGATGGCCCTCAATCAGGGCAAGATGCGGCAGGGGATGGTGGACGAGCCCAATGCCGCCCGCCGTGCCCGCGCCTTTCACTGGCCGTTGGAATTCCCGGATGTGATGCAGCGCGGCGGGTTTGATGTGGTGCTGGGCAACCCGCCGTGGGAGCGGATCAAACTTCAGGAGAAAGAATTTTTTGCCGCACGCGATACGGAGATCGCTACCGCAACCAACAAAGCGGTTCGTGACCGGCTGATCAAGTCTTTGCGCAACGCGGACCCAGGCACACCACAGCGCAGGCTTTTCGAGGAGTTTGAGGCTGAGAAGCACCTCAGTGAGGCAACTTCAACATTCGTTCGAGTGGACGGAGCGGATGGAGGGCGTTTCCCGCTAACTGGTACAGGTGATGTGAACACGTACGCCTTATTTGCCGAGCTATTTTCGATGCTTTCGGGGGGCCGTGGACGTGCCGGAGTGATCGTGCCCACTGGCATTGCAACCGATGCCACAACAGCCCCTTTTTTCGCACACTTGGTAGAAACGCAGCGTCTAGCAAAGCTGGTAGATTTCGAAAACCGAGAGCGCATTTTCCCCGGTGTTTATTTCCGCGTGAAATTTTGTCTGCTTACACTTGGAAGTCGCGAAACGGCAGCGCAGTTTGCGTTTTTTCTCACACAGCCAGCCCAATTGGCCGAGATTGAGCGAAACTTCTCCCTCTCACCAGAGCAAATCGCCGCAATTAATCCAAATACCCGCACTGCTCCAGTGTTTCGCTCGCGTTGGGACGCCGAATTGACCGCCAAAATATATTCACATGTTCCGGTACTGATCAATGAGAGCGAAGGGCGGCAAGGAAATCCTTGGGGCGCCAACTTCATGACTATGTTTCACATGTCTAACGACAGTGGAATATTTCGGAGCGCTGCCGAATTGGAGGCGGCTGGGTACCACCGCGACGGCATTGACTGGGTGGCAGAAGGAGTCCGACCTGCGCAATCCGTTATGCCTGTCGAGGGTAGCAGCAATAATGATCTAGCTCTTGAGGGCGGTGGGCCTCGAGGCCCAAGGCGATATGTGCCTCTCTACGAAGGAAAGATGGTTCATCAATTCGACCATCGGCGTGGTGACTTTGCGCTAGCAAAAGTTAAAGGCGATGCAGATTATCGAGAAATTCCTTCGCCTGGGAATGAGGCCCTAGCAGACCCTAAATTCGAGATCACTCCGCGATATTGGGTTCCTGCAAACGAAGTGCAGGCACGCCTAGCAACCAAGGAATGGAAGCGGTCCTGGTTGATGGGTTGGCGTGATATTACAAACGCCACTAACGAAAGAACTGTGATTGCCACTACATTCGCTGCCAGTGCAGCCAATCACAAGATGCCATTGATCTTCACGGAGTCTGGCGTTCGAGAGCACGCCTGTCTTTTGGGAAATTTCAACACTTTGGTTCTCGACTTCGTGGCCAGACAAAAGGTTGGCGGCACAAATTTAGCCTACTTTTTCCTGCGACAATTTCCATTTTTGAACCCAGACTTCTACACCGAACCCCGCCTCGCCTTCGTCACCCCGAAGGTGCTGGAACTCACCTACACGTCGCACAGCCTCGCCCCGTTCGCACGCGATCTGGGCCATGACGGCCCGCCCTTCGCCTGGGACGAGGACCGCCGCGCGGTCCTCCGCGCCGAGCTCGACGCCTTCTACGCCCGCGCCTACGGCCTGACCCGCGACGAGCTGCGCTACATCCTCGACCCCGCCGACGTGAAAGGCCCCGACTACCCCTCGGAAACTTTCCGCGTCCTGAAGGAAAGGGAAATCCGCCAACACGGCGAGTACCGCACCCGCCGCCTCGTCCTCGAATCCTGGGACCGCATGGAGCAAAACGGAACGTTTGCCGCTCTTGGCATGGCAGACGCTACTTCTGCAATCGTGCAGCAGCCGATCCAGCTTCCGCCGCTTGAGCAACTTCCCGACGCTGCTTGGGCTCGCGCGGCGCCGTCTCCGCAGCACGATCCGTCGGCGGCACTCGCGGCAATTCTGAAAGCGTTGGATGGTCCAACGCCAATCCGCACCGTCCGTCTGACCGCGGCGATCATGCTTGAACCCCACCTTTTGACGCCCCTTCTTCCGCCTAAGGATCAGACCCAATGGCGACGGTTGGTGGGCCAGGAGGCAGAGCCGCACTCCGGGAATGTCGTCGGCTTCGCCGCCCGAACTACGCCGGGATGGAATGCCGCCATCACGAACCATCGTGGCAATGACCGACTGATCGAGGACCTTGCAGCCGGAACCTGGGCGCCGGGCACAGGTCTAGATGCCTTTGACACGGCGGGCTGGCCAGAAGGGCGCGCCGGGTTCGTCATCAACGCACTGCGAAACCTGGACATCGACGCAACCATGAACGCTGCCCCCGACGAGGTTCGGGACTGGATCGCGAATGCCGCAGCAGGATGATCTCTTTCCGGTTCCGCCACTAAGCGTTGAGGTCCCGAAAGACCTCACGGAGCCGAGGCTTTGGGTGCGGCGGCTGAAAATCTGGAAAGAGCCGGACAGCGAGGTCATTCGAGACATCGAGTTGCGGCCCGGGCTCAACATCATCTGGTCGCCTGACGGAGATGACGATCCGGAGTGGAGCGTGCGGGCAATCGGCCATGGCAGCGGGAAGACGCTGTTCTGCCGTTTGCTTCGCTATTGCCTCGGCGAGTCCCGCTTTGCCGATGAGGTCCAGCGCGATGCCATCTCCACGACATTTCTGAACGGCGTCGTCGGCGCTGAAGTGATGCTTGACGGAGTGTGCTGGGCGGTAACGAGACCACTCGGCATTGGCCGCAAGCACTTCGCGATTGAGGGCGGTAACCTTGATGTTGTTGCGAAAATGGAGGGCACGTCGACCAGCATAGAGCCGCTCATCGACGCAATCGAGGCCAAGATCCTCGGCGAAGGGACTTCCCAATTGGCGAGACTTTCGGCTGGACAGCGGGCCTGGCCGGTTGCTCTCGCGTGGGCGGCGCGCGATCAGGAATGCCGTTTCGACGACGTCCTCGACTGGCGCTCGTCGGCATCAGGATCGGATGCGCCGCAACCCGCAAGTGGTGATGCCAAGGGGCCTCGTCTGCTCGCGATGCGGGCGTTTCTGAACGCTATAACGGAAGAAGAGCAAGCCGCACGGCGCCAGGAGCAGGACCTTGCAAGCCAGCTCGATCAAGCAAAACGGCAAAGGTCGTTTCTCGAATGGGATCAAGGGCGGCGCGTCGAACGCCTCGTTCGCGATCTCGGTCTTAGCGATGCATCGCTGCCGGACATGCCGCTTCTTTTGGATTCGCTGAAGTCGGTTGCGGCGGGGAAGCTCGCGGCTGCTGCGAAGCTTCCATCAGGAGTTCGCGCCGAACTCGATGAAGCTCGGCGCACCTCTCAGAATGCTCGCACTGCATTGCGCGACGCTGAACTGAAGGCAGCCGGGCTCGATGCGAAATTGCCCCTTGAAGAAAAGCTACTCACACAGATTAGCAGTGAAATCCCGGGACTTTCGGCAGCCGCTCAATCTGCGGCTAGTCCGATCTGCCCCATCTGCGAGGTGCCAATCGACACAGCGCTCGCGGAAGGCTGCAAGCTGTCTCAAAAATTGCCTGATCAAGCGCAGTGTCGTGCTCGATGGGAAGCAAAACGTCAGGAAGTCGATGCCCAGCAACAAGCGATAGCGAGCTTTAAGGCTGAGATCGCTGCCCTAAAGCCCGAAATCGCTTTGGCCCGCCAGAAGGCTCAGCAGGCGGAAGAACGCGTGGATCGCCTTGAAAAGGCTGCTGACGCTCGAAACACAAGCTGGCGCACTGCAACCCGCATGTTGAAGATGTTCAGCGTTCCGCAGAACTGGTCGATGAACTTGCGTATGCAGAGTCTGCGATCAGAAAGCTGGATGAGGATCTGCAACGCGTCCGCGAACAGCTTCGGGGGTTCGAGGATAAGCAGGCAAGGGCAATCGGTACGATATCGCAGAAATTCTCAGCCATCATTCGGCGCCTGCTCGGGGACGACGCCAAGGGTATTGTGCGTCTGACCGGCAAAGGCCTTGAGATTAGCGTGGAAGCCGGGGGCGACAGGCGAACAGCCGCAATTCAGTCTTTGAAAGTTCTTGCCTTCGATCTGGCTTGCCTTTGCCTGAGTATAGAAGGTCGAACGCGCATTCCCGCGTTTCTGATCCATGACAGTCCGCGCGAGGCCGATTTGGGACAAACGATCTATTATGAGCATTTCCGGCTTTTGCGAGTACTCGAAGAAGAACTGGCGGGCGGAACTTTTCAATATGTGATCACAACGACAACCAAACCGCCGCAGGACTTCAACAAAGCGCCTTGGCGTCGTGAGGTTTTGCGCGGAGCGCCTGGCAGTGAGCGGCTGTTGAGGTGTGACCTTTGAGGATTGATATGGAATGATCGAAAGCCCTCAATCCTTCATTGTCTCAACCGAGTGCAGCAAGGCCGCTGAGCAGCATGGCTTTCGGCGGCGGCTTGGTGAGACCGATGGGTGGGCGGCGTTCCAGTCGACGACTGCGCAGGGAACGATCTGGCTGGCTGCCGAAGCTCCGGCTGGCTCATGGTTCCTCGCGCTTGACCATCCCGGAGTCATACAGGAGCTGAACTTTCCCGTAGCCGATGTTTCCGGTCCTGGTCGCGCCCGCTTTGCCTTCGACACGCTCGGTGTTCTCTATGCAGTGCTGCATCGCGTCTATGAGCTGGGTACCAGCTTGCCCGATGCACCGCTGCGGGAGTTCGAGCGGCGCATCGCGGATATGCCCCGCACAACGGAGGCCGAGCGATTGGTCGTGCAGAGGATCGGGCAGGACATCTTTCGCGCGCGCCTAATGGACTATTGGCAGGGCCGCTGCCCGCTCACCGGAATATCCGATACTGCCCTGCTGCGTGCCTCGCACATCATTCCCTGGAGCGAGTGCGAAAGCGACGCCGAGCGGCTCGACGTGCATAACGGCTTGCTCTTGTCGGCGCTTTGGGACGCCGCATTCGACCGCGCGCTCGTGACCTTCGATGATGATGGGAAACCGGAATTCTCGCCTGACCTGAGTGAACAAGCGCGCGAGGAACTGCGCTGGAGTTCGCCAATTGCCTTAACGAATGGCCATCGCGGCAGGCTTGGACGCCATCGTGAGCGGATACGAGTTAGGTCGTAGCTTTTGGGCATGGCGGACAGACCAGGCGCGCACCGAGGCGCCGATATTGCGGATATCATGCGCCATCGACGACCATCGCTTCGACGTAAGGCCGCATCATCGACACCCGCCCGAGCTGAGAAAAGCAGAGCGTCGCAAACACGAACAGAGAGTATCGGGTCGATCAATACGTGGCAGTTCCTTGCCTAAAGCATAAAACTGCAGAGATTTTATTGCGTTCGTGCCAGTCTAACGAGAGAAGGGATTGGGACACTCGAGACCGACCACCTCCGGCTACTTCCTTTGCGCGTGATCGCGTCGCCGAAAGGCGGAATCGGCGGGGCGAGTCAAAAATATCTTGAAGGCCCTTTCCGGGTTTCCCGTCTTGGCGCGATCAAGGGGATGAGCGTCACAAACGTTCGCTCGCGAAACGCCGCAGCGCCGCGAAAGGGGGTGAAATGGCCCGACCGTTGACGAATACCGAATCGGACGGCGCTTTGTATGAGCGTCCGCTGGCGGTCGAGGCTCAGATCGATAGGGCCGTCCGCCTGTCAAGGTCCGATCTGCAGGCTCGCCTCTTGATTACCGATTGCAACGATCCTGGCTATCTGTGCTCGGAGAGTTTTGTCCATCTCGTCCGAGAAGGGCGGCGGGCTGGTGACCAACAACTGATTAGTGCCGTTTTGCCGGTCTTGCTGGGACGATGCGAAGCGAATCTGCTGGTTAAGGTCCCGGACGGTGGTGTGCCGGACGCCGCGAGCCTTCGCCAGGAGATCCTGGAAAACCTGACGGACCTTTTCGTGGCAGACGGGACGGGCGACTTCCCTGACGAGCTCGACTTTTACGAGTGCCGGTTCAACAAGGCGTTCAGGGCGCTACGCATCGATGCGGTTCGCCGGGATGCGCGGCGGCGCAAACGCAGCATCGCCATGGTCAACCTGCCGCCATCAGAAGGCGCAGGCGAGCCAGGCGCTTACGAAGACGCTTTCGCCAGGGTTTCGGAAAGCTTCAGGGTTCTGCCGACGCAGGAATGGGATGTTTTCCGGGAGCCGTTCATGAAAGCGATCGAAGCTTTGCCGGCCGATGAGCGCGAAGCCGTCATCCTCGTTCATGTCCTCGGGTACAAGGAAGAGTCCGAGGATCCAGACGAGGAAACGGCCGCGACACGGTGCAACTGCACGGGACGAACAATTCGCAACCGCCTCACGCGGGCGGCTGCGAAGCTTTCCCGTTTTAAGGAGGAATTATGAGCCAGACCACCGACGCGACCCCGCGCGCATTGCGGGAAGCCTTCTATGTTCTGTCCACGGCCCAGGACGTGCCGGACGCAAGGCTGCTGGATGACATTGTTCGCCGGTATCCCCAGTTTGGGCAGGAACTGACGGATTTCGCGATCGCAATCGCGGTTGACGCACTGCGTGGTGGTCGCGCCGTCGAAGCTGCCGAGGCGGCTATTGACCCGACCGTAGTCAGCCCGGCTGTCAGCCGCGCGATGAGCCATTTCCAGAACCGGCTGCACGCTGTAGCGACGGATGCGGCCCGGGTGAAAAGCACCCGTGTGAGCATCGCCGATGCCCCAAATCCTTTCTCAGCTTTGCAGCGGAGCGAATACCGTGCTTTCGCCGCGCGCCTGCACGCGAATGCAGTTTTCGTTGGTAAGCTGCGTGACCGACAAATTGACCCAGCTACCATGACACCAGGGTTTCAGTCTCGGGTGGCAGAGGAGCTGAAGGCGCCCCTTGATGTAGTGGTGGCCCATTTCGCCGCTCGGCAGGCAGCGCCGACAGGGCAGTTTTTCAAGGCCGAAGGCAAGCCTGCTACCGGCATACAGCAAAGCTTCGAAGAGTCGGTGAGAAGCTCGGGTCTGAGTGAGGCTCAGCAGAAGTTCTTGTTGGAGCTCTGATCACGTGGACCCCTTCGAACCAATCCGTTCCAGGGCCGCTGCACTTCATGACGAGTTGCTCTCGGAGCGGGAGGACCCGTTCGATCCACTTGCGCTTGTTCAAGCGGCCGTGGCGCGGCGCGATCTGGATCTCGTATGGCTGCCCAAAGATGATCCAGCATTGAAAGGCGCGAGAGCGCTATACGATGATCAGGGTGGAACGATCTGCTGCGAGGAGGACGGTGACCCGGTTACTCGCGCGCTCCTCGTCGCGCACGAGCTCGGGCATTCCGAACTCCATGCTGGCTCTGCGACGTGCAGCAAATCCGATATCGATCCGTCGCGGAGCATGGAAACGGCGCCGGTCGGTCTCCAGCGCGTTGAGGATTATGGCGCCCGTGAGCGTCGCGAATTACAGGCCAATGTGTATGCGCGCGAACTCGTGCTGCCGCGTGCCTTTGCGCGCGCGTTGCACCTCGAACAAGATCGGGCGGCCGTAGCAATCTGCGAGCGGACGAAACTGCCCGTAGCGCTGGTTCGGCAGCAGCTGTTCGACGCGTTGCTGCTGCCGCCGATGGTAATTGAAGCGGAACCCGCGCCCCAACCTTCATCCACCCGCAAGCCCGATCCATCCCAGGATCGCGCTGCCGAGCAGCGTGCCAAGCCCTTTCAGTTGCAAGCTGGACCGGGGACCGGCAAGACGAGAACGCTGGTGAAGCGCGTGCTTTCGCTGTTGGCTGAGGGCATCGATCCGGCAGCGATCCTCATCCTGACATTCTCCAATCGCGCTGCCGGCGAATTATCGGAGCGATTGACGGCGGCTGCGCCTGAGGCTGCGCCAAAGCTTTGGATCGGAACTTTTCACGCGTTCGGCCTCGATCTTGTGAGGCGCTATCACGACAGGCTTCAACTCACGCCAAATCCGTCGCTATTTGACCGCAGCGACGCGATCGAAGTCCTCGAGGACATTTTGCCGATACTGCCGCTGGTTCATTACCGGAACCTCTGGGATCCGGCGATGGTACTGCGCGACATTGTCGGTGCGGTCTCGCGCGCCAAGGATGAAATGGTCGGGCCCGAACGATACCGAGAGCTCGCGAACGCGATGCGGGCGAAAGCGGACGCTCTTGATGAGGATGCGCGGATCGCGGCCGCCAAGTGCCTTGAGATCGCAGATATTTACGATCTTTATGAAGCCGCGCTACGTCGACATGGCGGCGTCGACTTCGGCGACCTCATTATGCGCCCAGCGCGTCTGCTGAAAGAGGATGAGGCGGTGCGTATCGGTGTGCAATTCCGCCACCGGCACGTGCTTGTCGATGAATATCAGGACGTGAATCGGGCAAGCGCTCGCCTGCTGAAGATGGTAGCGGGCGATGGGGAACGGCTCTGGGTCGTCGGCGATGCGCGACAATCGATCTATCGCTTTCGAGGCGCTTCTTCCGAAAACATGGTCCGCTTCACGTCCGACTACAATGAGGCCGTGATCGATCAGCTCGGTGTCAACTATCGTTCGACCGAGCAGATCGTGGACAGCTTCGTCGCAGTCGCGCCGCATATGGGTGCTTCTGAGGGCATGCTGAAGCTGAAACTGGAGGCTGACCGCGGAAAAGGTCCAGGTCGTCCAGAGATTCGAAGCTTCGAGACGCTGGATTACGAAGCCGAGGGCGTCGCGGCGAGCATTCGCGAGCTTGAGACGGGGGGTGTGCAGCTCCGAGACCAGGCTGTTCTGTGCCGAACCAATGGCAGGCTGAACGAAATCGCGTCGGCGCTTGAGGCGCGCGGTATTCCTGTACTGCACCTTGGCAGCCTGTTTGAGCGCGAAGAGGTCCGCGACTTGCTGGCGCTGCTTAGCCTCGCCGTTGATCCTTTCGGCGACGCGCTGGTGCGCGTCGGCGCGATGCCGCGATACGATCTGTCGCTGCAGGATGTGCATTGCGTGAGCCGATATCTGCGGTCGCTTGAGAAGCCAGCCCTGACGGGTCTCGCGGCTGCGGCGACGGCGCCAGGCTTGTCTACTTCGGGACGCGAAGGCATCGAACGCCTCGCGGCGGATCTCAAGGGCATCAGCTCGAGCGCCAACGCCTGGGAGTTTCTCGCCGTCTTTCTTCTCGATCGTACGGATATGGCCAAGCAATTGGGTAATGCGGCGTCAGTCACAGAGCGCATGCGCGCTGTGGCGGTCTGGCAGTTCTTGAACTTTGTGCGCGATCAGAGTCCGGTGGGGAGGGGGATTCCGATCCAACGCACGCTTGATCGGGTACGTCAGTTGGTCTTGCTGGCCGAAGAGCGCGATCTGCGGCAAGTCCCGGCTTCGGCGCTGCATCTAGACGCAGTTCGGCTTATGACGGTGCATGGCAGCAAAGGCCTCGAATTCGAGGTCGTGCATGTGCCGGGCTTGACGGTGGCGAGTTTCCCGAGTTCCAACCGCGGCCAGCGTTGTCCGCCACCCGAGGGTATGATCGAGGGTCTCGGTGATATTTCGCCGGCAGACGAAGCGAAGCGTTCCCATAGTGACGAGGAGGAGTGTCTGTTTTTCGTCGCTCTCTCGCGTGCCCGGACGCACCTTCGTCTTTATCACGCGCGAAAACAACGAAACGGAAACGGGCGCTCGCCGTCGCCGTTTCTCAAGTGGCTCCCTCCCGGTATGGTCCGAGAGATTCCAGATCCGCCCAGGCTGGCGCTTCCGCCGGGTGTGCCGGAGCCGCAACCGATCACGATCACCTGGCCACCGGACTGGGCGGTGACAGACAATCGTCTGGGTTCGTACGAGAAGTGTCCGCGCCGCTTCTTCTATACGCACGTTCTGGGCCTTGGCGGCGCACGCAAGCCGACGGCGTTTTCCCGCACGCACGATTGCCTCTACGACTTGCTGCGCTGGCTCGCAGATACCCGCCGCAGCGGCGATCCCGAGCTGCACGAAGCTGAGGCCGCCTTCGAGGAAATCTGGAGGGCGCGCGGGCCGGCAGATCACGCCTTCGCTGCCGACTACCGCAAGCTCGCTTCCCGTCTGATTGCGGCGCTGCTCAATGCCGGGGCTGGACATCGATTCCGCGACGCTGAACCCCTTGCCATCGACTTTCCAAACGGGCGTGTGCTGGTCGAGCCTAATGAACTGGCCGAGCTGCCCGATGGCACCGTCGTTATTCGGCGGGTTCGCACGGGCTACAAGCGGAGCGATGAGTATGATCGGCTGGAATACACTCTTTACCACCTTGCGGCCCGCAGGCAGTTTGGTAGCGGCGCGGTTGTTCAGGCGCTTCATTTAACCGACGAGACGCATGAGCCCGTCGTGATCAGCCCGACCAAGCTCGGAAACCGTCAGAAGAAGAGCGACAGTATGTTGGGCGGCATCGCTTCCGGCGAGTTTCCGCCGGAGGTGGACGCGGTGACCTGCCCCCGGTGCCCTCACTTCTTCATATGCCCTTCGGCACCGAACGGGTCGCTTCAGCTCGACTGAATTCTGGCGGCTAGCCTTTCCGGGTTGCTGCTCCGCTGGCGATCAAGCCGGTAAGGGACGAAGCCGGGCAATCCTGCCTCGCGCTTCGATCCCGCGGAGTGCAAAACGATGAAGTCCATTGACCTTTTCTATCAGGGCGAGGATGTCGGCGAGATCGCGCATATCGAGCTCGAGCCCGACGCGACCTTCGCCACCCTCAAGACCCGCCTCGCCGAGAAGCACCAAATCCCGGCCGATGCGCTGCTGTTCATCGAGGACGAGGACGAGCCGATCGACGAGGGCGTCCTCGTGAAGGAACGGGCAACCGCCAAAGGGCTGAAGGTCCATTTCCACCGCTGCCGCCATGTCGAGGTGACGGTGATGTTCAACGGCGAAACGGTGGAGCGCCGCTTTCCGCCGAGCGCGACGGTTGCGCGGGTGAAGCGCTGGGCTGCCGAAAAGAAGTTCGGCATGTCCGAGGAGGAGGCCGGCGAGCACGTGCTGCAGATCGCGGGTACGCATGACAGGCCGGCGCCTGGGACGCACATCGGCTCGCTGACCGACGGCAAGGTCTGCAGCTTGGCCTTCGATCTCGTCCCCGACGAGCGGGTCAACGGCGCGGCCGGGGGTGTCGCGTGATCGGCCCTGACCAGCGCGCCTTCGAGGCGGACGCGGCGAAGGCCGCGTTCCGCCTCGGTCAGGCGGAGGGGCGCTGGCGGCTGATCAGCATGGCTTGGCCCTTCGCCTTCTTTGGCGTGGTCGCCAAGGACGGTCGGGAATATGTGCTTCGCCTGAACTGTGCTGGTTACCCGCAGGTGGCGCCGACGGGCGGGCCCTGGGACATGAAGTCTGACAAGGTCCTCGCATTCGATCTCTGGCCGCGCGGTCAGGGCGAGCGCGTGTCGGCAGTTTTCCGCACCGACTGGAAGAACGGCGCCGCCCTCTACATGCCCTGTGATCGCGAGAGCCTCGCCGGTCACGACAACTGGCGTCGTGAGATGCCGTCGAAGATCTGGCGCCCCGCCGAGGGGATCGTCCAGTACCTGGAGCTCGTCCATGAACTTCTTCAGTCCCGAGACTATGCGCCGCCTCTTCGCTCCGCGGCATGAGCTGTCCTGCTCGTGGTACCTGTGGCGCCGTTTGAAGACCAAGCTGCGGGAACGCGGTCGCCACCGCAGCCGCGAGAGCGGAGCGTTCCTGCTCGGCCATCGCGAAGGGGGCAGCGCCAGGATCGTCGACTTTGTGCTCTACGATGATCTCGATCCGCACGCCCTCGACAGCGGCATCGTCCGGTTCGACGGGCGCTACTTCAGCGACCTCTGGGCGATCTGCAAATCAAGTGGCCTGGCCGTTGTGGCCGATATTCACGTGCATCCGGGCGGATGCGGTCAGAGCGATTCGGACCGCGATCACCCCATGATCTCGCGCGCCGGCCATATCGCGCTGATCCTGCCGCGTTTCGCGACTGGCCGTCTGCCCCGGCACGACATCGGCATCTATCGCTATCTGGGCCGCAAGCAGTGGGACGTAGTGCAGCCGTCCGGGCGCCGCCAATTCTTTCACATCAGTCTGTTCTAGAGGAGTGACAAGCCATGACCGCGCAGACTTCGCCAGACGCCCTTCATCGCTTGGTCAAGCACGCCATCGACAGCGGGGTTGCCGCGAGCATTGCCGAGGCAGAAGCGCTTTTTCGAGGTTACCGATTGACCGTAGAGATCGATGGCGCCGCCACCGCCGATCCGGTGCAGCAGGCCGCACTGTTGACGACCGTCGCCCTTGGCCGGCGGGTGTTCCTTGGCGGTGTGACAATCACCGGACCCCTTGAGGCGCCGTTGAAGCTGGCCATGCCGTTCGGGCGGACGTTGGCCGAGGCGGTTCAGGCGCTGGGCGGGGTGCTTGGCGAGACAGTCTCCGATGCGCCTACGATTGTGATCGGCGGTGGTGCGCGCGAGCGGCGCAAAGGCTTCTGCGTGCGCACGATTGTGGCGGGCTGGAGGGGCGGCATCCTGCCGATCCATTCAGAGCTGGAGGCTGACGGAGGGAGTGCCATGCCGCTAAGCGGAATGCTTGCGGCGGGATTGGCCGTCAACGAGGCGTTCCTTTTTGTGAATGGCGGTATGCCTGCGGCCGGACGTCGGGCAGTGGGGCTTTCGCTATGGCGTCCTGACGTGGAAATCGACTGGTTGCAGGCTGACGAAAGCGAGCCGGCGCTGACCTATCTGCCATCGCGTCTGTGGCTGATCGGTCTTGGCCATCTGGGCCAGGCATATCTGTGGGGCCTCGGCCTGTTGCCCTATCGGGATCCCGCCAAGGTGGCGCTGGTCCTGCAGGACATCGACGTCATCACCGACTCGACGGAGAGCACCTCGATTCTGACCGATGCCACCATGGTGGGTGAGAAGAAGACACGGGCGATGGCGATGTGGACGGAGCGGCGCGGCTTTGCGACCTCTCTTCAGGAGCGCCTGTTCACTGCGGATTTCAAGCGGCAGGCGGATGAGCCGGCAGTCGCGCTCTGCGGGCTCGACAATGGCGCAGGCCGGCGGGCCCTGGACCAGGTTGGGTTCGATCTTATCGTTGAAGCTGGTCTTGGACGCGGGCACCGCGATTTCCGTACCATGCGGCTTCATGTCTTACCGGGACGGCGTGCTGCCGCCGATATCTGGAAGCAGGCGCGCCAAGGCGAAATGGTCGAGGACCGTCCGGCCTATGCCAAGCTTCTTACCGACGGTGTGCTCGATCGCTGCGGCATGACGCTGCTTGCCGGCAAGGCCGTCGGCGCGCCGTTCGTGGGCTCGATCGCGGCGGCGTTAGCGTTGTCGGAGGTGCTGCGGTTACTGCACGGGGGTACAGCGCACCAGCTTATCGATATCGATCTCCTTAGCCTCGATCAGCGGCTCGTCTCTCGGCATTCCAATGATTTTGCTGATCTTAACCCGGGTTTCCTAATGGCGGCGGACGCGTGGTCTTCGGACATGGGCAACTCGTGACGTGGCGATCCGATGAGAGTTGGAGTTGAACTAAACGCTCGGCCTCGATTCAGTCAGCATTTGATCGATAGCGCTCTGCCGGGATTGCCGATCCAGCGTGTAGGTGTTTCGCCTAAACTCTACCCCTTCAAGTAAGGCCCTCACGTAGCCAGACACAGTGTCCGCAGCCATGATCAAGGTGGAATCGAGGGTGTGAACGTACTTGCTGGTGACCGACCCTTTTGCATGCCCAATCAGCGCAGCGATCGTGATTTCGGTGAACCCCAGATCATTGGCTATGCTCGCGAAACTATGCCGCAGCACGTGAGGCGTGACATCCCAGAGCGCGGTGTCCTTGAACAGCTTCTTCCAACTCTGCGGGAAATTTCCGACCGCGTTGTCGATGCCCTGGCCGGGAAAGACGCAGGTTCCGGTTCTCTGCAGTCGTTCCCGTTCCAGATATTCCACCACAGGTAATCCGACAGGGCGAACCGAGGCACCCTCCTTGCTGTCGGCCAACCGCAAGCAACTTCCGTCAAGATCGACGGCGCTCCATTTGAGGTTGACGATTTCGCCGCGCCGACAGCCCGTCAGCGCGATCAGCCTGAGGATTTCGGCGTGTATCCTGTAGTGATCGCTTCGCTGTGCCTCTCGAAGAATGTTGCCGAGAATCCGGTATTCGGCTTCGCTGAGCCGGCGGTCTCGAACCTGGTATTTCGGCTTGCGAAGGCCGTGCGTTGGATTGTGCTCGATAATCCCGGCCTCGACCGCATATGAGAAGATTCCACCAAGCAGTCCCATCGTCCGGATTGCGGTCCCGCGGCCGCCGCGAACAATCGCCTTGCCGCGAAGCTTTTCGGTCTTCACCGTCACGCGGGTCTTCCCGGCGATGATGTCTTTCATCAGATTGTTCATGTCCGGCTTGGTGATGTCTCGCACGCGTCGTGTGCCCAAAAGGGGGATGATGTGCCTGCGGATACGTCCGACATCGGTGGCAATGGTGGTATCCTTCTTCGGTCTCCCGCCTTTTCCCAGGACGAGGCCGGCTTCCATATCGGCAATGTACTGCTCGCAGAGCTGCTTGATGGTGAGCGCCTTGCGCTCTTCCTCGCGCTCTTCCGCAGGATCGTCGCCGTGAGCGACCCGGCCGAGTTGCGCTTTGGCCTCACGACGCGCACTTTCCGGCGTCCACACGCCATGAAGACCGATGGTGTAGCGCCGGGACCGGCCCCTCGATCGGTATTGGATGACGTAACTCCGCTTTCCGGAAGCGAAGACGCGAAGGCCAAACCCCGGGAGCTCATCGTCCCAGATGAGGTAATCCTTGCTGCCCGTTTCGGCCGTATCGACGACCCGTTTGGTGATCCTCGCCATAGCCCAGTCCCTGCCGGACCCGATTCTCGCGTAAGCACCACGTAAGCACTTGGCGGCAAATTCGGGCGTGTTCTCGGATAGAGACTTCGGAGCGTCGATCCTGAAAAGCAATGTTTTTCAGATGCTTATCGTGCTCTGGCGTACTCTATCGCGCAATTCGGATGGGGTATTAGACCAGCTCCGAAGGCAGAGGTCACAGGTTCGAATCCTGTCGGGTGCACCATTCCTGAACACCAGTGGGCATTGCCTGTCCACCTCCATTGTGAGTAGCGAGGAGCGCTCTAAGCCCAGCCCGTCGGCCGGACAGCGTCGCCTGTTTGTCGCCGATAACGATGTGGTCGATAATCGATCGGATGTACGCCTTCCGAAAGGGGATATCGCCGTGGCGAACTCGGTCTTTCATGTAGTTCGAGAATGCCACGATCCTTTCGGGGCTCCAGCCCAAGTGCCGGTCCGATCCGGCGCCGGACACGCTCAATCCCAGCAGCGGCAATGTCACGGTCTTTCTGTGCCGCTGTGAGCTTCACCCCGAGTTCCGGATCTGACGCTTCGACCAACAGACGACGAGATCGTGGTTTCGGCAAAAGCCAACGGCACCGACGATCATGCCCGCTTCATGCTTTTTGGCGGCGCGCCAATGAACGGTCCGGGTTACATCTGGTGGAACTTGGTGCCTCGCGTCCCGAGCGTATCGAGCAGGCCAAGGAAGAATGGTGCTGGGGCCGCGTCGCGACGGTGCCGGGTGACGAGGAGGAGTTCATCCCCTTGCCCGAAAACGCACGCCAGGTTATGCGCGCCAAAGGCGGGGTTCACTACCCGTGAGCCCTCGCCTTCACGCCTCGGCTTGCCTGTCCTTGCCGCCGATAAGCCCACCCAGGTCGGCTTCGCCGGAATGGAGATTGTCGGCCGACACCGCTTCAGCCTGCAACCGGCTGCCACTATACGCCAGCAGCGGGATAGATGACCTTGTTCTGCGCTGTTCTTTGTGCGCCTGGCGTCGGCACGGCAGGGTCGATCCGCCCAGAGGCCATCAAATGATCGACCGCATGGCCATTCAGCAGGAGGTAGTCGGTAATGATGCGGCGATGGCACCGCCACCAGACCGCTTCCGAACACATCAGTGCCAAGCGTTGGTCACGACCGAGATGGACCAATTCATCGAACGCGGCGGCAAATTCGTCACCCAATGCGTAATCGGCGTAGTTGTGGAAACTCTGGACGCGCCAATGTGCATTGAGAGCGTCATCGATACTGGATTGCTTCTTCCTTCGCCCTCCCAAAACCGGACAATGCCGATAGCCGATCTGCACCTGCGCAAGATCGCCCGGCAGCCGCTCGATGTTGAAGGCCGGGTTGGTACGTGATCGCGGAAATGACCGGACGTCGATCAGCACGCCGACCTGGGCCTCCCGCAGGATCTGCAGAAATTCGTCTAGACTGCGGTTAGAATGGCCAACGGTGGCGAACTGCGCCACCATCAGTCGATCCTTGTCAGTGCGCCCCCCTTGTGGGCGGCGATGTGGTCGGTCTTGTCGCTCTGGATTTCGTATTGAGGATCCTCCTTCGACGCACGGCGCCGATGACCCTTGTAATCGAAATCTTTGGGATGGATCTTGATGATCTTGCCGCTGACCCGACCGGCTTCGGAATTCCAGCTGACGTGATCACCGACCGAAAACGTCGCCATAGCCTCCTCCTGTCTTTCCATGGTCTCCTCCTGTCTTTTATGCGAATGCTTCTGTTTCTGACTTGTTCCTGCCGATAAACAGGTTGCTCCAATGCGAAGAGGGCGAACCGTCGGCGCGCCCTCCGCAATCAGGTGCGCTGCGATCTCGGTCACCGTCAACTGCCAGTGCCGCCGGAGCCTGCGCCTTCAAGGGCGGCAGCTTGAATAGGGTGCGGAGATCAGCCATGTCGACGATGTGGACCGAGCGCCCAATGGCCAATGCCGTTGCCGTATTCTTGGCGCTGGCTATACCGGGCCGGCTCCTCCCGCACCGCGATCGTGGCCACACGCCCCGTGAGACGGGTCGAGTCATCGACGAGATCGGCTTCGACCCGGCCGTTGCCCCGCGCGAACCCCTCGGGTGGCAGACCGCTTGGTGCCAAGAAGATCGACCAAGGGCATAACCCACGAATCCCGCAAGAACAGCGAGAACAAGCGCGATTGATGCGGTGGCGCTCTGAAACCATCCGCCCAAACCAAGAGCCCCTTGCGGGCCGCGTGCGCGGACAGCCCATTGACCCAGCGAGCCTTTGGCCTGGAACCCGGTGATCATCACGACGGCGTCGGGTCGGGGTAGGTTCTGTCGCAGATGGTGTCGGACGCGCCCGGCATCACACATGCCGCTGGCCGAGATGATTATCGCTCCTGCGCTGATCTGGTTGAGTGCCTTCGCCCCGTCGAGGCTCGATGTGAACTCGAGATAGGGGAGGTCCGCGCCCACCTTGTGCCATCCCGCCAGGTTCTTCGCCTGTTCGTCGAACAATTCCAGATGTCGACGGGTGATCCTTGTGGCTCCGGTCGCCATCGGCGAATCCACAAAAATCATCAAGTCGCGAAGTCGTCCTTCGCAGGTTAGCCGATGGAGATCGAAGCAGGAGCCGGTGACTTCGCGCGCCGCGCCCAGAAAGTTGATCTTGGGCGCCATGTCACTCCTGCTCCTCGGTGTCACGCGCCTTTGAAACACCGTGTAGATAAATGGCAAAAACACGTGGCGCATCGGCACGCATTTTACCCATGTCGCCGGCGATCAGGGATTGCATCACGAGGCCCTGAATGGTGCCGATGAATAGCGTGGCCGCCGCCTCGACATCGAGATTGTCGCGCAATTCGCCGCATTGCTTGCCACTGGTAATCATGTCGCGAAGGCGTGCCGCGTATTGTTTCATCATGCTCTGCGCGAGGCGCTTGGCCGGCGTCTGTCGAGCGCCCTGAAGCTCTCCGAACAGCATGCGTGGTGCGCCCGGGTGATCGGCGACAAATGCGATGTGGGCGAGAAACATCGCCTCCATCTTTCCTGTAGGCGATGTTATGTCTTTGGCCGTCCGATCGATCCGGGCCATCAGGTTCTTGGCCACCCAGTTCATGACCGCTTTCCAGATCGCGTCCTTGTTCGGAAAGTGGCGAAAGATCGCGCCCTGTGTCAGCTTCATGTGCTTGGCAATGGCTGCGGTCGTGATGCTGTCCGGGTTAGAAGAGCCGGCCAGGTCGATGACCGCTTCGACGGTGATGTTGCGGCGCTCTTCCGCCGGGACCTTTTTTGGTCTCGTCTTGGTCAATGAAACGTCTCCGTTCGCCATACATGTGCAGCCGTCCACATCATCGCGGCAACCATCGAAATGCCGCCGGCCATAACGAGGATTGGCGGAGCACCAAAAAGCACCTCTGCCAGAATGCCTAGCGGCATCAGCAGCCCGAGCAATGCCAATGCGGATATCCAGCGCTCGGTCCGGGTGCCTGGGGCACGCAACAGGGCGAGTCCGACCGCGATATTGATGAGCGCGAACAGGTTGCCGTGAACATGCGCAAGCCGCGATTCGAAATGCGTACCCACCGCATAGTCGGCGACCCACTGCTCCTTGCCGGGCGCGAAATCGCGCAAGAAGATCAGCACGAACCCGTACAGCATGAAGAGCGCCAGGAACGCGAAGCCCGTCACGACATTCGTCTTGCCTGTCAGCATGGGTTTCCTCCTCGGTCAATCGCGGCACTTACCTGCCTTGCCGTGCATCATGGCTTGAATAAATATAGTAATCAATTACTATCTTGAATCGTGATCGTCCAGCGGTGCCGTTGACCATCGTCTCGAAATCGCCGCACGGACATCAAGGAACATCGATGGAGCCGCAAATGTCGGACCAGGTGGTAAAACTGCGTGATGCGCAAGGAAAGCGGGGGACAGCGCGAGCGGTGCCTGACCGCTCTACACGCGACATCTCAGAAGCTAAGGCCGGGCCGGAACGGGATGCGGTGACGACATCTGATACCGATGATCGTCCGGATACACACGATACCCGTCACGAAGTATTCGACCATGTGGCGCAGGTTTGGCTTTCGCGCTTCACGCATGGATTGTCGCCCGCCGCGCTGATGAACGCATGGTTCGATTGGGCGACGCATATGGTCGCGGCTCCGGGAAAACAGTTGGAAATCGCAGAAAAGTCTGGAGAAAAGTTCGGTCGGTACATGCGTTATGCAATGGCGTGCACAGGTTCGACCAACGCGGTGACGCCCTGCATTGATCCGCTGCCGCAAGACAACCGGTTTTGTGGCGAAGCCTGGAAAATGCCCCCCCTTTAATCTGATTCAGCAAGGTTTTCTGATGCAGCAGCAATGGTAACAACGACCTCGCCGAGGGTCGGCTCAAGGTCCCCCATGAGATGCGGACGGTCTGGGCCATGAGCCTGCGGACCGTCGTCTGGGGCGTCGTTGTCGGCCTCGTGATTTCTCTGGCTTGCCATTGAGACATGCGAGTGCCGAACCGCGGTACGTTGCTCATGGGGACGTCGCCTCCTTCTCGTCTGGCGCAACCGGGTTTTCGTTGTCCTGCGCCTGCGCGAGGCCAAGATCGCCGAGAATGGCGTAGAAGGCAGGCAGGACGATCAGGACGAGAACGGTCGCGGAGAGCAGGCCAAAGACGACCGAGATCACCAGCGGCTTCAAGGTTTGGGCCTGAGTGCTGGTCTCAAGCAGCAGCGGCACAAGCCCCATCATCGTGGTCGAAACCGACATCAGGATCGGGCGAAACCGAGCGCGGCTGGCCTGGCCGGCAGCGCGGGCCAGTTCCATGCCTTCGGCGGCGCGCGCCTTGATGACCTGAACCAGAAGGATCGCGTTGTTGACCACGATGCCGGCCAGCGAAGCGGCGCCGATCAGCGAAGGCATCGAAATATTGTAGCCCATTATCAGATGCCCCAGCACCACGCCGATGAAGGCGAGCGGTATCGACAGCATGACGATCAAAGGTTCCACATAGCTGCGGAACTGGAAGGACAGCACAACGTAAATACCGATCAGCCCAATCAGGAAACCGCGCAGGATCGAAGCGACCGTTTCCGCCGAATTGGCGCTCTGTCCGGCAATTTCGAAACCAAGGCCCGGGAATTCACCCGCAAGCCGCGGCAGGAAGCTGTTCGACAATTCGGATACGATGGCGTCGGCATTGCCAATGCGCGTGTCGACATCAGCCTGCACCGTTACGGTGCGCTGTCCGTCGACATGCGTGATGGAAGACCAGCCCCGCGCCTCATCAACGAGTGCTACGGTCGATAGCGGCACAGTGGAACCGTCCGGCAGGGTAATGGTGAAGTCGCGCAGATCGTCGTAGGAGTCCCGATCTTCCACGGCTTGCTCAAGTTCGATCTCATGGGCGATGTCGCCTTGCTGCACGGTTGTTATCACGCGGCCCAGATAGGCGGCGCCGATCTGATCGGCCACATCTTGCGCGGTCAGTCCCAGCCCGGTCGCGCCCTCGGCGAGTCGCAGCCGAAGCTCCGGCTTGCCGGGGCGCAGGTCATGGGTGGCATTGAACACCCCGGAATAGGTCTGGACCTCGGCCAGAAGGCGATTGCCGGCCATCGCTAATTCCTCCAAATCCGGTGCCGACAGCCGGATCTCGATGGCGATCCCTTGTGGGCCGATGCTCGGTTCCATGAGCAGGATCGCCAGGGCACCGGGCACATCGCCGATCTCCTCGCGCCAAAGCGTCACGATCTCATCCAGCGTCACGGTGCGTGTCTCGGCGCCCAGCAGATCGGCGCTGATCGTGGCGACATGCGGGCCGGATTCGCCGGCGGTGGGATTGTAATTGAAGCGCGTCTGGACGGACTTCACCAGCGCTGCGCCGTCCGGCTGGTCGGGCGCCAAGGCGGCATTCACCCGGCCCAATGCGGCGCTCACCCGATCGACTACGTCTGCGGTGCGCGCAAATGGCGTGCCCTGCGGCATGAGTATGCGTGCCTCCAGAACGTCGCCGTCGATCGCCGGGATCGCCTCGCGCTTGAGATACCCGCCACCCAGAAGCCCCACGGTCACGATCAATGCCGCGATTGTCGCGCCCGTGACGAGATATCTTCGACGGATCGCCATGTCGGCCAACCCGCCGATGCGCCGCTCGCGGAACAGCTCGAATCGCGCATCGAAACCGGCGCGGAAACGTGACGGCGGCTTGTCCGCGCCCTTCAGACCATGGCTGAGGTGATGCGGCAGCAGCCAGAACGCCTCGGCGAGACTCGCCGCCAATGCCGCGATCAGCACCATGGGGATTCCCTCGAGGATGGCGCCCAATTCGCCCACTAAGAAGGCCAGCGGGCCGAAGACCGCGATGGTGGTGGCGAAGGACGAGAGCACCCCCGGCATCACTGCCATTGTGCCTTTCACTGCTGCCTCGGTGCGCGAGGCGCCGTCCGCCGCGGCTTCGGCGATGGCATCGGAAATGACGATCGAATCATCCATCACGATCCCGATGGCCATCAACAACGCAACCAGCGTCATCATGTTCAGCGACAGGCCCTGCAGTGCCATCGCGGCGAACGCGCCCATGAAGGCCACCGGCAGGCCCATCGCCGCCCAGATCGCGAAGCCGGGGCGGAAGAAGAGGCTCATCACCGCGACAACCAGGATCAGTCCCAGAACACCGTTTTCCACCAGCATCGTCAGCCGGTCGCGCACGATGCTGGTCATGTCCTTGACGACCTCCAGCCTGAGGGTGCCGGGCAAGGCGGCGCGCTCTGCCGCCACGAGTTCTTCCACGCGGTCGAAGACCTCGAGCGCGTCGGCCCCGAGCGCCTTGTCCACCTGCAGGAAGACCGCGCGCTGTCCGTCAAGAAAGGCGCGCTCCTCGTCCGGTGCGTACTGCTCAGAAATGGTGGCGACCTGTCCCAGGGTGAGCTCGGCGCCGTTCGGCCGGGACAGGACGACAAGGTTGGCAAGGCCGGCTGCGCTGCGCCGCTCATCGGTGAAACGGAGGCTGATCTCGCGGGTACGGGTCTCAAGCGTGCCGAGCGGCCTGTCGATGCTTTGTGCGCCAATCGTCGCGGCAAGTTGCGTGACGGTCAGGCTGTGCTGTTCCAACACCGCGCGAGGGACGGTGACACGAAACTGCCGCTCGCCAAAGCCCGAGATCGTCACCTTTGCCACCCCGGGAAGGGCCGACAACTTGTCCTGCAGTTCCGCGGCGTAGCGCTCCAGATGGGCGGGCGGCAGATCGCCCGCCACAGCGACCGAAGTGACGTTGTCGGTGCGGTGAAGCTCACGGACGATGGCAGGATCGGCCTGATCGGGGAAATCGTCGACCGCGGTCACCTCGGTGCGGAGGTCGTTGACAAACCGGGCGCTGTCGCCAGACGAAGTCATTGTGGCGATGGCGCGCGCAACGCCGCCTTGCGCGGTGCAGCTCAATTCCTCAAGGTTCTCGACGCTTTCCACTGCATCCCAGATGCGCCGGCAGATGGCGTCTTCGACCTCTTCCGCCGTGGCGCCGCGGTAGACGACGCTGATTTCGGTCTCGACAGGTCTGAAATCAGGAAATGTCTCGCGCTTCAGTGTCGGCGCGGCCATGAGACCGGCGGCGAAAATGAGCACGAGCAATAGGTTGGCGGCTGTGGGATGCCCTGCGAACCAGCGGATCATTCCGAGCCCTCCACCGGTCGGACGATCATGCCCGGGATCGCCGGCATCAGATCGTCGAGGATGACCTCTTCACCCGCCGCGACGCCGTCTTTCAGAGCCGCCATCCCCGCCTGTCGCCAGTCGACCGACACCGTGCGCAGTTCCAGTCGGCCCTCGTCATCTCGGATATAGACGATATTGCCCTCGTGAACCGCACTGTCGGGCACGATCACCTGTGAACCACGTTCGGGCCCAGTGAGGACGACCTCGACATACATGTTCGGCACCAGCGGCAGGCGCAGCGGCGGGTTCGCCCCGGCATAGGGATCATCCACAGCCACGACGGCCGGAACCGACCGCGCCTGTGGGTCGAGTGCGCTTTCCACCCGCACCAGCCGACCCGCCCAGATTTGCGACGGGTCCGAGACAAGCCGCACTTCGGCCGTAACGGTCTCGAAGCGTTCGGACATGTTCGCGGGGGTCATCCGGGTACCGTTCACGGCCGTTCCCAGCAGGCGGCGGAACGATTCCACAGGGATCTGCGCAATGATCTCGACGCGGCCGATGTCATCGGCGGAAACGAGTGTCTGGCCGGTTCCGACGAATTGGTGCCGCTCGACATGGACCTTGCTGACCCTGAGATCAAACGGCGCCACGATCTCGGTCTTGGCGAGGTCGCGACGTGCGCGGTCCAGAACCGCGTTCGTACGCGCCACCTGCGCATCGAGCCGGGCGCGGCGTGAGGGGATCAGGGCGTTGGCATTGCGCAATTCTTCCACGCCGCGCCGCACCTGCAACGTGGTGCGTTCCTGGGTGTCGAGTGTCGACCGGGCCGCGACTCCACGCTCGGCTAGGTCGCGGGTCCGCGCCAATTCCGACTCGGCCAGCGTCAGCCGCTCTTCCTCCAGCGTCAGAAGACGGCCGGTATTTGCTTCGTCGACCGCCAATTGCGCGACGTCCGCCTGCAAAGCGGCCAGATCGGACTCGGCCTGGGCAATAGCCAATTCATAGGCTGTCGGGTCGACCCGTAAAACCGTGGTCCCTTCGGTGACAATATTGCCGGTATCCAGATCGGGATGACGCCAGACGACCGTTCCGGCAACTTCGGCAACCGCTTCCCAGTTACGTGCCGCCTGCACATTGCCATAGCCCCGCACGGCGGTTCGCAAGCTCGTCACCTCAGCCGTCATGGTGCGCGCGACAACGCTGCGCTCGGATTCTTCGATCCGCGTCGGGGGTTCAGCAGTCGAGATCAGCCATGCAGCGACTCCGAGTCCGAGAGCGATAGGCGGAAGAAGTTTCAACAGGACGGGAACCCTCACGACCGGTCTCCCCCGTTTTCCAGTCCGTACAGGCGAAGCTGCAGATCGATCAGCCGATCGTCTTCAGCCACCAGATCGTATTGGCGTCCGGTCAGCGACCAGCGCAGTACGCAATCCTGAACCACTCCGAGCAGCAAGGATCCCATATCGAGCGTCTCGATCGGAATGTGTCGGTCGCATTCCCCCACCGCCGCGAGGAGTTCTTCCGTGATGCGCAATCGGAGCGCCGTCATGATATGGACATGTATCGGATGGACGACTTCTTCGGCGTCGAGACGTCCAGTTGAAAACAGCAGTGCCGGGACCGTCGGAAAATCTTCGACCCGTTTGAGTTGTGCCAACAGAATCTTGTGGACTCGGACAACTGCAGGGCCGCCTTCCCGGCTCGCATGTTTCCAGGAGTTGCGGGCAAGTCGCTCAATTTCCGACAGAACTGCAATCCAGGGGTCATTCTTGGTGGGAAGTGCCCGAAAAGGCCGGTCTGGGTTATGCCAATATGATCGGCAATCGTCTGAGTAGACAAACCACCTTCACCCAGTTCGGACAGCAAACGAAGGGTCGTTTTCACGATTTCCTGTTGATGTTCAGCCGCTGGTTTCCTGGCAGTAGTCATCTGATTGCCTCTAGAGATAGTGAATAGTTACTATCTAATTTGCCCTGATGCAATAGTGTTCAGGAATGACGCTAAAATCCGGCTCGAAATCGGCGGACCGGTCCGGCAGGTTCAGCGCAATGTCCGTCGTCAGAACATTTGGCGCAGATTTCGGCGTCGAATTGAGGAGAGACGGGCCTCGTCTGGAGGTTGATGTTATGCGGCGAACCTGCGGTGCTGCAAGCGCCGCTGTTCGAGGGTTTGTCGCTTGATTCTTTCGCGCTGCTTGATGATGGCGTCGGCCCTGCCGAAGTGGGCGTCGACGGGTGTCACGTTGCCCAGGCTCTCGTGGTAGCGCTGGTGATTATAATGCTCGACGAAGGCCTCCATCTGTCCCTTGAGACCGCCGGGATCGGGGCGGCGGGACCTGTAGTGATACGTCGACGTGTCGAATTCCAGAACCTGGCAGGCTCGCCGGATCGATACGTTCCACTCCTTGCAGGCCTCAGCCACCAGCTCGCGTTTGCGACCAGGCCTTACAGTTTTCGGCGGATGACGTGCTGCAGCATCTCCTTATCCAAGGCCAGATCCGCAACCAGCTTGCGCAGCTTGCCGTTCTCGTCCTCCAACTGCTTCAGCCGCTTCATCTCCGTCGGCAAAAGGCCGTCATATTTCTTCTTCCAATTGAAATAGGTTGCCTGGCTGATCCCGGCTCGCCGACAGATCTCCGCAACCGGGATCCCGTCGCCTCCCTGCTTCAGGATAAACGCCTTCTGCGCGTCCGAAAACTTCGATGCCTTCATCGTTCTCCGCTCCTCCCGGCCAGGAAATGTTACCGCGGAAAACTCCAGTTCAGAACGATCCAGTTTTGCGGGAGCAGATCAGCTGCATTTGCCGGTCACATGCCGCGCTGGGCGGCACTGACGATCGGCGTGTTTCCTCTCGCCGAACAGTCGAGCGCCGTGGAAAGCCCGTCCATCTGGATTCGGAACCCTGATCAGAGGGCTTGAATCGGGCTTAAAGATTCTGCCGATCGGGTTGACGATCGCCAGGACCGACACAGCTCAAAGCGAGACCGGGACGGGAGAGGAGATCGCTTTGGAAGGCTTGGCCGGCGCCATGATCATCGCGTTTTTCGCGGCGTCGATCGCCGCCGTGGTCCGGTTCGCGCCCGCCGGTTTTGCCGCCTCACTGACCGAACCTCAAAAGACCCCTTTCCTGGGCGGCGGGGCGCCGGACACCCATGCCTGGCAGCGCTACCACGTCCGCTATTACCCGATGACGCTGCTCTTCATCGCCTTCGAGATGGAGATGATGTTCATGTATCCCTGGGCCGTCGTTTTTGTCGAAGAGGGCGGCAAGGCGATGATGGAAATGGGGATGTTCCTCGCCATCCTGTCTGTCGGGATCGTCTATGGGTGGCGGGAGGGCATCTTCCGTTGGCAGTAGACTTTCTTCGCCGCCTCGCGGGCGCGGCACCCGTCCCTGTTTTCGCGGCCATCGGCGCCGAAATGCGTATCGCGGCAGACGAGCTTTTTCTCGACAGCCGGCTCATGCGCGCCAACAGCATCCGCCATGCCCGAATTCTGCTTGTCGCGGGGCCGGTACGGGAGGCCGATCAGGACGATCTCCACCGCCTGCATGATCAGATGCCACATCCGCGCGCGGCGCTATGGTGGAAGTCGAATCCTGGAGCGGGCTTCGCTGAACCGACGATGTCGGACGAGGATGACCCGGTGGCGGCTATAGAAGCGATCCACCGCGCGCTGATCGAAGGGGCAAGGGACAGCGAACCGGACATCCTGCCAAACGAACCACCCAATCCCTGGCGCGGCAAGGGAGATTACGGCCAGGGCGGCGAAGGGATGATGGGCGGCACCCCTTATGGCCGGCCGATGGCGATGACCGACGATGATCTGCGCGACGGATTGGCGCTCGACGCCTATACCGCGCCGTTCGGCCCGTTCCTGCCGATGCTCGCGCCGGGCTTGAAGCTGTCGGCGACGTTGCAGGGCGACGTCATTCAGACCGCAAAGCTTTTGCGACCGCCCCTTCCCCAGGCGAGATCCGCCGACGGGAGGGTCCATGCCTTACGGGCTCTTGCGCGTTTCCTGCCGATCCTCGGCCTCGAGGCACACGCTGTCCGCTGTCTCGATGCCGCTCGATCCTTGAGCGCCGGCAAACCCATAGAGCTCGCGAAAATCCGACAGCTGCTTCGCTGGTCCGGTGCGCTTGCCGCCATCCCTCCCGGTATCGGCGTGGTCGGGGGTGCCGACGTCCGGACGCGGGTCGAGCGATGGCTGGCCGTGCTGGACGAAAGTCAGCCCGGGACGTCCGATGATTCCGCGATGAGGTCTCCCCTCAAATCTGCTCGTCTCGTCGACCTGCTGCGCGGGCGCGAGTGGAGCGAGGCCATTCTCATCGCCAACAGCTTCGATACCGACACGCTGATCTCCCTCGCGCCTGTCGCAGCCGAGGATGACGAAGCAGAAGATCAACATGGGGGCGAAGCCGAAGGCGGGGAGATGGAGAGAGAGGCCCCCCATGGTGGGCACGCCCACGGAGGGCCGGGCGCATGACTCAAGTGCTCGCGATCCTGGTTCTGCCTCTGTTTCTTTTGGCCGGCATCGTCGCAGCCGCAATGCTCGACCGGGTGGTCCCTGCCCTCGTCGCCGGTCGCTCCTTGACACCAAGTGTTGCTGGCCCGCTCTCGGTGACCGCATCCTTGGCCCTGACGCAGACCGGCGGGACGGAGCATCCCGACCGGGTCAACTGGTTTCTCGCTCCCATCCTGTATTTCACGCTGGCCGCCATCGGTTTGAGCGTCGTTCCCTTCGCGCCGGGCGTCGTCGCCGCGGATCTCGATGCCGGAATCGTCCTGTGGGGCGCGTGCGAGTCGCTGACGGTCGTCGCGGTCTTCCTGCACGGCTGGTCGGCCAACTCGCCGCTTCCGCTGATCGGCGCCTATCGCTACGTCGCGATCGGACTTCCGGCCATGCTCCTGTCCATGTTCGTGCTGATCGCAGCCGCGCTTCCGGCACAGTCACTGGCCGTCACGGACATCGTCGAAGCGCAACGCAGCGTCTGGAACATCGTGCGCCAGCCGGCCGGGTTCGTCCTCTTTCTGATGCTCGGTCTTTCGCTCAGTCTGCGCGGCCCCTTCGATTATGCCGATCCCTACGATCTGGCTGGCGGAACGACGGCCGAAATCTCCGGGACGGCCCGCCTGACATGGTGGCTGGCGCGGCTGGCCATGCTCGTCTCGGTTTCGGCGATGACGGCAACGGTCTTCCTCGGCGGGTATCTCGGCCCGATCCTCCCCGGCTTCGTCTGGCTGGTCCTGAAGACAGGTCTCGTTCTCGTCGTCCTCGCTGGCGCCGGCGAAATCTTCGCCCGGCTGCCGCCGGACCGGATGATGAACGTGATCTGGCTGGCGCTGTTGCCGCTGTCGTTTCTCATGCTGGTCGCCGTCGGCGTGGAGCTGCTGCTATGGGGCTGATCGATCTCGCCTTCCTGGCGCTCTCCGCGATCGCGATCGTCTCCGGCTGGCGCGTGTTCGCGACCGATTCCATGGTGCGCGCATCGTTTCTTCTGCTGTTGTCGTTCACGGCCGTCGGGCTGATCATCCTGTTGCTGGCGGCGCCCTATATCGGCATCGCGACCATCTTCATGATGGCGGTGGAGATGATGGTGATGGCCCTCTTCATGGTAATGTTCATGATGAACCCCGCCGGGCTCAATCCCATGATGATGGTTCACCAGAACCGCTTTGCGATCGGCGCCGGCATCGTTGCCTTTCTGGGGCTGAGCGCCGCCGTCCTCACAACGGAATTCCCGACCGACCCTGTCGATCCAGGCCGGCAGGTCATCCGCGACCTGGGCCTGGAGATGCTCGGCCCGTCGATGCTCATCTTCGAGACCGCGGGCGTCACGCTTCTCGCCGCGATGGTGGGCGCGGTCGTTCTGTCGGCGCGAACCGGGCGTTTCGGCCCCTCGGACGCGGGCTCCCGCCCGCCGGGACTGGAGGTAGGCGGAGAGCCGGCCGGCCGTCGGGTCGAAAAGGCAAGCGGCCACGGCCATCATCACATGCACGATTCCCATGGCGGGCACGAGGACGCTGAGCACGCGGAGGGACATCCGGATGCCGATGGTGACCATGATGATGACGGGGAAAGCGGGCGGCGGCCGCTGCACAGCGATTGGTCGGCCGGGGACCGAACGATGACGTCGAAAAAGGAGGCGACCTCGTGAGTCTCGTCAGCGTCCTGATCGTCGCCAGCGCCCTGATCGGCATCGGCCTGTACGGCGCTCTGTCCCAGCAGTCCTTCGTCATGCTGATGATGGGACTGGAACTCATGCTCAATGGCGGCCTCCTCGCGGTGATCGGGTTCTGGTCGTTCAGCCTCGGCGGAGCACCGGAGGGGCAACTTCTCGCGATCATCGTCATGGCCGTGATGGCCGTCGACATGGCGGTCGGCTTCGCGCTCGTTACCGCCGTCTATCGAAAACGACAGGCCGACACGACCGAAAGTCTCGGGACGATGAAGCACTGATGCTGTTCCTGGTCGCCCTCCTGCCTGCCCTTGCCGCTCTCGGCATTCCGTTGGCGGTCCGGCTCGCCGGCGCCCCCAGCCGTCGTCTGCTGATGGTCGTTGCGATGGCCGGTCTCGGGCTCACGCTTCTTCTGGCGTTGCTGGCCGCCGCGGGCGGCTGGACCGGAACCATCGTCTGGTCGGGCCCCCTCCGCCTGACCGCGGCGCTGACCCCAGTCGCCAGCGCCATGGCGATGCTTGCGCCCGTGATCGCGCTGCCGATCCTTGCCTATGCCGCCTTCCACGAAGACGAGATCGGTCTCGGGCGGCTCGTCGCAATCCTGCTCTTGTTCGTTGCCGGAATGGAGCTTCTGGTCATCGCCGACGACCTCCTGACTCTTCTGATCGGCTGGGAACTGGTCGGTGCCTGCTCCTATCTTCTCATTGCCCATGACTGGCGTGATAGCGACAACCCCGCCTCCGGCCTCTACGCCTTCCTGATGACGCGCTTCGGCGATCTCGGACTGTTCGCGGCGGCGATGGCGGCCTACGCCGCGACGGGCGCGTTTTCCTACGACAGTCTAAGCGGAATCTCCGGCCCGCTCGCCGCCGTCGTCGCGTTCGGTCTGCTGCTTTCGGCGGCCTCGAAATCCGGCCAGGTCCCGTTTTCGCCGTGGCTGTTCCGCGCCATGGCGGGACCGACATCCGTCTCCGCGCTCCTCCACGCGGCAACGATGGTCGCGGCGGGCGCCTATATCCTCATCCGCCTCGAACCGTTCCTGGCGACGGTGCCGGGCGTTCCTGAGACGATTGTAGCGATCGGACTGGCGACGGCTCTGTCGGGCGGGCTCGTGGCAATCCTCCAGAACCACGCCAAGAAGCTGCTCGCCGCGTCGACGTCGGCTCACTATGGCCTGATGTTCGTCGCGGTCGGGTCCGGATATCCCGGCATCGCCTTCCTGCATCTCATCGCTCACGCCGCCTTCAAGGCGCTCTTGTTCCTGACCGCCGGCATCGCGGGGGAACGCGCGGGAAGCTATGGCCAGCATCTCATGGGATTTGGCCGGGCACTGCCCCTCGTCGCGGCCATGACCGCCATCGGCGCCCTGTCGCTAGCCGGCATGCCGCCCCTTGGCGGCGCCTGGACCAAGGAAGCCATCGTCACGGCCGCGGAACATGGCAGTTTGGGGGTCGCGGCGGGCGTGATCCTCGCAGGCGCGCTCAGTGCGGCCTACGCGACCCGGTTTCAACTTTCAGCTTTCGGGCTCGTCGAACGCCAGGAGCAGGATCGTCCTAAAGCCGAGCCCGGCCGGGCCGAAACCGGCGCCGTCGTGGCGCTCGCCCTGCTGACGCTGGCAACATCGCTCGTCTGGATTCCGTCGGTGCGCGAGGCGCTTGGTCGCGCACTCGAAATCGAGCTCCTCGAGGCGAGCCTCGCGACATTCGTCTTGTCGACCGTCGCCGTCGCTCTGGGTATCCTGATCGGCATTCTCCTGGTCCGCCGCTTTCCGGAGATCGGTCTTACGGGACGATCTTCGGAGACGGCGGACTGGCTTGGCCTGCCGGACCTGATCGAACGGATCGTCACCCGCCCCGTAACACGCTTGGCAGTGGCAGCCGCGGCGGTGGACGATCGGGTGATCGATGCCGGCGTTCGGCTGATCGCCAATAGTGGCGCTCGCGCCGCGCGGCTTGGCGGTCGGAAAGACGATCGCGTCCTCGACCGCGGCGTTGCGGCCACCGCTGACGCCGTCCACTGGCTCGCCTCTGCGAGCGACCGCACGGGCGAATGGTTGATCGATGGCCTCGCCGAGGGCACCGCGCTGATCGTCGGGCAAAGCGGCCGCGATACCCGGCGCCTCCAGACTGGCATGTCCCATCATTACTACGCCCTGGCCACCGGCGGCGCGATCCTCGCCTTCCTGTTCCTCCTGGTTGTTTCCTGAGCCATGCTGACACTGTCCATCCTGCTCCCGCTGATCGCATCCCTTGCTCTCGCCGTGCGGGCAGCGTGGAGCGAGACGATGGCGCGCCTGATCGCGATGGCGGCGTCGGGTTCGTCGTTGCTACTGCTGGTCCTCGTTTGGATCGGCTTCGATTCCGGCGCGGACGCGCCGGCGTTTCAGGCCGTGGGCGAGCTCCAATGGATCCCGACGCTCGGCGTCGCCTGGCGCGTGGGCGTCGACGGCATGGCGCTCGCCATCTCCCTGATGAGCGGGCTCCTGTTTCTCTGTGCCATCGCGTGGCCGGCGGATTACAAAGGCAGGGCGCGGCAATACTATGCCTGGTTCCTGTTCCTGCAGGGGGTCTCGCTGGGTCTGTTCCTGACCCTCGATCTGCTCGTCTTTTATGTCTTCTTCGACCTCAGCCTGGTCGGCATGTATTTTCTGATCGGTCGCTGGGGCCACGGCGACGCGGAATACGCGGCGCTCAAATTCTTCATCTATACGCTGGCGGGATCGCTGGCGATCCTGCTGGCGATCCTCGGTCTCGTCCTGGCGAACGACACGCTGACCTTCGACATGCGCGAATTGATCGCCGCGCAACCCCTGCAAGGAGCGGACGTCCGCTCGAGCCTCGTGCTTCTTGGATTTCTGGTCGGCTTCGCGATCAAGACACCCCTCGTGCCGTTCCACACCTGGTTGCCGCTCGCCCATGTCGAAGCGCCGGGGCCGGCCTCGGCGATCCTCGCTGGCGTACTGCTCAAGATGGGCACCTACGGAATCGTGCGGATTCCCTTTTCGATGATGCGCGAAACCTTCTCCGCATACGCTTTCCCCTTGGCGATCGTCGCCGTCATCTCGATACTGTGGGGCGCGATCGTTGCCCTCGGCCAGACCAATCTGAAACGGCGGATCGCCTACACCTCGGTCAATCACATGGGCTACACGGTCCTCGGCATTGCCGCGGCCGGCGCGGCGATCGGCGGCGACGCGGCGCGAAGCCTGGCGCTCAACGGCGCGATTACCGAGATGGTCGCGCATGGCCTCATCACCGGCTCGCTGTTCTTGATGGCCGGCTCCTTCTGGCAGCGATCCGGAACCTATGAGCTTTCGGCCTATGGCGGGCTTGCCCGCGTTGCGCCGAAGCTGATGATCGGATTTTTCCTGGCAGCCTTCGCCAGTTTTGGCTTGCCCGCGCTGGCCGGATTCGTGGCGGAGTTTCAGATCTTCGCTGGCACGTTCGCCATCTATCCGTGGCTCGCCGCGATCGGCCTGATCGGCATCCTCATAACGGCGGCATTGTTCCTGTCGATGCTGCAGCAGATCTTCTTCGGCGAGCTTCCAGATCAGCGTCAGAGCTTTGCCGATCTCAACAGGACCGAGGCCGGGTTCCTTGCGCTCCTTCTCGCCCTGGTCGTGCTGATCGGCATCTATCCCGGCTGGCTGCTTGCCATGATCGAAACCGGGTCGGCTTTCCTGCCTCTCCAGGGGACCGAAGGCTGACATGATGCCGCTTGGAGATATTCTCCCGGAGATCACCGTCATCCTGGCGGCGGTCGCCATCCTTCTGTTCGCGTCTTTCGCCCCACGACGGCTGCAGTGGATCGGCGCGCCTCTCGCCCTGTGTGGGCTGGGCGTTGCCGCCTTCCTTTGCGGACTTCAGATCGGCTCGGAGCGGCTGACCTTCTCGGGAAGCTGGGCGCTCGACGCAGCCAGTATTTGGGGGCGGCTGCTCATCCTCGGCGCGACGGCCTTCGTCGTCGTCATGTCGCCCGATTGGTTCGACCGGGACCGCCGGCATGGCGAATACTACGCCATCCTCCTGTTCTCAGCGCTCGGCGCGATGGCGATGGCCGGCGCCGCCGATATCCTCCAGCTTGTCATCGGCGCTCTGCTCTCCTCGGCGACCGGCTATGTCCTGGCCGCCTATCATCGCGACTGGGCCTTGTCGGTCGAGGCCGGCATGAAGTTCTTTCTGATCGGTGCGCTGGCCAATACCAGCCTGATGCTCGGCGCCATCATGATGGTCGGTATGCTGGGCGATACGGGGTTCACAGGGATGAGCGCGACGCTGGCCTCCGGTGAATCGTCGCCGGTCCTGCTCCTGGGGACTGTCCTCGTCCTGGTCGGCCTGAGCTACAAGCTCGGCGCCGCGCCTGCTCACGCCTGGATGCCCGATGTCGCCGAAGGCGCCCCGGCTCCAGCCGCCGCCTTCCTCACAGTTGTTCCGAAGATTGGAGCCGCGATCGTGCTGGCCCGCCTTGTCTCGCTGTTTCCCATCGACGCGGCCGCCGTCCGGCCCCTGGTCGCGGCCTTGGCGCTGGTCACCATGACGCTCGGCAATTTGGCCGCGCTGTGGCAGGATGATCTGCGCCGGATGCTCGGCTGGTCGTCGGTGTCGCAATCGGGCTACGCGCTGATGGCGGTCACCGTGGTCGGGCTCAGCCCCGCCGCGATACCGGCCCTGATCATCTTCCTTCTCGGCTATGGCACCGCCAACCTTGCGACCTTCGCCGCGATCACGCATCTGCGTGGCCGCACCGACCGCGCCGGTTTCTCCGGCCTCGCCAGCAGCAGGCCACTGGAAGCGACCGCCATCATTATCGGGCTCTTATCCCTGGTCGGCATCCCGCCGCTAATCGGCTTTGTCGGCAAGCTCGAACTGTTCCTCGCTACGATCGAGGGCGGATACGCCTGGCTCGCGGTGGCCGCTGTGGCCAACACCGTCGCCTCGCTGTTTTATTACCTGCGCTTCATCGCGCCGATGATCTTCGCCAAATCATCGAGCGAGCCGGCAACGCTCGGCCCATGGTCCGGTGTCGCCATGGTCACCGGACCCATTGCCGTCGTCTTGCTCGGTCTGTTGGTGAACGTCATCCTGGCGCCGCTCATCGGGATCGAGCTGCTGCCCTGATGATTTTGGCCTGCGTCATTCCGCCTGGGGGTCCGCAACGGCGGAGATCACGCGGCGATCAGCTCGGCATCTGTTCAATCGGAAGATAAAAGACATCCGCGGCTTCGAGTCGGCCTGGCACCTGAACGTTTTGACTCCATCGCCAGCTCAATCCGAGCCGTCCTGACGGCAATCGCCGCAGGATCTCCCGCGAAATGACGATCTTGGCCCCAAGCGTCTTCGACATTTCCTGCAGGCGATGCGCAAGGTTCACCGCATCCCCGAGTACCGTGTACTCGCTGTGCCGACCGCCGAGGACAACCCCGCCAATGACATGGCCGTGGTGGATCCCGACGCCGAACTGGAGCGGAATCTTGCCGTTATTGGTCCTCATGTCGCTCCATGTCTCGAGGCGATGGATCAGGTCGCATGCGCAGTCGAACGCACGCACGGCGTCCGTGGCATCGGGATGGGGGAAGCCGAACACCGCCATGACGCCGTCGCCCATGAACTTGTCCACCCGTCCGTCCCATTCCGAAACCGTCTCCACCACCCGTTGACGGTATTCCGACAGCAGCGACGCGACATCTTCCAGCGCCATTTGCTCCGACAACCCCGTGAAGCCGCGGATGTCGATAAAGACGACGGCCGCCTCGTTTCGCTGAAGTGCGACATGTGCCCCACCCGATGCCAGCAACACTGCCGTCGTCGGAGAGAAAAATCGGGAAAGATTGGCGCGTTCGCTTGACGTCGACACGGCGAAGCGGACGAGCCGCCTGATGTCGACCACCAACATGACCTGGATGGCCGCGACAGCCGCGAAGGCGAGAAGGCGCACGCTCGCCGCTTGCAGTTCCTCCGACGACATCCCGATCTGGAACGGGTCGTCGAACAGGGACAGCGCCGCTACGGCGGCGGATCCCAGAGTCACGAGAGTAGCGAAAACCGCCACCGGACCGGCGCGCATCCGCATGCTGGCGTGGGAGAGAAGGACAAACGCGATCGCCAGACTGGGCGTTGCCAGCGCTTCCACGAAGGATGAGCCGGGAATAAACATGTGCTCGGCCGCGAGATAGACGACCAAGGCGGCATCGATGCAGATGTAGGGCCAATTCAGCCACGAGCGGAACAACCCGGACACCACGAGAGCCACGGCCAGAACCGACGTCGCGGCATACGCGATCAACAGCGTGAGATGCGTCTGGTGGTTGATAACGTCCGGCTCGAGAGCCACCGAGATGGCGAAGACGAGAAGCGCGAGGAAGCGCCAGATGACGGTCCTCAGCTCGTTACGCCGCTCGACCTCCAAGATCATTCCGTCGATGTCGTTGCGGCCCGAGTCGATTGCTACCATTGGGGTGAATGCCTCGGCATTTTGATTGCTTGATGTCGCCGTCGACATTGACGGCGCGCATGACGGCAGGAGCACGCGCTCTCGCGCCTGCCTCGCGTCCCGGGTTGCAATGGAGGGAGCGCTGTCCCGCGCCGGAGATCGCAATCGATCCAATCAGCGGACGCTATCCCCGAACATGTCTTATCGGCGGAACGCGATGGCGGTATTTATCCGAATGAACACAGAGGATGCATGCATCCATATGTTATTTATATATACATGTTTATAATATATATTGAATTATGTTATTATCATGACAGTCATGTTTGCCTATTTTATAATAAATAATTGACTTCTTCATTGCATTAACTGAACAGCGAATCCAGTTGCTGGCGTCGCTCTCGGCCGGTCCGCGACCAGCATTGTCGCGGACCGGCTCGGGGCGACCTCCAGGTCGCCCCGAGCCATGCGTGACGAGCCCTATTTCATCTCGACGACGGTGAGCTTGCCTTTGACGCGATCGGCGACGAACTGGATAGTCTTGCCCTCCTTCGCCTTGGCGAGCATCGCCTCGTCAGCGACCTTGAAGACCATCGTCATGGCCGGCATGTCCAGGTTCTTCAGGGCTTCGTGCTTGATCGTCAGCTTCTGCTGCTTGGCATCAACCTTGGTGATTTGTCCCTTGGTGTACTCGACCGCGAGGGCCGGGCCGGCCAGTGCGAACGAGACAATCGCGAGGGCGGCGAGCTTGCTGAAGTTTCTCATAATATAGCTCCTGGTCGTGGGTTTGGGGGGAAGTGGTCTTGTCGCGTTCAACGCAACGCGACGGTCAATGGGCCGTGCATGCCCATTTCGTAGTGTCCAGGGATCAGACACGCGAACTCGAAATTGCCGGCCTTGGAAAAGGTCCAGACGATGTCGCCTGCATCATTGGCGGCCAGCCGGATCGCATTCGGATCGGCATGTTCCATCTCCGGGAACTTCTCCATGAGCGTCTTGTGTTCCTGGACCGCTTCCGGAGTATCCATGACGAACTCGTGCTCGAGCACGCCGTCATTAGCGATGACGAAACGGATCGTCTCGCCTTCCTTGACCTCGATCCTGGAGGGCTCGAACAGCATGTCGCCGTCCTCGGTCTCCAGCATGGTGATCGCGATGGTCCGATCGACCGCCGCCGGCTTGCCGGCACTGCCGATCGCCATTTCGTCGGCATGACCGCCGCCATGTTTACCGGCAGCCAACGCCGATGTGGCGATGAGCCCGGCTGCAAATGCCGTCGCGATGAACAGTCGTTTCTGCATAAATGATCCTCGTTCCATTTGATGTTTGCGTCCCTTGCTTTCCCGGCCTTGCTACATGCCGGAATGGGTTCCCCCGCCGGGCATCATTTGCCGCTTGGGTTTCGATGGCAGCGCGCTGCCATGGGCGCTGGAGGCGGGAGCCGATGCCGCGTCGGGCAGCGATCCGGTCCATTCGTAGGCCACGGTCCCCGGGGGATTTTCGTAGTCGCCCGGGTCTTCGTAATCGCCGGCTTCAAGCCCCTCGCGGACCTTTACGACCGTGAACATGCCGCCCATTTCGAGCGAGCCGAACTGGCCCCAGCCGGCCATCATCGGGATGGTGTTGTCCGGGATCGGCATCGACATTTCCGCCATGTCCGCCATGCCCTTGGTGCCCATCGGCATGTATTCCGGCTGGACCGCGCGGATCTTGCGGGCAACGTTGGTCTTGTCGGCTCCGATGAAGGTCGGTACGTCGTGCCCCATCGCGTTCATGGTGTGATGCGACTTGTGGCAATGCAGGGCCCAGTCGCCCGGATGGACGGCATCGAACTCGTAGGCCCGCATGGCGCCGACCGGAATGTCGATGGTGACCTCCGGCCAGCGTGCCTCCGAGCGCACCCAACCGCCGTCCGTGCAGGTGACCTCAAAATCATAGCCGTGCATGTGGATCGGGTGGTTGGTCATTGTCAGATTGCCGACCCGAACGCGCACCCGATCGTCCTTGGCGACGATAAGCGGAGCGACGTCCGGAAAAATCCGGCTGTTGATCGTCCACATGTTGAAGTCGGTCATCTCCATGACCTTCGGCAGGTAGGAGCCCGGATCGATGTCATAGGACGACAGCAGGAACACGAAGTCGCGGTCGACGGGCATGAAGGTCGGGTCCTTCGGGTGGATGACGAAGAAGCCCATCATCCCCATCGCCATCTGCACCATCTCGTCGCCATGCGGGTGGTACATGAAGGTGCCGCTCTTCACGGCGTCGAACTCGTAGACGAAGGTCTTGCCCGATGGGATCGGCGGCTGCGTCAAACCGGCAACGCCATCCATGCCGTTGGGCAGTATCAGCCCGTGCCAGTGCACGGTGGTATGCTCGGGAAGCTTGTTGGAGACGAAGATGCGAACCCGGTCGCCCTCGACGCACTCGATCGTCGGGCCCGGCGACTGACCATTATAGCCCCACAGATAGGCGGTCATGCCATCCGCCATCTCCCGCTCGACCGGTTCGGCGACGAGATGGAACTCCTTGACCCCGTTGTTCATGCGAAAGGGTAGCGACCAGCCGTTCAGAGTCACCACGGGATTGTAGTCCGGCCCCGCCGTCGGCATCAGCGGCGGCTGCGTCGCGGCCTCTTCCATGATCGGAGCTTCCGGCAAGCCCATGGCCGAGGTCTTCGACCATACGGTGGCTCCGGCGAGCGCCGCACCGGCGCCGATGAATTGTCTTCTGGAAAACATCTGTCTGGTTCCTTCCGTTCAATCGCCGTCGCCGTCGCCGTCGCCGGCCGCCATCTCGACACCACCACCCGATTCGATCTCGCCGCCGCCATAGACGGCGGAGGCCAGCCCAGCATCGGCGAGATAGAAGGCGCGCTTGGCGTTGACGGAGAGGATGATCGAGGAGAGCTTCGCCCGCGTGTCGGCCAGAAGGTCGAACGTGTTCGAAATCATGCCGTTATAGGTGAGGATCGCTTCCTTCTCGATCGTCGTGCGCAGCGGAACGACGTTCGACCTATAGTGCCTGGCGATATCGTATCGGGAACGATAGGCCTTGTAAGCAGAGCGCGCTTCCGAGCGGATGTCGACAGCCTTTGCCGCCATAACATTCGCCGCCCGCAGATACGCGAACTCGGCCTTGCGAAGACGCGCCTGACCACTGTCGAAAATCGGAATCTCCAGGCCGACCTCGAGGATCCCCGAAAGCTCGTTGGTGCTTTTTTCGCTGCCGTCCTCGCCCTCTTCGACTTCCTCTTCGAGCTCGAGGCCGGCGACCAGTTCGAGATCGGAGACGTAGCGCGTGGCCTTCGTCAGACCGTAGGATCGCGCCAGTGCATCAAGCTCGAGCTTGGCGACCTGCAGGTCGACGCGGCCGCGCAGTGCCTCCGCCTCGATGGCGTTGCGGGTCTGGATTTTGCGCGGCAGGCTTGGCAGCGCGTTCGGCACCTCAAAGGACAGGTTTGCTCCCCAGACCCCCATCAGCCGGATCAGCCGCTCCTTGGCGAGCTGCGCGGCCAGTCGCGCCTCGGCGGTCTGGCCGGTCAACTCCGCATAGAACACCTGCTCGCGCGCCTGATCGATCTTTGGAAATGCGCCCGTCTTGCCAAGTTCGGTGGCAAGTTCGGCGGCCGCATCGGCGGCTACCTTCGCCCGGTTCATGTAGGCCACGGTTTCCCAGGCGCCGACCGCTTCGATCCACGCGGCCCGCGTCTGCGCGGCCAATGCGAGCGTGCTCTCGACAGCACGCAGCCGCGCCTGAAGAACGCGACCCTCGGAGACGTCCAGTCGCCGTTCACGCGTCATCAGCCGGATGACGTTGGCCGCAATCAGCCCCTCGACGGTACGCAGCGCGCCGATGCCTGCGTAACTGACCGACAGGTTGGGATTGACCGGCAGGCTCTCCTGCCAGAGATCGGCAACCGACATGCCGATGTCGGCATAGGCGGCCTGCAGGCTCTTGTTGTTCAAGAGCGCGACCTGCACGGCCGTTTCGACCCCGACGGTCTTGTTCGCCAGGAGCTGGCTGACGCGCTTGTTGACGGCAGCCGCCTCGGCCTGATTCTGGACCCAGGCAGTTTCCTTGCCGAGGGTCGCCGCGGTCTGATTCTGCACGATCGCAAAGCCGAGCTTCGGATCGAAGTCCTCGGTGATGGCAACGCAACCCGAGATGACGAGCGGCACGACGGCAATGGCCGCCTTGCGAAGAAGACGGATCATTTGGACGTCTCCTCCCCGGTCTCGGCAGCTTCGCCGACCGGCGCGATTTCGACGCCGGACCGGCGCCATCCGGTTGGCTCGGCCGGACTGCGCCTGGAATAACCGCCGATCACGGAGCGGTAATCGGCGCTCCGGACCGCAGCGGAGGGATCTTCCGGCGAGGGGTATGTGAGAACTTGCGGCAAGCCCAAGGGTTCGCTTGTCGTGCAGCCAGCCAGAAGCAGGCCGGACAAGCCGACAGTCATGAAGCGGATCATTATAAGGACCTAACGGGCGAACTTTACCGTTCGCCAGCCATTCACGGGCCGGTCGATACGATGAAGTTCAAAAATGTGGAGACGCGAGAACACCAGACGCCTTGGGCGTGAGGCGGACTCATCCGAGGCGATGTCCGGTCCGTCAGGAACGGCATGCGAACATCATAGGGCGCGCGGCGGCGCCGTCAGATCAGGTTCGCGGGGGTCTTTCGCCGGCGGGAACCTGGCTTCCCACCAATTCGACGACGTGCCAACGGAGACCCCAAGTCGCGGGCCAGTCCAGATGGTATTCAACCATCAGTTCCGCCATTGAAGCAGGCGGACAGTGATCGTTGTGTTCGTCGCCGGTCGCACCGGAAGAGTGCTCGGCGTCGTAGGCGGTCTTGTCGGCAACCGAAGTGACATGATCCCCGGCATTTTGAGCAACCGATGGATCGACGATGGAAGCTGCAAACGCTCGGTCACCCACATCGGGCAGCGCATGCGCCATCTGAGAAGACAGCACCGCCACGCAGAAAAGCGCTGCGGCGAACAGCCTGCCTATCGCTTGCGAGGGGTACTTCGAGATCGTCATCAGCATCCGCCTAGGGGATTCGCGTGAATCCGTCCACCCTGAAATGTTCACGTCGACGTCATCGGCTAGAAAGCGTCGCACTGCAAATTCTCCGAATCGCAGAGCAGTGAGCATTGTCGACGGCGTTCGATCCCATCGTAATATGTCCGAACTCGGGCGAACGCCGCTAAATTGGTTCTCAACCTTGCCCCGGGATTGCGCGTTCGATCGCAAGGCCCCACGAGCGTGTGCATTCACGCAACTTCTTCCCGTTGCCGGACGGCGGAAATGGGCGCAAGGCGGCCCTGAATTTGGCTGGACGATCTACTGGCGCCTTGCCAGCGGCAACCGCAACGACCCCTTCTGTCAGTCCAGACCATAAACGGTCAGGAAATTCGCGATCGCCTGCTCGATGATGGCATCGACATCGTCCGGGACGCGCACCCGATAGACGAACTTTCGAATACCCAGATAAACAATGCTGCCATGAAGAAGCCAGATATCTTCCAAGGAGACAGTAACGCCGGTCGACGCACGATCGTTCAATTCCGCAAGCAATGGCTCGAAAAACAGTTCCGAGATATGGTTCAGATATCTTGCGTTGAGATCGGCGCCGGCAAGACCTGCTGAAACGAATATCCGCATCCATTCGTAAGTGAAGATCGCCGCTGCATATTCCTTGTAGAACGAGGTCAACCGTGTTTGAAGCGGATGCGAGCGATCGGCGAGTCGGGGGGCCCATTTCGGCGAGACGCGGTTGAGATAGACCTCGTTGTAGACCGCCTCGATCAGTTCGGACTTGGAGTTGAAATAGTTGAAGATGAGCGATTGCGTGACCCCGAGCCGCGCCGACAACTCACGGGTGTTACCGCCGAGCCCGACCTCAGCGAAATAGGCGACCGCGCCATCGAGAATTTGCCGCCGTCTCTCGTCTGGCGATAGCCGCTTGCGTCCGGCTGGGTGTTGCGTTCGATGATCCATCGCACCCTCTATCCCCGCGGAAAGCCCGCAGGACAAGCGATTTTCCATCCGCCAGCGAACACGATCGAATACCGCTTGCATTCGTCGCCGGTATTATAGATCATTTGATCAATTAAGTCGGATTTTGTGGAGGCGAAATCCGATTGGTTCAGCAGGTTGAACTGCCGGCCGATCAAAACGGGAGGGACTCAGTCCATGAAGGCTTCGAAGGTCGCATATGGGCGTGCCGAGACGCTCGACGACGTCTTCGGCCTCATGGACGAGGCCGGAGAGCGAGCCCGGATTCTGGCGGGCGGACAAAGTCTTGTCGCCGCGCTCAATCTGCGCCTCGACGAGGATGTCGCGCTGATCGACATCAATCGCATTCAGGAACTTTCCGGAATTGCGGACCGGGACGACGCCTTGCGGATCGGCGCGCTCACCCGTCATGTCGACCTCGGCGCGTCGACGCTCATCGCTGAGCACGCTCCGCTGCTTCACCAAGCCGTGCCGCTGATTGCACATGCGGCCATTCGCTGCCGAGGCACGATCGGCGGCTCTCTCGCCAATGCGGACCCAGCCGCGGAACTCGCCGCATGCGTCGTAGCGCTCGACGCCGAGATCGTCGCGACGAGCCGGGCCGGCGAGCGGCGCATCCCCGCCTCGCGGTTCTTTACCGGTTTGTTCGACACCGCCCTTCGGCCCGGCGAACTCATCAGCGCGATCATCGTGAGGAAGGCCGAACCCGGGGAACGCCAGCGGATCCTGGAACTCGCCCGGCGCTCGGGGGACTTTGCGATCGTCGGTCTGGCCGGGGTGCGGCGCGGGCAATCGACTCGCCTGGCGTATTTCGGCGCGGGCGACACGCCGATTCTCGCCACGAATGCGATGAAGGCGCTCGACGCGGGAGCAACCCTCGACGCGGCGGTGGCGGCGCTTTCGAATGATCTTGATCCGCCTTCCGACGCCAATGGCAGCGCGCGCTATCGCATGCATCTTGCCGCGGTTCTTTTGCGGCGGATGGTCGCAGAATTGTCGTCCGGATCGCATGTGGGAATGGCAGCATGAGCCAGATGGTGGCGAAGAGCATCGCGCGCACCGTTGAGATCGCGCTGACCGTAAACGGCGAGCGCGTCGAGGCACGTGTCGAAGCCGGCCGTCACCTCGTCGATTTCCTGCGCCTCGATCTCGGGCTGACCGGTTCCCATGCTGGCTGCGAACATGGCGTGTGCGGCGCCTGCACGCTGGAGGTCGATGGCATCCTCGTGCGCGGCTGTCTGATGCTTGCCGCGCAACTCGACGGCGCCGATGTCTGGACGATCGAAGGCGCGTCGGAGACGAAAGCCATTCGCGATCTCCAAGACGCTTTCGTTGCCCGCAATGCCTTGCAGTGCGGCTTTTGCACACCCGGAATGCTGATCGCGGCAAAAGCGCTGCTCGATGAATCTCCCTCGCCGGATCGCGCCATGATCCGTGAATATCTCGGTGGCAATTACTGCCGCTGCACAGGTTACGAAGCGATCATCGACGCAATCCAGACGGTCGCCGAAGCGCGCGCCAAATCTCCAACCCCGGGAGACGCCGCATGAACATCCGTTTCGGCAATCCCGACCGGCCGAACAGTTATATCGGTCGCACCGTGCCCCGCCCCAATGCTCGCCGGCTGGTGGAAGGACGCGGCCGTTATGTGGACGATCTCGTCCTGCCGCGCATGCTGCACGTCGTCTTTTTGCGCAGCCCGCATGCCCATGCGAAGATCAACGCCATTGCGCTGAACGGCGCCGACAAGGCCAAGGGCGTAAAGCGCGTTTTTACCGGCCGGGATCTGGTGCCGCTCTGCAGGCCATGGGTTGGCGTGCTCCAACACCTGAAAGGTATGAAGTCGGCACCGCAGCATGCGCTGGCTGTCGATCGCGCGACTTGGGTCGGCGAAGCAGTCGTCGCGGTCGTTGCCGATACGCGGCTAGCCGCCGAGGATGCGATCGCTCTCATCGACGTCGATTACGCGCCGCTCGACCCGCTGGTCGATATGCGCACGGCACTCGATCCATCGACACCTGTGCTGCACGAAAGCCTCGGCGACAATCTCACCTTTCGCCGCCTGCACGAGGCCGGCGATGTGGATGCCGTCTTCAGCTCCGACGCCACCATCGTCTCGGCAAGCTTCAAGACCGGTCGTCACACTGGCGTGACGCTCGAGCCGCGGTCGATCCTGGCGGATTACGACCCTTCCGAAAACCAGTTGACGGTGCACCATTCGACCCAGGTGCCACACATGATCCAGGTAGTGCTTGCCGAACAACTCGGCCTGCCTGAATCCCATGTGCGGGTTCAGTGCGGCGATGTCGGTGGTTCCTTCGGCATCAAGGTCCATGTCTATCCGGATGAGGTCGCGACCGCCGCGATTGCCAAGACAATGGGGCGGCCGGTGAAATTCATCGCCGACCGGGTCGAGAGCTTTTCCACCGATATCCATGCCCGCGATCACGAGATCGACGCCAGGATCGCGGTATCCAGTGACGGCAAGATCCTCGCCATCGATGTCGACGACTATACCGGCATCGGCCCCTATTCGGTCTATCCGCGCACCAGCGCGATCGAGGGCAATCAAGTCGTCAACCTCTGCGGCGGACCCTACGACTTCGCGAACTACCGCGCCCGCACCACGGTCGTCCTGCAAAACAAGACCCCGACCTGCCAGTACCGGGCGGTCGGCCACCCGATCGCAGTGACGGTCACCGAAGGGCTCGTCGATATGGCCGCCGAGGCGATCGGCATGGACCCGATCGAAATCCGCCGACGCAATCTCTACCGCGACGACGCCTACCCCGTCACCTCCGTCGCAAATCTACGGTTCGAAGGGCTGTCCCACCATCAAAGCCTCGATAAGATCATCGAACTGATGGACTACGACGGCCTTCGGGCCGACCAATGGGCGCACCGTAGCAAGAGCATCCATCGCGGCATCGGCATCGCCAGCTTCATCGAGCTGACAAATCCCAGCCCCTTCATGTACGGCATCGGTGGGGCGCGCATTTCCGCGCAAGACGGCTGTACCGTCCGCATGGACCCGGACGGCAGTGTCGTTGCGCTATCCGGCGTCACCGAACAGGGCCAGGGCACCGAGACGATGCTCGCCCAAATCGTCGCCGAATCCGTCGGCGTCGCGATCGGTCAGATCAAAATCGTCACCGGCGATACGCGTACAACCCCGTTCGGTGGCGGAACATGGGCGTCGCGCGGCACCGGCATCGGCGGCGAAGCAGCCTTGCAGGCCGGACGTGCGCTCAGGCAGAACATCCTCGGCGTCGCGGCGGTGATGCTCCAAGCGACGCCCGACGATCTCGACATACGCTCTGGTCAGATCGTTGATGCGGCAAGCGGAGCCGAGCGAATGACGCTCGCCGAGCTTGGCCGCGTCGTCTATTTCCGCGGCGACACGCTGCCGAAAGACTTGCCGCGCGAACTCGTCGTCACGCGCCACTACATCACGAGCGAATATCCCTTCGCCTTCACCAACGGTGTTCAGGCGAGCTATGTCGAGGTCGATACCGAAACCGGCTTCGTCAAGCTGCTCGGCCATTGGTGCGTCGAGGATTGCGGCCGGGTGATCAACCCGCAACTGGTCGATGAGCAGATCCGCGGTGGCATCGTGCAAGGTATCGGCGACGCGCTGTATGAAGAGAGCCTTTATGACGCGAGCGGTCAGCTGACCAACGCCACCATGGCCGACTATCTCGTACCCATGTCGGCGGAAATGCCGGATATCGTCATCGGCCATGTCGAAACCCCGACCGCCGAAAGCGAGCTCGGCGCCAAGGGCGCGGGCGAGGCCGGAACGGCCGGGGCGCCGGCTGCGATCATGAATGCCATCAACGATGCCATCCTCCCCTTCGGCGGCAGGATCACCGAGATGCCGATGACGCCCGAACGGGTGCTGACGGCGATCGGCGCGATGGCGGACGGACGATAAGCAATGCCACGCAACAAACGAGACCAACGTTCTGGGAGGAACACATGAAACACTTCACATGCCACGTCGCCGCCGTAGCGCTTCTAGCCGGTTCCATGCTCGCTTCGCCGGTCGGCGCGCAGGAGATGATCACCGCCAATATCGGCTCCAGTCATCCGGAGGCCAACATCTGGGTCTGGGCGATGAAGAACGTCTTCCAGCCCGAGGTGAATCGCATCCTGAAGGAGGGCGGCAACGAATATCAGGTCGACTGGGTCGAGAATTACGGCGGTACCCTTTATAAATACACCGACACCCGCGAGGCGGTGCGCGACGGTATCGTCGATGTCGGCATGGTCGGCACGGTCTGGGAGGGCTCGGAAATGCCGCTCCAGAACGTGACCTACTTCACGCCCTTCGCCACGTCCGATCACACGATGATCATCGACATCTTCGACAAGCTCTCCGATGAGCTGCCCGAACTGCGCGACAGCTGGGCGGCCCAAAACATGGTTCACCTCTCCTCGCTGATTACCGACAGCTACGACGTCTACGCCAATTTCGAGATCGACACGCTCGCCGATCTCGCCAATCATCGCATCAACGCGCCGGGCACCTCGGCGAATTGGCTCGCCGATACCGGAGCGACGCCGCTCGATGGCGCGCTGACGACTTACTACACCGACATACAGACCGGCGTCTCGGAAGGCGCCCTGTCCTTTGCCAGCGGCATCCTGCCGACCCGCGTCTACGAAGTCGCGCCGAAGCTGACCCGCGTCGGCATCGGATCGATGTATTTCGGGGGCATCGCGGTCAACAAGGACTTCTTCGACAGCCAGCCGGAAGCGGTCCAGGCGGCATTTCGCGAGGCCGGCAAGATCACCTCGAAGCGCCACGGCGAATACGTCACCGAGAAAGCCACGACCGCGATCGACGAAATGCAGAAGGCGGGCCTTGCGATCACCGAATTGCCGGACGCCGAGAAGACAGCCTGGGTGGAAAAGCTTCCCGATATCGTCCAGCCTTGGCTCGACCAGACCGGCGAAGCGGGCAAGACCGTGCTGAAAGCCTATTTCGACGCGCTTCGCGAACGCGGAGCCAAGCCGTTGCGCGACTGGGACGCCGACCGCTGAGCCAGGCCGGACATCCGCGGTCGCCCCGGCGGCGGTCATGCCATCGCCGCCAGGGTCACGTATGTGACATTCTCGGCCCGCGTCACGCCGCCGGGGGCCCTGTGCGCGCAATCAATTTTCAACCATGCCGTTGGAGAAAAGCGTGACGGACGAAACGCGGCCGGAACCGCCGATAGCAGAGACCCGTCGGAGCGACAGAGGGCTTTTGGGATTGATCGTCTCGGTCTTCGCCGCGATCGGCACACTCTGGATCTTCGGTTTAATGCTGCTCGTCGTCGCCGACGTGCTCGGCCGCAACTTCTTCAATCATCCGATTACCGGCGTCGCGGAGTTCTCCGCCCATTCGGTGGTTGCGATCGTCTTCCTGCAGATGTCAGCCGCGGTTCTGGCGCGCCGCATGACCCGGGCGGACTTCCTTTCCCGCATGCTGCGCACACGCTCGCCTGAGCTGGTGAAGGGGATCGACACGCTCTTTGCGCTGACCGGCGCGGCAATTTTCGGCGCGATCATCTATGCGACTTGGCCAGGGATGGTGCGCGCTTGGCAAAATGACGAGTTTTTCGGTGTTCAGGGTGTCTTCACGCTGCCGACTTTCCCATTCTGGGCGCTGATCGTCGCGGGATCGGCGATCACCTTGATCGCTTACCTGAAGGTCGCCCTCATGGAAATGCGCCGGGCGCCGGCCGGTGCCGCATGACCACCCTCACCATCGGCTTCCTGCTTATCGGCGCGCTGGTTCTGCTGGTACTTCTCGGCATGGAGATCGCGATCGCGCTTTTCGCCGCCGGTTTCGCGGGCATCTGGATCATCCGCGAGAATTTCGAACTGGCGATGCGGCTGTTATCGCTCGCCGCCTATAGTGGTGTCTCCGATTTCCTGTTCGCCACGATTCCGCTCTTCGTTCTGATGGGACTGATCGTCAGCGTCTCCGATGTCGGCAAGGATACTTTCCAAGTCGCCGAAACGCTTCTGCGGCGCCTGCTCGGCGGCCTTGGCATCGCGACGGTCGCGGCCAACACGGTCTTCGCCGCCGTTACCGGCGTATCGATTGCCTCGGCCGCCGTCTTCACCAAGATCGCGGTCCCCGAGATGCGGCGACACGGCTATACTGCGGGCTTTTCCGCCGGCACCGTCGCGGGTTCGTCAATTCTTGGAATGCTGATCCCGCCGAGCCTCTTGATGATCATCTACGGCGTGCTCGCCGAGGTGTCGATCGGCGCGATGTTCATCGCCGGCATCATTCCTGGCATCGTCCTCGCGCTCGGCTTCGTCGCCGCGATCTTGTTGATGGCGAGATTCCGGCCCGCGAGCGTCTTTACCGATCCGGCCCACGCGAAGGAGCGGCGCGGCGAGGCCGAGACTGTGCTCACCATTGGCGAGATGACGTTGAAGCTCGTGCCGATTCTCGCCCTTGTGGTTCTCGTCCTCGGCGGTCTTTACACGGGCTTCTTCACGCCGACCGAAGCGGGTGGCGTCGGCGCCTTCGGCGCGCTCGTCATCGCGCTTGTCCGCCGCAAGCTGGACCGCGCCAAGATGTGGCAGGTGTTGAAGCAGACCGGCGTTGTTTCCGTGTCGATCCTCGTCTTGCTGATCGCCGCCGGCTTCTACAGCCGCATGCTCGCCGTTGCCGGCATCCCCAATGCTATCGGCGAGCTTGTCGCAGCTGGCGGTCTTGGCGCCTGGGGCTTCATTCTGCTCTACGTCATCATCGTCCTCCTGATGGGGATGATCCTCGATTCGACCTCTATCCTCTTGATCCTGGTTCCGATCGCGGCGCCGATCGCGAAAACCTTCGGTTTCGACCTGATCCAGTTCGGTGTGGTGACGGTGCTCGCGGTTGAGATCGGTCTTCTGACACCACCTTTCGGGATATCCGTCTTTACGGTCCACACGACACTCGACGACCCGGATGTCGGCGTCGAGACCATCTTCCTTGGCGCCATGCCCTATATTGTTGTCATGCTGTTGACGCTTCTTTCGGTTGCGACCGTGCCTGCCCTGACGCTCGCTCTCGTCTGAACCACGCCCTTCACGCTCGAAGGGGTATGGATCATTGCGGCCGACTTTGCGGAAGGTCGGCAACGGTGCGGGAGCGTCGGCTGCATTGGCAAGACGCATCGAGGCGCGGGCCTGCTGGTCCTCGACCGCCTCGGAGGCGATCACCGTCGATTGCCGCTTGCACAAGAGGACGTTCGGAGAGAATTCTTACCATACAGGGCAAGTCTGCTCCGAACTCCTCGCGCGCATAAGTCATTCGTCATTGACCGCCATGACTTTGAGTGACCCGGATGGGCGTTCGTGACCGAGAAACGGAACGATATCGCGCAAAGGCAGCCGATGCGAAATCAGTCGGGAAATCCCAGGTCCGATGGCAGCGATAGTTTCGAGAGCCTCGGGGATGTTGTGATTGAGGGAATGTGCCCCTGCCAACCGCAGCTGACGACGAAAGATTTCCTGGGGCGAGACCTGTATGGTCTTACCGGGCGGACAAACGCCAAAAAATAAAACATTCCCGCCGTTCGCGGCGTAATCAATCATTCCCTGAGCCACGGCGATCACACCTGTAGCGTCAACGACCAAATCCATCGACCGCGAATACTTCTCCAGATCACGCGATCCCGCAGCGATCGCGTTCAACTGAAATGTCTCGGCCAGCGCAAGTCGGCTTTCATCGAGATCGACCATCGTAATGTCGGCAATCCCGCGGGTTCGCAGCGTCAGTGCCATCAACAGTCCGATCGGGCCCGCGCCGAATATCAACGTGTTCTCTATTCTGTCGATGTCGACTGCACCAAGCCCGTTGAGAACGCAGCCAACCGGCTCCGCCAGGGCGGCGACCTCGAAAGAAAGGCTCCCGATCCCAACGATATTTTTCTGATTGACAGCGCTGTAATCGGCGAATCCACCATTTCTGGTGACCCCATAGGCGCCGAGATTTTCGCAGAGATTGGTCAGGCCTTTTCGGCATGGCCGGCAGGTTCCGCAGTGAAAATTCGGATCGACCACCACGTGATCGCCAATCGCAAACCCGTCTACGGCGACGCCCTTTGCGACGATCTCGCCGGCATATTCATGACCGGGAACGAGCGGAAATCTGGAGCTGCCGTATCTGCCATGAAGGATGTCGATATCCGTGTGGCATATACCACTGGCTTTCATACGAATGATCAGATCGTCTGCGGCGGGCTCGGGATCCGCGATGCTTGCATATTCTGCCTTGTCCAAAGCCTCGTAGGTAACCGCATCCATATTCAGTTCCTCCGTTGGCCCGCCGATAAATAGGCCTCCAGCGTATTTGATGTCCCGTTCTGCCAAAGCATGTTGAGCCAGTAGGTGAACCGTGCGCGGAAATCTTCATTGCCCGCGACATCGCCATAGACGTCTGAAAGCGTCAGCCATTCGGCCGGATTTTCTTTTGCCTTTCGCGACAGCGCCACGAGGCGGTCCCAATGGGAATCGTTCGGCGCAATTTCGGCGCCGCTCTCCGTGACGCCGTAACAATAGCGGCACCACAGCGCACATTCGAGCGCCAGCCCATCGAACTTGCCGCCCAGCTTCAAGGCCTCGCGCAGAACGGGCACGACGAATTTCGGCTGGCGGTTATAGCCGTCAAGGCAAAGGCGCTGCACGGTGTCGGCGATCTTCGGGTTGGAGAAACGTCGCTCGATAAGGTCAAAATATTCGAACGGATCAGTACCGGGAACCGGCGGCACCCGCGGCACGACCTCGGTCTCTTCGACCCTGCGCAGATATGCGCGGATAACCGGATGCTCCATCGCCTCGTGGACGAAACGGATGTCCATGAGCCCGGCAGGATAGGCGATGATCGCGTGGCCGCCATTGAGCATGCGAAGCTTCATCAGCTCGAAAGGCATGACATCGGAGACGAACTGAACGCCGACTTCTTCCAACGGCGGGCGGCCGAGAGGAAAATTGTCTTCCATGACCCATTGGGTGAACCCCTCACAAAAGACGGGCCAGCCGTCGTCAATGCCGTGTTCGTCCCGGCAGATTTCACGCTCGCGGTGGGACGTTGCCGGCGTGATGCGGTCGACCATGGAATTGGGGAATGCGACGTTTTCCGCAATCCAGTCGGACATCGCCTGATCAGACATGGCGGCAAGGCTGCAAAGCGTGTTGCGGGTCACCTTGCCATTGTGGGGAATGTTATCGCAACACATGACCGTAAAGGGCGGAGTTCCTGCATCACGACGCTTTTTCAGGCCAGCTATGGCAAGGCCGAAAACGGTCCTCGGCGAGGCGGGGTTTTCCGCATCCGCCACGATTGCCGGATGGCTCGGATCGAAATTGTCGTTCGCATCCAGGAAATAACCACCCTCGGTGATCGTCAGAGAAACAATGCGGGTCCTGGGATCGGCGAGACCGGCGATGATCGCGTCCGGATTGGCCGGCTCGATATAGTCTATCATCGAGCCGATGACATGCGCATCGCTGCGATCGGCCTCCTGTTCGACAATGGTGGTCAACCAGTCCTGCGCGCGCAGGACCTCGCGCGCGCGTCGGTCGCCCTCCAGCACGCCCGCGCCGACAATCGCCCAATCATGGCCCAGGCCCATGGAGAATAGCCGGTCAAGATATGTCGCCTGATGCGCCCGGTGAAAGTTGCCGATGCCGATATGGACGATCCCGGGCGAAAGCTGTTCGCGGGAATAGGACGGTATTGCCACCCTCGCGCCGATCTCGTCCAGGTTCTCTAGAGACAATTTCGTCGCCATCGCCACTCTCGATCCATGTTACTCGCTCGCGTCGGCGCAGGAAGAGCGTTTGTGCCCTCAGCTCATCCACTGGCCGCCATCGACATTGTAGGTTTGCGACAAGATGTAGTCGGCTTCGGACGAGGCGAGAAAGATCGCCATGCCGGTCAGATCGTCAGGAGTGGCAAAGCGGCCGGCAGGCACGCCAGCCGCAACTTCGGCTTTCTTCTGGCCAGGCTTCTTGCCTTCCAGCTTGGCGAACATCGCATCCACATGCGCCCAGTGTTCGCCATCGACGACCCCCGGGGCGATGGCGTTGACGTTGATGCCATGCTTGATCAGGTTCAGCCCCGCCGACTGGGTCATCGATATGACAGCCGCTTTGGTCGAGCAATAGATCAGCACAAGGCTCTCGCCGCGTCGCCCGGCCTGCGACGCCATGTTGATGATCTTGCCGCCATGACCCTGCTTGATCATTTGCCTGGCGGCAGCCTGCATGGTGAAAAGGGTGCCGCCGACATTGACGGCATATAGCTTGTCGTAGCTGGCGCGGGTGATGTCCACGGTTTCGGCAGCATCGAACAGCGCGGCGTTGTTGATCAGGATATCGAGCTTGCCGGCCTTCGCCACGACGGCGGCGATGGCCGCGTCGATGCTGTCCTGGTTGCTCACGTCGATCTGTACGGCATAGGCCGCATCGCCGATTTCTGCCGCGGTTTTCTTCGCTGCATCTAGGTTGATGTCGGCGATGGCAACAATTGCGCCTTCGCGGACGTAGGCTTCGGCGAAGCCTCGGCCAATACCGCGCGCGGAGCCGGTGATGAGAGCGGATTTTCCTTCAAGGCGTTTCACGCGACGCGAAGTCCTTGAGTGTCGAATTTGTGAAGGTGTTCCATCTGCGGCGTCAGGTAGACGGTGTCGCCATGCTTCACGTCACCCTCGCCGCCGGCGCGCACCGTCAAGGGATCGCAACCGGGAATGCCGTGGATATGCATGAAGGTGTCCGAACCAAGATGTTCCGCGACGCCAACCGTGCCCTGCCAGGTGCCTTCGGTCTTGGAGATGTCGATATGCTCGGGCCGGATGCCGATCGTATGCACGCCATGCTTGGCGGCTTCCGGTCCGTCCAGCTGGTTCATCTTGGGCGAGCCGATGAAGCCGGCGACGAACTTGTTGCGCGGCGTGCGATACAGCTCCAGCGGGCTGCCCACCTGCTCGATCACGCCGGCCTGTAGCACGACGATCTTGTCGGCCATGGTCATCGCCTCGACCTGGTCGTGGGTTACGTAGACCATCGTGGTGTCGAGCTTCTTGTGCAGTTCCGAGATCTCCATCCGCATGCCGACCCGCAGGGCGGCGTCAAGATTGGACAGCGGCTCGTCGAACAGGAAGGCGGCGGGTTCGCGCACAATAGCGCGGCCGATGGCGACACGCTGCCGCTGCCCGCCCGAAAGCTGCCCGGGGCGACGGTCGAGATAATCGGTCAGGTTCAGCGCGGCTGCCGCCTGGGCGATGCGCTTGTCCTGCTCGGCCTGCTCCATCCCGGCCATCTTCATCGGGAAGGCGATGTTCTTCCTGACGGTCATATGCGGGTACAGCGCATAGGACTGGAACACCATCGCCAGCCCGCGCTTGGCCGGCGGCAGGCCGGTGGCGTCCTTGCCGTCGATCTCGATATTGCCGGCGGTGGTGTCCTCAAGCCCCGCGATCAACCGCAGCAGGGTGGACTTGCCACAGCCCGATGGGCCGACAAAGACCACGAATTCGCCGTCATCAATTTCCAAGTCCAGCGGCGGGATGACCGTGATGTCGCCGAAGGATTTCTTGACCTGCTTTAGCCGTATGCGTCCCATATCAACTCCTCACTTCACAGCGCCGAAGGTCAGACCCCGGACAAGTTGCTTCTGGCTGAACCAGCCCATGATCAGAATTGGCGCAATGGCCATAACCGAAGCGGCGCTGAGCTTGGCGTAAAACAGGCCCTCGGGCGCTGAAAAACTGGAGATGAACTTTGTCAGCGGCGCCGCGTCCACAGTCGTCAGCAGGATGGTCCAGAACGCCTCGTTCCAGGCCAGGATAATGTTCAGCAGGATCGTCGACGCGATGCCGGGCAAGGCCATGGGCGTCAGCACATACAGGATTTCGGACTTCAGCGAGGCGCCATCCATGCGCGCGGCTTCGAGGATCTCGCCGGGAATCTCGCGGAAGTAAGTGTACAGCATCCAGACGATGATCGGCAGATTGATCAGCATCAGCACCACGATCAGCAGGATCCGACTGTCCATCACACCCAGCCATTTTGCGATCAGCACCAGCGGATAAAGCACACCGACAGCGGGCAGCATCTTGGTCGACAGCATCCACAGCAGGACGTCCTTGGTTCGTTTTCCGGGAACGAAGGCCATGGCCCAGGCGGCCGGGACGGCAATCAGGATGCCGAGAAGGGTAGACCCCACGGCGATGATGATCGAGTTCGTCAATGCCAGCGGATAGTTCGACCGCTCCAGCACCGCGCTGTAATTCTCCGTGGTCCAGTTGAAGAAGAACCACACCGGCGGATCCGAAATCGCCGTCGCCTCTGACTTGAAGCTGGTCAGGAATGTCCACATGATCGGAAAGAAGATCAGTAGCCCCAGGCTCCAGGCCAAGGCCGTCCACATGATTTTCTTGCGAGGAGTAACTGCGCGAGCCATGTTCCGATCCTCCTCTATTTATCCAGGTTCTTGCCGACGATCCGCATCAGGAAGATCGCGACGATGTTGGCAAGGATGACGGCGATGATGCCGCCCGCGGACCCCAGACCGATGTTCTGGCTTTCCAGCACGCGCTGATACACAAGGTAGGTCAGCGTTCGGGTGCCGAAGGCGCCGTTGGTGGTCACGAAGATCTCGGCGAAGATCGATAGCAGAAAGATCGTCTGGATCAGGATCACAACCGTGATGGCGCGGCTGAGATGCGGCAGGATGATGTACCAGAAACGGCTAAGCGCGGGCGCTCCGTCCATCTCCGCGGCCTCAAGCTGTTCGCTCGACAAGGACTGGACCGCGGTCAGCAGGATCAGCGTGGCGAAAGGCAGCCATTGCCAGGCCACGATCACGATAATCGAGAACAGCGACGATTGACTGAGGAAGTCATAAGGCTGCAGGCCCAGAAATTTGTAGAGATAAGAGAAAAGTCCGTTGTCCACGTTGAAAAACATGTTCTTCCAGACCAGCGCCGACACGGTCGGCATGATGAAGAACGGCGCGATCACCAGGATGCGCACAATCCCTTGCCCGAACATCGGCTGGTCCAGCAGCAAGGCAAGGAGAATGCCTCCCACGAGGGTGATCAACAGGATGCCGGCGACCATCCACAGCGTCGTGCCCACCGCACTCAGGAAAGACGACGATGTCACGAAGGATTCGTAGTTCCTGAAGCCGATCCAGGCGTCGAACACACCGCGCAGGGGGCGGTAGTCGGCGAACGAGAAGTACAGCGTCATGCAGAGCGGGACCAGCATCCACACCAGCAGGACGAACACGGCGGGCGCGATCATGATGCGGGCAGCGGCTTTTGATTGCTGAGTTGCCACAACGAACCTCCTGTCAGCGGTTGGAATGCGGACCTGAGCTTGCGAAAACCCTGCCAGGGTCTGCGCAAGATCGGGACGCGGACCGGAACCGTGAAGGGCGGACCGATCGGTCCGCCCTTCGAAGTCCAGACTCAGTAACCTGCGGCTTCCATTTCCTCGGTGGTTATTTCTTGCGACCTGGAGAGAGCCTCTTCAGCAGATTGCTGACCGGCCAGAGCCGAGGCGAATTGCTGACCAACCTGCGTGGCGATGCCGGCAAACTCGGGGATCGCAACGAACTGGACGCCGGTATAGGGAACCGGATCAACCGTCGGGTTGGTCGGATCGGCTGTGCCCATCGACACCTTGGTCATCGCAGCGAACGGCGCCGCATTCAGGTAGTCTTCGTTCTCGTAGAGCGACGTGCGTGTGCCCGGAGGAACCGCGACCCAGCCCTTGCTTTCAGCGACGAGCGCGGAATATTCGGGGCCAGTCGCCCAGTTGATGAAGGTCTTGGCGGCCTCCTGCTTCTCGGAAGAAGTCGGGATCGCCAAGGACCACGCCCATAGCCAATTGCCGCGTTTGCCCAGACCCGTGTCGGGTGCCAGCGCAAAGCCGACCTGATCGGCAACCGTCGAGTCGTCGTTCACCACGAACTGGCCGGCGGATGTCGCGTCGATCCAGATACCGCACTTGCCCTGCTGGAACAGCGTGAGGTTTTCGTTGAAGCCGTTGTTGGCCGCACCGGCCGGGCCCGATTCTTCCATCATCCCAAGGTAGAAGTTGAGCGTGTCGGACCATGGCTCAGTGTCGAACTGTGCATTCCACTCTTCATCGAACCAGCGTGCGCCGAACGAGTTGGACATAGCGGTAATAAGCGCCATGTTCTCGCCCCAACCGGCCTTGCCGCGCAGGCAGATGCCGTTGATGTCATTGGCACGGTCGGTCATTTTCTTCGCCGCTTCGCGAATGAATTCCCACGTCGGCGCTTCGGGCATTTCCAGACCGGCTTTTTCCATCAAGTCCTTGCGGTACATGGTGAAGGAAGACTCGGCGTAAAACGGAGCGGCGTAAAGCTCGCCATCGACCGACAGACCACCACGGATCGCGGGGATCAGGTCGTCAACCTGGTAGTCAGCGGGCAGATCGTTCAAGGACACGAGCCAGCCGTTCTTGCCCCAGATCGGCACTTCGTATGTCCCGATTGTCAGGATGTCGTAGGCGCCGCCGCCGGTCGAGATGTCGGTCGTCACATTCTGCCGCAGGACGTTTTCTTCCAGCGTCACCCACTCAACGGTGATGTCAGGGTGCTTGGCGTTGAAGTCACCCATCAGACCCTGCATGGTGATCATGTCGCCGTTATTCACGGTCGCGATGGTGATTTCCTCGGCAGACACGGCCGGAACGGCCACGAGCGAGAGCGCGGTCGCCGCGAACAGATTTTTAGCTAGTTTCATCCCAGATTCCTCCCTTGAATTTTGCGAGCTGCAACAGAAACACTAAATCTTCGCGGTCGCGAGTCAACAAGAAACTTATCGCGCGTAAACTTTTCTCGAGAACCGTCGGTCATGCACCGGATTCCGGCAGCTAGGCCGACGAGCGCAGAATCAATTTGCCCTCGAAGAGCGTCTCTTCACGTGAATCCTGCTTGCTGCCCGAATGCATGATTTCGAACAATTTCTCCACACTGGTGTCGACGATCGCCGAGTAATCCTGCGACACGGTTGTCAGCGCCGGGCAAGTAAAGCGCGACCAGGGATGGTCGTCATGACCGGCCACCCGCATCGCGCACCCTGATCCGCGCCCGACGCGCAACCCCATTTCATATGCGGCGGCCAAAAGGCCGATTGCGATCCGATCGTTACTGCACAGCACGGTGTTCGACGGGAGTTTGCGCTCGGAAATCAGCCGCTTTCCTTCATTCAGGCCGACCTGCTCAAACTCCCATCCATGTTCCCCGACGTGGATGATCTCCGGCGTCTGGCCAAGCAGTTCCACCGCCTTGATATACGCGCTCCGGCGCTTCATGGCGTTGGGGTTGACCGGTGGCATCTCGAAGAAACAAGGCGGTTCGCCGGTGCGGCACAAATAGTCTACGATCAGACCAATGCTCTGGAAGTTGTCCGACCCGACAAAGACTTCGCCGATTTCCTGATTGCTGTCGAATGTCACCGTCGGCACATCTTCGGTAAATTTCCGTACCGCCTCCAAATCCGATGCGCGTCCAAGGGGCGCAATCAGGGCGCCAGCCGGCTTGAGCGATCTCAACGTCTCCAGAGCGTTGATCTCCAGCTGCCGCTGTCCGTGTGAACTGAACAGAATCGGCCAATAGCCGGCATCGATACAACGCCGCTCGATCATTCGAGCCATCTCCGCAAAGAACGGATCGGCGAGATAGGGCACGATGATGCCGATATTCTTGGTCAGCTTCCTGTTCTGGTTGACGGCGAAAATGTTGGGCCTGAAGTCAAATTGCTCCAAAGCCCGCTCGATCCGCTCCCGCGTGGTGCTGCGCACACTTGCCGGGTCGTTGAAATATTTCGAGACGGTCGGACGTGATATCCCGCTCGCCGACGCAAATTCCTCCATCGTCTGAATTCTTGTTTCACCCACGCCACGATCCTTCCGGCATAACGATCAGCGCCTTGAGCGCGCCTGATCTTAACAAATCCCTATCACTTAATTTTGCGCGCGTAAAGATTTATCTTGACGCTGGGAAGATATTGACGCAGCCTGCCGTCGTAGCGGCGACTTGGGGGAAGCGCGTTGAAGACGATCGTTGTCATCGGCGAAATATTGGTAGAGATCATGGCCGACTCCGTGGGTGACGGATTCCACCAGCCAATCGCCCTGACCGGTCCCTACCCATCGGGCGCGCCTGCCATCTTCATCGATCAGGTCGCCAAACTTGGCCAGCCTTGCGCAATTGTTTCAGCCGTCGGCGACGACGATTTCGGCCACCTCAATCTCGATCGATTAAGGCGCGACGGCGTTGATGTGTCCTCCGTCCGGATCGATTCCGATCGGCCGACCGGAAGTGCCTTCGTGCGCTACCGCGAGGACGGCTCACGGGACTTCGTATTCAACATTCGTCACAGCGCGTGCGGATTTCTTCCGCACTCGAGCACGACGGAATCCGCCCTTTCAGACGCCGATCATCTCCATGTGATGGGCTCCTCCCTGTCCAGCCGGGAATTCGTCGCGCTGAACGTCAAATCGGCCTTGTCGGTGAAGGCGCGCGGTGGAACCGTGTCGTTTGATCCCAACCTGCGAAAAGAGACCCTCGCCACGCCGGGCATGCGCGATGCGATGATGCAAATCCTCGCCGCGACGGACCTTTTCTTGCCCAGCGGCGAAGAACTGACCCTGCTGACCGAGGCCACTGACGAAATTGATGCTGTCCGGGAGTTGCTGTCCATGGGCATGGAAGCGATCGTCCATAAGCAAGGCGCGGCGGGGGTGCGGTATCATGATGCCTCGCGCAGCATCGTCGCGCCGGCCTTTCAGGTTGAGGAAATCGACCCTACCGGTGCCGGCGACTGCTTTGGCGGCGCCTTCACCACGCTGTGGCTTCGCGGCATGGAAACAGACGCCGCGTTGAAAATGGCCTGCGCGGCCGGAGCTCTGGCGGTGACACGCCGCGGGCCGATGGAAGGCACAAGCACGCTTGCCGAACTCGATGAATTCATAGGTACAACGAAAAGGCTGTCATGATGCAGACCGGTCTCGACCAACTCGCCGAACTGCGGCGGACGGGAACGCCGCGTGGCATCACCTCGGTGTGTTCGGCGCATCCGGTGGTATTGCGCGCGGCGCTGCGCCTCGGGCGAGAAACCGGCGCGACGGTTCTGATCGAGGCGACCTGCAATCAGGTGAATCATCAGGGCGGCTACACAGGGATGCAACCCGCCGATTTCGCGGCCCTGGTTGGCGTAATCGCTGAAGAGGAAGGGTGTCCGGCCAAGCAGATCGTCCTTGGCGGCGACCATCTTGGCCCCAACCCGTGGCGTGATCAATCGGCTGACGCCGCCATGGCCGAAGCCGAGAAAATGGTCGAAGCCTATGTCGCCGCGGGCTTTCGCAAGATCCATCTCGACGCCTCCATGGGCTGTGCGGGCGAGCCGGTGGCGCTCGGCGACGAAGCTGCTGCCAAACGCGCCGTGCGGCTGGCCGCCATCGCCGAGCGCACCGCGGCAGAACAGGGCGGCGAAATGCCCCGCTACATTATCGGGACCGAAGTACCGCCGCCCGGCGGCGCCGACCATGCGCTGGACGAGATCACACCGACCGCGCCGGAGGCCGCACGCATGACCATCGCCGTGCATCGCCAACACTTCGCCGACGCCGGTTTGTCGGAGGTGATGGCCCGGGTCATCGGCATCGTGGTGCAGCCCGGCGTGGAATTCGGCAATCACAATGTCATCGCCTATGACAGGAGCAAGGTGCAAGCGCTGACCCGGGTTCTCGATGATGAGCCCCGCTTCGTATTCGAGGCGCATTCCACCGATTATCAGGGCACCGGGCCCCTGTCGGAACTGGTCGAAGACGGATTTTCGATCCTCAAAGTCGGCCCTGAACTGACCTTTGTGTTGCGCGAGGCGCTCTATGCCCTCGACCTGATCGCCTCCGACCTGGTCCCGGATTACGGTGACCGATCCCTGATGAAGGCGATGGAAGAGATCATGCTGGCGGCACCCGGCAACTGGAACCGTCACTATACGGGCGACGCCGCGACACAAGCCGCGCTACGCCACTATTCGCTGTCCGACCGGATTCGCTATTGCTGGGCATCCGAGGCGGCAGAAACCGCCGTCGCCCGGCTTTCCGAGCACTTGGAGGGACGGACAGTTCCTCTGCCGCTTATGTGGCAACATCTGCCAGCAGCGGCGCCGTACGCCGACAAGCCACTGGACGTGCAGGCATTGCTGATCTGGCGGGTGAGCGAAAGCTTGCGATCCTACCACGCTGCCTGCCGCGTCTGAAAAAGATCATGGTAAAGCGGCCGGAGCGGCGTCACGTCGACTAATTGAAACCGCGTGGTTGCGGATGAAGCCGCGGCCACCCCGCGGTGGCGCGAATTCCTGGGCCGTCAGCGTTTCCCGGGTGAGCAGCATTTCCGCCCGGCGTCCAGGTCGGCGCGCTATCCCCGCGAGAATATCCCTGGCGCGCTCTGCCGCGCTCTCGATGAATGCCGGGGCGAGCGGCCAGTCGATCCGCTCACCGCTGGTTCGCCCCGGCACCGCCGGTAAGTCCGATGATTCCCGCGGTGTTCTGTTCCTGCCGCGCTGAGGCCGGAGACGATCAGCGGCCGGCGCTGGAGCGCAGAAACCCGTCCATCCGCGCCAGCGCCTGACGGATGTTTTCCTCGGAGTTGGCATAGGACAGCCGCAGATAGCCCTCGCCAAGAATGCCGAAGTCGGGGCCGCCGATCAGCGCAACCCCGGTTTCCTCGAGCAGCGCGGACGCCAGCTTCTTGGCCTTCCAGCCGGTCCCGGAGATATTCGGGAAGGCATAGAACGCTCCCTTCGGCGTCGCGCAGGTCACGCCCGGCAGGGCGTTGAGCCCCTCGACGACGACACGGCGGCGGCGGTCGAAGGCAGCCATCATCGCCTCGACATCGTCCTGCGGCCCGTCGATCGCGGCGATCCCGGCGAACTGGCTCGGCGCGTTGACGCAGGACCAGCAATTGACCGCCAGCTTGCGGATCTTGTCGTAGAGTTGGTCGGGCCAGATCGACCAGCCCATGCGCCAGCCGGTCATCGCCCAGGTCTTCGACCAGCCGTTCAGCACAATCAGCCGGTCGCGCAGTTCGGGAAAGGTCAAAAGCGAGCAATGTTCCTCACCGTCATAGGTCATGACGTCGTAGATATCGTCCGACAGGATCGCGACGTCCGGATGATCGGCGAGGCCCTTCACCAGCTTCTCGATCTCGGCGCGCGGGGTGACGCCGCCGGTCGGGTTGGCCGGAGAGTTCAGGATCAGGAGCCGCGTCCGGTCGGTGATCAGCGACAGGGTTTCGTCGGCCGAGAAGGCAAAGCCGTTTTCCTCGCGAACCGGGACCGGCACCGGCGTCGCGCCGGTGTATTCGATCATTGAGCGGTAGATCGGAAACCCCGGATCGGGGTAGAGGATCTCGGCGCCCGCCTCGCCGAACATGACGATCGCCGCATACATGGTCGGCTTGCCGCCGGGCAGGATCACGATGCTCTCCGGCGAGATCTCGACGCCGGTCGTCGTCAGCGTTCGCCGCGCCACCGCCTCGCGCGTCGCCAGCAGGCCGGTTGCCGGCGTATAGCCGTGGTGGCCGTCGCGCAGCGCCTTGATCGCCGCTTCGACGATGTGGTCCGGGGTGCGAAAATCCGGCTGGCCGATGCCGAGATTGATGATGTCCTTGCCCGCGGCGCTGAGCGCCGTCGCGCGTGCGAGCACGGCGAAGGCGTTTTCCTCGCCGATGCGATCGAAACCTGAAATGGTGTGAAGCATCATCGTCTCTTAGAAGGCGTGGCCACGAAACCGGGGCTCCAGGCGCATCCACGCACCGGGATTCTGCGGCCACTGCCTATGCCATGCCGGCGGCGAAGTCGAGCTACAGCGCCTGGGTGCGGCGGGGTCCGGCGTCCCGCATCGAATCACAGACAGGCGCGGATCAGGTCGCGGGTGTTCTCGGGGGTCATCGGCACCGGGTTGCCGCCGGTGCTGGGATCGCGCAGCGCCATCTCGGTCAGGCGATCGATGTCGGGATCGACGACGCCCAGCGCCGTCAAATTGGCGGGGATGCCCAGCTCACCGGTGAGTTCGCCGACGAAGGCGTCGAACCCCTCGAAGCCCCCGGCGATGCCGAGATAGGCCGCCGCCCGTTCGATCCGCGCTTCGATCACGTCGCGATTGAAGGCCAGCACCGGCCGCATGACGACCGCGTTCGTGGTGCCGTGATGGGCATGATGGATGGCGCCGATCGGATGCGAGATCGCATGGATCGCGCCGAGGCCCTTCTGGAAGGCGGTCGCGCCCATGGCGGCGGCGGCCATCACCTGGGCGCGGGCCTCGATATCGGAGCCGTCGCGAAAGGCGCGCGGCAGAAAATCCTTGACCAGCCGCAGGCCTTCCAGGGCGATTCCCTGGCTCATCGGATGAAAATGCGGCGAACAATAAGCTTCCAGGCAATGGGCGAAAGCATCCATGCCGGTGCCGGCGGTGATCGCCGGCGGCATGCCGACGGTGAGCTCGGGATCGCAGATGACCACCCGCGGCATCAGTTTCGGATGGAAGATGATCTTCTTGGTTTCGGTCGCCGTGTCGGTCAGGACTCCCGCCCGGCCAACCTCCGAACCGGTTCCCGCCGTCGTCGGCACCGCGACGATCGGGGCGATCGCGTCGGCGTTTGCCCGCGTCCACCAGTCGCCGATGTCCTCCAGATCCCAGACCGGGATCGACTGCCCGGCCATCAGCGCGACGAGCTTGCCGAGATCGAGACCCGAGCCGCCGCCGAAGGCGATCACGCCGTCATGGCCGCCGTCGCGATAGGCATTCACCCCGGCGTCGAGATTGGCGCCGTTCGGGTTCGGGTCGACCTCGGCGAAGATCGCCCGGCCCAGCCCCGCTTCCGCCATCAGGTCGAGCGCGCGGGCGGTGACCGGCAGCTTGGCCAGCCCGCTGTCGGTGACCAGCAGCGGGCGCGCGATGCCGGCGGCCGCGCAGGCGTCGGCAAGTTCCGCGATCCGCCCGGCGCCGAAACGGATGGCGGTCGGATACGACCAGTTGCCCCAAAGCTTCATGGGTCAGGCTTTCTTCAGATGATAGGATTTCGGGCGGGTCACGCTGCGATAGCCGAGCGTCGACAGCGCCGCGCCGCGGCCGGTGTCCTTGCAGCCGGTCCAGCAGAGCGCCGGGTCGAGATAGTCGCAGCGGTTCATGTAGATCGTCCCGGTCTCGATCTGGCGGCCGATCCGCTCCGCCGCGTCGGCGTCGCGCGTCCACAGCGAGGCGGTCAATCCGAAGGGCGAATCGTTCATCAGCGCAATCGCTTCTTCATCAGACGACACCCGCATGATGCCAACGACGGGGCCGAAGCTTTCGTCGCGCATGACGCGCATGGAATGATCGACGTCGATCAGGATCTGCGGGGCGAGATAGGCTGTGTCGCCGGTGTCGGCGGGAAACAGTGCCGGATCGATCAGCGCCCTGGCGCCGGCGTCGATCGCTTCCTTCACCTGGGCCCGCACCTCGCGGGCGAAGCGGATATTTGCCATCGGCCCGAGCGTCGTTTCCGGGTCGAGCGGATCGCCGAGACGATAGGCTTCGACGATCTTGACCGCCTTCTCCACGAAGGCATCGAAAAGCGCGTCCGCGACGTAGATCCGCTCGATGCCGCAGCAGCACTGGCCGGAGTTGAACATCGCGCCGTCGATCAGCGTCTCCACCGCCGCGTCGAGATCGGCGTCTTCGCGGACATAGCCCGGATCCTTGCCGCCGAGCTCCAGTCCGACGCCGGTGAAGGTGCCGGCCGCCGCACGCTCGATTGCCCGTCCGCCGCCGACCGAGCCGGTGAAGTTGACGAAGTCGAAGGCGCGGGCGCCGAGAAGCTCGGCGGTCGTCTCATGGGTGACGTGGATCGCCTGGAACAGGCCGTCCGGCAGGCCGGCGTCGCGGAAGGCGGCGGCGAAGCGGTCGCCGGCGAGGATCGTCTGCGTCGAATGTTTCAGCACCACCGCGTTGCCGGCCGCCAGCGCCGGCACGATCGTGTTGACGGCGGTGAGATACGGGTAGTTCCAGGGTGCGATCACCAGCACGAGACCGAGCGGTTCATAGGCGATGAAGCGGCGGAAGGCATCGGAATTCTCGATCACCGTCGGCGCCAGCGCCTCCTTCGCCAGCGCGGTCATGTGGAAGGCGCGCTCCTTCACGCCGCCGATCTCGCCGCCGTAGCGTACCGGCCGGCCCATCATCCGGGCGAGTTCGGGGACGATGTCGTCGTTCATCGCCTCGAGCGCCGAAATCGCCCGGTCGACGATCGCGACACGTTCGGCCTCAGGTCGCGCCGCCCAATCCTTCTGGGCGGTCCGCGCGGCCTGAAGGCGAGGCGCGAGCGCCGCCGCGTCCTCGGTTACCCGGCGCACCAGAACGCTGCCGTCGATCGGCGAGATACAGGTCAGTTCGCTCATCATAGCCTCTCAGGCGCGCTCGAAGCCGCGCCGGACTTCCCAGTCCGTCACATGGAAATCATATTCGTGCTGCTCCCACCGGGCGGCATGCACATAGTGGTCGATGACATCGTCGCCGAAGGCCCGTCTCAGCATGGCGGATTGGTCGAACGCCTCGGTCGCGGCGCGAAGGGTCGAGGGGACATGCCGCATTCCTTCGCGCGCCCCATAGGCATCGCCCTCGAAGGCGGGCTCCAGCGCCAGCTTTTCCTCGATCCCGGCGAGCCCGGCGGCGATCTGGCCGGCAAAGGCCAGATAGGGATTGAGGTCCGAGCCGCCGACCCTGCACTCGACCCTGACACCCTTGGTGCCGGCGCCGCACAGGCGATAGCCGGCGGTGCGGTTGTCGAGGCTCCACACGGCCATGGTCGGCGCGAAGGTGCCGGCGACGAAGCGCTTGTAGGAGTTGATGTTGGGCGCGAGCAGCAGCGTGACGTCGTCGGCGTATTGCAAGAGCCCGGCCAGATAATGCCGCATCAGTTCCGACATGCCATGCTCGGACGCCGCGTCGTAGAAGGCGGGCTCGCCGTCGAGGGTCTGCAACGATTGATGGACGTGGCTGGACGAGCCGGCGGAGGCGTCGTTCCACTTCGCCATGAAGGTCGCCGCGCGGCCCTTCGACCAGGCGATCTCCTTGACGCCGTTCTTGACGATCACATGATTGTCGGCGGCGGTCAGCGCGTGATCGTATTTGACGTTGATCTCCTCCTGACCCGCCGAGGCTTCGCCCTTCGAGCACTCGACCGGGATGCCGGCGCCATAGAGGCCATTGCGGACAGCGCGCATCACCTCCTCTTCCTTGGTCGTCTGGAGGATGTGATAGTCCTCATTGTACGCACTGACGAGGGAAAGATCGCGGTAGCCGGCTCGCGCGGCGGCGGCGAAACTGTCCTCGAACAGGAAGAATTCGAGCTCCGAGGCCATCGTCGGCCGCAGCCCGATCGCCTCCAGCCGGGCGATCTGGCGCTTCAGGATGGCGCGAGGCGAATGGGCGACCGGCGCGTGGGCGTCGTGGTCCTCCACGTCGCAGAGGACAAGCGCCGTCGCTTCCAGCCAGGGCACGCGGCGCAACGTCGACAGGTCCGGCCGCATGACGTAGTCGCCGTAGCCCGCCGCCCAGCTCGTCGCCTCGTAACCCTCGACCGTGTTCATTTCCATGTCGGTGGCCAGGAGATAGTTGCAGCTGTGGGTCTCTTCCCAGGCGCTCTCCACGAAGAAGACGGCGTGGAAGCGCTTGCCCATTAGCCGCCCCTGCATGTCCACCTGGACAGCCAGAACCGTGTCGATTTCGCCGCTCTGAACGGCCTGTTTCAGTTCGTCGAAGGTCAGTTTGCCGGGCATCGGTGAGACATGTCGCAGCTGGAGTGAGGGAGCCGCGGCACCGATCGTGGCGCCGCGGCCGGGTGGGGTTCTTCCGACTCGCTACGTGTAGCGGTAGGGCTTGCCGGCCTTGGCCATCACGTCGTTGTACTCGCGGAAGATCTTCACCACACGGGCGGTACGCTCGCTGGTCGCGGCGATCTCGTCCCAGAACTTGATCGCCTCGGCTTCCACCGTCGCCCATTCCTCTTCCGGGATCGTGGTCAGCTTCAGTTTGTCGCCGTTGACACGCAGCTTGGCCTCGCCGCCCCAATACCATTGCTGGCGGAAGTAGTGGGAGGAATCCATCGCCAGCTTCAACAGCGTCTTCAGGTGATCCGGCAGCTCGTCGTACTTCTCCTGGTTGGCGAAGAACGAGCCGCACCAGGCGCCGGAGATGTTGTTGGTGAGGAAGTAGTTGGTCACGTCGGCCCAGCCGACGGTGTAATCCTCGGTGATGCCGGACCAGGCGATACCATCGAGTTCGCCGGTCTGCAGCGCCACTTCGACATCTTCCCAGGGCAGCGTCACGGGCACGATGCCGAAGCGGGTGAGGAAGCGGCCGGCCGTCGGGAAGGTGAAGATCCGCTTACCCTTCAGATCCGCCAGGCTGTTGATCGGCTCCTTGGTGGCGAAGTTGCACGGATCCCATGAGCCGGCGGAGAGCCATTTCACGCCTTCGACCTCGCCATAGGCCTCCTCCCAGATCTCTTTCAGCCCGTACTGCTCGAACAGTACCGGCACGTCGAGGCTGTAGCGGGTGCCGAACGGGAAATAGCCGCCGAACACCGAGATGTCGACCGGCGCGGCGATGGAATCGTCGTCCGACTGGACCATGTCGATGGTGCCGCGCTGCATGGCGCGGAACAGTTCGCCCGTCGGCACGAGCTGATCGGCGAAGAACAGCTCGATTTCCATCTGGCCGTTTGCCGCCTTGTTGAAGTCGTCGACCATGCCCTTGACGACAAACTCGGCCAGCGCCGGGCCGGCATAGGTCTGCAGGCGCCAGCGAATGGGGCTGCTCTGGGCGTGAACAGCCGGGGCGGCGAGGGCCGAGGCGCCGGCCGCCGCCGTGACAACACCCGCCTTCTTGAGGAAATCGCGTCTGTTCGTCATGTCGTCGCTTCCTTCTGTTGCGGCCCGGTCAGGCCGGTTGCACGGGCTTTGCCGCCCGCTCGTTTTCGCCGACCAGAAGGGTCAGCGACCATTGGAATAGGCGAATTCCGGCAGCCACAGCGCGATCTGCGGAAAGGCGGTAACGATGCCGAGGCCGACGATCATGATGGTGACGAACGGCCAGACGGAACGGTAGATGTCGGACAGCGAGATTTCGGGCGGCGCCATCGCCCGCATCAGGAAGAGATTGTAGCCGAAGGGCGGCGTCATATAGGCGATCTGGCAGGTGATCGTGTAGAGGACGCCGTACCAGACGAGGTCGAAGCCGAGGGCGCCGACCAGCGGAATGTAGAGCGGCGCCACGATGACCAGCATGGCCGTGTCGTCGAGGAACATGCCAAGCAGGATGTAGGAAATCTGCATCATGATGAGAATCTGCCAGGGCCCAAGCCCCAGATCCTCGGTGAAGAAGCTGTCCAGCGCTCGCGACGCGCCGACACCGTCGAAGATACTGCCGAAGGCGAGCGCCGCCATGATGATCCAGAAGAACATGCAGGAGATGAGGAGCGTCTTTCGCACCGTCTCGTGCAGCACATGAAGGGTCAACCGACGCTTGACCAAGGCCGCGATCATCGCCGCCACCGCGCCGACGGCGGAGCTTTCCACCAGGCTGGTGACACCCATGACGAAAAGGCCGGTCATGGCGAAGAAGATGAACAGCGGCAGGATGCCGGCCTTGAGCAGACCGATCTTCTGCGCGCGGGTGATGTTCTCGCGCTCTTCCAGCGGCAGGACCGGGCCCAGCCTGGGATTCGCCCGGCAGCGGAGGTAGATATAGACGATGAACATCGCCGCGATCATCAGCCCCGGAAAGACGCCGGCGAGCCAGAGCTGGCCGACCGGCTGGCGGGCGATCATGCCGTAAAGAACGAGGACGACGCTCGGCGGCACCAGGATGCCCAGGGACGACCCCGCCTGGATAACCCCCGTCACCATCACCTTGTCGTAGCCGCGCCGCAGCAGTTCCGGCAGCGCGATCGTCGCGCCGATCGCCATGCCGGCAACCGAGAGCCCGTTCATGGCCGAGATCATCACCATCAGCCCGATCGTCCCGATGGCGAGGCCGCCGGCCGTGCCGCCCATCCAGACGTGGAACATGTGGTAGAGATCGTCGGCGATACCGCTCTCCGACAACATGTAGCCCATGAAGATGAACAGCGGCAGCGTGAGCAGCGGATACCATTTCATCAGCTTCATCACGGCCGAGAAACCCATCTCCGAACCGCCGTCGCCATAAAGAAAAAGCGCGGTCACCACCGCCACGCCACCGATGACGCCGAAGACGCGCTGGCCGGTCAAAAGCATGACCATCATGCTGGCGAACATGACGATGGCGATCATCTCGTAGCTCACGAGGCCGCCCCCCGCTCGGCTTCGTCCGGTTCCCCGCCACGCGGGTGATCGAGCTCGTCCTCGCGCGGCAGCCGCTCGACCCCCGGCAGCACGATTCCCCGCGCTTCGGCGACGTTGCGGATCAGCATCGCAATGGCCTGAAGCAGCATCAGCACGATGCCGCAGACCATGACGATCTTGATCGGCGCCATGTAGGGCCGCCAGGACGAATAGCTCCGCTCGCTGTATTCCAGCGCATAGGCCGTGGATGAGATGCCTCCGTAGAGGAGGATGCCGAGATAGAAGATCAGGAGAAGGATCGTGACCGCGTCGACACTTGCCTGCGTGCGTGGTGACCAGCGCCCGTAAGCAAGGTCCATGCGGACATGGGCGCCCATCTTGAGCGAATAGCCACCGCCGACCAGGAAATAGGCCACCATCGCGAACTGGGCCATCTCCAGCGTCCACAGCGATGGCAGGAAGAAGGTCTTGGTGATGGTCGAATAAAACAGGATGCCGATCATCGCGAAGATCGAATACATCGTGACGAGACCCACCCAACCGTTCACCCGGTCGATGAATCGGACATAGGCGGCCAGCCGCCTCATAGCGCCGCCCCTTTCGGCGCGTCGGCCGGGAGCGAGGCGTGGGCGCGCGACACCCAGGCGCCCAGGCGGCTGGCAATCTCGACCACGTCCCCGGGCATGTCGATCAGGTCGTTGCGGATCTCGATCATCGCATTGGCCATCCCATGCGGAACCGCGTGGGTCGCCAGCGTGTGCATGACCCCGTCGGCCGGACCGTATGGCTCGTTGCGGCGTATGTCGAGCGAGCCGTCTGCGGCATCGAGGATGGCGTCGGCGAGACGCCGGTCGCTGTCGTGCAGGATACCGATTTCCACGGACCGCCGCTCGCCGGCATAGATCGGCGTGAAGGAATGGATCGTCAAAAGCACGGGGTTGGCATGGGTGGCGCGATGCCGCGCGACGGCCTGCGCCAGCGTCCGCTCGAACGGCCGATAGAAGCGTTCGACCCGATCGGCCCGCACCGCCGCGCCCAGCCCCGTATTGCCGGGAATCTCGTGGATTTCACTGCGGGCGGGAATGGCGTCGCCGGCATCCGGCGGCCGGTTGCAGTCATAGACGAGGCGCGACACGGTCTGCGCGACCAGCGGCGCGTCGAACATCTCCGACAGATGCCGTGCCACCGCCAATGCTCCCGGGTCCCAGGCGGCGTGGCTGGCTTTCGTCGCCGCGCCGATGCCGAGATCGCCGAACTCGGCGGGAATCGCGTTCGAGGCATGTTCGCAGACGAGGAGAATGGCGCCGGCGCCGCCGGGATTGATCACCTCGACCGTTCGGGCGCGCGAGCCGGCGGACGGCTCATTCAGCGTTGCGCTCCCTTCGGACAAGGCGTTACCTCTCGACTGGCTCTGAAACGATCATTACAGAGTTGCCTACCATGTCAAGCACGACCGGCCGCGAAATTCGTCGGCGGCGCGGCACCATGTTAGGAGGCCGGCGCGGATGGACGGGGAGCTTTTGAATGACGACGAGCGATGACCGGACGGTCGCGGAGCTGATCCGCGCCGCGTTTCCCGATCTGACCCGCGCCGAGCGGCAGTTGGCCGACGCCATCCTCGAGGACTATCCGATCTCCGGGCTCGGCAGCATCACCGCCCTGTCGGAAAGCTCCGGCGTCTCGACGCCGACGGTGCTGCGCATGGCGCGCAAGCTCGGCTTCGACGGCTTCACGCATTTTCAGGCGAGCCTGCGCGGCGAACTGAAGATGATGATTTCCGATCCCGTCGCCAGGCGCGAGCACTGGACCGACGAGCTACCGCACGCCCATATCCTCAACCGCTTCGCCGAGGCGGTATCCGACAATCTGCGCAAGACACTGCAGCGGATGGACGTGGAGACCTTCGACGCCGCGACGGCCCTTCTGGCGGACCCCGATCGGGCGGTCTTCGTCGTCGGCGGCCGGGTCACCCACTCACTCGCCGACTATTTCTTCAGCCTGCTGCAGGTGATCCGCGACGGCGCGCATCTGTTGCCGCCCAACGCCAATATCTGGCCGCACAGCGTGTTGGGCATGAAGGAGGGCGACGTCCTCCTGATCTTCGACATCAGGCGCTATGAGCGCGAACTCCTGAGCCTCGCCAGGATGGCCCGCGCGCGCGGCGTGACCATCGTCTTGATGACCGACCAGTGGGGCTCGCCGATCACCACCCAGGCGGCACACGGCTTTCATGCCCGGATCGAGGTGCCGTCGGCCTGGGATTCGACCGTCGTTTTGACCTACCTGGTGGAGGCGTTGCTGGCCGGCATCCAGGCGCTGCACTGGGACACCGCGCGGCGGCGGATGAACGAGCTGGAAGGCCTGCTCGACGAAACCGCGATGTTCAAGAAGTTTACGTGAGGGAGAGGCGATGGGCGGGTTGACCGGCCCCTATCCCCCACCCTCGCGCTGGCCGCGGCGGCGGGCCTGAACGATCTCCGCGAGGATCGACAGCGCGATCTCCTCCGGCGTGATCGCGCCGAGATCGAGACCCGCCGGCGCCTTGACCCGGGCGAGCGCCAAAGGGTCGGCACCCTCGGCGGCCAGCGTCTGGCGCAGCGCCGTCATCTTGCGCCGGCTGCCGACGAAGGCGTGGGTGTCGGCCGCAATGCCCAGCGCGGCTGTCAGCGCCGCCTTGTCGCCCCGCCCTTGCGTCGAGACAACGACGAAGCGCCGGGCCTCTTGCAGGCCGTCGACCGCAAAGCCGTCGATGACGCGGTCGGCGTCCGGCGTTGAGGGCCGATCCTCCGCCGGGGCCGCGAGGGTGACATGGAAGCCGAGCGGCCGCGCCTGACTCGCCAGCGCCATCGCAACGGGACTGGCGCCAAGGATCACCAGCGAGGGTTGCGGCAGGACGGGCTCGATGAAGATGTCCATGGTGCCCTCGCTCGGGCACATGTTCTTGGCGAAGCGCACGCCCTCGCGGCTTTCGCCGGGGCTGACGCCGAGTTCGGCGAGGAGGTTTTCCGGCTGCACCGAGACCAGCCGCGCCACCCCGTCGGCGAGCGCCTCGCGCGCCGCCTTCAGCACCGCGCCGCGGGCACAGCCGCCGCCGATCCAGCCGGCCGCGATGGTGCCGTCCGCACGGATCACCGCCTTGGCGCCGGCCTTGGCGGCGGTCACCGAAACGGTCCGCACGACGGTCGCCAGAACGAAGGCTTCTTCGGCCGCCTTCAGACGGGATATCAGGTCGATCACGTCGACATGGGCGGTCATCGCAAGGGGTCCGTCACAGTTTCGCCAGATAGGGTTCGAGATCGGCAAGGCTTTGCAGCGTGTGTGCTGGCGCATAGAGGTCGACATGGGGCAGCGCCGCCTTGATGCCTGCGGCCTCCGGCGCGTAGCCCTCCCAGCCGATCATCGGGTTCAGCCAGACGATCCGGCGGCAGCGCCGGGCAAGCCGCGCCATCTCGCGGCCAAGCAGCGCCGCGTCGCCGGTTTCGTAGCCGTCGGAAACGATCATGACGCAGGTCCGCGAATGGATCACCCGCGCCGCGTGCCAGCGGTTGAAGGTCTGAAGGCTCTCGCCGATCCGCGTGCCGCCGCCGGCGCCCTGCGCCATCATCGACAGACGGTCGAGCGCGCGGACGGGGTTCTTCTCCTTCATCGCGTCGGAGACGTGAGCGAGCCTCGTATGGAACAGGAAGGCGTCGGCCTCGCGGAATTCGTCCAAAACCCCGTGGATGAAGCGCAGAAAGACGCCGGTGTAAAGGCTCATCGAGCCCGACGCGTCGAGCAGCATGACCAGCCGCAACGGCTTCTCCTTGCGGCGGCGCTTCACAAGGGAAATCGGCACGCCGCCATGGCTGATATTGCGGTGGATGGTGCGGCGAAGGTCGAGCCGGTAGCCACGCCGGCGGGCGAGATCACGGCGGGTGAGCCGCGTGCGCATGGTCCGCGCCAGCCGCGCGGCGATGTCGTGGGCCGCCGCGATCTGCGCCGGGTCGGCGATCTTGCGAAAATCGGTGTCGCTAAGATTGTCGGCGCGCGACGCGCCTTCCATGCGGCCGACGCCGTCGCGGTCCTCGCCGGGCTCGTCGCCGGCGGGCATCTGGTCCGGCGCCGTGTCGCCGCCGGAATGGGCCGCGTCGTTGCGCAGATTCTTGAGCGACGGGCTGTTGGCGGCCTTGGTCGAACCGGAGATCGCCGAGCGCGAGCGCACCCGCTTGCCGAGCCAGAAGGCGTCGAACAGGCCGTCGAAGACCTCCCAGTCGGCCTTGCGCGCCGCGAACAGATGCTTGAAGGCCGCCCGCAGAAGAGCGGGCCGGTCACCATAGCCGGACGCCAGCAACATCGCCGCATCCTGGCCCTCGCTGAGGCCGACGGCAAAGGCATTGTCGCGCAGGGTCCGCAGAAAGGCCGCGAGCTTGTCGGCAACGAGCGTCGCCACCGCGTCCGGCTCGACCGGCAGAAGGGCCGGAGCGGGACCGCCGGTGCTCACGCCACCTTCCCCAGCAGGCGCTCCGTCACTTCCCGCGACAGCCGCGCCTTGTCCTCATGGGTCTTCAACAGGCACATCAGCGTTTCATGCACCGTCTCCGGCCGGTCGGCGAGATCGCGCACGTCGAGGCCGACCAGCGCCGCCGCCCAGTCCAGCGTCTCGGCGACACCGGGAACCTTGCGCAGATCCTCCTTGCGGATGCTCTCGACCATCCGCGCGATCTGCAGCGACAGCGAGGCGCCGGCGCCCTCAACCCGCGCCATGATGATGCGGGCCTCGCGATCGACGTGGGGATAGTCGACATAGTGATAAAGGCAGCGCCGGCGCAGCGCGTCCGACAGCTCGCGCGTGCCGTTCGAGGTCAGCACGACATGCGGGATCGAGACGGCGGTAATTGTGCCGAGCTCGGGGATCGTGACCTGGAAGTCCGACAGGAGCTCGAGCAGAAACGCCTCGAACTCCTCGTCGGCGCGGTCGATCTCGTCGATCAACAGGATCGGCGGCCTTTCCCGGCGGATCGCGGCGAGGAGCGGGCGCTCCAGGAGGTATTTTTCCGAGAAGATCTGATCCTCGATCTCGCCCGCCTTGCCGCCCGCTTCAACCTGATGCGCCTGGATCGCCAGCAATTGCCGCTGGTAGTTCCATTCGTAGAGCGCCGCCGACTGGTCGAGGCCCTCGTAGCATTGCAGCCGGATCAGCTCGGCCGAATGCACGGCCGCCAGCGCCTTCGCGTCCTCGGTCTTGCCGACCCCGGCCTCGCCTTCCAGAAGCAGCGGGCGCTTTAGAAGGTCCATCAGCGAGATCGCCACCGCCAGTTCGCCGTCAGCGATGTAGCCCGCCGCGGCGAGGCGCTCGGCGATCTGGTCGCGGGACAGACTCATGGCCGGTGCTCCGGTCTCCCCCGCGGCGTCGGCCGCGCGCCGATCGTAACGCGCGACGCCGCCATGCCTTGCCCTCTCACGACAGACTCAACCGAGCGCGCCGAGGTCTTTCGCCGCCTTCCAGTTGCGCCAGAAATCATGCGGCATCTGGATATGCGTCGAGCCCAGAAACGAAAAGGCGTCGTTGACGGCGTTGGAAAAGGCCGGCACGCCGCCGACATTCGGGCTTTCGCCGACGCCCTTGGCGCCGATCGGGTGATGCGGCGAGGGCGTGACCGTGAAATCGGTCTCCCAATGCGGGGTCTCGACGGCGGTCGGCATGAAGAAATCCATGAACGAGCCGGTGATGACGTTGCCGGTCTCGTCGTAGCGGATTTCCTGGCCCATCGCGATGGCGAAGGCTTCGGTCAGACCGCCATGGACCTGCCCCTCGATGATCATCGGATTGATCCGCGTGCCGCAATCGTCCAGCGCGTAGAAGCGGCGGATCTTGTAGACGCCGGTGTCGACGTCGATCTCCATCACGCAGATATAGGCGCCGAAGGGGTAGGTCATGTTGGGCGGATCGTAATAGCTCACCGCCTCCAGCCCCGGCTCCATGCCTGGCGGCACCGAATTATAGGCCGCCCAGCAGATGTCCTTCATCGACATGGTCTTTTCCGGCAGGCCCTTCACCCGGAAGCCGTCGATGTCCCATTCCAGATCGCCTTCATGGACCTCGAGCTTGTAGGCCGCGATCATCTGCGCCTTGGCCTTGATCTTGCGCGCCGCCATGGCGATCGCCGCGCCGGCCACCGGGGTCGAACGCGAGCCGTAGGTGCCGAGACCGTAGGGCGCGGTGTCGGTGTTGCCCTCCTCGACCATGATGTCGTCGGCGGGAATCCCGATTTCCGTCGCGATGATCTGCGCCCAGGTGGTTTCGTGCCCCTGGCCCTGGCTCTTGGAGCCGACGCGGGCGATGCCGGCGCCGGTCGGATGCATCCGGATCTCGCAGCTGTCGAACATGGCGATGCCGAGGATGTCGCAGTTCTTCGACGGGCCGGCGCCGACGATCTCGGTGAAGAAGGACACGCCGAGGCCCATGATCTCGCGCGTCTCGCCACGCTTGAAGGCCTCGCGCTTTTCGGACTGCTCCTTGCGCAGGCCGGCGTAGTCCACCGTCTCCATCATCTTCTTCATGGCGGTCTGGTAGTCGCCGGAATCATATTCCCAGCCGAGCGCCGAGTGATAGGGAAACTGCTCCGGCTTGATGAAGTTCTTCAGCCGCAGTTCGGCCGGGTCCATGCCGAGCTTCTGGGCCAGAATGTCCATCCCGCGCTCGATGCAATAGGCGGCCTCCGTCACCCGGAACGAGCAGCGATAGGCGACGCCCCCCGGGGCCTTGTTGGTATAGACGCCGTCGACCGCCACATGCGCCGTCGGGAAATCATAGGACCCGGTGACGATGTTGAAGAAGCCGGCCGGCCATTTGGACGGATCGGCGCAGGCGTCGAAGGCGCCGTGATCGGCCAGCACATGGACGCGAAGCCCGGTGACCTTGCCCTCCCTGGTCGCGGCGATCTCCGTGGTCATGTGGTAGTCGCGGGCGAACGACGTCGTGGTCAGGTTCTCGATCCGGTCCTCGACCCATTTCACCGGCTTGCCGGTGACGATCGTGGCGACGGCGGCGCAGATATAGCCCGGATAGGCGCCAACCTTGTTGCCGAAGCCGCCGCCGATATCCGGCGCGATCACGTGAATCTTGTGTTCGGGGATCTTGGCGATCAGCGCCACCACCGTGCGGATGACGTGCGGCGCCTGGAAGGTGCCCCAGATCGACAGCTCGCCGCGGATCTTGTCGAAGGAGCAGACGCACTGGCAGGTTTCCAGCGGCGAGGGATGGGTGCGGTGATAGGAGAGCATCTCCTTGATCGTCACGTCGGCCTTGGCGAAGGCGGCGTCGGTCAGCTCCCGATCGCCCACCGTCCACTCGAAAACATGGTTGTGGTGCTTGCGCGGCCCGTGCGCGCCCTCGGTTTTGCCGGCCAGATCCTCGCGCAGCACCGGCGCGTCGGGCGCCATCGCGGTGAACGGATCGATGACGACGTCGAGTTGCTCGTATTCGACCTCGACGGCGTTGATGCCGTCGTCGGCCGCGTAGCGGTCGGTGGCAACGACGAAGGCCACTTCCTGATTCTGGTAGAGCACCTTGCCATCGGCCAGCACCATCTGCACGTCGCCGGCGAGCGTCGGCATCCAGGCGAGATTGACGCCCTTGAGATCCTCGGCGGTCAGCACGGCCAAAACGCCCGGCACCTTCAGCGCCGCTTCCGTGTTGATCGAAACGACCCGCGCATGCGGATAGGGCGAGCGCACGAAATCGCCGTGCAGCATGCCCGGCAGCTTCAGGTCGTCGACATAATTGCCCTTGCCTTGGGTAAAGCGCACGTCCTCGACGCGCTTGCGCTTGCAGCCCATGCCTTCGAGATTGGCCTCGCGTTGTTCGCGCGTCGGTGCCATGTCGTTCATTGCGCGGCCTCCTGAAACTCGGTGCCGTTGATCTTGGCGGCCGCGTACTGGATCGCCTTGACGATGTTCTGGTAACCCGTGCAGCGGCAAAGATTGCCGGCGATGCCGAAGCGGATCTCCTCCTCGCTGGGCGTCGGGTTCTCCTGCAGCAGACGTTGGGCGCGCAGGATCATGCCCGGGGTGCAGAAGCCGCATTGCAGGCCGTGCATCTGCCTAAAGCCCTCCTGCAAGGCCGACAGCGTGCCGTCGGCATTGGCCACGCCCTCGATCGTGGTGATCGCGGCGCCTTCCGCCTGGACGGCGAACATCGTGCAACTCTTCACCGACATGCCGTCGATATCGATGGTGCAGGCGCCGCAATGGGTGGTCTCGCAGCCGATATGCGTGCCGGTGAGCTGCAAATTCTCGCGGATGAAATGGACGAGCAGCGTGCGCGGCTCGACGAGGCCTTCGACCGTCTCGCCGTTCACCGTCATCGTGACATGAGTTTTCGCCATTGTTCCCCCTCAGCCGGCTTCGCCGGCGCGGCCAGCAGCGCGGGTCAGCGCCCGCGCGACCATGATGCCGCCGACGTGTTTGCGGTATTCGACCGGACCGCGCGTATCGGCGGCGGGCGACATGATCGCCTCGGCGGCGGCGGCGGCCTTTTTCAGCGTCGCCTCGTCGAGACTGGAGCCGACGACGAGCCCGGCCGCCTCTTCGGCGAGCAGCGGCGTGTCGGACAGATTGGTCAGCCCGATCGCGCAGGTCGCCACCGTGCCGCCTTCCATCGTCAACATGACGGCGGCGGCTGCCGTAGCGTAGTCGCCGACCTTTCGTTTCAGCTTTTCATAGGCGTAGCCGTGGCCCTTTGCCGGTGCCGGGATGGCGATCGCCGTCACGATCTCCCCCGGCTCCAGCGCGGTGACATAGGCGCCCTGATAGAATTCCGCCGCCGCGACCTCGCGGACGCCATTCTGTCCTTCGATCCGGTAACGCGCGCCCAGCGTCATCATCAGCGCCGGCATGTCGTTGCCCGGATCGCCATTCGCCACATTGCCGCCGATCGTGCCGCGATAGCGCACCTGCGGGTCGGCGATCAAAAGCGCCGTCTCACGAAGGATCGGCAGCGATGCGGCGATGGTCTCGTCGGCAAGCAGTTCGTGCTGGGTCGTCATCGCGCCGATCACGATCGTGTCGTTCTCGCGGCTGATACCCTTGAGCCCGGAGATGGCGCCGAGGTCGACGAGATGCTCGGGCGCGGCGAGCCGCAGCTTCATCATCGGGATCAGGCTGTGGCCGCCGGCAAGAAGATTTGCTTCCTCGCCGAGCGATGCCATGAGCTGGACCGCCTCAGCGACGGTCGCCGGCCGGTGATAGTCGAACTGGCCCGTTATCATCGTTCCTCCCCTGTCCTTTCTCGCGATGGGCGCGGACATTGGAAGCTAGGCTGTTCCGTGGTTCGCGCCTCGGCAAGACAGCCGCCGTCAACGGGTCACGAACGCCCGGATTGCGCACGAAGCGCCGTTCTCGACACACGAACTGCGTCAGTATCTATGACGTGTTCTTGGCTTTCTGTGGCCGGGCGCCGTGCCGGGCGAGGCCAAGACGGGTCTTCAGTTCCGCGATCCTTGCCCGGCTCACCGGCACCTGGTGCGGCGCCGGCCCGTCGAGTTCGACGATGCCACCGTCGCCCGCCCGACGCACCGAGGCGACATGCGGGATCGCCACGATGTGGCTGCGATGCACCCGCACGAACTGGGCCGGGTCGAGTCGTGCCTCGGCCGTCGAAATCGACCACGGGCACATCCGCTCGCGGGTGCCGTCATGCACCAGCGTATAATGCGCGTCGGCCTTCACGCCGCGCACCTCCGCGACGTTGATGAAATGCGTGCCGTCGGGCCCTTCGACCGGCAGCCGCGTCACTGGCGGCGACGATAACGGCCCCTCGTCAGTCGGCGCATGAATCGCGCCAGCACCGAGTGCGCCCGTCGCGGACGCCGCCTCGCCGAAGCCCGCGGGAGCAAAGGCATGGACCGTCCGCTGGCGCGGTTCGGGAACCAGCAGCAGCAGGAAGCCCGCGGCGACGACGAAACACAGCAGCGCGACGATCAGCGCCAGAACTTCGGCCGACGCGACCAATCCGATAGGGCTCGCGCCGCCCAGCGAGTCGAGCCGCTGCAATCGCATCCCGTACATCGCGGTGTAATGCATGCCGGAGACGGCAAGGCCGAAGGCGACGGCGCTCGGCGCCAGCCGCCGGCCATCATGCGCGGCGATCAGGATTCGCAAGCCGCCGTAAGCCGTGCCGAAGGCGATGAGCGCCGCGAGACCGACCATGACGGGGTCGTGCTCGATGGCGAAATCGCCCGCCAGACCGTGAATTCCCACATAATGCATGGAGACGATACCGACGCCCAGCAACAGCGCCGAGGCAATCACGCGCCCTTCGGACGGTTCGCCGACGCTGACGAAGAACAGCGAAACGCCGACGACCAGCGCGCAGATCAGAAACGAGACGATCGTCGGCAGAACGAGATAGCCGGCGGACTGCGGAAGCGGCGCGGCCAGCATGCCGATGAAATGCATGGTCCAGATGCTTACGGCGAGGAACACGGCCGCGCCGGCCAAGAGCAGCCGGCGGGTCAGCCCCGGCGCGCCGCGAACCCGCGCGGCGAGGCCGAAGCCCGTGTATCCGCCCAGAATCGCGACCGTCACCGAGAGGGCGACCAGATAGAAATTGTGCCCGTCGAACATCTTGCTACCGGAACGCGCCAGGCACCTTCCGGCGCGCCTTCCTCCTCGCGAAGAAGTCTATAACCGCCGGGACGGCAATGACAAATTGCCGGTGCCGCCATTTCGGTCAGGACGATCGATCGGCGTAAAGCGATCATTCTTGCTGACGTTCATCAGACCCGCCAGGGCTCCCGAAACGTTGCGAATTCAGCTTCCTCGGCCGGGCCGGATGACCGCCGGATGGAAAGCGCGCGGCTAACCCGCGCGGGCCAGCAGGGACCGGGATTCGTTGCCTCGCGCAACCGCCTCGAGGAAGTGCCGGAAGACGGGATCGAATGAGTCCGGCGTTTGCCGGAAGGGCGCGTGGCCGGCACCGTCGAGGACGTGGCATCGGCCTTCCCACAGCGTCGGGCAGCACAAGCTCTCCAGATAGCTCAGCTCCGCGAATGGCTCCTGCGATCCGTTGACGATGGCGACGGGGACGAATGCGCGTTCGAGAACGGCTTTCTGATCCGCCCAGTCGCCGCTCATCATGCTTCTGGCTAGAAGCGGCCGCACACGCTCGTCGGTCCGGGCGATCATCCGCTCAAGTTCGCGATTGCTGGTTTCTCCCAGGCAGACACGGGCAAATCGCTTGATTTCGCGCGGCGTCAGACGGCTCTTGGCCAGAAGATGCATGTCGCGCCGCAATTGATAACCGCGCATCACCCCCAGTATCCCGCTCGCGATCGGAGGGGCACCGACGATCATCACGCCGGCGATCCCGGGATGGCGATGCAGCATTTCCAGCGCGATATGGCCTCCATACGACCATCCGAACACGGCCGCATGCTGTATTCCGAGGGTATCCAGGAGTTCGAGGGCGACGTCGGCATACCCGGACACCGAATAGGTTCGCGCGGGGTCGCAAGCGTCACTCGATCGGCCGTGTCCAGGAAGATCGAAGGCGATCATTCGATAGATTTCCGCCTCCGGACTCTCGATCTGCCGGCGGAAGACCTCCTTGCAGCTCGAGTTACCGTGAACGAGCAGAACCGGGAGACCCTTGCCGCAGGTCTCGACGACGGAGACCTCGCCGTGGGTCGTTCGCACCGTTTTACACGCAACCGACATTCACTCGCACCGCGTCAAGACGCGCAACGATGCGCATCAGGAAGCGACATTTATGCGCCACAAGCGTTTACGTTGGGTTGAGGTTGGTTCTTTTCCCGGAAGTTAACGGATTATTTGGCGTCACGCGACCTCCGACCTCTTCTGCAAGCGCCGATATGCAAATTCTGATTGCATTTCGCGAGTGGCTCCGCGATCATCCCCACTCGGTACTTGCGGTACGAGCGAACTTTTCACAGCTCGAACTCTCAGCGCGACACTTGTTCACATAAAAACGATGCTAGCATCCATGCTGAATGATTTAATATTATCGTTATCCAGTGTTTCTCTTTTTTGTCTCTTCGCATGGGCGATTAGAAATCACTTCGCCGGAATGTCGATTCCGTCTGGCATGAAAATAGTCATGGCGATGTCGACCCTTGGATTAGCCGTTTTCCTTATTACACTTTGGATGACGCCGCCATCTCCGTGGTTAACTCTGACATCTTTATCAATACAATTTTTTTCATTCCTGATTTTTATGTTGAGCTTAAAATCATCCGTAGCACATCAGCAATTTCTCGCTTTTAGCGATGAAGATCCGCTTTGTTTGATTGAGAACGGAATCTATAATTATGTCCGACACCCATTTTATACGTCATATATATTATTTTGGCTGGCCTGTTTCGCGGGAGCACCCACCGTAGCGACCCTACTGATTTTGATCATATTAACAACATTGTATGTAACCGCGGCGCGCAAAGAAGAAGCCAGTTTCCTCGGAACCCGCTTTGCTGAGCCCTACGCCAGGTATCGATCCCGTGTCGGCATGTTTATCCCGAAATTGGGGCTGCCCCCCGTCATGCGAAACGATCCGCGGTGAGCATTCTTACCCCCGGCGCGGCATTCGCCGAACCTTTCGCGGCAGCGAGAAGCCGTCAGCTCGCGAGCCCCACCGCCATCGCGCCGAGCGCGACGAGGTGAATCAGGATGATCGCCCGATCCTTCCACAGGATGCCGACCGCGAACCAGCCGATGAGCCCGGCCAGAAACAGATAGATGTTCCACGGCGTCCATCCGAAGGCGGTCGCCGTATAGCCCATGATATGGATGATCGACGCGACCCACTTGACCGCGAAGGCGATCTGGCCGGCGTCGCGCGGTGGCGGTACCGGGACGGCTTCAGACAGCACGGGTCAATCCGCCGTCGACGCGAATGTTCTGGCCGGTCATGTAGGCAGCGTCATCGGAAGCGAGATAGGCGATCAGCGACGAGATTTCGCCGGCCTTGCCGTAGCGGCCCATGGGAATGCGGGCGCGGCGGTCCTCGGTCTCGGGCAGGCTGTCGATGAACCCGGGAAGAACGTTGTTCATCCGCACGTTGTCGGCGGCGTATTTGTCGGCGAACAGCTTGGTGAAGGCGGCGAGCCCCGCCCGGAAGACACCCGAGGTCGGAAACAGCGGGTCCGGCTCGAAGGCGGCGAAGGTCGAGATGTTGACGATCGAACCGCCGCCCCGCCCGATCATGATCGGCGCGACGATCCGGGTCGGCCGGATGACGTTGAGCAGATAGACCTCCATGCCGGTGTGCCAGTCCTCGTCGCTGATCTCGAGCACCGGCCCCTTCGGCCCGTGTCCGGCCGAATTGACCAGCACGTCGACGCGGCCCCAGCGGTCCATCGCCAGATCGACGAGCCGTTGCAGATCCGCGACCGACCGGTTCGAGCCGGTGACGCCGACGCCGCCGAATTCGGCGGCCAGCGCCTCGCCCTTGCCCGATGACGACAGGATCGCGACCTTGTAGCCGTCGGCGGCCAGGCGCTTTGCCGCGTCGGCGCCCATGCCGCTGCCGCCGGCTGTGATGAGGGCTACTTTCGAGGTCATGACCGTTCTCCGTTGTCTCTGACCGGCGCCAGAATGGACCACCGACGGCGGCTTGACCAATCATGTCTCGTCGCGCGAGACTGCAGAATTTCTACTGCCTCAACAGGGACGTTCCCCGTGCGAACACGGAATCTGAACGCGCTGCGGATGTTCGACGCCGCCGCGCGACATCTGAACTTCCGGCTCGCGGCGGAGGAACTGAAGCTGACGCAAGGGGCCGTGGCGCAACAGGTGCGCCGGCTCGAGGCCGAGCTCGGAGAGGTGTTCTTCCACCGCAAGGCACGCGGCCTCGCGCTGACCGACATCGGGCGGAGCTACCACGCGCCCGTGCGTCGGGCGCTGGCGATCATCGATGAGGCCACCCGGACGCTGCGGCCGGAGACCGCTCGCGTCACGCTGAGCGTCACGCCCTCCTTCGCAGCGAAATGGCTGGTGCCGCGACTGAGCCGCTTCGAAGCGGCCCACCCGGAGATCGACCTGCGCACCGTCGCCAGCGAACGGATCGCCGATTTCCAGCCCGACGGCGTCGACATCGCCATTCGCCACGGGCAACCGCCGTTCGAACGCGGCACGCACGGCACGCTTCTCGCCCCGCTCGATCTCTGTGCCGTCTGCAGCCCCGGATACGCGCAGTCAGCCGCGCCGATCGACCGGTTCGAGGATTTTGCCGCGCACCGGCTGATCCAGGACAGCCATACTTTCTGGGAAACGCTGTTCGAGCACAGCGGGGCCACGGCCCGCCATCGCTTCATGCAATTCAATCAGACATCGCTTGCCATGGACGCGGCGGCGAACGGACAGGGCGTCGCGCTGGCGCCGCGCCTGCTCGTGGCGGACGAGATCGCAAGCGGCAAGCTCGTCCTTTTATGGCGCGACGCGGGCCCGGATCGGAGCGGCTACCACATCGTCCACCCGATCGCGGCAAAACCGAACCCCGCCAGGAACGCCGTGATCGCGTGGATCCTATCCGAGGCCGGCGGAACCGACGACGGACATCCGCCGCGATAGCTTGGCCTCGCGCGGCGATTCCCCGGTCATTCGCCGAGAGTGCGCCTGCGTTCCTCGAAATCGGCCTTGTCGATCTCGCCGCGCGCATAGCGTTCCTTGAGGATATCGTGCGGCGAGCGCCCGCCCTGCTGGCTGGCCGCCTGCATCGTCGGCCACGTTCCGCCGCCGAGCCAGCGTACCAGGAGGACGATGAGGCCGATCACAATGGCCAGAAACAGGATCATGAAGAAGGGACCGAAGATCATGCCGTACCAGCCTCCATCCCAGCCCATATGCGGGCCATAGGCGTATCGATAGGATTCCGTCTGCTGCGCCAGGGCCATGCCCGGCAGTAGGGCGACGGCCGCGACCGTCGCGGGAATGAGTGTGGGCCTGATCATCGCGATGCTCCGTGGTTTCCGGCTCGGGCGGCGCGCACGCGCGCTCCGCTTTGCCAATCCGGACACCATGAAACGTTCCAGCAGCCGCCGCCTTGACGCGGATCAAACCGGGCGCCGGCAAACGCCTTACCCTTGCTGTGCCGACCGAAAATCACCGACCAGCCCCGCCAGGCCCTCGCGATAGGTCGGATAGCGGAAGCGATACCCCGCCGCCTTGATCCTGGCGTTGGAAACCCGCTTGTTCTCGCCGTAGAAACTGCGCGCCATCGTCGACAATTCGGCGGCGTCGAATTCCCCCTCGGGCGGCGGCGCGATGCCGGCGAGCTCGGCCGCATGGGTGACGACGTCCTGCGGTGGCGCCGGCTCGTCGTCGCTGACGTTGAACACACCGCCGAGGCGCTCGCCGGCAAGCAGCGCCAGCGCCCCGGCGATGTCGTCGACATGGATGCGGTTGAACACCTGGCCGGGCTTCACCAGCCGCTTGGCGGTTCCCCTGGCGAGATTGACGAAACCGTTGCGGCCCGGCCCGTAAATGCCGGAGAGCCGCAGGATCGCCAGCGGCACGCCGCGGGTCTTGGCGACGGCCTGCCAAGCGGCCTCGGCCGCGATCCGCGCCCTGGAACGCTCGGAGACCGGGCGCGTCTCGCTGCCCTCGTCGATCCAGGCGCCCTCATGGTCGCCATAGACGCCGACCGTCGACAGATAGCCGATCCATTCGAGGTTCGGGCTGCCATGGGCGATCTCGTCGGCGTACCAGCGCAGCGCCGGGTCGCCGGGCCGGGCGTTGGCGCCGCCGACGGAGGCGCCGGCCGGGGCGGCATGGCCGGGCGGGATCGAGACGAGAAGATGCGTGGCGCGAAAGAGCGCCGGCGCGATGCCGTCGGCCGGATGCTCGCCATCGAAGACGAAGGGCGTCAAGCCGTGCGCGGCGAGCGCGACCGCCTTGCCCCGTGAACGGACGGTGACGCCGGTGACCGCCTTCCTGTCGACGCTTGCCGGTTTGAGCGTCTCGACGAAGCGCGAAGCCGAATAACCGTGGCCGAAGACGAAGAGCCGCATCCTGGACAGACCGGATATGTCGGTCATGCCGCTCGACCGTCACGACGCGAATGACGCCGGCCGGCTGGACCGATCTCATCGACCTCGAGCCGACCGATCCTGAGACGGCCGATATCCGCGGACCCGACCTTCGCCCGACCGATCGACAGCCGGCCGATCGCCAGCGCCCCAATCGCGCCGACAGCGAGGGCGCCGATCGCCAGCGCCCCAATCGCGCCGGCCCCGATCGGCTGGCGGCGGCGCAGAGCGTTGGGTAGCTCGTTGCCGGCCCATTGCAGCGAGCGGCGGGCCTGCTCGACCCTCATTCGACCGGACTCGACCGCGGTTTCGCCGGCCTTAACGGCAGCATCACGCTCCGTCTCGGCCGACTGGCTCGTGTTCCTGCCCCAGCGCATGCCATTCGCTCCTGACGTTCGGATTGCCTTCGCTATCGAGCGCGCCGACGCGTTCACGCAAGGCGTCGGCGCGATCCAGGCGGTCCAGCGCCCAGATCGCCATCGCCCGAACCAGCGGCGCTGGGTCCCGCAGAAGTCCCCGCACCAAGGGAGCCAGAGTCGGATCACCGGAATTTCCGGCCGCGATCAGGCAGTTGGAAACGAACTTGTCGCGACCGATCCGCTTCACCGGCGAACCGGAAAACAGCGCCCGGAAGCCAGGATCGTCGAGGGCGAGCAGTTCCGCAAGGCGCGGCGCGCGCAATTCGTCGCGCGCGATCAGCTTGGCCTCGCGGGCGCTCGCCGCGAACTTGTTCCAGGGACAGACCGCGAGGCAGTCGTCGCAGCCATAGATGCGGTTGCCCATTGCGGCACGGAACTCGCGCGGGATCACTGCCCTGGTCTCGATGGTCAGATAGGAGATGCAGCGCCGCGCATCGAGCTGATAGGGCGCGGGGAAGGCGTCGGTGGGGCAGATGTCCTGGCAGGCGCGGCAGGAGCCGCAGAGATCGCGGCCCGGCACGTCGGCGGCAAGCTCGAGCGTCGTGAAGATCGAGCCAAGGAAGAGCCAGGAGCCATGCACGCGGCTGACCAGATTGGTGTGCTTGCCCTGCCAGCCGAGGCCGGCGAGCTCGCCGAGCGGCTTTTCCATCACCGGCGCGGTGTCGACGAAGACCTTGGCGTCGTGGCCGCTTGCCGGCCCGCCGGCCTTGGCGATCAGCCGCGAGGCGAATTCCTTCAACCGGCCCTTGATCACCGCGTGATAGTCGCGGTGGCGGGCATAGACGGAGATCGCGCCCCGGTCCGGCCGCTGCAGGATCGCCAGCGGGTCCTCGTCGGGCGCGTAGCTCATGCCCAGAACGACAATCGAGCGCACCTCGGGCCACAGCGCCCTCGCCGAGCGGCGCCGTTCGGCCGTGTCCGCCATCCAGTCCATGGTGCCGTGGCGGCCCTCGGCGAGGAAGTCATCGAGACGCGGACCGGTCGCGACGTCGCCGGCGCCCGGTGCGATGCCGACGGCGTCGAAGCCGAGGCGGCGCGCGTCCTCGCGGATGAAGGCTTCCAGGCGGTCGGACACGGGTCCGGCCGGTCTCGCGTCAGGTGACGTTACGTCCATCGTCTGCATTTTCGGTTGCCGACGCGCCGATCCTGACGGCGGCTTCACTTTCATTTTCATCCAGCACCAATTGAAAACCATTCCTGTTTTGGCGATACTCGGCCTGGATGACGGAGGATCCCATGAATCCCGCGATCGTCAACTGGGTGACATTGGCCCTTTTGTTCCTGCTGCCAATGGTTCCCGCTTTTTTCCTTTATCGTTTCCTTCCCGCTGCCGGCGAGGTGGGTGGTACCCTCTACGGCGTTCCGATCAAGTTGACCGGATCGATCGCCGGCTATGTCGTCGTGCTCCTGATCGGCGTCAACTATGTGAGCATCGACGATGTGGCGGGGACCAACCGCTACCAGCTGTATACGATCGCGGGGTCCGTGAAACTGGAAGGAATGAGGGATGAGCCGGACTACCGCCAATTGACAATTACCTACGCCCCCCGTTCCTACGAGATCGGGCGGCCTTATGGAGAAGGCTTTCTGGACTGGAAGGTGGTAACTCTTCGACCCGCCGATCGCAGGGTTGAGGGCTATCAGCCCTTGGCCGACATTCTGATCGGCTATCCGGATTTCGTGACGCAAAAACTTCAATTGTCTTCCGCGCAGGCGAACGGGGCGACGACGTCGCTCACGTTCGAGCCGGTGACGTTGCGCAGGAAGCGCAGCCTCACACCGATAGGAGAAAACGATGCCGAGGTCGTTTTGCTCGAATAGCGTCCGCCCGGTCGCCTCGATCACGGTGGTCGTCGCCCTGGTTTCGTCCCTGCATCCGATCCCGGCCGAGGCCGGCGGGTTGTTCGGCGACGTCATGGCATTGCCGAAAGCCGCCTCGGCGGCGGTCACTGGTTCTGTTCCGGCCGAAAACGGGGGTGTTGGGACGAACAGCGGGACCACGGCGAGCCCCGGAAAGATCGACATTTCGAAAGACCTGCCATTGAAGCCCCTCTCCAACCAGCTGATCGAGTTATGCAGTGTGACGGGCAACGATTGCGTGAGCCAGGTCACCGACGCGACCGGCTACTATCAGTTCGATGACATCGAAAGCGGCACCTACAGGCTGCAAACCCTGGGAAGTGACGGCGCGCTTCTCAAGAACGAGATCACGGTTCCCGCCGACACATTCAAGGAATTGCGGGTTCTGGCGCGATAGAGCGGCGGCCTCTTGCGGACCCTGGACATGGCGCGGTCGAGTCGCGCGGCGTAGAAACCGGGCTTTTGATTGCAATGGGATCCCATCGACCTCGATCCCGGGTACCGTTCAGAAATCCAGCTCGCCGTAATGATGCACCGGCGGCAGGCCGCGCACCCGCTCGCTGAGCAGCGGGCGGAAGGACGGACGCGACTTCACCCGCATGTACCAGTCCTTGGCCGCCGGCTCGTCGTCCCAGGGGACTTCGCCAAGGTAGTCGAGGATCGACAGCGCGGCGGCCGCAGCCAGATCGGCGTAGGAAAGCTTCGTGCCGGCCAGCCAGTCGCGACTTTCGGCCAGCCAGCCGAGATAGCGCAGATGGTGCTTGAGATTGGCTCGCGCGGCGCGGATCGCCGCGGCGTCGGGCGATCCGCCACCCTCCTGCGGCTTCATTTCCAGCTTGAGGACCCGCTCGCGCACCAGATAGCGCGTGACCTCGCCGTCGAGCTTCACCAGGAACCATTCGGTCAGCCGGCGCACCTCGGCCCGCTCGATCGGCTTTTCCGGCAACAATCGCCGGTCGCGCTGGAAGACGCCGCGCGTCTCGTCGAGATATTCGCCCACCACCGTCGCACCGACGATCGGCGGGCCGTTGTCCTCGATCATTACCGGCAGCGTTGCCGCCGGATTGAGGGCAAGGAATTCCGGGCGTTTTTCCCAGGTCCGCTCCTGCAGGAGCTCGGCCCGCTCGCCGTACTCTCCGAGCACCAGCCGCACAAAGCGCGAGGCGGCGGACATCGGATGATGGTGGAGCTTCAGCATGGAAACGGTCGGGAACTCTTGCGTGGAGGCGCGGGCTCGGCCGGCGGTGCCGGACCATGATGATGTCGAAACACGCGACCGCCCGATCACAGGGATCGCGTTGACCGGGATTGTCGCAGGCGCGCGTCAACGAACCCTGAACGGCGTTTCGCCGGTGCTTGCGCGCCACATAGCAGCATCCGTGTGGCTTGCAAGATGTTGCAATACGCGGCCGAAGGGAGTCAAAGCGCTGCGGGCCCTGTTCGGCGTCGCGCGTTCCTGCCCATGCGCGTCCTGACCCGGACCGGCATCGAAAGCTTCGCATCAGCCTTTCCGCCTAGATCGCGACCACCATCGAGGACGACGCTTTTATGGAAACTCGGGCCATCATCGACGCGGTCATCCTCGGCATTACCGAGGGTCTCACCGAGTTCATCCCGGTCTCATCGACCGGGCATATCCTTCTGCTCGGCCATTTCCTCGGCTTCCAGTCGACGGCCCGGACCTTCGAGGTGCTGATCCAGCTCGGCGCGATCCTGGCGATCCTCGCCGTGTATTTCGCCCGGCTGTGGCAGCTGTTCATCACGCTGCCGTCGAGCCCGAGAAGCCGCCGCTTCGTCGCCGGCATCGTGCTGGCCTTCCTGCCGGCGGCCTTCGCCGGCGTCCTGGCGCACGACTTCATCAAGACAGTGTTGTTCGAGACGCCGATGGTCATCTGCGTGGCGCTCGTCGTCGGCGGCATCCTGCTGCTCGTCGTCGACCGGATGCCGCTCAAGGTGCGCTATCACGACGTGATGGACTATCCGCTCTCGCTGTACCTGAAGATCGGCCTGTTCCAGACCCTGGCGCTCATTCCCGGCACCTCGCGCTCGGGCGCCACCATCGCCGGCGCGCTCTTGATGGGTACCGACAAGCGATCGGCGGCGGAATTCTCGTTCTTCCTGGCCATGCCGACGATGCTCGGCGCGTTCACCTACGATCTGATCAAGAACTGGAACACCTTGTCGCTGGACGATTTCGGGCTGATCGCCATCGGCTTCGTCATGGCGTTCCTGTCGGCGCTCGTCGTTGTCCGCGGCCTGCTGGACTTCGTGTCGCGGCACGGCTTCGCTCCCTTCGCCTGGTGGCGGATCGGGGTCGGCCTTGCCGGTATCGTGGCGATCGTGGCGATCGGATAGCGCACAGCCGGTTTGGACGCCCGCTGATGGATCGAATTCGACATCCGATACCATGTGCCGCGGGCTCGAAAGCAAGTGCCGAATCTTGAGGGATCCACGACAGTCGTAAAGTTGCTGGTGCCCTTTTTTCGGTGTTCGCCCGCCGGGGGCGCTCCAAAGCGGGATGCGAATGTCGAAATCGGACCGCTGGTGACGGGCCCAGCGTTCCGGCTCAGACGAATTCCTTGTCGTCGGGCCTCAGACCGCCAGCCTGCGGCTGCGGGGTCGTGAACTGGCCCTGCGGCCGGAAGCGGATGAGATAGGTCGGCAGGATCGCGTCGATCGTATGCCCCTTCAGCCCGAAAGCCGCGAGGTCGCGGCCTTCGGCGATGGCTTGCTGGGAGACCACATTGTCGCGCCGCAACTGGCGGACCTGGTCCTCGGTCAGCGGCGCCCCGGGCAGAAACCGCATGGCTCTGGCCATCGAGGCCGCCGCGCCGAACGGAATCGTGACGAAGCGGCGCCTGCGGCCGATCACGTCGAGCATCTCCTCCATCATTTCCCGGAAGGTGAGAATTTCCGGACCGCCGAGTTCGTAGGCGCGGCCGCCCGCCACCACGCCGTCCACCGTCGCGGCGATCGCCTCGGCGACATCGCCGACATAGACCGGCTGGAAACGGGTGCGACCGCCGCCGATCAGCGGCAGGACGGGGGAAAACCGCGCCATCTCGGCGAAGCGATTGAAGAACTGGTCTTCCGCCCCGAACACGATCGACGGCCGGATGATGAAGGCGTCCGGAATGGTTTCGAGGACCGCCTGTTCGCCGGCCGCCTTGGTGCGGGCATAGGCGGAATCGGAAGATGCGTCCGCCCCGATCGCCGATATCTGCGTCATCGACGCGCCTACCTCGCGCGCCGCCGCGGCGACCGCCCTCGCTCCGAACGACTGCACCGCCTCGAAATTCTGACGGCCGCTTTCGGCGAGAATCCCGACGAGATTGATCACATGGTCGGCGCCCACGACAGCCCGATCCACCGACCAGCGATAGCGCAGATTCGCCTGGACCGGCATGATCTGGCCCATATTGCCGTTGGTCTGCAGATGATAGGCCAGATCCGGCCGCCGGCAGGCGACGCGGATGCGATGGCCACGGCTGGCCAGCGCCCGCGTCACATAGCGGCCGAGGAATCCCGAACCGCCAAAGACCACCACCGTCTTGCCCGTGCCGATCGCCATCGTTACCGCGCTCCTTGCTTCGCTTGACGTGTCTCGCCCGGCCCCGCGCGCCCGGCTCGCCTTGCCTCATAGCCGGTTCGCCCGCCCAGGTGAAGGCGCGAAAGCACCGCCGCGTTCCCCTCTTCGTTCGTGCCTGGGCATCGCTGATCGCGACGCGAAAAAATCCGCGTTGACAGGGACCCGCCCAGCTTCTAATGCTCCGCGCCGTGCCCAGGTGGCGGAATTGGTAGACGCGCACGGTTCAGGTCCGTGTGCCGCGAGGCGTGAAGGTTCGAGTCCTTTCCTGGGCACCATTTCCCTATTCGAGACGTTCCAAAACAGTCCGAATAGCAGCCCAAACCCCTAGAAACGCTGAATTCTTGATCCGACGTTGTCCAGCGCGGGGTGTTGGTATCCAATTCATTTGTTGGTAGTTTTGTTGGTATCGGCTGCGGAATGCGGTTGGAACCGAAACTCGATACCAACAAACGGATGGCGGAATGTCGCTCTCTGACCTGCAAATCAAGGCTTTTAGACCTTCCGAGCGACCCGCCAAACACAGCGACGGCGGCGGGCTTCATTTGTTGGTATCGCCGACCGGCTCGAAGCTCTGGCGGGTGTCCTATCGCTTCAGCGGAAAACAGAAGCTTCTCTCGCTCGGTCCCTATCCGACGGTCTCACTGGCGGATGCGCGCGCACGGCGCGACGCGGCGAAATCGCTTCTCAAACAAAACATCGATCCGTCGGAAAAATCGAAGCTCGATCGGATCGCGTCGACGACGTCGCGCGCGACCACGTTCGACGCCGTGGCGGAAGAGCTACTTTCGAAATCCGGGCGCGAAGGCAAAGCCGAAGCGACCCTGACGAAGAAACGCTGGCTGCTCGGATTGGTCCAGTCCGACATCGGCGGCCGGCCGATCACCGAAATCAGCGCGGCGGAAATCCTCGTCCCGCTTCGCCGTGTCGAAGCGCAAGGCAATTATGAGACCGCGCGCCGGCTTCGTGCCGTCGTCGGCCAAGTGTTCCGATATGCGATCGCGACGGCGCGCGCCGAGAACGATCCGACCTACGGGCTTCGCGGCGCCCTCACCGCCCCAACCGTCACGCATCGCGCGGCCTTCACCGACTGGCAACGCTTTGGCGGCCTGCTTCGCGCGATCGAGAGCTATGAGGGTTCGACCGATACGCGCGCGGCGCTGAAGCTTCTCGCCTTGCTCTATCCTCGACCGGGCGAATTACGGCAGGCGGAATGGAGCGAATTCGATCTAAAGAAGCGCGTTTGGACGCTACCGGCCGCGCGAACGAAAATGCGGCGAGAGCATCGCAAGCCCCTTTCCGAAGCGGCGGTCGCAATCCTTGAGGATGTAAAAAGCCGCTCGGGGTTGGGACGCCTCGTTTTCCCAGCGATTCATACGGCCTTGCGGCCGATGAGCGAGAACACGCTGAACGGCGCCCTTCGCCGGATGGGATTCGACAAGGACGAAATGACGTCGCACGGTTTTCGCGCTTCGGCGTCGTCCCTCTTGAACGAAAGCGGTCTCTGGCATTCGGACGCGATCGAAGCCGAGTTGGGCCATGTCGGCGCCGACGAAGTGCGGCGCGCGTATCACCGCGCGGCCTATTGGGACGAGCGGGTGAAAATGACGGAATGGTGGGCCTCGGAGGTGGCTCGCGCCGAAATGGCCCTCTTACCATCCGTGCGTGGCGTCGATGTCTGACGAGAGTCGCGTCATTTTACCCGCCGGCAGGGCTCCCGCGAACTACAACCACTGGGCGCGCGCAAAGGTTTGGACGACGGAAGAATGCGTGGCGCTCGCACTCGGTGCCGAGCCCATCGACGAACCGCCCTACGATCCGCTTCATGAGTATCGAACCGACACTCGCTCCGACGACGAAAAGGCGTTCGCGAAGCGAATTGATCGGATGGCCACGCTAGTCGTTCGACATTTCGGGGGGCAATTCCGTGGCGCCACGATTACCCCTACAACGTTTCTCAACTGGCTTTGGGAACTGGAATTGTGGGTTCCCGATGGAATGGCCGAAGCCGTTGAACGATTCGATAGAAATCCAGTCGATTGGAAGGCGAGAGCGGAGAAGGCCGAACAGAGTCGGGATCAACTTGCAAGTCGTGTGAGCGAATTGGAAGCGGCCATTGCCGATGGAACGGGCAAGTCATCCGGCGCCACCAGGGAACGCGAGAGCCTTTTGAAGCTGATCATCGGCATGGCAACCGGCGGCTACGGCTACGATCCGATGGCTGCGCGGTCTCCGATCCCGGCTGATATCGCGACCGACCTGCAAACGCACGGCGTCTCTTTGTCCGAAGACACGATTCGAAAATACCTTCGCGAGGGTGCCGAGCTGCTTCCGCAGCAAGACGAATAGAGCCCCGCTGAAGCCGAATTCGGGAATGCCCTAACCGAATTCGGCCAAAGCCGCTGGCGGCTCTCCTAAGCCCACCTCGTTCAATCCACGACGAGGTGACATCATGGCAAATCCCGACGAACTTCCCCGCACCGGCTTCCTGCGCTTGCGCTCCATCCTTGCGCCGGCCGGCCCGATCCCTGTTTCCAAATCGACATGGTGGGCAGGTGTCCGCGATGGGCGCTTTCCCAAGCCGACGAAGCTTGGCAGCCGGATTACCGTCTGGCGGGTGGAAGACATCCGCGCCCTTATCGACAACGGAGCGCTCTAAGGGTGGCCCGGCGCCCGAACGGCAGGGCCATCAAGAAACATCGCAACTACACCGTCGACGATTCGGCGCGGACCTTGAAGGTCGCGAAAGGCACCGTTCGGCGATGGCTGAAGGCTGGCTTGCCGGCTCTCACCGATCAGCGACCGACGCTGATACTCGGAAGCGACCTGATCGCGTTTCTCGATGGCCGACAACCCGCGCGGCAGACCTGCCAACTCCATCAAGGCTTTTGCTTCTCCTGCCGCGCGCCGCGCGACCCCGCTTTCGGCGAAGTCGAGATCAGGCCGAAAACGACGGCGACCGCGATGATGCGGGCGCTCTGCGAGCAATGCGCGACGGTCATGCACAAGCCCGTATCCGTCGCCCGGCTCCCCGAACTTCGCGCCAAGGTGACGGTCATGATCGTGCAAGAGCACGAACGCATAGGCGAGAGCCATCCCCCCTGTCCGAATGATCACTTGGAAAAGACGAGGTGAACCCGTGCGAAAACACCATCCCAAAAACGAACGGATCAAGCGCGCTTACGCGATCTATCTCGAAGAGGCGCAACGCATGGCGCCGAAGAGCGTCGATCAGGCGTTGGCAGCAATTGCCGGCTTCGAGGCCTCGACCGGCTGGCGGGACTTTGCCCGGTTCCACATCGAACGAGCGCGCAAATTCAAACGGCAGCTCGAAGAGGATGTGAACCCGAAAACCGGCCGGCCGCTTGCCAAGGCGACGAGCTATGCGCGGCTCAAGGCGGTGGGGCGCTTCATTCACTGGCTGGCGGGGCAACAGGGCTACAAATCCAAGATCAGCTATTCGGACGCCGACTATTTCAACCCGTCGGCGAATGACGCCCGGATCGCGACGGCCAGCCGCGAACAGCGCGCGCCAAGCGTGGAACAGGTGCGCCATGTGATCGCATCGATGCCGGCCGGCTCGGACATCGAAAAGCGCGATCGGGCGCTGATCGCCTTCATCCTCCTGACCGGCGCTAGAGACGACGCGGTGGCGTCACTGTCGCTGAAGCATGTCGATATGGATCGGCGGCTTCTCGATCAGGATGCGCGCACGGTCCGCACGAAGAACCGCAAGACGTTTCCGACCTGGTTCTTTCCGATCGGCGACGATATCGAAGCGATCGTGCGCGACTGGAAAGCTTACCTCGGAGAGGCGCTTTTGTTCGGTCCCGACGATCCGCTGTTTCCCAAGACGAAGATCGGATTGAACGAGGGGCAATTCGCGCCGGCCGGCCTCGAAAGGGCGCATTGGTCGAATGCCGATCCGATCCGCCGCGTTTTTCGCGAGAGCTTCGAAGGCGCCGGCCTGCCGTACTTCAATCCGCACAGTCTAAGGAAGACGCTGGCGCGGCTCGGCGAGCGCGTCTGCGGATCACCGGAAGAGTTCAAGGCGTGGTCGCAAAATCTTGGCCACGATCAGGTAATGACGACGCTGGTTAGCTACGGCACGGTCGCTCCGCACCGACAGGAAGAACTGATCGGCAAGATGCGAATTGGGCGGCAGGCCAATTCCGTCGAAACCGGATCGCCCGATCCTGAAACAGTTCGCCGCGTCTTGGAGCACCTCGTCCAAGGCGGTGGACTGGGTCAAATACGCGACTGAAACAAATGGCTCTGAATTCCGACGAACGCGTCTCGGATGTCAGCGACACCGCCGAGAACCCGCTTCGCGTCGTTGGTGCCGCCATATCGAATCCGCAGGAAATCTGCGATCTTCCTCGGCGCCAGTTCCTCGATCCCGTGTAGCTCATAGGCGCGCAGGACGTAGTCGAGAAACTCCCGCATCTCGGTCTCGTAGCCGGAAAGTCCGGTCGATCGGGCACCCTCGGCACGCTCCGATCGCGCCAAGGGTGCGAGCGTAAAGCGGACATAGGCGAGGACGTCGAAGATGTCGCTGTTCGGCGCGTCGATCAGGCGGCGCATGTCCTCCATGCGATCGGCATCGTAGCCAAGCTCGGTGAGCCGCTGCATCATCGCTTCGCGCCGGGCAGGATCGCTCCAGACGCTCCGCAGTTCGTCCTCGGAGTCCACCATCGAACCAAGATCGCCGAAGAGCTGATCCATGAACTCCTGCGCCGAGATCTGCCGGCCGTGCCACCAATAGGTTGTGGTGGCGATATATCGGATCTTGCGCTCCTTGCCGTCTGCCAGCCTGACGACGATCTTCTCCGCCGGACCATCCTCCGACATCTCGCCACGCGGTGTCTCTTCTTGGTCGCTATAGACGACGTCATCCAGCTCGTTGCCGGTCTCCGTCTTTGCGCGTTGTATATCCGGCGGCAATGGCTCGCCATCCCATTCAGGGTCGTTGAAGTGCTCATAGGCCTTCACGAAATCGTAGATCGTGAAAAAGTCCTTGCCGTCGAAGGTGCGGGTTCCGCGCCCGATGATCTGCTTGAACTCGATCATCGATTTGATCGGCCGCAGGAGCACGATGTTGCGGATATTGCGCGCATCGACGCCGGTCGAAAGCTTCTGCGACGTCGTCAGGATAGTCGGCAGCGTCTTCTCGTTGTCCTGAAACTCGCGCAGGTGCAGTTCGCCGAGCTTGCCATCGTCTGCGGTCACGCGCTCGCAATAATGCGGGTCCGGATTGTCCTTGATCTGGTTGATGAAGTTGCGCACCCGCGCCGCGTGGTCCTGCGTCGCGCAGAACACCAGCGTCTTCTGGCGCTGATCGATCTGGTCCATGAACTCGGTCACGCGGCTCAATTCGCGCTGATCGATGATCAGCTTGGTGTTGAAGTCCGCCTCGGAATAGACCCGGTCCGGATCGATCTCGCCTTCCAGCACCTCGTCCTCGTCAGAAAAGGTATAGGTGTCGAGCGTCGAGGCCATCTGGCGCACCTTGAAGGGCGTCAGGAAGCCGTCGCCGATCCCTTCCTTCAAGGCGTAGGTGTAGACCGGATCGCCGAAATAGCCGTAGGTGTCGGCGTTCGCCCCGCGCTTCGGCGTCGCGGTCAGGCCGAGCTGCACGGCCGGCGTGAAATATTCGAGAATCCCCCGCCAGGTGCTTTCGTCCTTCGCCCCGCCGCGATGACACTCGTCGATAACGATCAGGTCGAAGAAGTCGGGCTCGTAACCCTCGAAGGTGAATTCGCCCGAGCCGGTCATGAAGGTCTGGAAGATCGTGAAGAAGATGTTGGCGTTCTTCGGGACCTTGCCCTTCTTGCGGATTTCTTCCGGGCTGATCCGGGAGAGAGCGTCGGGCGCAAAGGCGCTGAAGGCGTTGTAGGCCTGATCGGCGAGGATGTTGCGATCGGCGAGAAACAAAATGCGCGGGCGGCGGATGGGGTCGCGGGTGAGATTCCAGGAGGACTGGAAGAGCTTCCAGGCGATCTGGAAGGCGATGGAGGTCTTGCCGGTGCCGGTGGCGAGCGTCAGGAGAATGCGTTGATCGCCCTTGGCGATCGCTTCGAGAACGGCGGTGATGGCGTTGTGCTGATAATAGCGCGGCTGCCATTTGCCGCCGCCGGTCTCGAAGGGCACCATGCCGAAGCGGTCGCGCCAATCGTTTCCTTGCGGGTAGCAGCGATCCCAAAGCTCCTGCGGGGTGGGAAACGGCAGCGCGTGGTCGCCCTCCGCACCGGTGTTCATGTCGATGCCATACCAGCCGAGGCCGTTTGTCGAATAGGCAAAGCGGGCCTGCAGGCGGGTGGCGTAGTCCTTGGCCTGGCCGACGCCGTCGGTGTGTCCGAGCCCGGCACGCTTGGCCTCGACAACCGCGAGCTGCCGGCCGCGATGGCTCAGAACGTAGTCGGCGGCGACGCGGTTCGCGCGCAGTCCCCCGCTGAGAATCCGGCCCGGTGCGATCGTCAATTCTCGGGCGACGTGAGAGCCATCAACGACACCCCAGCCGGCGTCGCGCAGGATAGGGTCGATGCGGTTGGCGCGAGTGTCGGCTTCAGTCTCAATCTGCATCCGGCAACCCCATGAGCGGGCGAAGCATTCTAACCCGCTGATTCCTCAGAGCCGATATCCGACTGTGCAAGAACTGTCGTGGATCAGAAATCGGAGCGAAGTATTTCCACTGAATTTCGCTGTATCCTTCAGGTTCAACTGGCACGTCGACATCCGCGGGGACCCACCGATAGACATGGTGAGAATGGTAGCGAAGGTAAGGTCCAAGCGGCCCATTCTTGTCTGAGAGAGAGCCCAAACATTCCGGCAGGAGGAAAAGATTTGCTAAGTTTGTGTAAGCGTTAGGGTCCTTCGACCTCGTCCAGACATGCGCGATCGTCCAGCCACGCGGATGGTGCGTTGCTTTCATGCCGTGTGACCAAAAAAGAGCCCACCTCGGTGTGACGTTGTCGTCGAGTAGTAATCCGCTTTCTTCGTCAACCTGCAGTCTACGCTGTTGATCTCGAATTGAAGGAAACACAGGCCCTGCAAGCTTTGCAACCACAGACGGGTGCGGCAAGCGACAATGGCGTGCCGCAAGTGCAGCGAGAGCTAAGCTGTCTTCGCCTAGATTTGGTGCGGAATCAAACGGCACAGGGGCCGCTCAGTTGTCCGGAAAAGGCCTTTTGTAAGAGGGATTGGCGGAGGTCGGCGATGTCGGCAAGAGTCTCTGAATACTGATTCTGCAGCAATTCAATCGAATTCCGCAGTGTTTTAATCCGCTCTACGGCCGCGACTTGACTGCCGCGCTCTGGCACTCGAATGGGCCAACCGCTGACGGTTCCTTGAGTTATAGACGGTGGGTTGGCCTTGTTCGAAAATTCGTAGATATCTACCGAATACAGCCACTCATGCAAATATTGCGGCAAAATCTTGTCCTCGTCAGGAATCAATCCCATGACGTTATTGTCAACACATCCTGCCGTCTCGACAATTCGCTTCTTATTCGTATTTATTGCGCCGCCAACCTTCGGGAAAACAATCGATCCCATGGGAAATACAGCCGCATTCATACGTTTTCGCGCAACATCGCCAATATAATTATTCGCAGTTCTAAGACGCCATTCATTCCCTACAAGATTCATGTCACTGACCTTATAGAAAGGATAGTCGCCCTCAGTTTGACCCTGTTCTTTAACTGGAAAACCAGCGCCCGACTGAATCCGACAGACGTCGCCAATGGTCTTCGCTTCGTTGACGGCGACCGTAGCAGTCTCTGGATCAAAAATTGAAAGCCGACAGCGATCGTAAATTTCGGTCGCATCCGCCAGATTGGCCTCGGCATGGGCACGGGCGCGGTCGAGGCTGGCGAAGGCCTGATCAAGCAGCGCAACGATCCGCTTCTGCTCTTCTCGTGGGGGGAGTGGGATTGAGACGTTCCCCAGGTTCTTTCTACTTATCCGGCGGCGTGTCGTCCCGGTGCATCTGTCATCTACATCCCGGAGATAGCTTCGCGTTTCTGTGTAGTAGACAAGAAATTGCGGATCGACCGCTTCCATTTTCGGCCGCACAATCGAGCAGTCCACAGCAGTAATCATCTTTTCGCGGGAATCCGGGATTATGCAAGCACGCCCAACAGGATCGGGAAGTCTTGATATAAGAATATCCTGAGGCACAACCTCAAAGCATTTCAGACGATTGAAGGTCTCTTCATCGATGAAGCGGGCCTTTTCACGCCGATCCTTAAATTTACCGATACCTACGTTACCAGTTTGAACAAGTCGTATTCCAGAAGTTGACTGATCCTTTGTTTCGATCCAATTGCCGTCGGTGAACACAGCGGCAATTTTTGCTAGAGGCAGTGATTTCCAGCCCATAGGCAATGTTTTGATTGCGTCAGCTTGATCCTTCACAGCATCCCCCGAATGTCTTCGAGGATATGCGCCGTCTCCACGTCCCGCGCCAGCATGTCTTCGATGATCTGCTCCGGGCTGCGCAGTGCCTCGGCCTCGGGTGCGTTCGGGTTCTTGACCGACAGGTCCCAGGTCGCTTTGTCGAGGCTCCCGACCGGCACCGACCAGCTCTGCGGGCTGTCCTCCAGCTCCATCTGCAGCGTGACGAATTCTTCGAGATCAGCGTCGTTCAGCGGGTTGGTCTTGCCGAGATTGCGGCCGGGATCGAGCTGGTAATACCAGACGGAGCGCGTCTTCGAGCCCTTCTCGAAGAACAGCACCACCGTCTTGACGCCTGCGCCTTGGAACGTGCCGCCCGGGCAGTCGAGCACGGTGTGGAGATTGCACGTCTCCAGCAACTCCTTGCGCAGGGCGACGCTGGCGCCGTCGGTGTTCGACAGGAAGGTGTTCTTGATGACGATCGCGCCGCGCCCGCCGGCGCGCAGCTTGCGCATGAAATGCTGCAGGAAGAGATAGGCCGTCTCGCCCGACTTGATCGGGAAGTTCTGCTGGACTTCCTTTCGCTCGCCGCCGCCGAAGGGCGGGTTGGCGAGCACGATGTCGTGGCGGTCCCGCTCCCTTATGTCCATCACGTTCTCGGTGAGCGTGTTCGTGTGGCGGATCGACGGGGTGTCGATGCCGTGCAGGATCATGTTCATGATGCCCAGCACATAGGCCAGCGACTTTTTCTCCTGCCCGTAGAACGTCTTGCGCTGGAGTGTGTCCCAGTCCTTGGCCGAGAGATCGTCGCGCTTGAGATATTCGAACGCCTCGCACAGGAAGCCGGCCGACCCGCAGGCGCCGTCATAGATCGTCTCGCCGATCTGCGGCTCGACGACCTTGATCATGGCGCGGATCAGCGGGCGCGGCGTGTAATATTCACCCCCGTTGCGACCGGCATTGCCCATGCGCTTGATCCGGCTCTCATAGAGATCGGACAGCTCGTGCTTGGCCGCCTGGCTGTTGAAGTTCAGCCCGTCGATGATCTCCAGCGTGTCGCGCAGCGTGTAGCCGGAGCGGAACTTGTTGACGATCTCCGAGAAGATTTCGCCGATCTTGTATTCCAGCGTGTCCGGATCGTCGGACGCCACGCGGAATTTTTTGAGATAAGGGAACAGCTCCCGATTGACGTAGTCGATCAGGTCCTCACCTGTCTTTGCCGCGTTGTGGTCGAGCTTGCCGTTCGTCTTCGGCGCGGCCCATGCCTGCCAGCGATAGGGCGCTTCGAGGATGGGCGTGTAGCCCTCGCCCTTCAATTCGGCGTCGTCCTGGCGCTCGGCCTCAAGGTCGTCGAGATATTTCAGGAATAGAACCCAGGAGGTCTGCTCAGCGTAGTCGAGCTCAGAGGAGATCCCCTCGTCGTTTCGCAGCACGCGGTCGATGTTGTTGAATGCGTTTTCGAACATGCCTGACCTTTTTCCGGCGGTTTTCGCCCTGGTAGAGCTGTAAGCGCTGCACGCTTTCTGAGGCAAGCTCCGGCAAGCAACAGAACCCGGTTGCAGTTCGCCGTCTCCAAAGGGCAATTACCCACCACCGGTTGCCAGCCGTCTCGATGCCTGAATACGTAGCGGGATGGAACGCGGTGATTTGCAGCGGCTTTCGAAGGATAAACTGATCGATCCGGTGCTGCTGACGTTGCCCTCAAGTTTTATTCGATCGTAGGGTTCCCGTCCGGCGGGTTGGTTGCATTTTTGGCGGGATGCGCGGCGAGGCGACGGCGCAGAGCGAAGGATGGCCAAGGCATCTTCTGCATACCGACCGCTCGCAATTTCGCGACGATCGATCAGGCTATCCGAGTGCAATAGGCGAAGCGGACCGAAGCGTTTTATATCGCGCTTCGATTGGTCAACGCCTTGTGATCGGCGCGGCGGAAACGTGCGCCAAGCATTCGCATTTGTTGGTAGATTTGTTGGTATCGAACGAAATTAATTTACCCGATAGCTAATTTAATCAACGTCTTACGTCATGGATGTGACGCCTTTCCTGGCACCATTTCCCAAAATTGAGAATCAGGCGCCCTGCCTAGACGATCCCGTGAAGATGCGGGCGGCGGCCCGGCTGCGCGTTCGTCTGCGCATATCTGAGCGCCTGGAGCCGCGCGTAAGGCTCCCAGCCCGCCAGCACTTTGCTCGCCGCGTCGGAGACTTCGAACTCGCCGCATCGCGGGCACCGGACGACGGCGACATGCGCTGCTTCGGCCTCGCCCCGCTCCGCCGGTCCATCACAGATGATGCAACGCATCGGTCGCTTTCCTCCCGGCCTTCGATAAGGTGCCATCCTGCGCCTTCGGGCTTGGAAATGGAATAGCGGCGCCGGCTCGCACCGACCGCTGATCACGGATGCTGCCAAGGGTCCGCGGCCGCCCGGTCCGGACTGAAAAAAGGGCGGCCCGGTTTGACCGTGCCGCCCTCTTTGTCATGGGATTGTCAGGTCCGTTTCGGCCGCGTTCGCGCCCGATCAGAACTCTTCCCAGCTGTCG
>NZ_JALHBS010000007.1 GCF_024195285.1 Aurantimonas marianensis
CCTCGAGCGCGGCCACGTCTTCACCGACCGCATCCTGCACGCGCGCGGGCGAGAGGAAACCCTGCTGCTCGGTGCGTCGACGATGCAGGGCGTCTTGCAGCGGCTGTTGAAGGGCGTCCAGACGGTGACGCGGCCGCGCCTGTCGAATCTCGCCTATGCCGGTTCCAAGAAGATCACCCGGCTGCCGCGCCGCACCGCCATCGTCGCCTTTTCCGCCGACGTGGTCTACGCCATTGCCGAGTTGATCCGCCGCCAGCGTGGCGGCGCGGCGGTGGTCCTCGGCGCGCTCAGCCCACGCACCCGCAACGCGCAGGTCGCGCTCTATCAATCGGGCGACGTCGATTTTCTGGTCGCGACCGACGCGATCGGCATGGGGTTGAACCTCGACGTCGATCACGTCGCCTTCGCCCAGGACTGGAAGTTCGACGGCTTCCAGTACCGCCAACTGACCGCCGCCGAATTCGGCCAGATCGCCGGCCGCGCCGGCCGGCATCTGCGCGACGGAACCTTCGGTGTCACTGGCCGGGTCGATCCGCTGCCGGGCGAACTGGTCGAAGCGTTCGAAGCTCACGCGTTTCAGCCGGTGCGGGTGCTGCAATGGCGCAGCCGGGACTTCGACTTCGCGTCGATCGCGGCGTTGAAGAACAGTCTCGACCGGCCGCCGCCCTGCCCGGAACTGACGAAATCCCTGCCCTCGGTCGATCAGCGGGCGCTGGAGTACTTGTCGCGAGACGCCGATGTCACCAATCTGGCGCGGGGCCGGGAGCGGGTGCAACTTCTCTGGGAGGCGTGCAAGCTGCCCGATTATCGGCGCATCGCCCCGGCCCAGCACGCCGAGATCATCGCCGCGATCTATGTCGACCTCGCCGCCCGGGGACACGTCGCCGAAGACTATATGGCAAGCCAGGTCAACCGGGCCGATCGCACCGATGGCGACATCGACACCCTGTCCCAGCGCATCGCGGAGATCCGGACCTGGACTTATATTTCGCACCGTCCGGAATGGTTGGCCGATCCGACACACTGGCAGGAAAAGACACGCGCCATCGAGGACCGGCTTTCCGACGCGCTGCACGACAGGTTGACGAAACGCTTCGTAGACCGCAGGACAAGCGTCTTGATGAAGCGGCTGAGAGAGAACGCGTTCATGGAAGCTGAGATCAGCGGCGACGGCACTGTCGTGGTCGAGGGCCACACTGTCGGGGAGCTGCAGGGGTTCAGGTTCACGCTTGACGGCAAGGCCGAGGGCCAGGACGGCAAGGCGTTGCGCGCCGCCTCGCAAAAAGCCTTGGCCGGCGAGTTCGAAAAGCGGGCAGAGCGCTTCGCCAACGCGCCGAACGGCGACATCGCCCTTGGCTCCGACGGATTGATCCGCTGGCTCGGCGCGCCGGTGGCCAGCCTTGCCGCGAGCGACGACACGCTGAAGCCGAAGATCGTCCTCCTCGCCGACGAACAGCTGACGGGGCCCGAGCGCGACAAGGTTGTCGCGCGCGCCGAGCGATCCGTCACCTATCAGGTCTCGACGGTGCTGAAGCCGCTGGTCGACCTGAAAACGGCCGAGGGTCTGGAGGGGACCGCCAAGGGGCTCGCCTATCGCCTGTCCGAGAATCTCGGCATGGTGCAACGCCGCGACGTGGCCGAGGAAGTCCGCTCGCTCGATCAGGACGCGCGGGCGGCGCTCAGGCGCTGCGGCGTGCGCTTCGGCGCCTATCACATCTTCATTCCGGCGCTGATCAAGCCGGCGCCCGCGGCCCTTTTGACGCTGCTTTGGGCGGTGAACAAGGACGGCCGCGAGCGACCCGGCTATGGCGAGGTCACCCATCTTCTGGCGACCGGCCGCACGTCGGCGGTCGCCGATCCGACCATCGATCCGGTGTTCTTCGGCCTTGCCGGCTATCGGCTGCTCGGCCGCCGGGCGGTGCGGGTCGACATTCTGGAACGTCTCGCCGATCTGATCCGGCCGGCGCTGGCCTGGAAGCCGGGAACGGGAAAACGCCCGGAGGGCGCTTACAACGGCGCGCAATTCCTGGTGACTCCGGCGATGATGTCGATTCTCGGCGCCACCGCCGAGGACATGGAAGAAGTGCTCAAGGGCCTCGGATACCGGCCCGATGGCATCGAGGCGGGCACGGTCGAAGCCGAGATCCAGCGTCTCGACGCCGAGACCAGGGCCGCCGAAGCGGCAAGCCGGGCGGAAGCCGAGCGCAAGGCGGCGGAGGCCGTCGCCACGCTCGAAGCGCCGCAACCCCAGCCGGAGACGGGCGATACGCCGGACGCGGCTGTCGCGACGAAAGCAGGGATCGCCGCCGCGGATATGGTCGCGCCGGCGGACATGTCCGCGAAAGCGCACGATGCGGCGGCCGCGCGGGCAGCCGCATCGGACGGCGGCACCGGCGAGGCCGCACCGGACGGCGCCGGGAATGCAACGGATGGTGAGCCCGCCGCCAGCACGACCGAGGCGGCCGCACCTGTTGGCGACGCGGCCGTGTCCGGGGCGGAGACGACGCCGGAGCCAGCGGTAAGCGGACCGGCGCCGGAAGAAGGGAAAGGCGAACAGGCGGCTGCCTCCGAGCCCGACGGCGAGACGGCAGCGCCGAAGCTCGTGCAGGTCTGGCGGCCTCAGCGCGCCGGCGGGCGGACGGGCCATCGTCAAGGTCAGCGTGGCAAGGCCCGCGAGACCGGCGGCGGAGCGGCCGCGCCGGAGCGCGGCCAGCGCTTCGGCAAGGGCGGCCAGAAGAGCGACGGCCGCACCGAGAACGAGCGCCAGGCCAAGGGCCGATCCAATCGTGACTGGAAGGAGCGCGGCGAACGCAAGGAGGGCGGCGGCGGACGCCGCTCAGACAAGCCGCACACCTCTTACAACACGCCGGTGCAGGCAAGGCCGCAGCGCGTCGACCCCGATTCGCCCTTCGCCAAGCTCGCGGCCCTCAAGGACAAGCTTGGCAAATAAGCCCGAAAACGGTTCCGATGGCTGACGGAACGGGTCAGCGCATCGACAAATGGCTCTTCTTCGCGAGGGTCGTTAAGTCGCGCAGCCTTGCCCAGAAGCTCGTCCAATCGGGTGCCGTGCGGATCAACCGCGACAAGACCACCAATGCCGCGCGTCTGGTGCGCGCGGACGACACGCTGACCGTGTCGATCCACGATACGGTTCGTATTTTGAAGATTCGCGACTGCGGTACCCGCCGTGGGCCGGCGAGCGAAGCGGCGGAGTTGTACGAGGATCTGTCGCCGCCGCCCGACAACAAAGCCAGGGGCAAGGATGCCGAGCCGTCCAAGGGCGGCTACACGCCGCCGAAACGGCCACCGAACAAGAAGGAGCGCCGCGCCCATGAGCGCCTGCGCTGGGGGTGAGTGCGAACAGCCTTTGAAACTTTGCCGCGAGAACCGACGGCTCAGTCGCCTTGGCCGGGTTCGGGCGAGAAGTACTTCTCGAACTTGCCTTCCTCGCCGTCGAATTTCTCGGCGTCGGCCGGCGGCTCGCGCTTGATCGTGATGTTCGGCCATTTCTCGGCGTATTCGGTGTTGACCGTCAGCCATTTGTCGAGGCCCGGCTCGGTGTCCGGCTTGATTGCCTCGGCCGGGCATTCCGGCTCGCACACGCCGCAGTCGATGCACTCGTCGGGATGGATGACGAGCATGTTGTCGCCCTCGTAGAAACAGTCGACCGGACAGACCTCCACACAGTCCATGTATTTGCACTTGATGCAGTTGTCGGTCACCAGATAGGTCATGACGGAACCTCGGTCTTGTCGACCCCCGTCAAACGGGGCCGGTCCATGCGCGAGCGAGCGCGCCGGCTCGATTTCCGGCGCCTCCTCGTTTCGCCCGGACGTAGCCGCTCGCTCGAAGGCTGACAAGGGCAAAGCATGTCGCGGCATCGGCGCCGCAGCGGAATGGATTTCTACGCCAGGAGAAAGCGCCCGCCGGCACGATCGCGGCGCGGGCTCTGTAGCGGGGCCGGACCTGGTCGAGCGCGACGGTGCCCGCTTCGCGGCCACGCCCCGTTGTCGACGCCGCGGCGGAGGTATAAAAGCGCGTTCACGCCGTCCGGCTGGCCGGATCGTCGTGGCCCTTGCGGGAGCTTCCCATTCTCCGGACAACCTTCCATACGGCTTCGCTCTTCGGACTGGCCCTGGCCGGAGCCATGCTGATTCCCGCCCTGGCGGATTTCGCCAGCGCCAATGACGACTGGCGGGTCTTCGTGTTTTCCGCCGTCGACGTCGCGATTCTCTGCAGCCTTGTCGCGGCGGCCACTCGCGGCGAACGCGTGCCGTTCACGCCCCGCCTCGGCTTCCTGCTGGTCACGTCGGTTTGGCTGGTCTCCGCTGGCATCGGCGCCCTGCCGCTGTATTTCGGCTCCGTCCATCTCAGCTTCGCCGGCGCCTACTTCGAATCGATGTCCGGTTTGACGACGACCGGTTCGACGGTGATTTCAGGTCTCGACGCGCTCCCGCCGGGGCTCTTGCTGTGGCGCTCGCTGCTGCAATGGCTCGGCGGCATCGGCATTATCGGCATGGCGATCCTGATCCTGCCGTCGATCCGCGGCGGCGGTCTCTCCCTTTTCCACATGGAGAGTTCGGACAAATCCGAGAAGATCCTGCCCCGCGTCAACCAGTTGGCGGCCGGGCTGATGGCGGCCTATGCCGCGCTGACGGTGCTCTGCGTGATGGCCTATTCGGCCCTCGGCATGAGCGTCTTCGATGCCGTGAACCATGCCATGACGACACTGGCGACCGGGGGGTTCTCGACCCACGATTCGTCGATGGGCTATTTCGACGACAACCGCCTGCTTGTCGTTTCGAGCCTGTTCATGGTGCTCGCCTCGCTTCCCTTCGTGGTCTACATCCGGGCGCTGCTGCCGCTTCGGTTCCAGCGTTGGAACGATCCGCAGATTCCGGTCTTCCTGGCGACCTGCGCCGTGCTCAGCGTCGCTCTGGCCGCTACCCGCCACGCGCTCAACGCCACGCCCTTCGACGAGGCGTTCGCCAGCTCGGCCTTCAACCTCATCTCGGTGATCACGACGACGGGCTATGCCTCGGAGGACTATACGCTCTGGTCCAACGCCGCGACGGGCATCTTCTTCCTCGCCATGTTCCTGGGCGGCTGCGCCGGGTCTACCGCCGGCGGGATCAAGGCCAACCGGCTGGTCATCCTCTTCCTCCTCGTGAAGGCCAGCGCCCGGGGGCTGTTTCGCCCGCACGCGATACGGCGCCTGCGCTACGGCTATCAGGAGGTGACCCCGGAATTGCTGCAGACCGTGACGCTGTTCGTCCTGTTGTTCTTCGGTGTCCTCCTTATCGGCACGGTCGTCCTGACCTTGCTCGGGCTTGATTTCATGACGGCCTTTTCCGGATCGCTCACCGCGCTCGCCAATGTCGGTCCGGGATTTGGCCAGATCATTGGCCCCGCCGGCAATTTCGGCAAATTCTCCGATCCGACGCTCTGGGCCCTCTCCGCGATCATGCTGCTCGGGCGGCTCGAGATCGTGACGGTGCTCGTTCTCCTGTTTCCCGCGACCTGGCTCGACTGAGCGCTGCCGCGCTTCCCGGCCGCAGCGAAATCCGACATCATCGGCCGGGCGATGGGCTTGCGGGACACGGGTGCTGGACGGGGGCGATTTCTTCACTGAAATCAATGTGGTGATCCCGACTGGATTCGAACCAGTGACCCTCAGATTAGGAATCTGATGCTCTATCCTGCTGAGCTACGGGACCACGCGGGCGCACCATAAGCGAATCCTGTTGCCGCCGCCAAGCCTTCATCGATGATCAGGGTCCCGCAAGCTGCCCGATGCGCCCGCCGAAGATCATCTTGTCGTTGCCTGATGAATGCGCTTGAATGACCTAAGGAAAGTTCCCTAGGGTCGGCTTCTTGTAGCTGTCGATTGAGAGTCGGAATTTTGAGGCCGCGTGCTATCGCGAGCGACATCTTTGAGTAAAACCGGAGGGGGCGGGATCGCATTGACCGGAAATGACCGACATTTCGGCGTGGACCTGACCGGCGGCTTCGTCGCGTTGATGGTCTTCAGTTTCTTCATCAACATTCTGCTCCTGATTCAGCCGATCTATCTGCTGCAGATCTATGACCGCGTGCTGTCCTCGGCCTCCGTCGAGACGCTGGCATTCATTTCCGTCGTCGCGGTGGCGGCGCTGGTCCTGCTCGGCGCGGTCGACGCGATTCGGTCGATGATCTGCGGCCGGATCGCCGCGCGGCTGGAGGCCGGAACGGGCGCCCGGGCGCTCGTCGGCGCGATGCGCGGGCCGCGGGCCTCGCTGGGCGACGTCCAGCCGCTGCGCGATCTCGCCACGGTGCGCGCATTCATATCCGGCCGCGCCCTGCTGGCCTATTTCGACCTGCCCTTCGTCCCGTTCTTCATCGGCATTCTCTATTTCATCCACCCGCATCTTTTCTGGCTGACGCTGGCTGGCGCGACGGCGCTGGCGCTGCTCGCCTTTGCCAATCAGCAGGCGATGCAGCGCCCGGTCGGCGAAGCCGGCGAGCGGGCGATGGGCGCGATGCTCGCGGCGCAGTCCTTCGCCCGGAGCGCCGAAAGCATCGCTGCGATGGGCATGGTTGGCAATGTCGTGGCTGCATGGGGCAGCCAGGAAGCGCGCTCGCTGGAGGCGCAGGATCGCCTGAACCGCATCAATGCGATCTATGCCGGCGTCTCTCGCACGCTTCGAATCGGGTTGCAGATCGCGATTCTCGGCTATGGCGGCTATCTGGTGCTGGCCGGAGAGATGACCGCCGGGATGATCTTCGCCTCCGCGCTCATTTCCGGTCGCGGGCTCCAGCCGATCGATCAGGTCATCGCGGGGTGGAAGCCCGCCGTCGATGCCCGCAAGGCCTGGGGACGGCTGAGCGCGCTGCTCGCCTCGCTCGGTACCGAGCCGGGCGCGACCGACCTGCCCGATCCTGTCGGGCGCCTGTCGCTCGAGAACGTCGTCGTGTTCCCGCCCAATGCGGCGAACGCCGACCCGTTGCTCAAACGGATCTCGGCCGAGATCCCGGCCGGTGACTGCGTCGTGGTGGTCGGTCCTTCCGGGGCCGGCAAATCGACGCTCATGCGGGCCATCGTCGGCGGCTTGACCATCCGTTCGGGCGCCATTCGTGTCGATGGAGCCGATATCCGCAACTGGGACCGGGAGAGTCTGGGTCGCCATGTCGGCTACCTGGCCCAGGACGTCGAACTCCTGCCCGGGACGATCGCGCAGAATATCGCCCGGTTCGACCCCGACGCGCGGGACGCGGCGATCATCGACGCGGCACGGAAAGCCGAGGTGCACGACCTCATCCAGCGATTGCCGAAGGGCTATGATACGATCATCGGTCCAGCCGGCCTGCAATTGTCCGGCGGACAGCGCCAGCGCGTCGGTCTGGCCCGGGCCTTTTATGGATCGCCGAAGCTGCTTGTTCTCGACGAGCCGAACGCCAATCTCGATACCGAAGGCGAGATGGCGCTGGACAGGGCGCTGGCATCGGCCCGCGAGGCGAAGGTGACGGTACTTCTCGTGACGCAGCGCCGGCCGATTGCCGAACGGGCCGACAAGATCATGATTTTGCGCGAGGGTGCGGTCCAGGATTTCGGGCCGCGGCAGGAGGTGTTCGCGCGCCAGGTCCAGAAGGCCAAGGCGGCCCAGGAGGGCGCACGCGCGGCTTCCGGCAATCGGGCGGAATCAGCGCCTGCATCATTCCCCATCGTCACCGGGCGGTTTCCGGCTGTCGTCACCGGCGGGCGGAATCTCGATACGGCTGACAGCTGAACGGCGGCTCGATGGCCCGGTTGCCGACAAGGGAGCGGACATCCATGACGAAAAACGACGACAGCTGGGCTCGCGACGTCAAGACCGGCATATGGCTGATCACCGTGACCGGTGCCGCTCTCTCGATGATCTTTCTTTTGGGCTTCGGCGCCTGGGCCGCCCTGGCACCGTTGGCGAGCGCCGCGGTCGCGCCGGGTGTCGTCGCGGCGGCCGGCAAGAACCAGCGGGTTCAGCATCTGGAAGGCGGGATCGTTCGAACCATCCTCGTGCGCGAGGGCGAGCGCATCAAGGCGGGCCAGGCGTTGTTCGCCCTCGACCCGACGGCTCCCGAAGCGCAGCGCAATCGACTGCAGAAACAGATGGTTGGCCTGGCGGCGCGGGGCGAGCGGCTGACCTCCGAGCGCGATGGCCTGGATGTGGTGTCGTTTTCCCCGGCCTTGCGCGACTTGGCCGCCGCGGAAGGTATCGGCAATCTTCTCGACGAGCAGGAACGCGAGTTCACCGCCCGACTGGACCGGCACCGCCAGGAGCAGGTGATCATGGGCCAGCGAGTTCAGGCCCTCCGCGAGCAGATCGAGGGGATGACCGCGCAGCAGACGGCGCTCGAGCGCCAGCTCGAAGTCGTCCGGGAGGAGGTGACGCGAAAGCGCAAGCTCCTGGACAAGGGCCTGACCAATCGCTCGGAATACACCGCGCTGCTTCGCAGCGAGGCGGGTCTGGTCGGTCAGGTCGGGCAGAGCGTTTCCAGCATACTCGCGGCGAAGACCCAGATCGCCGAAGCGCAGGCGCAACTGGCGCGTCTGGATACCCAGCGCGTCGAGACCGCGGTGACGCAGCTCAACGAAATCCGGGCGCAGATCTCCGATACCGAAGAGCAGCTGCGCGCGGCCGAGGATGTGCTCGATCGCATCGTCGTCCGTTCGCCGAGCGACGGAATCATCATCAAGATGAGCGTGAATGCCTCCGGCAGCGTGGTGCGGCCCGGCGACCAGCTCCTCGAACTCCTGCCGACCGGCGAAGACCTGCTGATCGAGGCCCGCGTCTCGCCGCAGGATGTCGACGTCGTCTCCATCGGACAAAAGGCCCGGCTGCGGTTCAGCGCGCTCAATACCCGCACCACCCCCACCGTCGAGGCGAAGGTCACCTATCTTTCCGCTGACCGGCTGATCGATCAGACGACCCAGCAACCCTATTACACTGCCCGACTCAGCATGATCGACGATCTGCCACCCGAGATCAGCCGCGACCAGATCTATCCGGGCATGCCGGTGGAGGCCTATATCGCGACCGGCGAGCGCACCTTCCTGGAATATCTGGCCAAACCCATCACCGACAGTTTCTCAAGGGCTTTCCGGGAGGATTGAACCGCCCGGCGTCGCCTCACCGCACCGTCGGGTCGGCCTGCGCCATCAGCATCGCCGCGCCTTCGCGCAGCTGGACCACGACCTCGCCGAGCGCTTCGTTCGACTGGGTCAGGATCGAATGGAACGGGACGTCGACATCGGCGAGCGGCCATTTCGCGCCCACGACCGTCAGCCCCGAAAGGTCGGAGAACTTCAGAATCGAGAATTGCGTGCCCGCCGCCAGATCGAAGCGGCGCGGCTGCGGGGACAGCGGCCAGCCATGCTCGCGCCCGTCGAACAGCTCGACATCGAGGCCGCGGGCGGCGAAGCGCTGCGCCAGGATGAGATGGGCGAAGGCATGGTCGCTGCGCGGCCCGCCGAGCGCGCCGACGAGGAGCAGCCGGGTCGCGCCGCGGGCGATCGCGGCCTCGATGGCGAGTTCCCCGTCGGTCTGGTCCTTATCGCCTGGAAAGGTTTCGCGAGGGATGCCTGATGCCTGGACGGCTGGGACCGCCGGGCTGGAATCGAAATCGCCGACCCACAGTTCCGGCGTTATGCCGAGCGCCGTGGCATGGCGAATGCCGTCGTCGGCGGCGATCACTCGTGTGCCAGACACGGCAGCGATCAGGGTCCGGGTCGGATCGACGCGGCCGGCAAGAAGGATCGTGAAGCGCATGGCGCCGTGATCTAGCGCATCGCGGCTTCGAAGGGGAGGGAAAACGCAGGGCATCCCTCGTCAAGTCACTGGAGCAGTGTGGCCTGCTCTTGCCGGTGGCGGCTCTTGCCGCTAGATGTTTGCGCAGCTCACACGGGGTGCCTTCGGGCTGAGAGGCGTCTTGCCAACCCGTCGAACCTGATCCGGATCGTACCGGCGGAGGGATTGCGGGCGTTCGCGAGGCTCTCGCGGCGCGGCTCTTCCAAAGCCGCTGCATCGAGAGGCTCCTTCATGACTCCCATCCGTCTGCAATTTCTGTCTGGCACCGTTGGCATCGCCGCGCTGTCCGCCTTCGCCGCGCCCGCCCTGGCGCAGGACGGCCAGCCGACGCTGACCGTCTACACCTATGAGAGCTTCATCCCTGAATGGGGACCGGGACCGAAGATCGAGGCGGCGTTCGAGACTATCTGCGGTTGCGACCTGAAATTCGTCGGCCTTGGGGATGGGGTCGCGATCCTCAACCGGCTGAAGCTAGAGGGCGAAACGAGCGACGCCGACATCGCGCTGGGGCTGACCTCCGATCTGATTCCGGAGGCCAAGGCCACCGGCCTGTTCGCCGAAAGCGGCCTCGATCTGTCCATGCTGACGGTGCCGACGGGCTTTTCCGATCCGGTCTTCGTTCCCTACGACTATTCCTATCTTGCCGTCGTCTACGACACCGAGCGAGTCGAAAACCCGCCGAAAAGCCTTGAGGAACTGGTCTCCGGCGATCCCGAGCAGAAGATCGCCATCGAGGACGCGCGCACCTCGACGCCGGGGCTTGGCCTGCTCTTATGGATGAAGGCGGTCTATGGCGAGGAAGCGAAGGACAAATGGGCAGAGCTCTCCGACCGCATCCTCACCGTGACGCCCGGCTGGAGCGAGGCCTATGGCCTGTTCACCAATGGGGAAGTGCCGCTGGTGCTGAGCTACACGACCTCGCCGGCCTATCACATGGTCGAGGAAGGCACCGAGCGCTATCAGGCCGCAGCCTTCTCGGAAGGCCAGTATCTCCAGATCGAGGTCGCGGGCCTGCTCAAGAACGCCGATCAGCCGGAGCTGGCGCGGCAATTCCTCGCGTTCATGCTGACCCCCGAGTTCCAGTCGATCATCCCGACCACCAACTGGACGCTGCCGGTGATCGACGGCATCGCGCTGCCGGAGGCATTCGACCGATTGGTCAAGGTGGAGACGCCGCTGTTCATCGATCCCGAGACGGTCGCCGCGAACCGCAAGGCCTGGACGCAGGAATGGCTCGAAGCGATCGGTCGCTGATGCGCCAGAACGTTCGCGTTGGACCGCGCGGCCGGGCGCGGCTGCCGGCGCGGCCATGACCGGCGCCACCGATCGGGGGCTGCGCATCGGTCTCGGCTTTGCCGCCGCCGCGCTCCTGATCGTCTTTCTCGGCGGCGCGTTCGTTTTCCTGCTGGCGGCAACGGGGGCCGCGCCCGATCTGCCGGCGCTCTTCGCCGATCGATATATCCGGGGCGTGGTGCTCTTCACCCTGGAGCAGGCGGCGCTGTCGACGCTGTTGTCACTTGCCGGCGCGGTGCCGCTGGCCGTCGCGCTTCATCGGGCGCGGTTTCCGGGACGCCGGGCGGTGCTGCGGCTGTTTCTCCTGCCGCAGGCGCTGCCGGTTCTCGTCGGGGCGCTGGCCATCATCACCATCTGGGGCCGCAACGGGGTGCTGTCGGGTGGCTTCGCCGCGATCGGCCTGTCGCGGCTCGACGTCTACGGCCTTGCCGGCATCCTGATCGCCCATGTCTTCTTCAATCTGCCGCTCGCCGCGCGGTTGATGGTGGCGGCGCTGGACCGCGTGCCGGCCGAGAGCTGGAAGCTCGGCGGGCAATTGTCGCTGACGCCGCTCGCCACCTTCCGCCTGCTCGAATGGCCGGCGATCCGCGCCAGCCTTCCGGCGGCGGCGAGCCTCGTCTTCATGCTTTGCGTGACGAGTTTCACGCTTGTCCTCGTTCTCGGCGGCGGACCCGGCGCGACGACGCTGGAAGTCGCGATCTACCAGGCGCTGCGCTACGAGTTCGACCCCGGCCGGGCGATTGCGCTGTCGCTCCTGCAGATCGCCCTGACCGCTGGCATCCTGTGGCTCGCGACACGGCTCGGCGGCGACGTCGCGGCGGGTTTCGGCCTTGGTGGCCGGGCGCTGCGCTACGACCGGCCGAGCCGGACGAGGGCGGTGATGGATGCCGCGATCCTGTCGCTCGGAGTAGCCTTCGTCCTCTCGCCTTTCGTCGCGGTTCTGGTGCGCGGGTTGCGGGCCGACCGCGTCTCGCTCGCCGTCGATCCGGCGGTGCGCCGCGCGGCGCTGACCAGCCTGGTGATCGCCCTTGCCGCGGCGTTGCTGGCGCTTTTCGTCTCGATCCTGGTGATCCTCGCCCTTGAAGCTTTGCGCGGCGCGCCATCCGGGAGGTGTCGTGGACATGATACAGCGCGCAAGGGGCTGGAGACGGCCGCCAGCCTCGTCCTCGTGGTGCCGCCGATCGTCGTCGGGGCCGGCTGGTTCCTGGCGCTACGCCAGGTCACCGACGTCTTCGCCGCCGCGCCCTATGTCGTCGTCGCCACCAACGCGGCGATGGCCGTGCCGTTCATCGTGCGGATCGTCGGGCCGGCGCTCGCCGCCGCCAATCAGGCGACCGGGCGACTGGCCGACAGTCTGGGGCTCGCCGGCCTGTCGCGGCTGCGCGTCGTCGATTGGCCGGCCATGCGCCCGGCGCTCGGCCTCGCCTTCGCCTTCGCGCTGGCGATCTCGCTCGGCGATCTCGGAGCGATCGCCCTGTTCGGCAACCAGGACCTGGTCACGTTGCCCTATCTGCTATTGCAGCGAATGGGCAGCTATCGCACCAGCGACGCGGCCGGTCTGGCGTTGATCCTCGGTGTCCTGTGCCTCGGCCTGATGGCGCTGGCCGAGCGCGGGCTGGCAGGTGCGGGAGAAAAGCGATGAGCGGGGTGCCGGCCTTGTCCTTCGAAGACGTTCGGCTGGCCTATGAGGGCAGCGACATGCGATTCGATCTCGACGTGATCGAGGGCGAATGGCTGGCGGTGATCGGGCCGAGCGGTGCCGGCAAGTCGACGCTCCTCGATCTGGCGGCCGGTTTCGCCACACCCGATTCGGGACGGGTCGTCATCGGCGGCAGGGATATGACCCGGGTCGCCCCCGCCGAACGGCCGCTCAGCATCGTCTTCCAGGAGAACAATCTGTTTCCCCATCTCGACGTGTTTCGCAACGTCGCGCTCGGCATCGCCCCCAACCTGCGGGTGTCAAAGGGCGATCGGCGTCGCGTCATGGAAGCGCTGGAGGCCGTGGGACTCGCCGGTTTCGCGACCCGTCGTCCCGCCACAATGTCCGGCGGCGAGCGCCAGCGTGTTGCGCTCGCGCGCGCTTTCCTCCGCGATCGCCCGCTGCTCCTGCTCGACGAGCCCTTCGCGGCGCTGGGACCGGCATTGCGCAAGGGGATGCTGGGTATGCTGAAGACGCTTCGCGCGGAACGCGCGCAGCGTCCCATGAGCGTGGTGATGGTGACCCATCATCCGGACGACGCGGCCGAACACGCCGACCGCGTCGCCTTCCTCGATCACGGCGTGGTGCTCGCGGTCGGTCCGACGCGCGCGATCCTGTCGGGTCAGACCGATCCGCGCGTTGCCCGCTACCTCGGCACGAAAGTTTCTGATCCCTGACGTATTTCCGGCGAATTTGCTCATTAGCCGGGAAGCCATCCACAATGAGGGGGCACGCCCGCGGATTTGCGAGGCCGTGTTGCGGATCCATCCTTCCGCGCAGCGTCGCCTTTCGGCTAAGGGTCTTGTGCGAACGGGGCAGAGCCGAATTTCTGCGGAACATCAACGGGGGCGGTGATCGCACCGATGGAAATCATGTTCGGGGTCTGGTCCGCGAGACGGGTGACACGCGCGGCGCTTCGAGGCGCGGCGTTGGCCGCGCTTATGGCGGCCGGCGCGTGCACGTCACTGGAGGCGAGCCTGGACAGTCTGGCCGGCGATGTCGGCCGCGACGTCAAGTCGGGCTATGCGGCGACGCGTCAGCCGATCACCTTCGAAAACATCCAGCAGGGCGATCCGCAGTCGGTGATCGCGCGCGCCCAGCACCCGAAAATCCTGGCGGCTTACGGCGGAGCCTATTCGGACCCGAAACTCGAACGAACCCTGGCAACGGTTGTCGGCAAGCTTCAGGCGGTGACGGAGGACCCGAACCGCGCCTATCGGATCACGGTCCTGAACTCTCCGAACGTCAACGCCTTCGCGCTGCCGGGCGGCTACGTCTATGTCACACGCGGCCTGCTTGCCCTCGCCAACGATTCCGCCGAAGTGGCCGCCGTGATCGGTCACGAGATGGGCCATGTCACCGCCAATCACGGGATCGAGCGCCAGCAGCGCGAGCAGGCCGCCGAGATCGCCAGCCGTGTCGTGAGCGAAGTTCTGGCCAGCGAACCGGCCGGGGAGATCGCACTCGCCCGCAATCGGTTGAATCTCGCCCAGTTTTCTCGAAAGCAGGAGTTGCAGGCCGACGTGCTCGGTATCCGCCACGTCGCTCGTGCCGGCTACGATGCGTTCGCCGCCTCGCGTTTCCTGAGTGCGATGGATTCCTATTCCAAGATCCGCAATGCCTTTCAGGCCAACGATCCCAATCTGGATTTTCTTGCCTCGCATCCCTCGGCGCCGCAGCGCATCGACCTTGCCGTGCGTCACGCGCGCCAATACGGCCCGTCTGGGACGGGCGCGACCGACCGCGACCGTTATCTGTCGGGCATCGACGGGATGCTGTTCGGGGACTCGGCCGCCGAAGGCTACGTGCGCGAGCGGCGTTTCTATCATCCGGGTCTCGGCATCACCATCGAGGTGCCCGAGGGCTTCCTGATCGACAACACCGCCGAGGCCGTGCTGGCGACGGGTCCCGGCGATACCGCGATCCGGTTCGATGGCGTAGCCCTGCCGGCAACCACCAGCCTCGTCGATTACGTCAACAGCGGCTGGATCGGCGGACTTGACCAGTCAACCATCCGCAAACGGCGGATCGGCAATCTGGACGCCGTTTCGGCGCGGGCGCGCGGCGGCGAATACGCCTTCGACGTGACGATCATCAGGGTGGGCGGCCAGGTTTACCGGTTCCTGACGGCGGTCCAGGCCGCCTCGGCGGCGTCCGTAGGCGGCGTCGCCGATCGTGTCGCCAGTTCCTTCCGTCTGCTCGGCGCCTCGGAAAAAGCGGCGCTCAAGCCGCTTCGAATCCGGATCGTGACGGCCGCGGCCGGCGACACGGCCGAGAGGCTTGCGACCCGTATGGTCGGCGTCGATCGCAAAGCGCAGATGTTCCGCCTTCTGAACGGCCTCGATGGCGGGGACGAGGGTCGGGTCGGTCAGCGCTACAAACTCGTCACGGAATAGTGTGGGTGCCGCGGCGGCCGAGCGGGCGTGGGCGTTCCTTCGGCGGTGCTACCCCAAACCCACTTTCAGTCACGATCGGCCGATTGACTTTTGCCCTCCACCCTTCCTATAAGCGCCCACCAGAGCGGGCAGTGTTCCGCGCGGCCAGCCGTCGCGCGCTTTCCTCCCGCGTCCGTACCCAGATTTCGGAACACATGAAGGGTCCGCGCATCCGAGCGCGGGATTGATACGATGAAACGTACCTATCAGCCGTCCCGGCTCGTCCGTAAACGCCGTCATGGCTTCCGCTCGCGTATGGCGACCAACGGTGGCCAGAAGGTCATCGCGGCGCGTCGCGCCAAGGGTCGCAAGCGGCTCTCGGCCTAGTCTCGTCGCGGCCGCCGGACGATTTCCGATGGCCGTCGGCAGGATGACGAAACGCGCGGAGTTTCTGGCCGCGCGCAAGGGCCGTCGTTTGAACGGCCCGTTTTTCTTTGTCGAAGCCCTTGATCGGGGCGATGGCGAGGATCCCCGCGTCGGTCTGACCGTGACCAAGAAGGTCGGCAACGCCGTGGTGCGCAATCGCATCCGCCGCCGGCTGCGCGAGGCGATCCGCCTCGATGCCGAGGCTGACATGGCACCCGGCATCGATTATGTGATCGTCGCGCGGCGCGGGGTGCTGGCCATGCCCTTCGCCACCCTGAAGGACGAGTTGTCCCGACGGTTTGCGCGTGCGAAGCGGCCGGATCGCGAGCCGACCATAGTGAAGCGGCGTCCGCCAGGGCGTCCATCGGGGTCTGATTGATGGAAAACAACCGCAACTTTCTGATTGCCATGGCGCTGTCCATTGCCGTTCTCGTCGGCTGGCAGTTTCTGGTGGTCAGCCCGCGCGTGGACGCGCAGAGGCAGGCGGCGGAGACGGCTCAGAACGAGGGTTCGTTGCAGACCCCGCAGACGCCGGCGGGCACACCCCAGGAAATTGTCACCGCGCCGGCGGGACGCGAGAGCGTCGTGCCGAGTGAGGGGGGCGTTACAGCGGTTCCGGCAACCCGCGAGGAAGCCGTCGCCTCCGGTGCGCGCATTTTGATCGACACGCCGGCGCTGTCGGGTTCGATCAACCTGACCGGCGCCCGCCTCGACGACCTGCGGCTCAAGAATTATCATGAGACCGTCAAGGATACCTCGCCGACCATCGTGCTTCTGTCTCCCGAGAATTTGCCGACCGGATATTTCGCCGAGTTTGGCTATATCGGTCAGAATGCCGGTGATCTGCCCGGTCCCGCGACGAAGTGGCAGGCCGAGGGCAACCAGACCCTGACCCCGGAAACGCCGGTGACGCTGACCACGACGAATGGCGCGGGGGTGACCTTCTCGCGGCGGATTTCCGTCGACGACGATTTCATGTTCACCGTCGAAGACACGGTGCGCAACGACGGAGCGCAGCCGGTCACGCTGTCGTCCTACGGGCGTGTCACCCGCTACTCGAAACCGGAAGTCGCTTCGGTCTTCGTCCTGTTCGAGGGTTTGATCGGGGTGTTCGGCGAGGATGGGCTCTCCGAGGTCAAATATTCCGCGATCGAGGACGATCTGCGCTACGTCCCGCCGAAGGTCGCCAGCGGCTGGCTTGGCATTACCGACAAATACTGGGCGACGACGCTGATCCCGCAGGCCGGCCAACCCTTCCAGTCGCGCTTCCTCTACATGACCGGCAACCGGCCACGCTACCAGACCGAATATGTCGCTGATCCGATGACGCTGGCTCCGGGCGCGACGGCGACCGCGACCAACCGCGCCTTCGCCGGAGCGAAGGTCGTCGACGTCATCGACGGCTACGAGGAAACGCTGGACATCCGCCAGTTCGGCCAGCTGATCGACTGGGGCTGGTTCTATTTCATCACCCGTCCGATGTTCCACGCGCTGGACTGGTTCTATCGCTTCATCGGCAATTTCGGTCTGGCCATCCTGGCGGTCACCGTCGTCCTGAAGCTGATCTTCTTCCCGCTCGCCAACAAGTCGTACAAATCCATGGCGCGCATGAAGAACATGCAGCCCAGGATCATGGAGCTGCGCGAGCGCTTCAAGGACGACAAGCAGAAGCAGCAGCAGGAGATGATGCGGATCTACAAGGAGGAGAAGATCAATCCGGCGGCCGGCTGCTGGCCGATCCTGATCCAGATTCCGGTGTTCTTCGCCCTCTACAAGGTCCTCTATGTGACCATCGAAATGCGGCATGCACCCTTCTTCGGCTGGATCCAGGATCTCGCCGCGCCCGATCCGACGAGCATCTTCAATCTCTTCGGCCTGATTCCGCTCGACCTGCCGAGCCTTCTGCTGGTCGGCGTCTGGCCGATCCTGATGGGCATCACGATGTTCATCCAGATGCAGCTTAACCCGACGCCGCCGGACCCCACCCAGCAGATGATCTTCACCTGGATGCCGGTGATCTTCACCTTCATGCTGGCCTCGTTCCCGGCGGGCCTCGTCATCTACTGGACGTGGAACAACTTCCTGTCGATCATACAGCAGAGCGTGATCATGAAGCGCAACGGCACCAAGATCGAGCTGTGGGACAATCTTAGGGGGATGTTACGGCGGCGGGAAAAACCATCCGAGAGTTAAGCCGAATTCGACGGATGATGGCGAGGGGCCGACGATGCATGGACCCGATCCCGACGATCCGCACCCGGTGAACGGGCATCCACGGGTCGGCTTTCTCAGGCCGCTCGTCGACCATCCGCAGATCGAAATCGGCGCATATACCTATTACGACGATCCGGCGGGACCGGAACACTTCGTCGAGCGCTGCGTCAGCCATCTCTATCCCTTCCTGGGCGACCGCCTCGTCATCGGGCGCTTCTGTGCCATCGCCGCCGGCGTTTCGTTCGTCATGAACGGCGCCAATCACGCGATGACCGGGATCTCGACCTATCCCTTCAATATCTTCGGCCATGGCTGGGAGGAGGGGTTCGATTTCGCGACCGTCCTCGCCGGCATGAAGGGCGACACGATCGTCGGCAACGATGTCTGGATCGGGGAGGGCGCGACGGTCATGCCGGGTGTGACGATCGGCGACGGTGCGATCGTGGCCGCACGGTCTGTTGTGGCCGGAAACGTGCCGGCCTATGGCATTATCGGGGGCAACCCGGCCAGGCTGATACGCTCGCGGTTTCCGGACCCGACCATCGCGCGACTGCTGCGGATCGCTTGGTGGGACTGGCCGATCGACAAGATCAGCCGCAATCTCGCAGCGATCCGGGGCGCCGACATCGACACGCTTGAGAAGGCGCAATGACCATGCCTGACGAAATCGACCCGGCCGAGACGCTTCTAGAAGCGGCTGATCCCCGCTTTTTCGCGAGGCCCTGGATTTTCGTGCGCGGCGCGCCGGCGATGAAGTTCCTGCCGCCGGAAGGACCGCCCGAGATTGCCTTCGCCGGTCGCTCGAATGTCGGCAAGTCGTCGCTGATCAACGCGCTGCTCGGCCGCAAGGGTCTGGCCCGAACCACGAATACGCCGGGACGAACGCAGGAGTTGAATTTCTTCGTGCCGGACGGCTACGGCGGTGAAACGACGGAGCTGCCGCCGATCGCCCTGGTCGACATGCCCGGCTATGGCTACGCCAAGGCGCCGAAGGATCAGGTCGACGCCTGGACGCGGCTGGTGTTTTCCTATCTGCGCGGGCGGGTCAGCCTGAAGCGTGTTTTCCTGCTGGTCGACGCGCGGCATGGGATCAAGCCGAATGACGCGGAGGTGATGGGCCTTTTGGACAAGGCGGCCGTCTCCTACCAGATCGTCCTGACCAAGATCGACAAGATCAAGGCGCCGGCCATTCCCAAGCTGATCGAGGCGACCGCGGCCGCGATCGCCAAACGCCCGGCTGCCTTCCCGCGCATCCTGTCGACATCGTCCGAAAAGGGCGTCGGGCTGGACGATCTCAAGGCCGAGATCCAGTCGCTGGCGGACTGAGCGCGAAAGCCCTCAGAACCCCTGGAAGTCCATGTCGAGCGCGGCGACGATGGCATCGTGCTCCGACGAAAGGTTTGTGACGCGTTCGCCGAGCGCTGAGAGCGGTATGGCGGAGAGGAACTGCGTCGCCATGACCATTTTCTTACCGCCGATCTCGAAGATGGGGTTGAGGCGCTTTGCCGGCTTCGGCGCATGTGCGATCGGAAGAAGCGGAACCACGACCCGCGTGTTGAGGGCGTCGAGTATGTCTGACTGAACATTCAGGACAAGACCGCGCCCGTCACTCAGGGCGTGAACGTCGTGGCGGGCCATTTAAAACTGGCGATGCTTCGCCAGCGGAATGCCCTCGGCCTCGACATAGCGATTGGAACTGGCCAGGGCGTCCTGGTTTGCCTCCTGCCATTGCGCGGCATGGACGGCGCGAACGGCCTTGGCGATCCCGTCCTCCGCCGCTTTCGCAAGGTCGATCTTCAGAGCCTTCGCTTCCGCAAAGAGTGTCGGATCGATCGCGAGACTGGCGGTGCGTGCAGGGTCTGGCATGGGGGTGGTCTCCAGGGTCACACAGCGAAGCTAAGCGCCGGATCGAGCGAGAGCAATGGCGTCGTTCTTGTCGGAGCATGCCTTTGTCGACCAACCATCGACGTTCCTTCAGCCGTCCTTCTTCAGCAGCCGCTCGCGGATATGCGCCTCGATCCGGTCGCAGACATCGCGATAGGCGTCGAGAATCTGGTCCCGACTGCCGTCCGCAGCGGACGGGTCCGGCATCGGCCAGAACTCGATGTCGACCGAGGCGGTGCCGGTCGCGTCGAGAGCGGCGTGGTGCGCCTCCGGCGCCATGGTGACGATCAGGTCGAAATAGCCGTCCTCCAGATCCTCGAAGCGCTGCGGCCTATAGTCGCCGAGGCTGAGGCCGCGCTCGGCCAGCACGATGTCGACGAAGGGATCGCGCTGTCCGCTGCGAACACCGGCCGAGGCGATGTAGACCGAGGCGGGAAGGATCGATCGGGCGATTGCCTCGGCGATCGGCGAGCGGATCGCGTTCATGCCGCAGACGAACAGCAGCGATGAGACCGCCGCCTTGCCGGTGGGGTTGGCCGCCCTGGTCATCGGCCGGCCCCCGCTGTTTCCCCATGATAAAATCCCACGTCTCGGCCGTCGCACGATACGCCGGATCCTGTGCCGATTGCCGGTTTCATCCGCGGCGCCATCGTGGGCTCAGTTCCGCCAGTGCAGAACGCAGATCAGCGTGAACAGCCGGCGCGCCGTGTCGAGGTCTACGGCGATCTTGCCTTTCAGGCGTTCCATCAGCGTCTGCGATCCGTCATTGTGGATGCCGCGCCGGCCCATGTCGATCGCCTCGATCTGCTGCGGCGTCGCGCTGCGGATCGCCTCGTAATAGCTGTCGCAGATCAGGAAATAGTCCTTGATCACCCGCCGGAAGGGGGTGAGCGACAGGATATGGGCGACGACCGGCTCGTCGTCCTCGTTTCGAATGTCGAAGACGAGGCGCTTGTCGGCGAGCGACAGCTTGAGCTTGAAGCGGCCGCCCTCGGGCGCGCCGGCCGGGTTGAAGACGTTTTCCTCGATGAGGTCGAAGATCGCCACCGCGCGCTCGTGTTCGACGTCCGGCGTTGCCCGGCCGATGCTCTCGTCGAGCTCGATGTCAATGAGCTTGCCGCTCTTCTGGTCGCTGCCGCTGGTCATCGCGCGATCAAAGATTCAGGCGGATCGCCACGGACCGGCCGTGGGCGTCGAGTCCCTCGACACGGGCTAGTTCGATCGCCGCGGGCCCAAGCGCCCGCAACTGCTCCGGCCCGAGCTTGAGGATCGATGTGCGCTTGACGAAGTCGAGAACCGACAGCCCCGACGAGAAACGGGCCGAGCGGGCGGTCGGCAAGACGTGGTTCGAGCCGCCGACATAGTCGCCGATCACCTCCGGCGTATGTCGACCGAGAAAGACCGCGCCGGCATTGCGGAGCTTGGCGAACAACCCATCGGGGTCCTCGACCGCGAGTTCCAGATGTTCGGGCGCGATCCGGTCCGACAGGGCAGGAGCCTCGGCAAGGGACGCCACAACGATGATGGCGCCGTGGTCGCGCCAGCTCGCGCTAGCGGTCGCGCCTCGCGACAGACGCTTGAGTTGCCGTTCGGCGGCCGCTTCGACCGCGTCGGCGAAGGCGGCATCGTCGGTGAGCAGGATCGACTGCGCCGCCGTGTCGTGCTCGGCCTGGCTCAAGAGGTCGGCCGCGATCCAGTCCGGATCGTTGGCGCCATCGGCGATTACCAGGATCTCGGACGGCCCGGCGATCATGTCGATGCCGACCGTGCCGAACACCTGACGCTTGGCGGCGGCGACATAGGCATTGCCGGGGCCGACGATCTTGGTGACCGGCGAGATCGTCTCGGTGCCATAGGCGAAGGCCGCGACCGCCTGGGCGCCGCCGATCCGGTAGATCTCGTCGATGCCGCAGATCTTCGCCGCGGCGAGCACCAGCGGGTTCAGCGCGCCTCGCATCGCCGGCACCGTCATGGCGATGCGCTCCACGCCAGCGACCTTGGCGGGAACGGCGTTCATCAGGACCGAAGAGGGATAGCTCGCCTGGCCGCCCGGAACGTATAGGCCGACCGACTCGACGGCGGTCCAGCGGCTGCCGAGCTCGACGCCCAGCGCGTCCACATAGCGGTCGTCCTTCGGGCGTTGCCGTTCGTGGTGGCTGGTAATGCGCTCATGCGCGGTCCGCAGCGCCTGAAGCGTCTCCGGGGGGGTGGCCTGAAAGGCGGCGTCGATCTCGTCCGACTCGACCCGCAATGTATCCGCCGTCAGCTCGAGGCCGTCGAAGCGCCGGGTCAGGTCGATCAGCGCGGCGTCGCCCTCGGCGCGTACACGTCCGACGATCGCGCGCACCGCGTCATCGACGTCGGCGGCGGATTCGCGTTTGGCGCCGAGCAGCGCCCGGAACTTCGCCTCGAAATCGACGTCCGTGCTGGTAAGCCTCGACGGCACTGTGACGATCCCCTCTTGAACTGCGGCGCTGTGGCGACCGAGCGGCGTCGATCAGGCCGATGGATCGGAGCGGTCGTGCTCCGGCCGGGCCCAGGTGCTCCAGGCGCCGCCGACGTCGCTGAGCTGCGCCTCGATCACCTCGACGTCCAGCCTTATCGCGGAGCCGCCGGCGAAGACAAGCTCGACGGTTCCGGACGGGGCATCCGTGGGAGTGAAGCGGATGGCCAGCAGCACGAGCACCTGATCGCCGTCGGCGGCGTCGAGGCCCGTCCGCTTGACGCTCTGCACCCGGTCGAAATGCAGAACGGCGCGCCGCCGCTCGTATTCGGCCTTGCGGAACAGGCGGAAGCGCGAAATTCCCTCGGCGGTTTCCCAGACGAAACGGTTCATCTCGACGACGAATTGCCGCTCCCGGGGCCGGTAGCGACAGTCCCGCAAGGTGACGACGGCATCCTGGCAATAGGCCGAGAGGATGGCGAGATCGTCGGAATCGACGGCAAGGAGGCGCAGGCGGTCCATCGTGATGAGCGTTGCTTTCTGTCTGTACGGGTGGACTGAACGGCTTTCTGCACCGCAAACTAGGCCGGCGGATCAAAATGGGAATGGCAATCCCGCCCACCCGGTTCGGGGGGCTGGTACCGCGTCCCTTGCCCTCGTCATTCAAGCCGGAAGCGGCTGCAAAGCCAGAGGCCGACGATGGCGAGCCATGTCAGCAGCCAGACCGGGTTGCCGCGGCTGAAGAAGTAGCTCTCGAAGAAGGAATTCAACAAGGCGAATGCGAGGACCATCAGGAGGAAATCCGCCAGGCGGCGGTTTTCCACGGCGGGCCGGGTCGTCAGATAATCCTTGAAGGGCAGCAGCACCAGCATCAATGCCGCGACCGCCAGGGTCGGCCATCCGCCCCAGATGGCGATTTCCAGATAGCCGTTGTGGGCATTGACGATCAGGCGCGGATCCCAGGACAGCTCGAACGGCGCCTCGGCTTTGTAGACGATGCCGGTATTCCAGAAGGTCTCGACGCCGAAACCCGTCCATTGGTGATGGCCCATCAGGTCGAGGGCGAAGCGCCACAGGTCGAGACGGCCGGTGAAGGTCGTGCCGGGCAGGACCGCCTGCAGCACGATGTCGAGCGCGGGCGAAATCGCCGCCCCCAGCGTCAACAGCGCTGTCACGATGATGGCGAGGGACAGCACCGCGATCGGCAGGAGGCGGCCGCCGAAGATCCGGCCGCCGGCAACGAAGAGGGCGACCAGCGGAACCAGGGCCAGGGTGGTTTTGGAGCCGGTCTTGTAGATGAAGATCGCCGATAGAACCGAGATGACGAAGCCGGTCCACCGATCGCCACAGCGCAGCAGGTAGAGCCCGGCGAAAAACAGCATCGCCATTACCGGCCCGGCGACGTTCTTGTGGCTGTAGATGCCACGCCACAGGCCGGCATGCTGCGGCTCGAACCCGTCCGATCCGTGGATCGCAACTCCGGGATAGGCGGCGATCCCCAGATAGGAGAGCCCGAGAACGACGAGCGCGGCGATGGCGAGCGCCAGCCGGAAGTCGCGGATCGAGGGCGGCAGGCTGAGCGCGCCGGTCATGGCGAGCATGGCGGCCAGGGTGAACAGGATCGCCCGGATCGCCTCGCCCGGCGCCTCCGATTGCAGGACCGAAAAGCCCAGCAGGATGATCGTCAACAGCCAGACCGGGCGCAGCAGCGAGAGCGCGACCGCGCGGTCGGTGAACAGGAAGTGGCCGACGATCGCGACGAGAGCGAGCGCGCTGTAGCCGAGTTGATTGACGATATTGCCCTGAACGTCAGTCTCGTATTCCAGCACAAAGGGCGTGAAGGAGACCAGCAGAAACGTCAGGATGGTCGCCGCGAAGACGAGCCGAAGCGCCCTGACCGGGTCGTGGACGCCGACGGCGTCAGTTCTGTTCGGGACGGCGATATTGTTCATTGACGAGGCCGAATTCGGCGAGCAGGCGGCCGATGGCGACCTGCATGTGATAAAGCCCGATCACAGGCGACCTGGTATCGAAGGCCAGCCGTGCCGATCGGAACGGCGAGGCGGCCAGCAAGGCGGCGCTCTTGGCGAGGCGGCGCAACCGGTCGGCCGGCCCGCCGCGACGGCGGCGCTCGATGATCGAGGAGATCGCGCCATTGCGCAGCCCCCGCGCGTTCAGCCACGAGAATTCGGTGCGCCGGGCGGGTGTGGTTTCGTGGACGGGCGCCTCCGCGCACCAGCCGAAGGTAAAACCCTTTTCGCGGCAGCGCGAATAGAAGTCGCTGTCGCCGCCGCCGATGAAGTTGAAGGCAGTATCGAGATAGGGGGCGCCGACCGCCTCAAGGACGGAACGCCGGATCAGGACGTTGCCGGAGGAATAGAGGATCGGCACGGGACCGGTTCGGGCGTAATGCGGCGTGAAAACCGGGTGGCGGGCGTAGCGGGACTGCCCGTCGCCCTCGAAAACCGGGATCTGCGGCGCGCCGACGAGGTCGACGGCGAGTGTTTCGGCTGTCTCCACCAGCCGCTCGATCCAGGTTTCGCTGGCAATCTCGTCGTCGTCGATGACCAGAAGATACCGCATCGCCGGGAAGCGCTCGAGGGCCGTCTGCCATCCCGCATTATAGGCCGCGCAGTTGCCGCGCTCATGGGCGACCAGGATCAAGCCCGGAATTCGGCTGGTTTCGAACAACGCCGCGGCGGCGGCCAATCCCTCGCGGCCTTGCGCATCGTTCTCCATGACGATGACCGCGAACCGCCGTTCGGCTTGCTGGGCGGCGAGCGATTCGAGCGTCTTCAGGAGATGCTCCGGCCGCCGGAAGGTCGGCAGGGTGACGACGACCTCGTACCGCCCGAAATCGAGGTCCGGCGAGATACGCTCGATGGTGATGGCGTCGGTCATAAGGTGTCGTTCGATCGGATCGCGTGACGGAAGATGGATCGGAGCAGCTATCAGAACAAAATCAGAAGAAGATGAACGAAGTCTCGACGCGGCGGCGGCAAATCCCGAAATTCGATCGCGCGCTTGGCGTGTCGACCGGAGGGCGGCCTCCCTCAAGGCGCTTTCCGGTCCACCGTCATGGCGCCTTCGGCGCACTCCACGACATTGCGCAGCGATCACATTGCCGAGAGCTGCCGTCGGACATTAGGGCAATGTCAACGCCCGGCTGCGACAATCGGTTTTTTCCTGCAATGCGCGGAGTGATCCGGTCGGAATGCATCTTCTGTTCGTCTCCTCACTCCTGCCCGACGACGATCCATCGACCGGCTTCGAGATCGCGAACCGCGCCATCGTCGCGGCGTACCGCCACCATGGGGTACGACTGACCTTTGTCGGCTTCCGCCGGCCGGGATCGCGGCCCGTCAGGGCGGACGAAATCTGCCTCGGCGAACTGGCGATCGAAAATTCCGGGGCGTCGACGCTCCGCAAGGCGGCATGGGTCGGCGCGGCGTTCGCTCGCAACCTGCCGGTCGGAGCCGCGAAAGTGGCCGGGCTAAGCCGCGCCGAACTTCTCGGCCGTCTGGCCGAAGCGGGGCCGGTGGACGGATATGTGCTCAGTTCCGTGCAAATGCCGGCTGCCTATCCCTTCCTGGCGCGCGAAAAACCGTCGATCTTCATCGCTCACAATGTCGAATATCGCTCCGCCCGTGAAAACGCCCGCAATGCTGGCAGTCTCCACACGCGCGTACTCTTCGGCCGTGAGGCGGCGCTGCTCGAACGCGCCGAGGCAACGATCTGCCGGGACGCGACGGTCGTCCATACGCTGAGCGAGGATGACCGGGACGGGCTCGGCCTTGCCGGATCCGACAAATGCGTGCCGCTGGCGCTGACCGTCGGCCGCCCGAACGTCGCCGACACGGGTGAGCGCACCCACGATGTCGGGCTCATCGGCACCTGGAGCTGGGCGCCGAACCGGGTCGGCCTCGACTGGTTCGTCGACGAGGTCGTGCCGCTGCTTCCCCCCGATATTTCGATCGCGGTGGCCGGGCGCTTCGACGGCCCGGCACCAGCCGCGCGCGCCAACGTCGCTTTTCTCGGCCGTGTCGAGGACGCCCAGCGGTTCGTCGGCGCCTCGCGTGCGCTTGCCCTGGCGACCAAGGGCGGCACCGGCGTCCAGTTGAAGACGATCGAGACCTTCGAGGAGGGGATGCCTGCGGTCGCGACGCCGCAGGCCCTGCGCGGGGTCGACCGTGTTCCGGCCAATGTGCGGGTCGCGGATACGCCGCGGGACTTTGCCGACCGGATCGTCGAGCTCCTCGCCGCCGAACGGGCCGGCCAGCCGCTCCGCCTCGACGGCTCCGCCTTCGCGCGCGCCCAGGCGGCCGCGCTCGATGCCGGGATCGCCGCCGGTCTGGAGCGGTTCACCGCAACGATCAACGCTCCTCGGGTGCCGGCCACGTCCGCCGGAACCGATTTGGCTTGCCCGCCGCAACTGGTCAGGACCGGCGGACGATGATGGAGGCGAGCGCCCTTCGGCCGGCGGGCTCCTCGCGCGGCGAAGCCGATACGAGCCGGATGATCGCCGGCATCGCGGTCACCGATCTGTCGGGCGCGGCGGTCATCGCGGCGCTTGCCGGCGCGCTCGCGTCCGGCCGGACCACGCGGCTCGCCTTCCTCAACGCCCATTGTGTCAACCTCGCCCGCCGTCACGCAGCCTACAAGCGCGCTCTGGAGCGCTTTGTCGTGATTCCCGACGGGATCGGCGTCGATATCGCGGCGCGGATGCTCTACGGCAAACCGTTCACCGAGAACCTCAACGGCACCGATTTCCTGCCCCGCCTTCTCGCGGCGCTCGACGGCCGCCTGCGCGTCGCCCTGATCGGCGGTGCTCCCGGCATCGCCGGACGTGCCGCGGCCCGGCTTGCCGCCGAGATTCCCGCGCATGATTATATCGTGGTGTCGCACGGGTTCTTCGACCACGAAGCTTGTGCCGGCGTCCTCGACGATCTCGCCGCGGCCGAGGCCGACATCGTTCTCGTCGCCATGGGCGTCCCGGCCCAGGAGCTGTTCATCGCCGATCATCTGGACGCTCGTCACGGCCGGCTCTTCGTCGGCGTCGGCGCGCTGTTCGATTTTCTCGCCGGCAATGTCGCCCGCGCACCGCTCGCTGTGCGACGCGCCCGGATGGAATGGGTCTGGCGACTGATGCTCGAGCCGGGCCGGATGTGGCGCCGCTATATTCTCGGCAATCCCCGCTTTCTCCTCGGCATTCTGCGCGATCGGTCGCGGCGGGAGCGGCCCGATGACTGAGGCCGCGCCACGGCATGGCGCCGGGAAAGGGCGCCCCCTGCGATCGGCGATCGTCACGTCGAGCTATCGGGGCGATTTCGAGCGATGCCGATTGCTTTGCGAAAGCATCGATCGCCGCGTTACCGGCTACACGCGCCACCTGATTCTGGTCGAGGCGGACGACGTGACATTGTTCCGGCAACTGGCTGGGCCGAGGCGGGAGATCGTCGACGAGCGCGAGCTGCTGCCGCGATGGCTGCGCCCGCTCCCGGACCCCTTGTCCTTCGGCCGCCGGCGGATCTGGTTGTCGGCCTACGGCCCGCCATTGCGCGGCTGGCACGTCCAGCAATTGCGTCGGCTGGCGATCGCCGCGACGATCCGGGAAGATGTGATGTTTTCTGTGGATTCGGACGTGGTCTTCCTGCGCGCGTTCGACGTCGGCAGCCTGTCGAGCGACGGCAAGGTTCGCTTTTTCCGGCGGCCGGGGGCGGTCGCGACCATCGATCCCGCCGCGCGCGACGAACATCGCGAATGGTCGCGACGGGCCGGCGAATTGCTGGGTATCACCGCGCCGCCCTGGACCGACACGGCCTATATCACCACGCTTCTGGCGTGGCGCACGGACACGGTGCGCGACCTCAAGCGTCGTATCGAGGCGCGCATGGGAAAGTCCTGGCTCGCGGCCATCGCGGCTTCGCGCAGCCTGTCGGAATGCACGATCTACGGTCGTTTTGTCGACGAGTGCGAAGATCGGCCCGGTCGCCACGCGCCGAGCGACCGGGAATTGTGCCAAATCTACTGGAACGGCGCAGCACTCGGCTCACGCGAACTGACGGATTTTGCCGCCGGGCTGGAGCCGCATCAGGTCGCCGCCGGAATCCAGTCCTTCACCGGCACCGATCCCCATCTCATTCGCCGGGCTGCGGGCTTGGCGTAAGACGCCGCGTCGAGCGCGCCGCCCGTGGGCCGGTCCAGTCGAATGCCGCGTAGGTCGCGGCGGCGGACACGATCCAAAGCGCCATGAACAGCCCGTTCAGGCCGAAAATCCAGGTCTCCGGCTGCGGCGCCGCGCGCAATAGAACGACCAGAAGTCCAGCCTTGACGAGACCGACGACCGCCAGGATCAAGGCCCGTATCCCGGTCTTGCCGCGCGCGTAAAGAAGCTCGCTCTCATATTCGATCAGATTGCGGAAGGCCGGTACCAGCAGCGCGACCAGGATCAATGGCGCGGCCTCCGCGACGTTCTTGCCGAGCGCCGCCGGGAAGACATGCAGAAAACCGCCGAGAACGGCGAGGCCGGCGACTGAGACCACAGCAACCGCCGCCTCGATGCCCCAGCGGACTCGCCATCGTGTCAGCCATTGGGGCGCGCGCATCAGTTTCTGGACGATCATCGTGTTGAACGATCGGATCGGCAAGGCCGTCAGATCGACGAGCCGCATCAAGATCGCGTAGATGCCCGCCATTTGCGGGCCACCGAGCGACAGGACGAGCAGCTTGTCGAGCTCGGACTGAAGGTAGAAAATGATCTCGGCGCCGGCGACCGACACGCTGTCGCGCCATCTGCTGAGATAGAGAGCGGGACGCAGACGCAGACGCTGGCGGGGATAGTAGACGACGATCGCAAAGGCTGCGGCAGCAGCGTTGGCGCCGGCATAGGCGACCGTCCATTGGGCCAGCGAGCCGTCGCCGACCATCACGAAACCGACAGCCGCCACAGCCCTGATCGCCGAGCCGGCGATGACGATGACCGCTCCGCTCAGAAAGCGCCCGAGGCCGTTGTTGACGATGACCACGATCTCCAAAGCCCGCCAGAACAGGACCTCCGCCAGGACCACCGCGACGAAGGCGCCGAGACCCATGTCGCTGGCGAAGAACGCGATGTAAAAGCCGGCCGCGGCGATGGCGACCAAGGGCAGCGACAGGGCAAAGGCGGCGATCAGCCCTGCCGTGTAGGTTCCCAGCAGGCGCGGACGCACCGTCGCGACGCGATAGAGCGGCGAGACGAAGCCGAAGCCGGCGATGCGCGACAGAACGATCCCGGATGCCGAGGCGGTAGCGAACAGGCCGAAATCGGCAACCGAAAGCCCGTTGGCGATGGAGACGAAATAGGCGAGCGACAGGACGAGGCGCCCGGCCGATCCGCCAGCCAACGAGGCGTAATCCCGAACGAGATTTAGGTTGCCCTTAAGCCTTTCGATCCAGACTGCGAAAAATGGCATGATCGCCAACCTTGGAGCACGAGGGGCAGATGACGATGTCTCACCGCCGTCGAGCCGCACGATCCGCGTCCACCGACCCGCAGCGGAACGCGACGGACGGGATCCTGTCCGACCTACCAAATAGCGCGGGAACCTTAACGCGCCGTTCTCTGCTGGCCGCCGGCGCCGGACTGGCGCTGGCGCCGGGGGCGGCCGCGTCCGCCCGGGCCGAGGGTCATGGGGCGTCCCGTTCCGGCACGGTGCCGCTCGGCTGCGCGATCCAGGCCGAGTATCTCGACGTCGATCCGGCCTACAGAAACGCCGCCGTCGAGTATTTCGACCTGATCATGCCGATGAACGAGCTGAAATTCGGGCAGATCCGGCCGACGCGCGACAGCTGGAACTTCGAGCCGGCGGACCGGCTGGTGGAGTTTGCCCTCTCCCACGGCCGCTCCACTCGCGGAACCTGCCATGTCTGGTGGAATTCGACCCCGGAATGGGTCGATCGGATAGAGACGGCACGGGAAGCGGAAGCGGCGCTCATCGAGCATATCGAACGGGTCGGCGACCGCTACAGGGGCAAGTTGATCGGCTGGGACGTCGTCAACGAGGTCATCGCGAACAATCCCCTCAGCGAGGGTCCGTTGCGGCGAACCGCCTGGCTCAAGAAGCTCGGGCCGCGGCATATTCCGATCGCCTTCGAGGCGACGGCGCGGGCCGATCCTGACGCCCGGTTGGTGATCAACGACTACGATCTCGAATTCGCCGGACCCCGCTACGATGCCCGTCGCGAGGTGATGCTGACGATCGTGCGCCAACTCCAGGATCGCAACGTCGCGGTCACCGGCGTTGGCATCCAGGGGCATCTTTATGCCGACCGGACGATCGACAAGGATGCGCTGGAAAGGTTCCATCGTACGCTCGACGGCCTGGGCGTCGGCCTGCTGGTGACCGAGCTGGATGTGATCGATTGGGAGAGCGTGCCCGGCGCCGAGCCCCAGGACGCGACGGCCCACCGCCTGGTGGCCGATCTTCTCGACGGGGTCTTTGCCTTCCAGGCGCCGGAATCAGTGATCGTCTGGGGTGTCAGCGACCGTTACAGCTGGGTCTCGGACGTGCTCCCGCGTCCGGACGGCCATCCAAGCCGCCCATTGCCGCTCGATCGGGATATGTCCCCGAAGCGCTGGATGACGCTCTTGCGACAGCGTATGCGGTCGGCCTGACGCAACGTAATGAGGCCGCCATCGTTGGCGCGTTAACCGTTTCTTGAGCATGAATCTGCATTTTGGACGGATCAGGGTCCGCGGCAGACGTTCGGCTCCGGCAATTCGGTGACGCCCATGTTCTCGACTTCCTCAGCGACAAATCCGAAGGCGAGCGCCCGGTTGGGCGCGAATGCGATGGCTGGCGAGCGTTCCGGACAGACTTCGCTGATCGACCCCATCTACGTTTTCCGCCGGGTCTGGGCCTCGAAATCGCTGATCGCCCTGACCACGTTTCTCGGTATCGCGCTCGCCATCTTGTTGGCTCTGTCGACACCGAAACTCTACACCGCCGACACCCAGATCCTGGTCGATCCGCGCGACATAAAGGTCGTGCAGAACGAAGTCACCCCGAACGGTCTGCCCAACGAGGCGACGCTTGCGCTGATCGAAAGCCAGATCGCGGTCGTCTATTCGAACAACGTCCTGAACCGGGTGATCGACGAAGCCGGGCTCGAAAGCGACCCGGAATTCAACGGGACGGGCGAGACGCTTTTCGGCTCGATCTTTCCGAACCTCGTGTCCTTCCTCCGCCAGGACGACGTCGAAAGCGGACGCCAACGGCTCGTGACGCTGAAGAACCTTCGCAAGGCGATGACGGTCACGCGCGATGCCAAGAGCTTCATCATCAATCTTGCGGTCGAGACGAGGGATCCGGAGAAATCCGCCGAGCTGTCCCGCCTGATCGGCGCCACCTTCATCGATCAACTCGGGCGGGTTCAATCCCAGACAGCGCGGCGCGCCAGCGACGCGCTGTCGTCGCGGCTGGCCGAACTGCGCCAGTCCGTCGCCGATGCCGAGCGGGCCGTCGAGGAATACAAGACCGAGAACCGACTCGTCGGCGTCGGCGGACGGTTGGTCGACGACGATTACATCCTGCGCACCAACGATCAGCTTGCACGGTCGCGCGGCGAGATGGCGGCGCTGCGGGTGCGGGCCGAGCAGATGAAGAACGTCAGCATCGACGATGTCGTCAAAGGCTCATTTCCCGAGGAGCTGACGTCGGAGGCGTTGACCCGGCTGCGCAACACCTACTCCGAACTTGCCCAGCAAGCAGCCGTGCTCAGCACCACACTCGGCCCCCGCCATCCGCAGCGCCTCGCCAGTCAGGAGGCGCTGGCCTCGGCCAGGAACGCCATACGCGCCGAGCTGAACCGCATCGTCGCCGCGGCGCAGACCGATTTGACCCGCGCCGAACAGACCGACCGTGATCTGACCGAGCAGATCACGGCGTTGAAGACCAAACAGCTCGCCACCAGCGAATCCTTCGTCAAGCTGCGCGAACTCGAGCGCGAGGTCGAAGCGTCGCGGGCGGTCTACGAGGCGTTTCTCTTGCGCGCGCGCGAAACCGGCGAGCAGGAAAGCCTGAATACGGCCAATGTCCATGTCATCTCCGAGGCGACGCCGCCGCTGGAGCCGTCGAGCCTCGCCCGGCGGACCATGGTCCTTCTCGGTGCGGTTCTCGGTTTTCTCGCGGGGGTCGGCATCGCGGTGCTCCGCGCCACCGTCCTGTTCTTCCAGGAGGGTCGGCCGTTCGATCGTATCGCTTCGGACAGCGCGCCGGTGGCCGTCGGTTTCGAAGGGGCCGGATATCGGGGACGCGCGGCCTATGCGCCTGGCTTTTATCAGACCGCCGGCCTCTATTCCGCCGCTCCCCTCGGCATCGGCGCCGGGCGAGAGGCAGGCGACGCTGACGCCGTCGCCGCTGGCGAGGCGGCTCAGGCCGACACGGCCGGAATCCGTCCTGCGGTCTACGCCGAAACGGGGGAACTCCGCCGTCCGAGCGATGAGGCGGGTGAACCGAGCCGGAACCAGCCAGAATCCGACAACCCGGTCGGAACGAGCCCGGTCGATGGCGAGCGGTTGGCTAGCGAAGAGGACGCGGACCCGAAGCCATCGGTCGATTTGCCGGATTCGCCCGATGGGGGAGCGGAATCCGCATCCGCCGACGATGTAGCGCAGACCCGCGAGGAACTGCGCCAAAAAATACGCGCGATCGCCGCGGAACGCCCCGAAATCGGCGACCAGGATAACGAGCTCGGTCAAGACGATGCGGAAGTCGAGCGTCTCCAGCTCGATATTGCGGCCGTCAAGCGGCACATCGCAGAAATCCGCGAGCGGCGTCAGGTCCACTGAGACGGCGGCCCGGTTTCGCCATCGCAAACCGCGATCGCGCACGCGCGCGAATTTGATCCATCCTCGAGTCCGATCGCGACCTCGGTCGTTGGTGTTTCGCCCCACGATGGCGACTCTTGCGTTTCCCTTCGGTCGAGCTAGCTTCGAAAGAAGGGCATCCGTCGCGGGGAGTGGCCGGATGCAGGGCATGGACGATCGGCGCGCCCGATCGGGACACCAGGGAGGATTTCTCATGACGCTTTCGCGGCTGGTTCTGGCATTCGCCGCCTCGACCCTTTTCACCGGCGGCGCGTTCGCCGCCGAGTTGTCACTGGTCTCCGGTTCCGTTGGCAAGGACATCGAGGAATTGCGGGGGCAGCTCGACGCGTTCGAGAAGGAATCCGGCCATACGGTGAAGATCGTCGAGATGCCGGCGTCGACCACCGATCAGTTCGGCCAGTACCGGCTGTGGCTGTCCGCCGGCAACGCCGATGTCGACGTCTACCGGACCGACGTGATCTGGGCACCGCAGCTCGCCGGCGGCCTCGTCGACCTGACCGAGGCGGCCAAGGATATCGTCGGCCAGCATTTTCCCTCGATGATCGAGTCGCAGACGGTCGACGGAAAGCTCGTCGCCCTGCCGATGTATACCGACGCTCCGGCGCTCTATTACCGCACGGACCTTCTGGAAAAATACGGCAAGGAGCCGCCGACGACATGGTCGGAGCTGGAGGCCATCGCCAAGGAAATCCAGGACAAGGAGCGCGAGGCCGGCAACAGCCAGATGAACGGTTTCGTCTTCCAGGGCGCGCCCTATGAGGGGCTGACCTGCGATGGCCTGGAATGGGTGGCGAGCCACGGTGGCGGCCAGATCGTCTCGCCCGACGGCGAGATCACCATCAACAATCCAAAGGCCGCGGCCGCGCTCGAAAAGGCCAAGGGTTGGGTCGGAACAATCGCCCCAGACGGCGTCCTTGCCTACAAGGAGGAAGAGTCGCGCGGCGTCTGGCAGACCGGCAATGCCGTGTTCATGCGTAACTGGCCCTACGCCTACGCGCTGTCGAACGGCGACGATTCCGCCGTCGCCGGCAAGTTCGACGTGGTGCCGCTTCCGGCCGGCGAAGGCGGTTCGTCGGCCGCATGCCTCGGCGGCTGGAATCTGGCGGTCTCGAAATACTCGCAAAACCAGGAGGCGGCGATCGATCTCGTCAAGTTCCTGAGCTCGGAAAAGGCGCAGAAGCAGCGCGCCGTCAACCAGTCGCGGCTGCCGACGATCCCGTCGCTCTACGACGACCCGGAGATCGCAGAGAAGCAACCGATCGTCGCCGAATGGAAAGAGGCCAGTACAACGAGGTCTCGAAGGAGTTCTGGACGGCCGTCAACGAGACGCTGTCCGGCCGTGGCTCGGCCGCCGACAATCTCGATCAGCTCGAAAAACGTCTGCGTCGCCTGAAACGCAGCGCCTGGGAGTGAAAATCAGCCGACATCGATCGGCTAACAGCAGCGGCGGGAAGCCGTGGAGGCATGCCGCCGCTGGCTGAAGGACACGGGGGTAACGGCTTCGCGGCCAGCCGGTGGAACAGGTCGATGGGAGGACGAAGATGGCCAATGTTTCGCTGGGCGTGCCGCCGACGGACAAGGCGATCGCGGCCGAGGAGCAGGGGGCGGCCGGCCGTTCCGATCTCTCCCGCCAACGGCTGAAATCGGCCTGGCTGTTCCTGACTCCCATGCTCGTCGTGCTGGCGCTGGTCGCCGGCTGGCCGCTGCTCCAGACGATCTGGTTCTCCTTCACCAACGCCAGCCTCGACAATGTGGCAGGCGCCGAGTTCGTCGGCTTCCGGAACTATTGGGAATATGTCGATTACGGCGACGGGGAGGGCGAATATTTCGGCCTCCTGTTCGACCCGCAATGGTGGAACTCGGTCTGGAACACCGTCTACTATTCGGTGATATCGGTCTCCATCGAGACCGTTCTGGGCCTTGCCTTCGCCCTCGTTCTCAACGCCGAATTCAAGGGGCGCGCCCTTGTGCGCGCGGCGGTCCTGATCCCCTGGGCGATCCCGACCATCGTTTCGGCGAAGATGTGGGCCTGGATGATGAACGACCAGTTCGGCATCCTCAACGACATGCTGATGGCGATCGGCGTCCTGTCCGCCCCGGTCGCATGGACCGCGACGCCCGAAACGGCGATGTGGGCGGTGATCATCGTCGATGTGTGGAAGACGACACCGTTCATGGCGCTCTTGATCCTCGCGGGCCTCCAGATGGTGCCGGGCGACATCTACGAGGCGGCGAAGATCGACGGCATCCACCCGGTCAAGGTGTTCTGGAAGGTGACGCTGCCGCTGATCCGGCCCGCCATCCTCGTCGCCGTCATCTTCCGCGCGCTGGACGCCTTGCGCGTCTTCGACCTCATCTATGTGCTGACACCGAACAACACCGACACCAAGACGATGTCGGTCTTCGCTCAGGAAAACCTCTTCCAGTTCGACAAGTTCGCCTACGGATCGGCGGCCTCGACGCTTCTGTTCCTGGTCATCGCCTTCATCACGCTGTTCTACATCAAGGTCGCAAGGCTCGAACTCGGGAGAGGGCGCTGACATGCCGGTTGTGATCAAGCGCACGGCCTTCTACGCCCTCGTCGTCGCCATCGTGCTGTTTTCGATCTTCCCGTTCTATTACGCGATCCTGACCAGCTTCAAATCGGGTACGGCGCTGTTCCGGGTGAACTATTTCCCGACGGATTTCTCGCTGGTGAATTATCGCGGCATCTTCGCCAGCGGCGAATTTCCGACCAACATCCTCAACTCGGTCATCGTCGCCTCGGTCGTCGTGGCGATCTCGCTGTTTCTGGCCGTGACCGCCGCCTACGCGCTGTCGCGGATCAATTTCAGAGGCCGCGGCCTGTTGCTGCTCACCATCCTTGCCGTGTCGATGTTTCCGCAGATCGCGGTGCTCGCCGGGCTGTTCGAGATGGTCCGCGTCGCCGGCCTCTACAACACGCTGTTCTCGCTGATCTTCGCCTACATGATCTTCACGCTGCCGTTCACGGTCTGGGTGCTGACCACCTTCATGCGGGATCTGCCGGTCGAGATCGAGGAGGCGGCGATCGTCGACGGCGCCTCGCCCTTCACCATCGTCGTCAAGGTGTTCCTGCCGCTGATGTGGCCGGCGCTGGTGACCACGGGCCTGCTCGCCTTCATCGCGGCGTGGAACGAGTTCCTGTTCGCGCTGACCTTCGTGTCGAACAACGACACGCGCACCGTGCCGGTGGCGATCGCGCTCCTGTCGGGCGCATCCGAGCAGGAAATCCCCTGGGGCACGATCATGGCGGCCTCCGTCGTGGTCACGGTGCCGCTGATCGTCCTGGTGTTGATCTTCCAGCGCAAGATCATTTCCGGCCTGACCGCCGGCGGCGTGAAAGGTTAGGGCGCGAGTAGGATGAGCGAAGACGCTGTCATGACCACCGACCGGCCGAGTGCCCCGCCGCAAGCCGCCACGGCGGATCGCGACTGGTGGCGCGGCGCGGTGCTCTACCAGATCTATCCGCGCTCGTTCCAGGATTCCGACGGCGACGGCATCGGCGACCTTCCCGGCATCACCCGGCGGCTCGCCTATGTGGCATCGCTCGGCGTCGACGGCATCTGGCTGTCGCCCTTCATGACCTCGCCGATGAAGGATTTCGGCTACGACATCTCGGACTATCGCGACGTCGATCCGCTGTTTGGAACGCTCGATGATTTCGACGCGCTCGTTGCCGAAGCCCACTGGCTGGGTCTGAAGGTGGTCATCGACCAGGTGCTGTCGCACTCCTCCGACCGCCATCCGTGGTTCGTCGAAAGCCGCCAAAGCCGCGACAATCCGAAGGCGGATTGGTATGTCTGGGCCGATCCCAAGCCCGACGGAACGCCGCCGACCAACTGGCTGTCGGTGTTCGGCGGTTCGTCCTGGGAATGGGACTCCAAGCGCCGGCAATACTACCTGCACAATTTCCTCGCGTCGCAGCCCGATCTCAATTTCCACAATCCGGACGTGCGGGCAGCGCTGCTCGCGGACGTGCGCTACTGGCTCGATCGCGGCGTCGACGGGTTTCGGCTGGATACGGCGAATTTCTATTTCCACGACCGGGAGTTGCGGGACAATCCGCCGCTCGAGGCCGCGCTCCAGTCCGTGGTGATGGCCTCGCGCAACCAGCCCTACAACTGGCAGGCACATATCCACGACAAGAACCGGCCGGAGAACCTCATATTTCTGAAGGAGTTCCGGGCGTTGCTCGACGAATATCCGGCCGCGACCTCGGTCGGAGAGGTCGGCGAACGCATTCACGGCGCGGAGCTGATGGGTGAATACACCGCCGGCGGCGACAAGCTGCACATGTGCTACGCCTTCGACTTCCTGTCGGGACGCATGCCGGCGGTCGCCGATCTGACCGGCACCTTGCGGCGTTTCGAGGCGACGGCGAGCGACGGCTGGGCCTGCTGGGCGTTTTCCAATCACGATGTTGAACGTCACGCCACGCGCTGGGCCGAGAACCATGAGGATGCCGACAAGGTTCTGCGGCTGGCGGCCGGCGTGTTGTTGACGCTGCGCGGTTCGGTCTGTCTCTACCAGGGCGAGGAACTGGGGCTGGTCGAGGCCGACATCGCCTATGAGGATCTGGTCGATCCCTACGGCATCAATTTCTGGCCGGAAGTGAAGGGGCGCGACGGCTGCCGCACGCCGATGGTCTGGGAGGCGGACATCGCCAATGCCGGTTTTTCGACCGGCAAGCCCTGGCTTCCCGTGGCTGCCGAGCACAAGGAGCGCGCCGTTGACCGGATGGAGGCGGAGCCGGACTCGCTGCTCCACTTCTACCGGGCGTTCCTGCGCTTTCGGCGTGCCCATCCGGCGTTCGCCAAGGGAAGGATGACATTTCTGCCGTCGCCGCCCGCGGTTCTTGCCTTCACGCGCGAGCACGACGGCGCGCGGCTCGTCTGCGCGTTCAATTTCGACGCCGGCGCGACGCATTTCGATCTGCCGGGGGGCAGCGTTCCGACAGCGCTGCCCGGACATGGATATTCAGGTTCGGCCAACGGGGCGCAAATTCGCCTCGACGGCTTCGACGGCTTTATCGGCGGGCTGTGAGGCAAGCGCGCGCGGCTGGAAGGGAGACAGGACCATGGCGAACGTCAGGCTGACCGGCATCAGAAAGGCCTACGGGCAGGTGCAGGTGCTGCACGGTATCGATCTCGATATCGAGCCGGGCGAGTTCATCGTCTTCGTCGGTCCCTCGGGCTGCGGCAAGTCCACGCTGCTGCGGGTGATCGCGGGTCTGGAGGACATCACCGGCGGCACGCTGGAAATCGACGGCGAGGTGGTCAACGGTCGGACGCCGAAGGAGCGGGGCATCGCGATGGTGTTCCAGTCCTACGCGCTCTATCCGCACATGAATGTCTACGACAACATGGCGTTCGGGCTGAAGCTGGAGAAAAACAACTCCAAGGACGAAGTCGACAGGCGGGTCCGCGAGGCGGCGCAAATCCTGCAGATCGAGTCTTATCTCGACCGGTTGCCCAAGGCGCTTTCCGGCGGCCAGCGCCAGCGGGTCGCTATCGGGCGGGCGATCACGCGTAACCCGAAGGTCTTCCTTTTCGACGAGCCGCTGTCGAACCTCGACGCCGCGCTGCGCGTCCAGACCCGGATCGAGATCGCCCGGCTGCACGAGCGCATGGCCGGCACGACGATGATTTACGTCACCCACGATCAGGTCGAGGCGATGACCCTCGCCGACAAGATCGTCGTGCTCAACAAGGGCAATGTCGAGCAGGTCGGTTCGCCGATGGAGCTTTACAACCGGCCGGACACCCTCTTCGTCGCCCGCTTCCTCGGTTCGCCCTCGATGAACATCCTGCCGGCCGTGATCGAGGAGACGGGACAGCAGACCCGCGTGCTGCCGACGGGCGGACGCTCGATCACCTTGCCGATCGCCTCGCCGGCGGATGCGAAGGGCAGCGCGGGCCATCTCGGCATCCGGCCGGAAAACCTCGTCCTGTCCGACAGTCCGGACGCGCCGTTCAGCGGTGAGGTGATGCTGACGGAGTCGCTTGGCGAAGTCACGCTGGTCTATGTCGACATCGGCCGCACCGACGAGCCCTTCGTCGTCAAACTGCCGGGGGAAGTGACGATCGCGCGGGGAACGACGGTCTCGCTGACGGCCGAGCCCGAGGCGATGCGCCTGTTCGGCGAAGACGGCAAGGCGATGAGAACGGCGCCGCAGCGCGTCGCCGCCTGACGGTCCCTCCTCACACGGGACACCGCCGAAAGCGGCGATCCCTGTTCGCGTCAGAAGACGCTGGCGCCGTTGTCGGCGGTGCCGACGGCCGCCCGAAAGGCCCCGAACAACTCGCGTCCCAACCCGTATTCGTTATCGGTCAGATCCGGCTGGGCCGGCTCGCGTGAATCGAATTCCGCCGCGTCGACCAAGATTTCAAGCGTGCCGTTCTCGCCGTCGAGCCGGATCATGTCGCCTTCCCGGATTCGGGCGATAGCACCGCCGGCCTTGGCTTCGGGCGTGACATGTATCGCCGCCGGCACCTTGCCCGAGGCGCCCGACATCCGCCCGTCCGTCACCAGCGCGACCTTGTGGCCGCGATCCAGCAGCACACCGAGAAGCGGCGTCAGCTTGTGCAGTTCCGGCATGCCGTTGGCCTGCGGTCCCTGGAAGCGGACCACCGCGACGAAATCCTGATTGAGCTCTCCGGAGTCGAAGGCCGCCTTCAGATCGTTCTGGTCGTGGAAGATCTTGGCCGGCGCCTCGACGAGGCGGCGCTCCGGCTTGACCGCCGAAACCTTGATCACTGCCTTGCCCATGTTGCCATTCAGCATGCGGAGCCCGCCATTCGACGAAAACGGCTGGTCGGGCGTGGTCAGCACCTTCGGGTCGCCGCTTTCCTTGGTTGCCGGCACGCGGGTCACCGATTGCCCGTCGTCGGCGAGCCGGGCCTCGACGGCATAGGCGCCGAGGCCCTGACCCCAAGCGGTGCGGACGTCCTCGTGCAGGAGGCCGCAATCGAAGAGCTCCCGGATCAGGAAACCCATGCCGCCGGCGGCCTGGAAGTGATTCACGTCGGCAAGGCCGTTCGGGTAGACCCGCGCCAGCAGCGGCGTGATGTCCGACAGGTCGGAAATGTCCTGCCAGGTCAGCTTGATCCCGGCCGCCGCGGCCATCGCGACGAGATGCATGGTGTGGTTGGTCGAGCCGCCGGTGGCGTGCAGTCCGACAACGCCGTTGACCACGGCGCGTTCGTCGACGACCAGCCCGGCCGGCGTGTATTCGTTGCCGAGCGCGGTGATGGCGAGCGCGCGCTTCGTCGCTTCCCTGGTCAGGGCGTCGCGCAGCGGCGTGTTCGGGTTGACGAAGGAGGAGCCCGGCGTGTGCAGGCCCATGATCTCCATCAGCATCTGGTTGGAGTTCGCGGTGCCGTAGAAGGTGCAGGTGCCGGGGCCGTGGTAGGATTGCGATTCGGCCTCGAGCAGTTCGTCGCGGCCGACCTTGCCTTCCGCGTAGAGCTGACGGATGCGGGCCTTTTCGTCGTTCGCAAGCCCGGAGGTCATCGGCCCGGCCGGGACGAAGATCGCCGGCAGATGGCCGAAGGTCAGCGCCGCGATGGTCAGGCCCGGCACGATCTTGTCGCAGACGCCGAGATAGACGGCCGCGTCGAACATGTCGTGGGAAAGCCCCACCGCCGCGGCCATGGCGATCACGTCGCGCGAGAACAGCGACAGCTCCATGCCGCCCTGTCCCTGGGTGACGCCGTCGCACATCGCCGGCACGCCAGAGGCGACCTGCGCGGTGGCGCCCATTTCGCGCGCGGCCTCGCGGATGAGTTCGGGAAAACGCTCGAACGGCTGGTGGGCCGAGAGCATGTCGTTATAGGCGGTGACGATCCCGAGATTGGGCGTCTGGCCGCCGGACAGCCGTTCCTTGTCCACCGGGCCGCAGGCGGCGAAGCCGTGGGCGAGATTGCCGCAAGACAGTGTCGAGCGTTTCGGCCCCTCGGCCCCCTTGGCGGTGATGCGCGCAACGTAAGCGTCGCGGGTCGGCGCGGAGCGCTCGCGGATGCGGTCGGTGATGGCTTCGATGCGAGGATCTGCGGTCATGGTATCGACCTTCTTGGCAAGAGGAAGTCAGGGCGCCCAGAATACGTTCAGCGGCTCGGTCCGCGGCGCCCGCAGCACCGCTCGAACCGGGAGGTCCGTTGTCGCGCCGTCCTTGAGTGCCGTCTCATAGACGGCCAACTTCTCCTCACCTTCGATATGGAGAGCGAGGAGGTGCGCGTCGACCAGCAGCGGCAGCGTCAGGGTCACGCGCGGTTCGCCGGCCCCCGGCGCGCGGATGGCGACGACCGGTGCGTCCGTCGCCATGTCGATCGCCTTCGCCAGATTGTCGGCGTCCGGGAAGAACGAGGCGGTATGGCCGTCGGCGCCCATGCCGAGGATCGCCGCATCGAAGGGACGGGCCAGCCGCTGGAACCGCTCGCCGAGGTCGGTCAGCGCGTCTTCCGGCGTCGGCGCGTCCATGTAGAGCGGCAGGAAGCGGGCCTCCGCCGCGCCGTTTTTGAGCAAATGCCGGCGCAGCATGGCCGCGTTCGACCGCTCGCTGGTTTCCGGAACCCAGCGTTCGTCGACCAGCGTGACGCGGACATTGCGCCAATCGATCTCGGCCTCGGCCAGCCGCTCGAAGAAGCGCTTCGGCGTCGAGCCGCCGGAGACCGCCAGGGTCGCCGAACCGCGGGTGGCGATCGCCCCGGCGAGCACGGCGGCAACGCCGGTGGCCAGTGCTTCGGCGAGTGCCTCGCGCGTTTGATAGCGATGGAGGACGGGAGCAGGCGTTATCGCATCCATCAATCGGGCTCGTGCCAGGTGCGGCCGTCGCGCTCGATCAGCGCGACGCCGGAGGACGGCCCCCATGTGCCGGCGGTGTAGCCCTGCGGCTTCATGCCCTTCTCCTCCCAAGCCTCCAGGATCGGATCGATCCAATTCCACGCGGCCTCGACCTCGTCGCGCCGCATGAACAGCGTCTGGTTGCCGCGGATGACATCCATCAGGAGGCGCTCATAGGCGTCCGGATTGCGGACCCGGAACGATTCGGCAAAGCTCATGTCGAGCGGCACGTGACGGAGCCGCATGCCACCGGGACCGGGGTCCTTGATCATCAGCCACTGCTTGACGCCCTCATTCGGCTGCAGGCGCATCACCAGTTGGTTCTGGACGATATTGCCGGCGGCTCCGGCGAAGATCGAATGCGGGATCGGCCGGAAGGTGACGACGATCTCCGACATGCGTTCGGACAGCCGCTTGCCGGTGCGCAAATAGAACGGCACACCCGCCCAGCGCCAGTTGTTGATCTCGGCCTTGATGGCGACGAAGGTCTCGGTGGTGCTTTCGCCATTGCCGAGATCGTCGAGATAGCTCTTGACCGCGCTTCCGTCAGACGCGCCGGCCTTGTACTGTCCCCGGACCGTGCGGCTTTCGACATTCAAGGCGTCGATCGGGCGCAGCGCGCGCAGCACTTTCAGCTTTTCGTCGCGCAGCGCATCGGCGTCGAGAGCCGCCGGCGGCTCGAGCGCGACAAGGCACATCAACTGGACGATGTGGTTCTGCACCATGTCCCGCAAAGCGCCCGATTTGTCGTAATAGCCGGCCCGGCCTTCCAGGCCGACGGACTCGGCGACGGTGATCTGCACGTGGTCGATATGCGCCGAATTCCAGATCGGCTCGTAAAGCGCGTTGGCGAAGCGCAGCACCATCAGGTTCTGCACGGTCTCCTTGCCGAGATAGTGGTCGATGCGGAAGACCTGCTCCTCGGTGAAGTGATCGGCGATGATGCGGTTGAGTTCGCAGGCCGATTTCAGATCGCGGCCGACCGGTTTTTCGACGACGAGCCGCATATTCGCACTCGACAGGCCCCTTTCGCCGATCTTCCTGGCGAAATCGGCGAACAGCGAAGGCCCGACGGCCAGATAGAACGCCCGGACGCAGTCCTCTCCCGCCTCGTCGAGAAGGGCGCGCAATTCGTCCCAGCCTTCTTCCGCCCGCGCGTCGACCTTGCGGTAGTGGAGCCGCGACAGGAAACGGTCGATCGAGGACTGATGCATGTCGGCCGCATCGACATGCTTCTCGATGGCTCGGCGGGCGAAGGCGCGGTAATCCTCGTCGGAGATCTCGCTGCGGGACGCACCGATGATGCGTGAGGCGTCGGGTATCTGGCCATCATGGTCGCGATGGTACAGCGCCGGCAGCAACTTGCGTTCCGCAAGGTCGCCATTGCCGCCGAAGACGACGTAGTCGAATGGCTCGACGGGTATGATCTGGCTGGACATTTCTTGTCTTTCTGTCGCGGCGGGCCGACATCGGCCGCGCCGGCGATCTGCTTAGTCTAATCGATTGAATTTTTCCATACCCCGGAGTAATTCAATCCCCTCCTTATCGTAAGACGTTTATCGCTCGCCCTTGCGACGCGCCGCGGCCCGGGCGATCGCTTCCACCACCTCATGTCCTGCGAATGGCTTGCGGATAGCCTCGACCTCGGGAGGGTTGTCTTCGGGCAAATTCAGTCTCTCACCGTAACCGGTGACGAAGACGAAGGGGACGTTCTTCCGGTTGAGCGGTCCAATCAGGGAAAAGCTGGTTTCGGTACCGAGATTGACGTCGAGGAGCGCCACGTCGAAGGGTTCACTCTCGATGATCTGGCGGGCCTCGGCAAGATTGGCGGCCGTGAAGACCCTTTCCATGCCGTTGTCGAGCAGCAATTGCTCAGTGTCGAGCGCGATGATGACGCTGTCCTCGACGATGAGACCCCTGAGACCCGTCAATGTCACGGGATCGTTCGTCGCGGCGGTGTCGACGGGCTGCATCTGTGCATTGGGGCGCTTCTGATCGCCGCTGTCCAGATAGAAGGCCGACGCCGGCAACAGGAAGCGCGCGATCAGACCTGACTTTGGATAATTCACCTCTGCCTCGCCGCCGAGGTCATGGGGAATCGCGCGTTCGATGATGGTCGATCCGAAGCCGCGGCGTGAGGGCGGGGTGACCGGCGGCCCATCGCTCTCCTGCCAACTTATATCGCACGAGCCGTCCGCTGCGATCGTCCAGTCGACGTGTATGACACCCTTCGTATCGGCAAGTGCGCCGTATTTCGCCGAATTGGTGACCATTTCGTGGAACACCAGCGCCAGGGTGGAAAAGGCATTCGCCTCGATGAAGACATCCGGTCCGTCGAGATGAACGCCGCCGGCGTTCCGCCCGACATAGGCCTGTAACTCGGTCCGGATGATGTCGCCCAGGCTTTGGGCGACATAGGTCTGGCGGGTGATCTGGTCGTGCGCTCGCGCCAGCGCCTGGATACGTCCACCGAGGATGCCGCCGAATTCGTCGACCGAACTGGCACCCGCCTGGCTTTGCCCGACCAGGGCGCGGATCAGGCTGAGAATGTTGCGAACCCGGTGGTTGAGTTCGGCGATGACGAATTCCTGATGCTGGGCGGCAAGATCGCGGGTGCGCTCGTTTTCTTCGTTGAAGTGCAACAGCACTTCCAGAAGCGAAACCCGCAACGCCTCGGCCCTCTTCATCTCGGCTTCGGTCCAGCCGTAACTCCTGCCGACCACCGTCTCCTTCCAGACCTCGAAGCTCTCGCGTGGCGTCAGCCTTGGCCCGTTCGGCCCCGTGACAGTCTGCTTCTTGGTGGGATCGCCGGCCCAGCTGACGGTCTGGACGATCTCCTTGCGGAAGAACATGAGGTAATCCCGCGGTATGCGGGAAAGCGGGATCGCCAGCATGCCGGCTGCCCGATCGTGGAAAGCGGCTGCGTCCGGATAGGCCTCGCTCAGCCTGTCGCTCGCATAGACCTTGCTAGCGGAGGCACGGTTGAGAAACCGGGCGAGTTGCGCGATCTCCTGCTGGTTCGGACACTGACCGAAGGTTCTGGCCTCGTCGTCCGTCCAAGCCGCGAACCCGTCGCAGGCGATGAAGTCGCGCAACTCGTCGGCATGGTCGGCGAGCGCCGCGACCGATGGCGTCGTCGCGACGAGTTTGCCGATGTAGCGATCGTGCAGGTCGCGCGCCGTCTCGTCGGCCGCACGACGTTCCTTGTGAATCCGTCCCTCGATGACGAAGGAGGCCATCTGGCCAAAGAGTTCGATGGCGCTTCGCAACTCCATCGGCAAATGCCGTGCCGCGTAGTGATGCAGCGCGAACAGGCCCCAGAGCTTGCCGTCGATCACGATCGAAATCGACATCGAAGCCGAAACACCCATGTTCTTGAGGTACTCGACATGGATGGGCGAAACCGCCCGCAGCAGCGAGAGCGAGAGATCCAGCGGTTTGCCGTCGGGGCTCAGCGCGGGCATGATCGGGACCGGTTCGGCATCGACATTGGCGATGATCCGGATCTGGTTGCGGATGTACAGAGCGCGCGCCTGCTGCGGAATATCGCTCGCCGGATAATTGAGGCCGAGAAAGGTTTCGTAGCCGCCGCGCACGGATTCGGCGATGACGGCACCGGCTCCGTCGCCATGAAACCGATAGAGCATGACCCGGTCGAATCCGGTCACGGCTCGCAATTGCCGCACGCATTCGCGATAGAGCGTTTCCAGATCGGGCGCTTTCTGGATGCGTAATATCATCGCTTTGACGAGAGCGCCGGAATCGGCCGAGCGTCGCGCGGAGGCCGGCTCCATCTCCAGGACGGTCGAATCGCCGGACAGGTGGATGGCGATGTCGAAATACTGGCCGTTCTCAAACACATCGATCGCGAAGAGCCGCTCCGAACCGTCATTGTTCGACAGCACCTGCAGGCGCCCGCGGACGGCGTGCACGGTCGATGTCGGCAAGATGGTGGCGATCGGTGAGCCGAGAAGCTCGTCCGCCGATTTGCCGACGAAATCGCCGATATTGGCCGATACGTGCCGGATCAACCAGTCGGAGGTGACCGCGATCAGAAAACCGAATTCCTGAATGCGACCCAGCAGATGAATGGGCTCACGATCGCAGTTCGACAGATCGACCTGAAACGGAACTGCGGCGTCGATGCTCAAGATGCGACGATCCCTTGCCTGGATGCGGACGGTAAGACAGCGATGGCAGTCTCGAAAAGCGTGAAAGCGGCGCTCGCCGCAGCCAGCGCGCGGGCGCGATGGCGCGTGCTGACTATGGTCGCCGACAGGTCGACCATCTGTTCCCGGAAGCCGTCGGCGATCGCTGCCGCCTCCAGATAAGCCGTGGAGATATCCGGCCATTCCCGCGCGAGATCGCGTGCCATAAAATCGCGATGGATGAAGCGGGCTCCCAGCCTCGATCCGTCAAGGACATAGGCGATGCCCGCCGCCTCCGGCAGGCCGATCTGGCGGAGCGGATAGGCAATCGCTTCGAGCGGGGACAGCGCCATCCGACGCATGTCCACATCCAATTCCCGGAGCAGGTCCTTTCGTCGGTTCGCGCCCGCGACGGCAGCAAAGGCACGGTGATCGGCGAGGAGCGGTTCGAGCACCGCGTGACACCGATGATTCATCTGGATGAAACAGTGGTAGAGATCCGGGCGGTCGGTTTCGGTCATTCCGTCGAAAAAGCGATCCAGCCGCGCATGTTGCTGCGAGGGTCCCATCCGCAGTATTTGCCGCAACGAGCGGATCGTGGGCTGTTCATTGGAGGGCGGATCGAGCGAACCTGCAAGTGCGTGATTGGTCATGTCTGTTCGGAAGCGTTCAGGGCTGTTGCAATCGTCCTTGCGGACAAGGCGAGTCCGAGTCCTCCTCGGTAATGCGGGAAATCGGCAAGCATGAACAACGTCCGGGTTCGGCAAAATCAGGTTGTGGCTATGGTTGGACCGTAGCGACACCCTTTTCCGTCACCACTGCATCGGGCGAGATTCCAATCCGCGTGGCCGCGGAATCTCAGGGCCATGCTCCGCGATCCGCCGGCCGTCATGCGGCAGCCGATCAGCCACGATTGGGCGCCATCGGGCGGCCTGGCTCAGCTCACATAGGCGGCCCGGTCCGCATTCGTCTCGAGCAACGCAGCCCTGAGCTTCTCCAGGGCTCGTGTCTCGATTTGCCGCACACGTTCCTTGGAGATCCCCAGCTTGAGACCCAGCGCTTCCAGCGTGGCGCCGTCATCCTGGAGGCGGCGTTCGCGGATGATCTTCAGCTCACGGTCGGACAACACGTCCAGAGCGCTGTGCAGCCAGGTGACGCGGCGCTCGTCGTCAATCGAATCGGAGACCATTTCATCGGGCAGGGGGTCGTTGGAGACCAGGAAGTCCTGACGATCGGCGCTGCCGGATTCATCCTCCATCAGCGGCGCGTTGAGCGAGGAATCCGGTCCGGAAAGACGGGAATCCATAAGGGCCACGTCGCCCTCCGATACCTTCAAGGCCGTTGCGATCTCGCGGTACATGGCCACTCCGGTCAGGCTCTCCGAACCCTGGCTCAAGCGTGCGCGCAACCGGCGAAGATTGAAGAAGAGCGCCTTTTGCGCCGACGAGGTGCCGCCGCGGACAATCGACCAGTTGCGCAAAATGTAGTCCTGGATGGAGGCGCGAATCCACCAGGTGGCGTAGGTGGAAAACCGGACCTCGCGTTCCGGCTCGAAACGCGCGGCCGCCTCCAGGAGGCCGACATGGCCTTCCTGGATGAGGTCGCTCATGGCGAGTCCGAAATGACGGAATTTCGAGGCCATCGAGATGACCAGGCGCATATGGGCGGAGGTGATCTTGTGAAGCGCTTCCTGATCGCGCTGCTCTTTCCAGCGCACGGCGAGTTCGTACTCTTCCTCCCGCTGGAGGTAGGGCGCGGACATGGCGGCGCGGATCAGGGAGCGGCCAGCGGATTGGGACTTCATGGTTTACCCTCCAGTCAAGCTTTCGAGGCCCTTGAGCCTTTCGCGCGAAACTGTTCGGAATCCGCGCCTGGTGTGAGCAAAACGCGCACTCCCCGCAAACGTTCCCGGAAGGGAAAACTTTTTATGGGAACGTAGAGGGGAAAAGGGTGAGGGCAAGCTCGGGCGCGATCCGAAATCGCGGCTAGCCTTAACCCATCATGCGCAATCAGCCCGCCGCTGACAAGCCGTCATCGCGAATATCCCCCGTTGATGAGCACCGGGTCCTCGCAGCAGCTTGTCGAAGCGCCGCCAGGCCGGAACGACAAAGGCCGGCCCACTGATGGAGTGGCCGGCCTCTATGGATGTCGGGCTGAAGCTTCACGGCGCAACCGTCGGCGCGCCGGGATCACATGGATGGAGCGCCTGTCAGGCGGCCTTCACCTGCTCGGTCTCGCTGGTGTCGGCCGCCGGCGTGGCCGCGGTGGCCTCGCCATTGGCGTCGGAATCGTCATCGCTCGCTTCGGCTTCGGCTTCCGCCTTGCTGAGGCGCTTCGGACCCTTGTTGAGATTGGTCTCGATCAGGCGAACCGCTTCGGTCTCGGAGACTTCGTTGACCGCGGCGAGTTCGCGCGCCATCCGGCCGAGCGCGGCCTCGTAGAGCTGGCGCTCGGAATAGGACTGCTCCGGCTGGCTCTCCGCCCGGTAAAGATCGCGAACCACCTCGGCGATCTGGATCAAATCGCCGGAATTGATCTTCGCGTCGTATTCCTGGGCACGACGACTCCACATGGTCTTTTTGACGCGCGCGCGTCCCTGCACGACCTTTAATGAACGCTCGACGAAATCAGTTTCGGAGAGTTTGCGCATGCCGACAGATTCGGCCTTGGCGACCGGCACCTTCAGCCGCATCTTGTCCTTCTCGAAGTCGATGACGAACAGTTCGAGCTTCATGCCCGCGACTTCCTGTTCCTCGATCGCCACGATCTGGCCAACACCGTGGGCTGGATAGACGATGCTTTCGCCGGTCTTGAAACCCTGACGGCTCGATGTCTTCTTTTGACTGCTCATACGCTTTTTATAACTCCCTGTTGTGCCGGGCCGCGACAGCCGCTAGACACAGGTGACGACGCTGGCGCCGCCGATTTGCACGGGTCCTTCGGAAACCGATCGGACCGCAGTCGTTGGGCCAAGCCGTTCGCACCCTCGAGATTGCCGCGCGAAACAGACAGTCCTGCGCAGCAGTGATGTTTCAGAGGATGAGGGAAACGACCTTTCGGAAAGACCCACGGGCCAGAAGGCGTGGCCTCGCGGCCACAACGCCCGACTGTTTTTCCACGTTATACCATTCCGGCGAAAAATTCAAGGTTTTTGGGCGTTTGAGCGTTCTTCGTGCAATGCAGCATATCCGGCTCGTTTGATTCATGATGAATCGGCGCGGCCGGGTCGTGGCCAGGGGTGCCGACGCGCCGATGAACCGGCCGAACCAGCGGGGCGTGGCTCGTCACCCAGGCAACGGATCGCGCGCCGCGGTCAGTGGGCCGTCGGCGGGCTCGCCTTCATGTCGACATCGGCGCGAAAGTGAAGATAGTCGGAATCGAACTCGCCGATCCGCGCCAGAGCCGGCCAGTTCTTGATCGCCATTCGCGAGCGGTCCCGATCGAGCAGCCCCTCCAGCTTGAACTCCTGCAGCACGCGATTGACCGTGACGACAGTCAGGCCGAGGGCGTCGGCCAGTTCGTGCTGGGTGAGCGGCAGGCAATAGACGTGATCGGGTGCAAGGCCCACGGAACGCAAGCGCATCGCCAGTTCGCATAGCAGATGCGCCGTGCGGCTCTTGCCGGACAGGCGTCCGAGCCCGACGATCCACTCGCGGAAGATCGCCCCGTCGATCAGCGTCTCGAGCCACAAGGCTGCCGCCACGTTCGGGCGGGCCAAGCATAACGACCAGATGGCCTCATGCGAAACGAAGCCGATTTTCGACCGCGTCGTCGCCGCGAAGCTGTGGTCCATGACGTTGATGTGCAGGCTGTGGAGGTCGGGAATGTCGCCCGGTACATGAAAGGCGATGATCTGCCGCTTGCCTTCGAAAGTGTGGCGATAGCGATGGGTGAAGCCGTCGATCAGAATGCAGCATTGTGTGACGCGCTGACCTTCGCTGACGATATCGGTCCCCGCCCCGACCTCCCTGATGGCGATCGGCAGCCGCGACAGCGCCTCCCGATCGTCGTTGTCCAGTTTGGCCACAAGGTCGAGGCGCCGAATCAGTGCTTTTTGTGCCTCATTCGCCAATGTCGATTCTCCCCGCCTCGAACTCGGAAACATCCAAACCGGGCCCGAAGCGCCTGCGGTCAGCGGCGCCATGGTTAGCACGGGCGGTGCGGCACTGGGTCACCAAGATATTAGCCATGACGAAAGTTTCACAGCCGGGCGAGCGCCCGTTCGGCCAGGCGCTGCCAGTAGCTCGCGCCAAAGGCGATCGCCGCGTCGGCAAAATCATAGGCGGGGTTATGAAGGCTCGCGCTGTCGCCATTGCCGATGAAGACGTACGCCCCCGGCTTTTCCTCCAGCATGTAGGAAAAGTCCTCGCCCGCCATCATCGGATCGACCTTGGCATCGACATTGTCCGCGCCGACGATCTCGCGGGCAATTTCGGCGCAGAAATCCGCTTCCGCCGGATCGTTGACCGTGATCGGATAGTTGCGGTCATAGGCGATCGCGGCGGTCGCCCCATGCGCGGCGCAAATGCCGCGCGCGATCTCATGGATGCGCTGCTCGGCGAGATCTCGCAGATGCTTGTCGAGCGCGCGCACGGTGCCGGAAACGACCGCCGTGTCCGGGATGATGTTATGGGCAAAGCCGGCGTGAAACTGGGTCACCGAAACGACCATCGATTGCAACGGATCGGCATTGCGGGCGGCGATCGTCTGAAGCGCCTGCACGAGCGCCGCGCCGATGAGAATGGGGTCGATCGTGCGATGGGGGAGGGCCGCATGACCGCCGCGACCCTCGATGGTCACGGCGAATTCGTCGGTCGACGCCATCGTGGCGCCATGCCGCATGCCGAACCGGCCGACCGGCATGCCCGGCAGGTTGTGCATGCCGTAGATCTTGGCGATCGGGAACCGCCGGAAGAGACCGTCGTCGAGCATCGCCTTGCCGCCGGCTCCGCCTTCCTCGGCGGGCTGGAAGATCACCGCCACCGTGCCGGTGAAGCCGCGCGTCTCGCAAAGGCTGCGGGTTGCGCCCAGAAGCATCGCCATGTGGCCGTCGTGACCGCAGGCATGCATGGCCCCCGGGGTCCGGGAAGCGTATTCGAGACCGGTTTCCTCCGCGATCGGCAACGCGTCCATGTCGGCTCTCAGCCCGATCATCGGGCCGCCGGCGCCGCCGCGTCCATGCACCAGACCAATGACACCGGTCTTGCCGATGCCGGTCACGACCTCGTCGCAGCCGAACGCACGCAGCTTCTCGGCCACGAAGGCGGCCGTTTCGAACACGTCGTAGAGGATCTCCGGGCGGGCGTGGAGATGCTGGCGCCATCCCGCGATCTCGGGCTGCGTTTCGGCAATTCGGTTGTTGACAGGCATCGATGCTTTCCGGTTTCCCTGATGCAGGCTAGAACCCTGGCGCATTCATCGGGGGCGGCGTGTCACACGCCATGCTTGCGTCACAGCTTGGAGCTAACGCCCCCTACGATCGTTCAGATTCAGCAAAGCGCGCAGACTGACTGCAATCAATGAAGGAATCCAGCGTGAAGACGCTCGCCTCCCGTCATTTTCGATTTTTCACCGCGACCTGCCTCGCCGTGGCGTTGCTTGGCGCGATGCCGATCGCGGGACGCGATTCGCCCGCGATGGCCGCGGAAGATGCCGCGCGGCCGATGGCATCGATCGTCGTCGACGTCGAGACCGGTAAGGTGCTGTCGCAGGATCGCGCGAGCGAGCGTCGCTACCCGGCTTCGACGACCAAGCTGATGACCGCCTATCTCGCGTTGAAAGCCCTTCGCGACGAGCGCGCGGCGCTGGATACGCCGGTGGTCATGACCCGTCGCGCCGCCGCCGAGCCGCCCAGCAAGATGGGCTTCCAGCCGGGTTCGGTCATGCGGCTCGACAGCGCCCTGCGCATGATGCTCGTCAAGTCGGCGAACGATGTCGCGTATGCCATCGGCCAGACGATCGGCGGAGGCTCGATGGACGATTTCGTCGCCATGATGAACGACACCGCGCGGCGGCTCGGGATGCTGGACACCCGGTTCATCAATGCCAACGGCCTGCCCGGTGACGGACAATATTCCAGTGCCAAGGATCTCGCCATTCTCGGGGTTGCCATCCGGCGTGAGTTTCCGGCCTTTTCGGATTTCTTCAACACCGAGGCGATCTCCAACGGCAAGAGGGTCATGAACAACGGCAACAAGTTGCTCGGCCGCTTCGACGGGGCCGACGGCATGAAGACCGGCTACATCTGCGCCTCCGGGTTCAATCTGGTGTCCTCGGCGACGCGCGAGGGGCGCACGCTGGTCGCCGTGGTCATCGGCGCCAACGGCACCATCGAGCGCGAACGCAACTCGGCCGAGATCCTGGAGGCCGGGTTCAAGGCCGATCTCGCGAAAATCGACACCACGGTCGACGAGTTGCCGACTGCGACCGGCGAACCGCTCGACGTCAGCGGCTATATCTGTTCGTCCGAGGGCCGCACGGCCCGCGCCAACGAGCGCGTCGAGGAAAAAGAGCGTGAGGAGACCTACGGCTCCCCCTATCTTCACGAGATGGATCGCTCGCCCGTCGTACTTCAGGTCGGTCTGGGGGGAGCGGCCGGCAACGACATTGCCGAGCCGGGCATTTCCCTGATCTCGGCCTATGGCATCCCGCTGCCGACACCACGGCCCGAGCGGCCGCAGGAGACGGCCATGACGCCGCCGCTGACGGTGGATGACCTCATACCACCAGCGATCCCCGCCGAAGCAGACGCCACCGATGTCGGCGGCGAGGACGTGGACTATGGCGGGGAAGGCGACGCGGCGCGGAAAGCCGTCGCCGAGTCCGCCGCAATGGTCGGGAATGCCAGGCTCGGCGATCCGGCGGCATCCGACCTGCGTTCGTCAAAGGCGAAGACGGATGGCCTGAGCGGGAAGACGTCGCGACTCGACATATACCGCGAGGGCGGCGAAGCGCCGCGTGAGGATGGCAACGGCGCTCTCGCCCTTCAGCCGACAAGTCCGGTGCCGTTTCCGACGCCGCCACCGCCGGCCGCGAACTGATGGCCTCCGCGGATGCTTCCTCGAGCGGGCAGACGCCGCGGCCGATCCGACTGACCATCCTCACCGGGTTTCTCGGGTCCGGCAAGACGACGTTGCTCAACCGCCTGTTGCGTGAGCCGGGGGTGACCAATACCGCGGTCGTCGTCAACGAGTTCGGCGAGGCCGGCATCGACCAGCTCCTCGTCGAGACGGCGTCGAGCGACGGGGTCATCGAGCTGTCGGATGGCTGCCTGTGCTGCAGCGTGCGCGGCGAACTCGTCGAGACCCTCGTCACGCTGGCGACACGCCCGCGTCCCAGCGGCGATTCGGGGCTGGAGCGGGTGATCATCGAAACCACCGGTCTCGCCGATCCGGTTCCCATCCTCGCCTCGCTGATGACCCATCCGGGACTTTTGGAAACCTACGCGCTCGACGGAGTCGTCGCCGTGGTCGACCGGCTGGCCGGCGTCCAAAATCTCGCCGAGCGGGAAGAGGCACAACGGCAGGTGGCGGTGGCCGACCGGATCGTCATCAGCAAGGCCGATCTTGCGTTGGGAACCGGAGCCGAGCCTCCGGACGCGGCCATCGCCGCGCTGAATTCGCGTGCGCCGGTCATCGACGCGGGCGACGGGCGCCCGCTGGCGTCGCGTCTACTCAATTGCGGCGTCTATGATCCGGTTTCCGGCACCGCCGACCCGTACCGGTGGCTGGGCCTGGAATCCGGCGCCGACACGCGCACTTCGGGAGCCCGCGATCATGCTCAGGGCGCCGACGATGCCGCCCTCCCACATCATCATGATCATGCGCACGCGCACCACGGCGCGGTGCGCTCGTTCTCGCTGGTGTGCCTGGAACCAGTGGCCTGGGACGCCATCGACGGCTTTCTCGATCTTCTGCGCTCGACGAAGGGCCAGCGCATCCTGCGCATGAAAGCGCTCGTCCATACGCGCGAATACCCCGAGCGGCCGGTCGTGCTGCACGGCGTGCAGGGTTATCTGCACCCGCCCGCGCAGCTGCCCGCGTGGCCGGCCGGCGCGCGCCGGGAAACCCGGATCGTCCTGATCGGCGAAGCGCTTCCCGAGACCTATGTTCGCGATCTCTTCGCGGCCTTCACCGGCGGGGTCCGGGCCGACGCGCCCGACCGGACCGCGCTCGAAACCAACCCGCTGGCGGTGCCGGGCCATCGCTTCGGCTGAGCGGACCGCGTGCCGTCGGCATTCCCGGCCGCCTTGCCCGCCCGATGGAGTCCTCCATGAGCACCGTCTCGATCGATCCCCAGACCATCGTCGATTTCTGGCGTGAGGCCGGCCCGAAGCGATGGTTCGGTAAGGACGCCGAATTCGACGAAACCATCCTGCGGCGCTTCGGCGATATCTACGAGCAGGCGGCTCGCGGCGAACTCGAGGCGTGGCGGAGCGAGCCTACAGGGGCGCTGGCGCTGGTGCTCCTCCTCGATCAATTCCCCCGCAACATGTTCCGAAACACGCCGAAAGCCTTCGCGACGGATGCGCAGGCGCTGGACATCGCCCGGGAGGCGCTCGCCCGCGGCGACCATCGAACGGTCGGTGAGGACGTGAACCAGTTTCTCGCCATGCCGATGATGCATTCGGAGAGGCTGGCCGATCAGGACGCGTGCGTCGCGTGGATGGGTGAGATCGGCGACGCGGACAACGTTGCCTTCGCTAAGGAGCATCGCGACATCATCGCGCGGTTCCAACGCTTCCCCCACCGCAATGCCATTCTTGGCAGGCGGTCGAGCGAGGCGGAGCGGCAATTTCTCGCCGATGGCGGCTTCGCGGGGTGAATCTCGCGGCCCGACCTTGGCCGGCGACTGAATCTTAAGGCTATGGCGCTAATCCTTGCAGGAGAGCCGACCATCCTTCGTGCGCAAGATGCGCGAATCGCGGCGAATGACTGCATGTGGATCATCGAATCATGGCAGCCAAACCTCTTGTTGACGAGTTGTTCGTCCCGCCTTTGGCCGCTTCCGAGATTGCGCTGGCCGGCGGGAAGGATCTCGTCCACGCCCCGGAGCACGACATCACCGTTTCGAGCGGCGATACTGTGCGCCATTTCTCGATCTATGCCCCGATGGCCGCGTTCGGGCTGGTCGAGGAGCTGTCGCATCTGTCGCGCCGGGCGATCGAGCCGAACGTCTTTTTCGATCCGCAGTTCCTCGTGCCGGCCATGCCGCGGCTCGACGAACGCAAGGTTCGGCTCATGGTGGTTCGCGACCAGGCCGGGTCGCGCAGCCGGTTGCGGCTCTTGATGCCGTTTTCGGTGGAACGGGCGGCCGCCGTCGGCGGCCCCGCGACGATCCGCGCCTGGACCCATCCGTTCGGTCCGCTGGGCACGCTCCCCGTCGATGGCGACGATCCGGCCGACACGCTCGCGAGCTTTCTCGAAACCATCGCAAGGCCTGAATTCGCCCTGCCCGACGTCCTCGTGCTGCCGGATGTCCGCCTCGATGGATCGATGGCAAGGACCCTTCTGGCCGTGGCGAAGGAGCGCGGCTTGCCGGTCACCTGCGTCAACGGCATCACGCGCGCGGCGCTGCTGAAGGAGACGGACGGCGGGCCTCGGAAACTGCCGGCTCTTTCGGGCCATCGCCGGCGCGAACTCGCCCGCCAGCGCCGTCTGCTGGAAGCCACCGGTCCGGTCAGCTTCGACGTCGCCCGCGCCAAGGAGGATGTGCAACTGGCGCTGGAGGATTTTTTCGTTCTCGAGGCCAGCGGCTGGAAGGGCCGGCAGCGCAGCGCCCTGATTACCGACCGCTATCGCGCGGCTTTCGCCCGCGAAGCGGTCAATGCGCTCGCCGCCGACGGGCGGGTGCGCGTCTTCACGCTCAAGGTGGGCGCGCGGACCGTGGCCAGTCTTGTCGCCTTTGTCGATCGCGGCGAAGCCTACGCCTGGAAGAGCGCTTATGACGAAGCCTTCGCCGCCGCCTCGCCTGGGCAGCAAGTCGTCGCCGAAGCGACCCGCGCCTTGCTGGCGGATCCGGTCGTCAAGCGCGCCGATTCCTGCGCCATGCCGGACCATTTCGTGATGAACCGGTTCTGGTCCGATCGGATCGAGATCGCGACCATCGTTCTCGGCCTGAATCCGAATAGCGCGCGGCGTGTCGAAGCGGCCGCGAAAGGGCTCTCGTCGATGCGCCGCTCGCGCAATTTCGCTCGCCTGATGCGCGAGCGGTTACGGGCCATGCTCTGGCTCGGATAGTCGGGCCGTGTCTCGCCTATGAAGCGCGACCAAGCGCGGTCGTCGGCGGCGCGTCCGATGCCGCTTCCCGCGCGGCCTTCTCGCGAAACACCCGGCGAACGATCTTGCCGCTTGTCGTCAGCGGCATCTCGTTTACGAACGCACCCTCGCGGGGATATTCGTGGGCCGACAGCCGCTCGCGCACGAATTTCTGGATCGAGGCGGCGAGCGCGGCATCCGGCGCAAATCCGTCGGCCGGCACCACATAGGCCTTGACGATTTCGGTGCGCATCGGGTCGGGCTTGCCGACGACGGCGGCGAGGGCGACTCCTGGATGGGTCATCAGACAATCCTCGATCTCGCCCGGCCCGATCCGATAGCCCGCCGAGGTGATGACATCGTCGTCGCGCCCGAAAAAAGTGACATAACCCTTATCGTCCATGACGCCCTGGTCGCCGGTGGTCAGCCAGTCGCCGGAAAACTTCGCCGCCGTGGCCGCAGGGTCCTGCCAGTAACCGAGAAACATCACCGGATCGGGCGCCTTGACCGCGATCGTCCCGGTCGTGCCGCGCGTCACCTCGCGACCGTCGGAATCGAGGATGGCGACGCGGTGACCGGGCACGGGCTTGCCGATCGCGCCGGCGCGCGACACGCCATAGGCCGCCGACGATCCGAGCACCATGTTGCATTCGGTCTGGCCGTAGAACTCGTTCACCGTCAGCCCCAGCGTCTCCCGCGCCCACAGGAATGTGTCGCGCGGCAGCGTCTCGCCGGCCGAGCCGATCGTGCGAAGGTCGAGGCCGGCGAGCGCCTCGGGGCTGGCGGCACCCTTCATCATGCGCAGTGCCGTTGCCGGCAGGAAGGCGTTGCGGATTTTTTGCCGGGCTATCAGCGCGAACGCCTCTGCGGCCTCGAAACGCACCTTGGTGAAGACCACCGGCACGCCGAGGAGCAGCGACGGCAGAAGCGCGTTGAGCAGGCCGCCGGCCCAGGCCCAATCCGACGGCGTCCAGAGCCGGTCGCCGGTTTGGGGAAAGCCATCGTGGTGGAAGCGCATGCCGGGCAGATGGCCAAGCAGCACGCGATGGCCGTGCAGCGCGCCTTTGGGCGGTCCCGTGGTGCCGGAAGTGAAGATGATCATCGCCGGATCGTCGGGCGTCGTGTCGGCGGTCCCGGCGTCCGGACCCGCTTGGGTCTCAAGCTCTGCGAAGTCGAGAACGCCGGGCGTTTCGGCCCCGACCGCGACGACCTCGGCGAGGTCCGGCAGCGCCTCGTCGACAGCGGCAAGCGTCGCGATGCCGGCGGATTCCGTCACCACCATACGGGCGCCCGACGCTCTCAGGCGAAAGCCGAGCGCCTCAGGACCGAAACGCAGCGCCAGCGGCACGGCGATGGCGCCGAGGCGATAGACTGCCAGATGCGCGATCGCCGCCTCGAAGCTCTGCGGCAGCACGATCGCGACCCGGTCGCCGCGCCCGACGCCACGCGCCGCGAAACCCGCCGCCAGCCTGGCGGAACGGCGCGACAGTTCGCCATAGGTCAGCGTGCGCGCCGGGTCCGCGCCCCGATCCTCGATCAGGCAGATCCGGTTCGGCTCACGCGCTGCCCAGACATCGGCGCAGGCCGCCGCGATGTTGAAGCGGCGCGGCAAATTCCAGCGAAAGCCCGCGTAAAGATCGGCATAGGATGATGATGCGGTCATGTCGTTCCAGAACAGCGCCGGAACATTGGTGCCCCTGGCCGGGATCGAACCAGCACTCCTTGCGGAACGCGATTTTGAGTCGCGCGCGTCTACCAATTCCGCCACAGGGGCGAACAGCCTCGGCCATTCGACGCGGGACTATAGCCGCAACCATTTCCCGGTCAATGCCGGTGTTCCCTCTTCCGCGCAATGCGGCGGCGGCAATTGCGTTTGCGCCGCGTTCGTCCTATGCGCCAGCCTTGCGCGCGGGCCTCGTCTCGCATCCCAGGTCTGGAACCCGCCATGCTCCGCCGTCTCTATGATTGGGTCATGTCCCTGGCCGCGACCCGCCACGCGGAGCGGGCGCTGGCCGCCATCTCCTTCATCGAAAGCTCGATTTTCCCGATCCCGCCGGATGTGCTGTTGATCCCGATGGTGATCGCGGAGCGGGCGAAGTGGTTCCGAATCGCCCTGGTCTGCACGATCGCTTCGGTGCTTGGCGCGTTTCTCGGCTATGCCATCGGCGCCTTGTTCTTCGATCTCGTCGGCCGGCCGATCCTGGAGCTCTACGGCAAGGCGGACGCCTTCGCCGAACTGACGGCCCGCTACAATGCCTGGGGCGGCTGGGCCGTGCTGTTCGCGGCGATGACGCCGTTTCCCTACAAGGTTCTGACGATCTTCTCCGGCGTCACCGGGCTCAATCTCGTGACCTTCACTGTCGTCTCGATCGTCGGCCGGGGCGCTCGGTTCTTCCTCGTGGCTTGGCTGCTCAACCGCTACGGGGCGCCGATCAAGGGTTTCATCGAGAACAATCTCGGCATGCTCTTCACCCTCTTCATGGTTCTGCTGATCGGCGGCTTCGTCGCGCTGCGATATTTGATGTAACGGATGATTTCGATGGGATTGACCGAACGCTTCAGGCGCCCGACCGGCTTTCGCCAGACGCTGGCCTCCGGCTTCCTGCTGGCTGGAACCGCGATTACCGTGGGCACGGCGCTGCTGTTCGAGCATGTCGGCGGCTACATCCCTTGCGCGCTCTGCCTGGAACAGCGCATTCCCTATTACTTGTCGATCCCCATCGCTCTCATCGCCTTCGTCGCGGCGGCGGGGCGGGCGCCGGCGGTTCTCACCCGCGCGCTGCTTCTCGCGATCGGTCTGATCATGCTCTATTCCCTCTATCTCGGCGTCTTCCATTCTGGCGTCGAGTGGGGATTCTGGCCGGGACCGGCCGATTGTGGGCAGGTCGGCGGCAGCGACCTGATGGGCGGCGATCTCCTCGCCACCATCGACGCCATCCGACCGCCCTCCTGCGACGAGGCGGCCGGCCGCTTCCTGGGCCTGTCCTTCGCCGGCTGGAACGCTGTCGCGTCCGCTCTCTTCGCGGCCGTGGCCCTGCGCAGCGCCGTCGCCAAGGCCGACCGGTTCGCCTGAGGGCAAGCAAGGCGATCTCCCCGAAAAGGGATGATACGAGGCGATGCCGGCGATTTCACTGACCCTTTGGCCGCTGTTCGCCCTGATCCTCGCGGGCCTTGTGTTCCGGCGGTCGGGCTTTCCGGGCGAGGGCTTCTGGCCGGCGGCTGAAAAGCTCAACTATTTCGTGCTGTTTCCCGCGCTGCTGTTCGCCAGTCTCGCCAAGGCGCCGCTGGCGGACCCGGCGCTGCTTGGCCTCGCCGCGGCAGTTCTGGCCGTGCTCGCTGTGGCTGCCGTCGTGCTCGCGGTGCTGCGCCGCTGGCGAGGTTGGCCGGCCGCGCGTTACGGTCCGCTGGTCCAGGGCACGATCCGCTTCAACACCTATCTGGGGCTTGCCCTTGTCGCCAGCCTCTACGGCCCAGAAGGGCTGGCCCGCGCGGCGATCATCCTCGCCGTGCTGATACCGGCGGTGAATGCCCTCGCGGTCATCGCCCTCACCGCCGAGCGGGAGACGAACGCGCGCCAACTCCTGAAACCCCTGGCGCGCAATCCGCTGATTCTCGCTTGCGCGGCGGGAGCGGTCTTCGCCCTGGCCGGCGTCGGACTGCCCTTCGGCACCGACCGGCTGCTCGGCCTGTTGGCGGCGGCGAGCCTGCCGCTCGGCCTTCTGTGCGTCGGCGCCGCGCTGAAGCTTTCGGCCGCGCGCGCCGAAACCGCGACGCTGTTCGTCAATAGCATCAGTCGGCTCTTCGCCATGCCGCTCGTGGCCGCGCTGGTCGCATGGCTGTTCGGCCTGCCGCCGCTCGACGCCTCGCTGCTCGTCGTCTTCTTCGCGCTGCCGACCGCCCCGACCGCCTATGTACTGACGGCCCAGCTCAAGGGCGACGCGACGCTGATGGCCGGGCTCGTTACGCTGCAGACGCTGCTCGCTGTGGCAAGCCTGCCGCTGGTCCTGGCCGTGTTCGGCTGATCAGGCCGATCCTTCGCTGTCGCGTCCAGGCAGCATTGCCGCTGCCGCGGCATAGCCGCCGGCCGCTCCGTCGATGAAATGCACATGGTCGCTGCGGCTCGCCGAGGGCACGAAGCAGGTCATCAGCGCCGCCTCCTGGCGGTGGGTGCCAATGCGCGCGATCCCCTCGGCCGCCGCCAGGCGCAGCCGCTGCTCGATCCGGTCGGCGACGGCCGGCGTGCAGTCGAGCGTCATCCTGAGGCCGTCGTCGAATTTGCGGAAATCGGTGTTGCGAACGAGTTCGGCGCGATAGCGCCTGGGATCGAAGCGGCCGACCCGGATGCCCGTCTTGAATGTCAGATGGGCGAGGAAGGACCGCAGCAGCACGGACAATCGCGAGGACCACAAGGCCCGTCCGGTCTTGGCGGCCCAGACTTTCGCCTCGATCCGGAAGCCGGCGGATGGCCAGCGCAGATCGGGCCCTTGGGGCGGAACCGGGCTGCCGACCTCAAGGCCATCGGCGCCCAGGGCGAGAATCGCCCGGGCCAGAGCGGCGAAGCGCTCTGGCGAAGCCGGCGGAGCCGGGACCAGGATGATAGACAGGATCAGCCCACGGCTAGCCGGTATCTCGGCGAATCGGCAGGTCAGGCCGGTCAGGTCGGGCCGGGCCGCATCGCCCTTTGCCGGTTCCAGCCGATATTCCCCCGCCTTCATCCGCTGTTCCGCCCAGGCGAGACCGCCGCCGTCGAACATGGCGTAGGCAACGTCGGGTGATGGAGAGAAGCGGGCGACACGCACGTCGTGGCCGCTTTCGCGAATGGTCCCGACCGGGACCATGGCGATACGCAGCGTCAGATCGAAAGCCTCGCCTGCCCAGCCGGCGACGGCGGCCATCGCGGTTCGGGCGAGCTCAGCCTGGGCAGCGGGCAGGGCGAATCCGGCGCCGTCGCCGCCGAAGACGAAGGGAAAGTCCTTCCCGGCAAGGCCGTTCGCGATGGCGGCGATCACCGCCGCGGCGACCGTGTTGATCTGCTTGTAGGCGCCTGCCTCGATGGCGGCGGTGGAACGCACGATGTCGGCCACCCCGACCACCCAATCGTCCGGTAGCGGCACATAGACGGCCGGGTCGCCAAGACGGCGGAAGTCCGCCGACGTCGGCAATGCCGCGTAGAAGTCGAGGCCAGTGCCATTTGGCTTCGCGCGGGCTTTGTCTGGCGGTTCTTCCATCGATCGTCCCGGTCCAGGCGAGGCGCTCCGCCGGGCATCCTGGCATCGAGGACCTTGGCGGGCAGCGCGCATCATTGCGTCGTCGGTGCAGCTTCGGACGAACGGGATGAAAGGCTTCAATCGGGCCGGTCGAAAATGGCGCTGCCGATCGAGGCGCCTATTCGGGATCGAGCTCGGAATCCCAGTAGAGATAATCCAGCCAGCTCTCGTGCAGGAAATTCGGCGGGAATAGCCGGCCGTTGTTGTGCAAGTCGTGGACGCTCGGCTGATAGGGCTTTTGATGCGGGAACATGCGGGCTGCCCTCGGCATCAGCCCGCCCTTCTTGAGGTTGCAGGGCGAACAGGCGGCGACGACATTCTCCCAGGTGGTCAGTCCACCCCGCGAGCGGGGGATGACGTGATCGAAGGTCAGCTCGTGCGGCGAGCCGCAATACTGGCACTGGAAGCGATCACGCAGGAAGACGTTGAAGCGGGTGAAGGCGGGATGGCGCGCCGGCTTGACGTAGGATTTGAGGCAAACGACCGAGGGGAGCCGCATCGAATAGGTCGGACTTCGCACCGCCCGGTCGTATTCCGCCAAAATCGTCACCCGGTCGAGGAACACCGCCTTGACGGCGTCCTGCCAGGACCAGAGCGACAGAGGGTAATAGCTGAGCGGCCGAAAGTCGGCGTTCAGAACGAGCGCTGGGGATAAGTCCTGATTCACGGCGATCGTCACCGGTCGTTCTCCTTAACTCCCTGCGGCCGGACCTGAATTGGCGCGACTATCGTGCTCTATCGTGTCGCCTTTGTGAAGCCTGGTCGCGAGCGAGTTTCGCGGACGGGTTCCCCCGTTTCCCGCAGTGCGGTCGACCTGCGGAGAAGATCTGTGGATAAATGTCGCGGGGTCATTCGGACATGGGCGCCGGGGCCGCGTCGCGGCGCGTCACGGCCGCGTAATAGGACCAGAACAGGCGCGCAGCGACCGAACGGTGCGGCGACCAGCGCTCGGCGATCAAGGCGACGGCCGCCGCCGCCGGCCGCGCCTCGTGGTCGAAGGCGTGGCCCAGCGCCGCTTGCAAGGCGAGATCCCCGGCGGGAAAGATGTCGGGATGACCGGCGCAGAACAAGAGATAGCATTCAGCGGTCCATATCCCGATGCCGCGCACCGCGACGAGTTCGGCGATCGCGTCGTCGGCGGACGCCGCCTCGACACGCGTGAAGTCGAGTTCGCCGTCTTGCACAGCTTGGGCAACCGCCAGCATCGTGCGTTGCTTGGGGCGCGACAGTCCGGCTCGGCGGAAGGCCTCGTCGGGCGCAGCGAGGATCGCTGCGGCGTCGTCGGTCTCGACCTCCCGTGTGAACCGGGAGAAGATCGCGTCGGCGCTCGCCTTGGAGACCTGCTGCGCGACGATAATGCCGGCAAGGCCTTGGAGCCCGCCAGCACTACGGCGCAGCGGTACCTCGCCCGCCGCGTCGATCACCCGATGCAGGCGGCCGTCCGCCAGTCGAAGGGCATCCAGCGCCGCCGCAATGTCGGCTTGTGTGCTGATCATGGCGTCCGGTTCCTCAATTGCCGCGACTCTGTCACGTTCCCTGCGCATTCCGATTCTAGGGCGGACGGGAAACGAGGGGAATCAATGCGATGGATTTGACATCAGCCGTGTTCCGGTTCGCGCCCAGTCCGAATGGGGAACTGCATCTCGGCCATGCCTATTCGGCGCTGCTCAACCACAAGATGGCGCGCGAGGCCGGCGCGACATTCCTCCTGCGCATCGAGGATATCGATCGGGCCCGCTGCACCAAGGCCTACGAGCAGCAGCTCGAGGACGATCTGTTCTTTCTCGGGGTCGACTGGGACGCGGCGCCGCGCCGGCAGTCGGAGCATTTTCCCGACTACGCCGCAGCGCTAGAAGCCTTGGCCGACGAGGAACTGATCTATCCGGCTTTCATGTCGCGCGGCGACATCCGCGTCCATGCCGAGCGCCACATCGAGGAAACCGGCGAGCCCTGGCCGCATGATCCCGATGGGGCGCCGCTCTATCCCGGTCTCGACCGCAAGCTGTCGACGCGCGAGCGCGAGCGGAAGATGAGCGACGGCGAACGGTTCGCCTGGCGGCTCGACATGGAGGCGGCGGTCGAACGGGTGCCGGCGCTGACCTTTACCGAGACCGGGCGTTCGCACGAGGGTGTCAGCGGCGAGATCGCCGCGCGGCCGCTCGAGTGGGGCGACGTGGTGCTCGGCCGCATGGAGATGCCGACCAGCTATCATCTGGCCGTCGTCGTCGACGACGCGCTGCAGGGCATCACCGACGTCGTCCGGGGTCAGGATCTGTTCCACGCGACCAGCGTGCATCGGCTTTTGCAGGCGCTGCTCGGCCTGCCGGCGCCGCGCTACCACCATCATGATCTGATTCTCGGCGCCGACGGCCGCAAGCTGTCGAAGAGCGCCCGCGACACCTCGCTGAAGGCGTTGCGCGAGGCAGGGCTCGGGGTGGAAGACATCCGCCGCATGGTCGGCTTTCCCGGCCGGCCGCCGGCGGAATGCTTCAGCCGAGCACGATCAGCCACACGCTGAGGGAGATCACCGACAGCACCGTCGAAACGAGGATCGTCGTCGCCGCCAGCTTCTCGCCGGACTGGAAATAGGCGGCGAAGAGATAGGCGTTGACGCCGGCCGGTGCGGCGGCGGTCAGCACCGCCCCGTTCAGCCACAGCGGCGGCAAGGCGAGCCAGCCGCCGAGGACGAAGACGATCGCCGGCATGATCACCAGCGACAGCGCCGCGACGATCGCCGACGCCGCCATGTCGCCGCGCAACCCGTAGCGGGTCAGCGACATGCCGAGCGAAAACAGGGCCAGCGGGCCGGCCGTGCCGCCGAGCAGTTTGGTGACCTCGTCGACATGGGGTTCGAGCGGCAGGCCGGTGGCGCGCCAGACGAGACCCGACAGGATGCCGAGGATGATCGCGTTGGTCGCAAGGTTCGTCAGGACCCGCTTCAGCGTCGCGGCCGTCGACACCCGTGGCGGCGCGGTGCCGGCGTCGCGCGCATCGAGGACGGCCGCGCGCTCGACGATCAGCGTCGCGACAATCATCATCACCGGCAGATGGATGGCGAGAATCAGGAGCAACGGCTCGAGTCCGGCATCGCCATAGGCGCGCTGCACGGTCGGAATGGCGACGAACACGGTGTTGGCGAAGCTCGCCGAGATGCCGGCGATGACGCCGGTGCGCCGGTCGGCGCCGGCAAGGCGCCGGACCACGACGCTGCCGATCGTCCAGACGATGGCGATGGCGCTGAAATAGGTCAGCCACAGAAACAGCGGGTTGGCGTCGCCGAAGGCCGAATTGGCGAGGGTGCGGAACAACAGGACCGGCACCGCGACGACGAAGACGAAGCGGGCCAGCGCCTCGCCGGTCGCGGCCGGCAACAGCTTCGCCTTCGCCGCCAGAAAGCCGATGGCGATCAGGCTGAAGATCGGGACGATGACGTTGAGGATGTCTTGCATGAGACGGGGCCGGCATTCGCTTGAGCCCCGGCGATAGACCGCGCCGGGCGCCAAGGCAAACGCCGGTCGCGCGATTTCGTCAGACAGCCTGACGGTTTCCCGCTTTCGGCCGGCGCGCCGCCCTGCTATCGAATGGCGCGCTGGTGCTCGGCCATCGATCGATCCACCAGCTGATCGCCCATCCCGAAAGGCCGTCCCCAGTGCAAAGGTTGCTGCCCTTCTTTCCGGCGATCTTCGTGCTGCTCTGGTCGACCGGCTTCATCGGCGCGCGCTACGCGATGCCCCATGCCGAACCGTTCACCTTCCTGTCGCTGCGCTACGCGCTGGCGCTCGCGATCCTCGGCGCGGTGGTCATCACGATGCGGGCGCCCTGGCCGGGCCGGCGGCCGGCGGCGCACGCGATGATCGCCGGCAGCCTGATCCACGGCGTCTATCTCGGCGGCGTCTTCTTCGCCGTGCGGCACGGCCTCAACGCCGGCATCGCGGCACTGATCGTCGGGCTGCAGCCGGTGCTGACCACCATCCTCGCCGCCAGCTTCCTCGGCGAGCGGGTGCAACCACGCCACCTTCTCGGCCTCGCCCTCGGCCTCGTCGGCGTCGCGCTGGTCATCCTGCCGAAGCTCGACGGCTCCGGCGAATACGGCCTCGTCACGCTCGGCCCGGTGGTCCTGTCGGCCTTCGCGATCTCGGCCGGCTCGGTCTGGCAAAAGCGCTTCGTCGGCGGCGTCGATCTTCGCACCGGCACGGCGCTGCAATATCTCGGTGCCCTCGTGCCGACGCTGATTCTCGCGCTGGCCACCGAGACGATGGTGCTCGACTGGACCGGCGAACTGGTCTTCGCGCTCACCTGGCTGGTCTTCGTCCTGTCGATCGGCGCCGTCTTCCTGATGCTGTATCTCATCCGCGAGGGCGCGGTGTCGTCCGTCGCCTCGCTGATGTATCTGGTGCCGGGCGTCACCGCGGTCACGGCGTGGCTGTTGTTCGGCGAGACGCTGTCGCCGATCCAGCTCGTCGGCCTCGTCATTGCCGGGGTCGGCGTTGCCGCCGCGACCCGCCGGCGCAAGCCCAAGGCCGTCCCGAGCCTTTGAAGCGGTCGCGCGACCACGATCCCGTTTGCGTGACCCGAGACTCGCGCGCCCGCGCGCATTGCCTATATTGCGGCTTCCCGAACAGAACTCCCGCAAAGGCCGGCATGTCCGATACGCTCACCTATTTCGCCCTGTTCTTCATGGTCGCCACCGCCGGCGTGCTCGGCGCCGGGCTCCTCAATCTGATGCGGGGCGGCTCCAGCAGCACCTCGCAGAATTTGATGCGCGCCCGCATCATCCTGCAGGGCATCGCCGTCCTGATCCTCGTCGGCGTGCTGCTGCTGGCGCGGTAGGGGGCTTTCTCCCTCGCCCCCACCAGTGGGAAGAGGGCGCGCAAGTGACCCGCTTCGTCATCCTCGGCCGCAGGCCGGGGATCCATGCCAAGTCGTTGCCGCCGCCAGGTCGGTCCCGGGAACGCGCGTCTCTTCCGTCACCGGAGCGGTCGCCACGCACGCGGAGGCATGGATCCCCGCGCAAGCGCGAGGATGACGAAGGTGCAGAGGATTGCCCTTTTCCGTCCACGAGGCAGAAGGCGCGCGTCACCGCCCGCACCGCTTCTGCGGCCGGTCGCTCAATCTCCAACGCTGGCGTCTCCTCCTTCCTTCTTCCATTCTCCGTCCTCGGGGTCCCCGCCAGCGACGAGCTTAGCGAGGAGCTTAAGGGCGGGGTGATTCTCTGTCCCACCCTTAAGCTTCGCCTTGCGGCTCGCTGGTGGGCCCCGGTTCTCTGTCCCGTCCTTAAGTGTCGCGGCTTCGCCGCTCACTGACGGGCCCCTGTGCCGTCTCGTCCCTGACGAGACGAGCGGCGGGACGCCGGAGGCGAACCCTCCGACTGTTTTATGTCATGCGGTCCGCCTCCGGCATCCCGCGCGGCGTTTGACCAACCCTTCGACACGGGCGCCCTTGCGTAGAGTGGGCTCCCATGCGCTGCCGGCTCTTCGGCCCTTGCGGGGCCTCAAGCGGACCGATCCGCAGACCCCTCGTTAGTGGGGGACGGTCCGGCGGAGCAAAGGGTCGTCCGGGCCGGGCACTTCTCCGGAAGAAGCCCCGTCGCGGACACCGCACCGCCAGGGATTTCTCCCCTTGGCCCAACGAACGATCCCGGTCATCATTCGCGCCCGTTCCGTGGGCCGGCGGTGAGCGGAGTATGTGGGAGGCGGAAAGGGCGGGGATAAAATTTATAGGAACCGCCTTTGGCGACGGGCTTCCCTAGTTTTCTTTCTTCCGAGAGAAGCGGCGGCTTATTGTTACGTGACGGTCAATTGACCTATTGCGCAACCAAGACCGGAGCATGGTGGATGACCGAACTACCCGGCAGCCTAAGCCGCAAAAGCCGCGCGGTGCGAGGATCGCCGCCGCCGCGATACAAGTGCTCACGCCTTTGCCCTGGTACGCAATTCGCTTCTGTCGCTGGTCAGCCGGTGATGGTGCGGGCACTGGGAGCGAGCGGCGTAAGGGTCGCACCAGTTTGTTCACCATAGGTGTTATTGCGCTGGTAGGAGTTTCCCTTATATGGTCCAATTGGACTTAACCCGTCCGGCAGGAGACGCGATAATGAGTGATAAAATCCGTGTGATCTTCTACGAGGAAAGCGGCGCATGGATAGCTCAGGGGCTCGAACACGACATTTGCGTTCAAGCACCGACCTTAAACGATCTCTATGGTCGTTTAGAAGTTGCAGTACGGCTTGAGGAAACCGAACCGGGCGGCATTGACCGCATCGGCGAGGCGCCATCCCATTTTTTCGACCTTTGGGAGAAACGTTCAGGCGACTTCCGCCCCAGAAATGACGGCGCCGAGCGCTATAGCGTAGGCCTCGCCGCCTAATGGCAGTGCCGTTTGGTGGACAACCTCGGTTCGGTCAGTATTTGGTGTGGGCCCGTGACGAGCACGGGTTCCACGCTAATTCTGGAACAGCCGCAGACGGGACCGGAAAAGCGCATCCCGTGACTCGAATCCAGAAGGATGGAGGTCCATCGGTAGTTATTGTTGGTATTGATCAGGCCGAATATCTCGTGCCGTCAATGGTTGGGCATCTTGATAGAAGGCTCGCCGTAAAGTCCCCTTGGTTCTCCGTTGAGCCATTCGACTGATGAAACCCGCCCATCACGGAGTGCGCCAGCAAGAGCGGCGCCAACCGAAACTGACGTAAACTGGTTGGAGCGTCGCCTCCAGCGCTACCAATTTTCTCCATTTCAACAATCGCTGACGCGAAAAGCCGAAGCTAATAGAGCCTAATTTTCGCTGCGTTCTCTTCCAGCCAAGGTAATACTCCCCAAAGCCGTTGGATAATGCAGACCTTTGGGCACATCTCCCAAGAGCCAGCCTCTCCGATCAGAAGCATCATTATTGGACAGCTCTGTCTCGCCTCTCGAGTTGAAATGATCCTCCGGACACAGGCCCGGTCGGTATAGCTAAGCTGGGCGCTTATAGCCCTCGGATGGGTGTGCCAGTCGCCTAAATAGACATCTAGTCGGCCCGATGCTGCATAGTGTTCGTCAATGCGTTCCTGTTGCCATGCCTGATCCGGTTCGAAGCGATACTTCTCCCGAGTAGCCCGCGGACCGGCATCGATATGAGCAGTAACGACGATCTCGCGCTCGTTAGCCCGGTACCCCATCAGGGAGCCCCCTGTCTCGAGGTCAAACCACCGGTCAGCTTCCGCCAGGATGGCGGCCGCGATACCTTGGGGTAGCCAGACTATCTGTGGGAGGCGCATTTGGGCGAAGCGGGAAGATCGTATAGAGCCCAGACAGGCGGTATTCTGTGCGCGCCATCATGCAGCGATAAGGTGTGGATCTGAGTTTGATCTGGTGCTGCTTCCCCTAGCACCTCAACGGCTACCCTGACGGCTTGCAAAACCAACTCTTGGAGATCGAAAGATGCACCAGCGAAGGTGTTTTCCGCGCATCCCGGTGGCTGAGTCAACTCGGCATAATCCTCGGCGCCTGGAGGCATAGGGAAGTCCCCATCATCGTAAGCATACTCACGACAAATTGGACAACCTGAGGTAGGGCGGTAAACACTCACGGTGCCTCCCTTCACGCTGACCGTCGCGGCGACCGAGATCATCGTTTTGCCGTGTTGGCGACACAGGTCTGAAAGATGACGGGTGACCCCAGTCGATGCACTCGCGTCGATGATGAGCTCGGTGCCGACGACAAGTCGGTCGAGCGCCTCAGCCTCTCCGTCTTCCGCTGCCGACGCCAATGAAGACATCCGATGAGGTAACTGTCGTTCTAGGGTATTCCGCTTGAATGAACTGCTCCAGTGCTGTCGTTTTTCGCTTCCCCCAGGCGGAAGCCCCGAGAGCCCATCTCACCGTGTTGCCGGGCTCGACTATGTCGTGATCTAAAATCCTCAGATGCTCCACTCCATTCCTGGCGAGCTCCAGAGCCAGGGGAGATCCGAGTGCTCCCAAACCTATCAAAGCAATATGCGATCGCCGCAATACCTTGGTCGCCGGCACTCGGTAACCCAGATCCTCCTCGCCTGCTCGGAAGACTGGGATTACGAAATGCTGCTCGCGACGTTTATTCTTAGAACCGCGACTAAGCGTGAGCAGGCAAACGAAGCCATCCCCGGGCGCTTCATGTCGTAGTTCGGTTCTTTTAACGGTCAAAGAGACTCTGAGCGAGCCGAAAGACGTCTGCTCATGTCGGCCCTTGTAATCAAGCCCCGGCAACTGGCCCGCAAGCTGCCCTTGGTTCGGTAGCGGGAGGGTATCGTTGCGGCGCCATGTGGCTATCGTCCTCAATGCGCCGGGTATAGGAGGCGCTTGAAACGTTCGCTCGTAAAGAACCTCCTCGCGAGAGCCCGCCCAAATCTTCTCGATGACACCACGAAAGCAGAGTTCTTCATTGATCCGTTCACATCGGAAGGCGACCTCGGCTACGCCTTTTTCGAAGCCCGTAAGATCCCATGTACTGTCAACTAGGAGGAAGTTACCGGTCTCATTCCTTTGAGCGTCGTTCCACCAGACCTCCATCGGTTCGCCCTGCGGGTCTTCATCTCCGGTGCCTTTAAGAGCCTTCTCCAGATTGCTGTGCAGAAGATCAGCCAGCGTCATTCGAGACTGCCAGAAACGGCTGTCCCGCCCGAGAAGGCAGACCTCCCCATTGGGTCCAACATGGCGATCCGGGAATGTCGCTGGATCGCCTCGTAGGCTCACATGCGGGCGAAAGCGTGGGAAGGAGTCTGGATAGGTTGCCTCCAACTCCAATTTTTCGCCCGTCGACAGAGACCAGGCGAATACTATCCGCAGGACCCCCTTGGCTAGCTTGGCCTCATCGAGGTGAACAGGTCCAGCGGAGTTATAAGAGAGATGATCCAGTTCCGCCTTGAGTCTTCCCGGCCAATGATCGTTCCAGATCGGAAGATCCTTGGGCTCCGTGCCCGAGTATGGAACCACAGTTAGCCTACCGGCTTAGGGGGGATTTTTGGGCCGTCAGGCGGTCCCGGCACATGATCGGGCCGACCAGGTGCGTGGTCGGGAGGGGTGTCCGGCCGACCTGGATTTGGGTTACCCGGATTGTCCGGCCGACCGGGATTGTCCGGGCGCCCTGGGTTAGCGGGATTTGCCATTGCAACCTCCTCAGTCGAGTGAATAACCCAAACTATGTGATCTTGATTTGTTCTTCGCAAGGTGTCGGCAACCATTACCTGTGGAGAACCTCCAGAGGCAAGGGCGGGTTGTCGGAATAACGCAACTTCTGACGTAGAGGGATTCACCAGCGACAACAAATCTCTCGTCCAAACGCCACTATCACCCGCCGCGACATGACCTATTCTCCCGGCCAAACTGGAAGCCTCATGGTCAAGCTGAACAATACCGGTGATGCCGGGCTCGGCACCGGCGGCGGATTTGCGGGTCGCGTAGCACCGTCGACGCGCCGAACGCGGCGCGTCGGCAAGTGTCCGACCTCTGGATGTTGAGGAGCCTCAGCATGGAGCGATTCACCGGCGGTTGCCTGTGCGGCGACGTCCGCATCGTGGCGGCGGGACGCCCCTATCGGGTCGGCCTGTGTCACTGTCTCGACTGCCGCAAGCATCATGGGGCGCTGTTCCACGCCTCGGCGATCTTCCCTCAGGATGCGGTGACGATCGATGGCGAAACACGCGACTATGCCGGGCGGTGCTTCTGTCCGCGCTGCGGCTCGCCGGTGTTCGGCCGCAGCGGCGACGAGATCGAGGGCAAGCTCGGAGCGCTGGACGCCCCCGACCAGCTGACGCCGACCTACGAGCTCTGGACCATCCGCCGCGAATCCTGGCTGCCGGAATTTCCGCTGACGCGGCGCTATCCGCGCGACCGCGATGACACCGACCGCTCCGAGGCATAGGCCCCGCAACGGATCGCGCCATCCATCCCCTGATCGCCGGTCCGAACCGGATCGACAGCGCCTTCGCTCCTGCCCGAACGCGCGAAACGGGCGTGGCCGTCCGCCGGCCGCCCCGTGTCGCCCGGTCCGGCAAGCGGCGGCTACTGCCCCTGCGGCGGCGCGTCCTCGACCATTCCCTCGGGCAGGACCGCCGGAGCGATCTCGGTCTGGGCCGGCTCCGGATTGGGCTCGCCAGCCGGGGCGGGTGCGGTTGCGGCACCCTCGGCCGGCAATGGGGCCGTGGCCGGCGCGGCCGGTGCGGGCGGCGCTGTGTCGGCCGGCGGGGGAGCCGGCGAAGCGGCCGGGGCAGCAGCTTCCGGAGGAGGAGCATCGACCGGCGGCGCGGGTTGCGTCGCCGCCGTATCCGGCGCTGAAGTCTCGGCCGGCGGTGTGGGCGACGCGGCAGCCGGGGCGGGTGCGGTCGCAGGGGCCGTGACCGGTGCGGCGGGCTGCGGTGGCGGGGCGTCGGCCGGTGCCGGAGTTTCGCTCGCCGCCGGTGCTTCGGCCGCTGCCGGGGCTGCCGGGGCTGCCGGCGCTGCCTGGTTAGCGGCGGGCATCGCGTCGGTCGCGACCGGCTCGGGCAGGATGGTGCCGTCGGCCGGCGCGACGCGCCACACCGTGTTGCCGGCATCGTCGGCGATCAGAAGCGCCCCGGTGCCGTCGATGCCGACGCCGACCGGCCGGCCGCGCGCCTTGTCGCCGTCGAGGAAGCCGGTGACGACGCCTTCGGCCATCCCCGCCGGCTGGCCGTTCTCGAACGGCACATAGACGACCTCGTAGCCGTTGAAGGTATCGCGGTTCCAGCTGCCATGCTCGCCGATGAAGGCGCCGTTGGCATAGGGCTGCGGCATCGCCGAGCCGTTGGTGAAGGTCAGGCCCAGCGCGGCGACGTGGCTCGACAGCGCGTAATCCGGCGCGATCGCCTTTTCGACCATGTCGGGGCGCGGCGGATGCACCCGCTCGTCGACGTGGTCGCCGAAATAGCTCCACGGCCAGCCGTAGAAGGCCCCTTCCTCGACCGAGGTCATGTAGTCGGGCACCAGATTCGGCCCGAGCTCGTCGCGCTCGTTGACGACGGTCCAGAGCGTGCCGGTCTCGGGATGGATGGTCAGGCCGTTGGGGTTGCGCAAGCCAGAGGCGTAGACCTTCGCGGCGCCGGTCTCGCGATCGACCCGCCAGATCGCGGCGCGGCCCTTTTCCGCCTCGATGCCGCGTTCGGCGGCGTTGGAGTTGGAACCGACCGAGGCGAAGAGGAAGCGCCCGTCCGGGCTGAGCGCCAGATCCTTGGTCCAGTGGTGGTTGATCGGGCCGCCGGGCAGCGGCGTCAGCACCTCGGGCGCGGCGGTGATCTCCGGCTGGCCGAGCTCGTAGGGATAGACGAGGATCGCGTCGGCCGCGGCGACATAGAGCTTGTTGTCGGCGAAGGCGACGCCGAAGGGCGAGTTGAGCCCGGTCAGCAGGTCGCTGCGTTCGTCCACCTGGCCGTCCCGGTCGGTGTCGCGCAGCAGCGTGATGAGGTTGCTGTCCTTCTGTGGCCCGCCACCGCCGCCCTTGGCCATCGCCATGACCCAGCCCTGAATGTAATCCTTCGGCCGGGGCTTGGGCTTGCCGGAGGGGCCACGCGACTGCACGACCAGAACGTCGCCGTTCGGCAGGGTGTGGACGGTGCGCGGATTGACGAGCTCCGTGGCATAGGCGGTGACGGTCAGGCCTTCGGGAACGGTCGGCGTCTGGCCCTCCTGCCAGCCGACGACCTCGGCGATCTTGATGTCGGGGAGCAGTGGCGTGCTTGGCTCCGGCAGCACCGGATCGGGGCCGATCTGCGACGAGACGTCGAAATTCGAGCCGTCGTCGCCGCAGCCGGCCAGCGACAGGAGAACGAGGCTGGCGCCGGCGAGAAGCGCGGCGCGAACGGGGGCTTTAGTACTGGTCATTGTTGTACTGGTCATTGCTGACTCCGACGCCGTAACGAAACACTAGTGAGCGACCGAGCCAGGCCGTGACGATCAGCAGAAGCACAGTGACGGCCGACAGGATCAGCCCGTAGGGCACGATGGCGGTCCAGCCGTCGCCGGCATGGACGAGGGTGTTCCAGAAGGCGAGGCCGAGGACGATCACATTGCCGATGGCGTGCGGCCAGGCCGGCCGCTGGGCGCGGACGTCGCGGCTGAACAGGAAGTCCACGGCTCCCGCCAGGCCGGCGAGCACGCCGAACACCAGGCCGGCAAACAGCAGCCAGGCGGAGAAATGGTGCCACATGAGGTTCGACGTCTGCCAATAGGCGATGTCGGTGAACAGGGCGAGGGTGAAGCAGACGATCGGAAACGGCACCAGCGTCGCGTGGATCGGGTGACCGGCGATCGCGGCGGTGGAGGGGGGATGCGGAAAATCCATCGATGACATCTCGATCGGTGAGGGGGCGACTGGTAGGCAATACGAACGAGGCGGCATCCGGTTCCGGAAAAATCGCTCCTGCGGCAACGCGCCACCGCCGGAGGTTTGGCGATCGCGGAGCCTCCGCGCGCCCCCTGTCAGCCGTCGCATGATGACCTATGATGCCCGGCGAACGGAGACATCATGGTCAAGCTGAACAAGATCTACACCAAGACCGGCGATGCCGGCGACACCGGGCTCGGCACCGGCGAGCGGCGGCCGAAATCCGATCTCAGGGTCGCGAGCTACGGCACGGTCGACGAGTTGAACGCCATTGTCGGCATCGTGCGGCTTCACGCCGACGAAGTGCTGGACGCCATGCTGGCGCGCATCCAGAACGAGCTGTTCGACCTCGGCGCCGATCTGGCGACGCCGGAGACGGCCGAGCCGCTGCCCTATGAGCGGCTGGCGATCGTTCCGTCGCAGGTGGAGCGGCTGGAGCGGGAGATCGACGCCATGAACGCCCGGCTGGAGCCGCTGCGCTCCTTCGTGCTGCCGGCCGGCGCGCCGGCCGCGACGCATCTGCATCACGCGCGCACCGTCGCGCGGCGGGCCGAGCGGCTGATGGTGGAGCTTTCCCGCAAGGAGGGCGAGAGCGTCTCGGCGGCGGCGCTGCAATATATCAACCGGCTGTCGGATCATCTTTTCGTCGCCGCCCGCATTGCCAATGATGACGGCAAGGCCGACGTTCTCTGGGTGCCCGGCCAGAGCCGCTGAGGCGGGACGAGGGGGAGGGGCCGCCTGCATTCCGGGATCATTTGCGAGGATCGCCCGTGTTCGTTCCCATCTACGACGCCAACCGGCTGCGGCGCATCCGTTTCCAATATGTGACGGTCGGGCTGATCGCCGTGAACGTCGTCATCTATCTGGTCTTCGCCGGGACCGGCGAGACGGGCGCCTATCTCTCCGCCTTCGAGATCACCTACGGCTTCATCCCGGCGGTGGTGAACGGCTATGCCGATCTGCCGCCGCAATATGTGGCGGTGCCGGGCGCGCTGAATTTCGTCACCTACGCCTTCCTGCATCTGAATTTCTGGCATCTTCTCGGCAACATGCTGTTTCTCTGGGTGTTCGGCGACAATGTCGAGGACGCTTTCGGGCATTTCCGCTTTCTTGGCTTCTACCTCGCCTGCGCGGCGGCGGGAGCCTTCGCGCATTCCCTCGCCATGCCGGAGTCCGAGGCTACATTGGTGGGCGCGTCGGGGGCCGTCTCCGGGGTTGCCGCGGCCTATCTGATGCTGCATCCGCGCGTCTGGATCTGGGTACTCGCCCTCGGCCGCATCCCCTTGTACCTGCCGGCCTGGCTGCTGCTTATAAGTTGGATCGGTCTGCAGTTCTTGCTGTTCCTCATGGGCGCCGAGGACGTCTCCTATGCCGCCCATGCCGGCGGCATCCTCACCGGTCTCGCGCTGACCCTGGTGCTGCGGCAGAAAGGCGTGACGCTGTTCGACCGGCGGATCGAAATGCCGCGGGCGGTCGAACTGGAGCGGAAAGGCGATCGCGGGGCTTGAAAGATCGCGGCCGGGGCGTCACTAAGCGGCCAGGAGCGCAAGGTTTTTTGACACTTACGTAAACGTCATTTATCGCTTTGCCGACATCGGCCGTGCCTGCCCCGACAGGTCAGACGCCCGCAAACGGCGGAGCGTGGCCGAGGTTCGATGGAGCGAGTGTCCGGAGACCTCCGGGCCGACCAAGGGAGAAGCCCGCCGATGAAGGTCCTCGTCGCAGTCAAGCGTGTGGTCGATTACAACGTGAAGATCCGGGTGAAGCCGGATGGATCGGGCGTCGATCTCGCCAACGTCAAGATGAGCATGAACCCGTTCGACGAGATCGCGGTGGAAGAGGCGATCCGCCTCAAGGAAGCCGGCACGGCCACCGAGATCGTCGCCGTGTCCGTCGGCCCGCAGCAGGCGCAGGAGACCATCCGTACCGCGCTGGCAATGGGCGCCGACCGGGGCATTCTGGTCAAGACCGACCAGCCGACCGAGCCGCTCGCCGTCGCCAAGATCCTGAAAGGGGTGGTGGAAGCCGAACAGCCCGATCTGGTGATCCTCGGCAAGCAGGCGATCGACGACGATTGCAACCAGACCGGCCAGATGCTCGCCGCGCTGCTCGGCTGGAGCCAGGGCACCTTCGCCAACAAGGTGGAATTCGCCGACGGCCGGGCCAAGGTGACGCGCGAGGTCGATGGGGGCCTTCAGACGGTCGACATCACGATGCCGGCGATCGTCACCACGGACCTGCGCCTCAACGAGCCGCGCTACGCCTCGCTTCCCAACATCATGAAGGCGAAGAAGAAGCCGCTCGAGGAAAAGTCGCCTGACGATTACGGCGTCGACGTCGCCCCCCGGCTCGAGGTGCTGAAGACGGTAGAACCGCAGCAGCGCGGGGCGGGCGTCAAGGTCGGCAGCGTCGACGAACTGATCGACAAGCTGAGGAACGAGGCCGGCGTCCTTTAACAGGTTTCGTCGGGAATTTTTTGCCGGACCTGCCCATTGCATTCGCTGCTCCGTCCGGACCTGAGACGGACCTGCCCTCGACCGGGAGACCAACCACATGACAACGCTTCTCATCGCCGAACACGACAATGCCGCCCTTTCCGACCAGACCGCCAAGGCGCTCTCGGCGGCATCCCAGATGGCCGGCGACGTGCACGTCCTCGTCGCCGGCTCCGGCTCGGGAGCCGTCGCCGACGCCGCGGCGAAGCTTTCCGGCGTCGCCAAGGTGCTGCATGCGGACGCCGAATCCTATGCGCACGGCCTCGCCGAGCCGCTCGCCGACCGCGTCGTCAAGCTCGCGGACGGCTATGACGCGATCGTCGCGCCGGCGACCACCTCGGGCAAGAACGTCATGCCGCGTGTCGCCGCGCTGCTCGACGTCATGCAGATTTCCGACATCGTCGCCGTCGACGGCCCCGACACGTTCCAGCGGCCGATCTATGCCGGCAACGCCATCCAGACGGTGAAATCCAGCGATGCCAAGAAGGTGATCACTGTGCGCACCGCCGGCTTTCAGGCCGCTGGCGAGGGCGGTTCGGCCCCGGTGGAGGCCGTGGATGCCGTCGCCGATCCGGGGCTCTCGGCCTTTGTGGGCGAACGTCTGGCCGAAAGCGACCGGCCCGAACTGACGTCGGCGAAGATCATTCTCTCCGGCGGCCGGGCGCTCGGCTCGAAGGAAAAGTTCGACGAATTCATCCTGCCCGTCGCCGACAAGCTCGGCGCGGCGATCGGCGCCAGCCGCGCGGCGGTCGATGCCGGCTATGCCCCGAACGACTGGCAGGTCGGCCAGACCGGCAAGGTGGTGGCGCCCGACCTCTACATTGCTGCCGGCATTTCCGGCGCGATTCAGCATCTGGCCGGTATGAAGGATTCCAAGGTGATCGTGGCGATCAACAAGGACGAGGAGGCGCCGATCTTCCAGGTCGCCGATTACGGTCTTGTCGGCGACCTCTTCCAGATCCTGCCGGAGCTGAAAGACAAGCTCTGAGCAGCGCCGCGCCGCCTTTGACGGCGGGGCGGAGGCCCGCTACGGTTGCGGTGCAACAAATTCCGGGAGGCGGTTGAAGGCGAGATGGCGGACAGGATCAGCAAGGTCGGGGTGGTCGGCGCGGGCCAGATGGGCGCCGGCATCGCCCATGTCGCCGCGCTCGCGGGCTACGACGTCACGCTCCACGACGTTTCCAAGGAGCGGACAGCGGCTGGTCTGGAGCGCATGGCCGCCGCGCTCGACCGGCAATTGGCCTCGCAGAAAATCACCGAGGCCGAGCGGGCCGAGGCGCTTGGCCGGATCCGCACGGCGACGGACCCCGCCGCCCTTGCCGGCCTCGATCTCGTCATCGAGGCGGCGACCGAGGACGAGACGGTCAAGCGCAAGATCTATCGCGACATCTGCCCGCATCTGTCCAAGACGGCGATTCTGGCCAGCAACACCTCGTCGATCTCGATCACCCGGCTCGCCTCGGCGACCGACCGGCCCGAGCGATTCATGGGCATCCACTTCATGAATCCTGTGCCGGTGATGAAGCTGGTGGAACTGGTGCGCGGCATCGCCACGGATGATGCTACTTTCGAGAGCGCCAAGCAGTTCGTCACCGCGCTCGACAAGACGATCACCGTTTCGGAGGATTTTCCGGCCTTCATCGTCAACCGCATCCTTCTGCCGATGATCAACGAGGCGATCTACACGCTCTATGAGGGCGTCGGCTCGGTGGAATCCATCGACACGGCGATGCGGCTCGGCGCCAACCACCCGATGGGACCGCTGCAGCTCGCCGATTTCATCGGCCTCGACACCTGCCTGTCGATCATGCAGGTGCTTTATGACGGGCTGGCCGATTCCAAATATCGCCCATGCCCGCTGCTGGTGAAATATGTCGAAGCCGGCTGGCTCGGCCGCAAGACCGGCCGCGGCTTCTACGACTATCGCGGCGAGCACCCGGTCCCGACGCGGTAGGGGCGCCGCTTGGATCGCTTATACCGGTATCATGTAGTGTTACCTGATAGGTATTTGGCTTTTCAGAACGTGCTTTATAAAAGGAAAGCGAAATCTGAATTCGTCAATAGACGTTTCACAAAGTGGACCAATAATTACCCTGTTGGGAGTGATTCCGGGGCGAATTGTATCCCCGAGGGTAACATATTTCTTTCCGTCTTGATTTGAGATCGGCTTCGCTAACGTTGTCCTGCAAAATTTTGGTATTGCGAACCCCAAGGGGAAATTAAATATCCGGGCCTCTCTTTCATCTATAAAAGAAGGGTCCTTATGGGTCGAGCAGTATACGAGGAATTTTGATAAAAACGTTGCATCATAGGATATTTCTTGATCTCTTAATAAAAATCTTTCATCATTTGTTCTGATGTATATAAATCTAAGCAAGTTAATAAAGGACTGCTCTACCATTCCTTTATAATCTTGAGAGTTTTTATCGACTCCATAGCTTATATCAGCTATTCCAATTTTCTCAAATGAATAAAAGCTATCTTCCGAATGTATAAGGCGCGCGACGTCATCATGCGAAAATTGAAGGCAGAAGCCTTTATTTTTTGTATATCGATCCCAGAGCGATAATATTCCGTGATCATTTTCCTCCTCGTTCCGGCCTTTGGCGAAAGAGGTTATATACAGGGACCCATAGCCTCTGGTTTCGGCGGAGTGTTTCTTTAAATACGAAATATACTCGGATAAGAAGCCATTCTTAATAGCGGTGTAAGAATTTTCACGGAAACTCTGCGGGCCAATGTGCGCAAAGACCCATTCTATCGCGTCCAACAATATATTATTAGCGGCATATCCAAATTCGCTTGTATCATTTAGGCTAAGATATTCGGTAGACCGTAGAGAATTTTCACGTAAAATTCCGATTAATCCGGTTTCCGAAGTGTAATGGGAGAGGGTGTCCATCATTAATTTTCATGTTTTGTTTAAAAAAAACAAAGAGCTTTTTGGCCGATCGAATTTTATATTTATTTCCGTTCAGTTTTGGTCAATTTCCTGCGATGGGTTTAGACTGGAAATTCCGATTTTTTATCCAGGCTTCCGGCCAGCTGTCCAGCGCTTTCAGATGAATTCTCTGCCTCTCCGGCGCTGCGGGGTCGTTCAGCACGCAGGATTATCCGACCGCCGGGATGAAGTTCAGCCTCGATATCCCCGCCCCGAGCGATTCCCAGATGTTTCAGGACATCCTCAGGAAGCGTTATTCGGCCTTTCGATGTGATGATTAATGTCGTCATCGTCTTTTAGCCCGCTGCAGAACCAGCGTAAGGGAAGGCGAAATTTCCGGCAAGCGTCATAGTCGCCGCCTCAGGCTGCCCGCCCGCTCTCCTTGACCGCCTCGATCAGGCGGAGGGCGTCGGGGCTCGCCCATTCGGCCGGGCCATTGATCGCGGCGCGGGCGCAGCCATCGGGGCCGACCAGCACCGAGACGGGCAGACCGTAAGCCAGCCCCCGGCCCTTCAGATCGTCAAAGACCCCCATCGTTTCGTCGCGATAGAGCGGCAGGGCGGTCAGCTTGGTCTCGGCGTAGAACTTCTTCGGCTTGTCGATGTCGCCGGTGTCGATGTTGATCGGGATCACGGCGAAATCCTCGCCGCCCTCCTGCTGCTCCAGCGCGTCGAGCGCCGGCATCTCCTCGCGGCAGGGCACGCACCAGGTCGCCCACAGATTGACCAGCAGCGTCTTGCCGGAAAAATTCCCCAAGCTTACCGGCTGGCCGTCGCCGTCCGTAAACGCCATCGCCGAGATGTCGAAGGGCGTGTCGAGGGCCTGCACGGCGGCGACCTCGCCGCGCGCCGCGCCGTCGATCGCGGCATAGACCGTCTCGTCGGCCGCACAGGACGCGGCGGCGACTTCGTTGCCAGACCCCGTCTCGCTCACGTATAGGACGGCACCGCCCGCCGCGACGCCCATGACCAGCGCGATTGCGGCGATGAGACCGAGCCGCCGCCCGTTTGAAGCCTGTCGTGTTTCCTCGGACATATTGTCAAAAGCCCTTTCGAGTATTCATGCGCCAGAAGACCAGCAACGTCCCCATTTCGAGCAAGGCCCCCACGTCCAGCAACGCGATGTGGGGCGGTCGCTTTGCCTCCGGACCCGACGCCATCATGGAGGAGATCAACGCCTCGATCGATTTCGATCGACGGCTTTATGACGAGGATATCGCCGGTTCAAAAGCCCATGCCGCCATGCTGGCGGATCAAGGCATCATTTCGGCCGAGGACGCCAGCCAGATCATAGCGGGTCTGGAGGACATCCGGGCCGAGATCGCCGACGGGTGCTTCACTTTCTCGCGAGAGCGCGAGGACATCCACATGAATGTCGAGGCGCGGCTGGCCGAACTGATCGGTCCCGCGGCCGGCCGGCTGCACACCGCCCGTTCGCGCAACGATCAGGTCGCGGTTGATTTCCGCCTGCATGTAAAGGCGGCGTTCGGCGCGCTTGCCGAAGCGCTGGAAGCCTTCATCGACGCGCTGCTCGACAAGGCAGAGGCGCATGCCGACACGGTCATGCCCGGCTTTACGCACCTTCAGGTGGCACAGCCGGTCACCTTCGGCCACCATTGCCTCGCCTATGTCGAGATGGCGGCCCGCGACCTGTCGCGCTGCCGCGACGCGATCACCCGTCTCGACGAATGTCCGCTCGGCGCAGCGGCGCTCGCCGGCACCGGCTTTGCCATCGACCGGCACCAGACGGCGGCCGCGCTGGGCTTTCGCGAGCCGACGCGCAACTCGCTCGATTCGGTGTCCGACCGCGATTTCGCGCTGGAATTTCTCTCGGTCGCGGCGATCTGCGGCACGCATCTGTCGCGTCTGGCCGAGGAGATCGTCATCTGGTCGACACCGCAATTCGGCTTCGTGCGGCTGTCGGATGCTTTCTCGACCGGTTCCTCGATCATGCCGCAGAAGAAGAACCCGGATGCCGCCGAGCTGGTCCGGGCCAAGCCCGGCCGCATCAATGGGGCGCTGATCTCGCTGCTGACCGTGATGAAGGGGCTGCCGCTCAGCTACTCCAAGGACATGCAGGAAGACAAGGAACAGGTCTTCGATGCCATCGATTCGCTTGCTCTCGCGCTCGCCGCCGCCACCGGCATGGTCCGTGACATGGCGATCGACGAACAAGCGATGCGACGCGCGGCCGGGCACGGCTTTTCCACCGCCACCGATCTCGCCGACTGGCTGGTGCGCGAACTCGGCCTGCCGTTCCGCGAGGCGCATCATGTGACCGGACGGGCGGTAGCGCTCGCCGAAGAGCGGGGCGTCGGGCTCGAGGATCTGCCCCTGGATCTTCTGCAAACGCTCGAGGCGCGGATCACCGACGCGGTCTATTCCGTGCTCGGCGTCGATGCCTCGGTGAACAGCCGGACGAGCTTCGGCGGCACCGCGCCTGCCAATGTCCGCGCCCAGATCGCCTATTGGCGCGATCGACTCGGCGGCAAGGGCGAATAGTTTCGGCGGGTGGTGATTTCTTCGTCGCGAACCGCTATCACCGCGTTGACGGGGATCGACGATAGGCGACGGGCTGAGGGGTGACGGGATGACGGAGCGATCGAGCCTTGCGGCCAAGCCGGCGCTGATTGTGGCCGTGCTGTCGGTTCTCGGCGGTTGCGGCGTGAAGAACCTGCCGGTGGCGCCGGATACCAACGAGGTGCCTTCCGTGGTGACGGAACAGACCAGAGGCGGCACGACAAACGTTCTGGGCAGCGGCGAGACCGGCACGGCCATTCGCGCCGCGCGGATCTCGAGCGTGCAGAACGACAATATGGTCAGCGCCGCCGAGGCCGCGCGTAACGAAGGCGTTTCCGGCAAGCGGTTCTTCCTCGATCCGCTGCTGAACTAATGGTCCGATTTCGACTTTTGCATCCCGCTTGGAGCGTCCTGGCAAGCATATGGCGAAATCGAAGGATCACTAGCGACTTTATGACCCTCCTGGATTCTGCAAATTCGACATTTGATTTCGAGTCCGCCGCACGTGGATATCAAATGTCAAATTCAATCCACTAGATCCGAAACCGAGCCGGTCATTCCGCTCCGACAAGCCTTGCCATGAACCATTTCGAAATCCGGGACGGCGCCCTCCACGCCGAGGGCGTCAGTGTGGCGGCGATCGCGCGCGACATCGGCACGCCGTTCTATTGCTATTCGACCGCGACATTGACCCGGCACTACGAGGTCTTCGCCCGTGCCTTCGCCGATATCGACGCGCTGGTCTGCTATGCCATGAAGGCGAACTCCAACCAGGCGGTGCTGGCGACGCTGGCCCGGCTCGGGGCGGGGGCGGACGTGGTTTCGGGCGGCGAGTTGCTGCGCGCGCTCAAGGCCGGGATTCCGCCGGAAAAGATCATGTTCTCCGGGGTCGGCAAGACCATCGAGGAGATCGATCTGGCGCTGGCCTCGCGGATCTTCTGCTTCAACGTCGAATCCGAGCCCGAACTGGACGCGATCTCGGCCCGCGCCGCACGGGCCGGTGCCAGCGCGAATGTCTCTTTTCGCATCAATCCGGACGTCGACGCGCGCACCCACGCGAAGATTTCCACCGGCAAGAAGTCCGACAAGTTCGGCATCGCCTTCGAACGGGCGGAAGCGGTCTACGACCGCGCCCGCTCGCTGCCGGGCATTCACGTTTCCGGCATCGACATGCATATCGGAAGCCAGATCGTCGAGCTGGAGCCGTTCGATCAAGCGTTCGACCGGCTTGCCGATCTGGTGCGCAAGCTGCGTGCGAAGGGCCACAGGATCGACCACATCGACCTCGGCGGCGGCCCCGGCGTGCCCTACCGCCGCGACAACGCGCCGCCGCCGGAACCGCCGGCCTATGCCGAGATCGTCAAGCGGCACGTGCGCGACCTCGACTGCCAGGTGGTGTTCGAGCCCGGCCGGCTGATCGCCGCCAATGCGGGCATTCTGGTTGCGAAGGTTCTCTATGTGAAGAAGGCGGAAGGCAAGATCTTCGTCATTGTCGACGCGGCGATGAACGATCTGATTCGCCCGACGCTGTACGACGCCTGGCACGACATCCATACGGTGATCGAGACGCCGGATGCGCCGCGAATCATCGCCGATGTGGTCGGGCCGGTCTGCGAGAGCGGCGATTTCCTCGCCAAGGATCGCGACCTGCCGAGCGTCGAAGCCGGCGATCTCGTCTATGTCTCGTCCGCCGGGGCCTATGGGGCAGTGCAATCCAACACCTACAATTCCCGCCCGCTTGTCGCCGAGGTGATGGTCCGGGACGACGCCTTTCATGTCGTCCGCCCGCGCCAGACGATCGATGATCTGATCGGTCTCGATCGGCTGCCGCCCTGGCTGGAACCGGAGGGCGGCGTCTGATCGCGCTTGGCGCGCCTTCACAGCTGCGTCACCCGCCTCGCCTTCGCCGTAAAATCGGGTAAGGTTCCACGCACGGAGAAACAGCGAGAGCGGGCCCATGGCCGATACCGACCGGCACGACGACTGGACCAAGGCCGGACGGATCGCGTGGACGCGGACGTTCGCCGCCACGGCGCTCCTCGTCGAGCGGGTATGGCCGCTCGTGCTGGCCTTTGCGAGTCTCGCCGGAATCTTCCTGATCCTGTCCTGGTTCGGCCTGTTCGCCGCGATGCCGTTCTATGGCCGGGTCGCGGTGCTGGCGGCTCTCACCGGCCTTGCGATCGCCGCGCTCTGGTTCAATCGGGGGGTGCGGCCGCCGACGGCTGGCGACATCGACGCCCGGATCGAGAGCGTCAGCCGCCTGTCTCACCAGCCGCTGCGCGTCCAGGGCGATCACGCCGTCTCGGACGATCCCTTCGCGCGGGCGCTTTGGCGCGAGCACCAGCGGCGCATGGCCGAGCGGCTGCGCGATCTCAGCGGCGGTTCTCCCAACACCCGTACCGAGCGGCTGGACCCGTTTGGCCTGCGCGCGCTTGTCGCGCTGCTCCTTGTCACGGCCTTCGCCTTTTCCTTCGGACCCGGCGGCGGCCGGGTTCTCGACGCATTTGCTCCGGCAGACGCGCAAGCCGTGGCCGTCGCCCGTGTCGACGCCTGGGTGACGCCGCCGACCTATACCGGCCGGGCGCCGATCTTCCTGACCGATGCCGGGGGCGTAGGCGAGGGGCCGATTGGCGTTCCCGAAGGCAGCGTCCTGTCCGTCCGGCTGTCCGACGGCGCCGCCGCCGACCTCGTCTTCACGCCGACGGGCGAGGGGGCGGCACCGGTCGCCGTCGCACCGGTCGGCGCCGACGAAACGGCCGCGATGGCGCAGGATCAGGATGACGCCGCACCGAAACCGGCGAAGGTCGCGGCCGGCCCGCGCGAATATGCCTTTACCCTCGCCGAGAGCGGCGAAGCGGCGCTCGCCACCGCCTTTTCGACGCTCGGCCGCTGGAATTTTTCGGTAACGCCGGACGACGACCCCGGCATCGCCTTCAAGGAGGAGCCGAGCGAAGCCCGCAACGGCGCGCTGCAGCTCGCCTATACCGTCACCGACGATTACGGCGTGCGCAAGGGACGCGCGGAGATCGTCGTTACCGACGAGATCGTCGCCGCCAATGCGCGGCCACTGGTCGCCGCGCCCGAAATCAACCTTTCTCTGCCCCGCCGCAGCAAGGGCGCGGCCGAGGGCCGCACCAGCGCCGATCTCACGGAAAGTCCCTATGCCGGGGCAAAGGTGGCGATGACGCTCGTTGCCACAGACGACGCCGGCCAGTCCGGCCGTTCCGAAACGATACCGCTGACCTTGCCGGAGCGGCGGTTCACCAATCCGCTCGCCCGCGCCGTCATCGAGCAGCGGCGCATGCTGGCGCTCGATGCCAACACGGTGCCGCGTGTCGTCGAGATGCTCGACGCGGTCACGCTGCGCGGCGAGGAGTTCATCGAGAACCCGGCCGACTATCTGGCGCTGCGCGCCGCGCGCACCCGCATCGCCACCGCCTATAACGACGACGCATTGCTGTCGTCGGTGGACTTTCTGTGGGAGATCGCGCTCGGCATCGAGGACGGCAATCTGTCGCTGGCCGAACGGCGGTTGCGGGACGCGCGCGAGCAGCTTGCCGAAGCGCTGGAGGAGGGCGCGTCGGACGCCGAGATCGACCGGCTGATGCAGGAACTGCGCGAGGCGATGCGGGAATATATGCAGGCCTTGGCGGAAGCGCTGCGCAACCAGCCGCCGATGAGCCAGGATCAGCTGCAGTTGGGCGACATGCAGGAGCTGCGACCGCAGGATCTCGAGCGGATGCTGGACCGGATCGAGGATCTGGCGAAATCGGGCTCCAAGGATGCCGCCCAGCAGCTCCTCTCCGAACTCCAGCAGATGATGGACAACCTCCAGGCGATGCGGCCGGGCCAGCAGCAGCAGGGCGAACAGAGCGCCATGCAGCAGCAGATGAACAAGCTCGGCGAGATGCTGCAACGCCAGCAGCAGCTGATGGACCAGACCTTCGATCTCGGCCGCAGGCAGTTCCAGCGCCAGCAGCAGGACCGCCAGCCCGGCGAGCCGCAGCAGGGCCAACCGCAGGACGGCCAGCAGGGCGAGCCGCTGACCGCCGAACAGCTGCGGGAGATGATGGAGCAGCTACAGGAACAGCAGGGCCAGCTCCAGCAGGAGCTGGAAGCCTTGCAGCAGCAGCTGGAGGGAATGGGCATGGAGCCGTCCGAGGGCTTCGGCGAGGCGGGCGAGGCGATGGGCAAGGCCGAGGGCGCGCTCGGCAAGGGCGAGGACGGCGAGGCGGTCGGCCAGCAGGGCCGCGCCATGGAGGCGCTGCGCCGCGGCGGGCAGGACATGATGCGGCAGATGCAGGAAGCCATGCAGGGGCAGGGCAGCCAAGGCGCGCAAGGGCAGATGGGCCAGGGCTTCGGCGGCCAGCAGCAGCGCTCCGGCCGCGATCCGCTCGGCCGCCAGCGCCAGACCGAGGGACCGGATTTCGGCCAGGATGTCGGCGTGCCGGACGAGATCGACACCCAGCGCGCCCGACGCATCCTCGACGCCATCCGCAACCGGCTCGGCGACGCGCTGTCACCGCAGCTCGAACGCGACTATCTGGAGCGGCTGCTCCAGACGCCGTAGGGGATCCCTGCATCGTGCCCTGTCTGGGCGCTACGCCTCGACCAGTACCTCGAAACCGCCGAAGATCATGCGCTTGCCGTCGAAGGGCATCGGGTTCGTGTCCGGACTCATGCGCGGGTCTTCCATGACCTTCTGCATGCCCGCGTCGCGTACCGCTTTCGATGGCCAGACGATCCAGGAAAACACGATCGTTTCATCAGGCTTGCGCATGACCGCTGTGTGCATGGAGTTCAGCTTGCCCTCCGGCACGTCGTCGCCCCAGCACTCGGTCAGCGACAACGCACCATGTTCCTTGAACACCGCAGCCGCCATCGTGCTGTGTTCGCGGTAGGTCTCCTTGTTGGCGGTCGGGACCGCGGCGATCATTCCGTCGATATAGGGCATGGTGTCTCTCCTCTACTCACCGTTCGAACCGGAAGCAGCGACGAACCTTCGGCTCCCCGATCATTCACCGCCACCCATCGCATCCGGGTTCATCCAGATCGGCTCCCAGATATGGCCGTCGGGATCGGAGAATGCGCGGCCGTACATGAAACCGTGGTCCTGGGCGGTGCCAACCGGCTCGCCCCCGCTCGCCAGCGCCTGATCAGTCATCCGATCGACAGCCTCACGGCTAGCGAGTTGCAGCGCGGTGAGCACTTCGCTGACCTCGCGCGAATCGGCGATCCGCCTCGGCGTGAAGGTGGCGAATTTTTCGTGGGTCAGCAGCATCGCGGTGCAGGTGTCGCTGATCCGCATGGCGAGCCCGGTGTGGTCGCTGAATTTATCGTTGAAATCGAAACCGAGGCCGCTGAAAAACCGGCGCGATCGATCAAGGTCGGCGACCGGCAAATTGATATAGACGTGCATCGACGAACCGGGCTCCCTGCTGTGGTAGTCCGCGATACTAAGTGGACAAAAACGTTGATGTCAACATAATATGAGAGCCATGCGCGACGATCTTCCCCTGGCCACGACCCACGAGGTTCGCGACCGCTGCCTGTGTCTGCATCTGCAACGGGCTGCGCGGGCGATGGGACGTCGCTTCGACGAGGCGTTGAAACCGGTGGGTCTGACCAATGGCCAATATTCGCTGCTGGTCTCGCTCAACCGGCCCGCGCCGCCGCGCATCGGTGACGTCGCGGCCTTGCTGGCGATGGATCGCACGACGCTGACGGCCAATCTGAAGCCACTCGAGCGCCGGGGCCTTTTGACGATCCTGCCCGACACGAAGGATAAGCGCAGCCGCCGCCTCACGCTGACCGAGGCTGGCCGCGATCTGCTCGTCGAGGCGGTGCCGATCTGGCGTGCCACCCACGACGATGTCGACCGCCTGCTCGGCGGTCGAAACGAGGAGGCTCTACGCGGCGATCTTCTCGCGTTGACGTTTCCCGAATGAGACGTACCGGTGGTGGTCGGCGGCGAATGTGCCGTTGTCGGCCTCAGCACCATGGAAGGCCCAGCCTCCGGGGCAAGGCCCTTTCAGGCCGGGCGCGACGCTCTCAGGCGCAGCGGCGGATCGGCAAATCGCCCGCGTCGCCGGTGTCGTCCGCCTGTTTCTCGACCTCGCGCTCGGCCAGGATGCGTCCGACTTCGCGGCGGATCTCGGCGATGGAAAACGGCTTTTCGACGACGCCCTCGATGATCGCGGTCAGATCTTCCGCCGCTTCCATCTGCTCGGCATAGCCGGTCATCAAGAGCACAGGCAGGTCGGGCCAGGAGGCCCCGATCTCGTGCGCGAGCTCGATTCCGGTCATCGCCGGCATGCGGATGTCGGACAGGACGAAATCGAAATCCCCGTCGCGTTCGACCAGGATATCGAGCGCCAGCTCGCCGTCCTCGGCGACGGTCACCTCGTGACCCTCGAGCCCCAGGGCGCGCGACACCAGCAAGCGAACACTCGGATCGTCTTCCGCGATCAGAATTCGTGCCACTCAAAGCCTCCTGCTTTGATCATACGCAAAACCACCTTATGCCACTAGACGTCGAAGCTGACGTCAAGCTGACCAGTACAGAGCAATCGCTGACGAATGGTTTTCGCGCCGCCGTCAGGCTCATTCGACGACGCGGCCGACGAAGGGCAACTCCCGAAAGGCGTGCCCGACATCCATGCCGTAGCCGACGACGAAATGATCGGGGCAGTCGAAGCCGACATAATCGGCCTCGATGTCGGCCTTGCGCCGCATCCGCTTGTCGAGAAGGACGGCGATCTTGACCTCCTTTGCGCCGCGCGAGCGCATCAGGTCGCGGGCGAACTTGACGGTCCGACCCGATTCCAGGATGTCGTCGATGAGCAGGACCGTGCGGCCCGCGACGGCGCTTTCGATATCGCGCAGCACCCGCACCTCGCCGCCTTCGGTTCCCGCGCCGTAGCTGGACAGCGTGATGAACTCGACTTCGGGCGCGAGGCCCGCGCGATGCAGCGCCCGGATCAGGTCGGCGGCGAAGACGAACGAGCCCTTCAGCACCGAAATGACCAGAAGGTCCGTCGACGGCGTCGCGGCAATGTCATTTGCTACACGCGCCACTTCCGCGGCGATCAGATCCTGGTCGAACAGGGTCGCGATCTGCTTGCCCCTGACGGTGATCATGGGCGGGGCTTTCCGGAGTCGTCGAAGCGGACGCTGACGTCGCCCGCGATGCCGGCGGACACCGCGACGGCCGAGACGAAGCGCACCGACTGGCCGGGAGCCAGCCGTTCGACGCCGGCCCTGAGCGGCTTGGTGAGAAGGTCGCCCCCCGGCCCGGTCAGGACGATGCGCAGCGGGGGAAGCAACGCCGACGCCGTCGTGTCGTTGGCCAGGGTGCCGACAACCGAGAGAACCGCGCCGTCGCCGCGCGGCGCGATGTTCGCCTCGACGTCGCGGATGAGGAGACCGGAAAGGCTGGAGTTGCTCAAAGGCGCGGCGATCGGCGATCGCGGGGTGGACAAAAGCAGCGCTGGAACGGCGAGAAGGCCGATCAGAAAGCCGCAGACGACCAGGACGGCGTTGCGCAAGCGGGCCGCGCCGGCGCGGGTCAGGATCGATCGTTCGGTCGCGTCAGGCGCTCTGGACGCGGCGTGACGGGACAGGGCGAAGGCCGGGGAGAAGAGGTCGGGCGCGGCGTTGCGCTGGCCGGAAAACCCCGTCTCGCTTTCGGATAAGCGCGTGGCGCGCTGTCCGAAATGCGCGCGCGCGGCCGCTGGCTCGGCGTCCTCGGGTTCCAGCATCACCGCGCGCCGCGCGGCCTCGAGCTCGGCGGCGGATTTTCGCAGCGTCCGGCGGGTCGTCACCTCGGCCGTTCCATCGATGAGCGGACCGGTGTGGGAAGACGGAAGGGAAAGCGCGCTTCGTGGTCCCGCCGTCGCCCGGCCAGTCTTCGCCCGGCCCGCCTTCATCCGGGATGTGCCGCCAAACTCGGTCATCGCATCCTCTGTCTAGCCGTGTTTATGAACGGGTAAGGAATCATGCTTAACAAACCGTGAAGCCACGCCTTTCGCGACGCGGGGTTGACGTTTGCGCGACCAACAAACAACACAGTCGCACGCATGCTGGGCGGACGACAACGACGAGATGGGAGCGCTCCGACGTGATTCGGTTCGAAAATGTCGGGCTGCGATACGATATGGGGCCGGAGGTGCTTCGCGACCTGTCCTTCGAGGTCAAGCGGCAATCCTTCCAGTTCCTCACCGGACCCTCGGGGGCGGGCAAGACCAGCCTGTTGCGCATGCTGTTTCTGGCGCTCAAGCCGACCCGCGGCCTGATCACGGTTCTCGGCCGCGACGCTTCGACGCTGGCGCGCAAGGACCTGCCGTCGATCCGGCGGCGGATCGGTGTCGTGTTCCAGGATTTCCGGCTACTGGAGCACCTCACCACCTATGAGAACGTCGCGTTGCCGCTGCGCGTGCGCGGCAAGGACGAGGCATCCTACCGCCAGGACGTCGTCGACCTGATCAAATGGGTCGGCCTCGGCGAGCGGTTGAACGCGTCGCCGGTGGTCCTGTCGGGCGGCGAGAAACAGCGCGCCGCGATCGCCCGCGCGCTGATCGACCAACCCGACATCCTGCTGGCCGACGAGCCGACCGGCAATGTCGATCCGCCGCTCGCCCGCCGGCTGCTGCGGCTTTTTCTGGAACTCAACCGAACCGGGACGGCGGTGGTCATCGCCACGCACGACCTCGACCTGATGGAGCAGGTCTCCGCCCGCCGTCTGGTTCTGGCCGACGGGCGTCTGGATATCTATGACTGATCTGGCGGAACGATGGGTGGATTTTCGCGAATTCGTCGCGCGCCTCGGCGGGTGGGCGCACCGCGATCAGCAGACGCCGATCGTGCCGCCGGCCAATGTCGCCGGCCGCGCGCTGATGACGGTGATCGCCATCATGACGTTTCTCGCCAGCCTCACGGTCGGCGCCGTCACGCTCGTCTCCGATACCGCATCCCAATGGCAGAACGACATTTCCCGCGAGATCACGGTTCAGGTGAAGCCGGAAGAGGGTCTCGACATGGCGGCGACGCTTGGCGTCATTCGCGACCTGGCGCTGGCGACGCCAGGCATCGCCGACGCGACTATCCTCGATGACGCGGCCACCGCCAGGCTGCTGGAGCCGTGGCTGGGCGAGGGGCTCGATCTGAAGGATCTGCCGGTGCCGCGCCTCGTCGTCATCACCATCGACGAGGGCAAGCCACCGGACTTCTTCGCGCTGGCGACGCGGCTGCGGGCCGCGGTTCCGGCAGCCGAACTCGACGATCACCGGGCCTGGGTTTCGCGTCTCGTCACCATGGCGCGAGCGACCGTCTTCGTCGGTGTCGCGGTGCTGACGCTGGTGCTGATCGCCACCGTGCTCACCGTCGTCTTCGCCACACGCGGCGCGATGTCGGGCAATCGCCAGATCATCGAGGTCCTGCATTTCGTCGGAGCCCGTTCGTCCTTCATCGCCGGCGAGTTCGAGCGGCATTTCCTGCGCCTGGGGCTCGTCGGCGCGGTGGCCGGCGGCGCCGTCGCGCTGGTCCTGTTCGCGGCCATGGGCTTGTGGACCACAAGCAACCGCGCCACCCCCGAAGCCGACCAGATCAGCGCGCTGTTCGGGTCGTTTTCGATCGGCTGGGCGGGCTATTTCGGGGTCGTCGTGCTGATTGCAACCGTCGGTGGGCTGACCGCGTTTACGTCTCGCATGACGGTAATGCGCCATCTGGCGGCGATCGACATGCTGTCGCCGGTGGAGCGGTAAGACGGCGTTAACCATATTGCCACAGGCTGCGCGGATCGCCACGACGAAGGGCTTGCCCGTACTATGCCGTATTCGGGGACGAGAGTGACAGGATGACAATGGCGGCCTGGTCCCCCGAGATGGAATCCGGCGACGAACGGACGCAGCGGCGCACGCGCGGCTGGTTCGGTCGGCGATGGCTGACATTGGCCGTCGCGGCGCTCGGCCTGGCGGTATTCGGCTATCTCGCCGGCGGCTTTCTACGCTTTACCGAGGAGGTCAGCCTGCTGTCGCGCCCCGACCTGGTCGATTCGGCCGATGGCATTGTCGTGCTCACCGGCGGTGCGCTCCGCATCGATCAGGCCATCGATCTCCTGAAGGATGGGCGCGGTCGGCGTCTGCTCATCAGCGGCGTCAATCCGGGCACCAGCGCCGACACGCTGGCGCGCATGACCAGCACCGATCTGGCCTGGTTCGAATGCTGCGTCGACATCGATCGTGCCGCGCTGAACACCGTGGGCAATGCCGAGATAGCCAGCCGATGGGCCCGCGAACATGGGTTCGAGGACCTCATTCTGGTGACCAGCGACTATCACATGCCGCGCTCGCTGCGCGAATTCGAACGCATCGACACGCTGCGCTCGATAACCCCTTACGCCGTTCAGCGCGACGATCTCTGGCCCACCAACCAGTTGCCGAACGGTCTCGGCGCGCGCGTCCTGGTGAGCGAATATATCAAACTGGTGGCGGCCCGGTTCAGCTTCCTGCTCGGTCTCGGCCAGGATGACAGCGTCTCCCCTCAAGTCGCGCGCCTCGACAACTGACGGGGAACGGGCCGTTGCCGCAACCAGCCGTCGTCTTCGGACGCATCGGCTCTCGATTTTCCGACGATGGCGGCGTAAAGCGTCCGGCGACGCGCGGCGGTGTCCTTGCCGTCGCGCTTCCTCACCGAATGCCGTCGGAGCGATCGATTTGATGACCACGCTGCGCTCGCTCATCTTCAACGTCCTGTTCTATCTCAACCTCATCGGCCAACTACTGCTCTTCTCGCCGGTCTTCTTCGTGATCTCGGAGGACAAGGCCTGGCGAATCGTCAAGAACTGGGCGCGGTCCAGCCTCTGGCTGCTCGAACATGTCGCAGGCATCCGCGCATCGATCTCCGGCAAGCGATACATTCCGTTCGCGCCCGCGATCATCGCGGCGAAGCACCAGTCGTTCTGGGATGTCTTCGCGCTTCTGCCCGATCTCGACCGGCCGACCTTCATCCTCAAGAAGGAGCTGCTGGCGATCCCGTTCTTCGGCTGGTACGCCAGGCGCATGGCGATGATCCCGGTCGACCGGGCGCGCCGCGGCGGGGCTGTGGCCTCGATGATCGAGGGCGCCGAGAAGGCCGTGGCGGAGAGCCGCCAGATCGTCATCTTTCCGGAAGGCACGCGGACCGCGCCGGGCGCGGAGGCCGACTACCGCCAAGGGGTATTCCGCCTTTACGAGGCGTTGCAACTGCCCGTCGTGCCGGTGGCGCTGAATTCCGGCCTTTACTGGCCGCGGCGCCGGTTCATCCGCCGCCCGGGGACGATCCGCGCGGATATTCTCGAGCCTATCGAGCCGGGCCTGCCGCGCGGCGAGTTTCTCGACCGGCTGCGCAAGGCGATCGAGACACGGTCGCGCGAGCTGCTGGCCGAAGCCCATGCCAGGGACGGCCACCTTCCGGCGGGGCCTGCCGGGCACGCCGACCGCGCGCCGAGCCTATAGCCTCGCGACGACATCCTCCAGCCAGCGGTCCCTCAGCCCCATCTCGCGAATGTGGTCGAGCGCGCTGGTGACGTAATCGACGTTCGGACCGGACTGGCCATGCGAGCGGCGGACCAGCGTGGCGGCATGCTCGGCGGTCACGCGGCCGGCATACTGGCTGTGGCCGCGATCGACCACATAAGTCAGTGCACGCGTATTGCGCCCGTCGGTGAGGCGCACCGGCAGGGTCTGCTCGCGATAGACATGGGTGACGAGTTCGCGCGCCCGCAGATACTCGACCACCGCCTCCCGCGCCGCTCCCCTGACGCGAAACGCCATGCCGACGCAGGAGCCGCCCCGGTCGAGGCCGAAGACAAGGCCGGGCCGCTCGGGCGTGCCGCGATGCACGAAGGAGCGCACGCACAGCGATCGGTGATAGCCGGCCAGCCGCGCCTTGACCCGCTCCTCGAAGTCGAAGCCCGGCCGCCAGATCAGCGAGCCGTAGCCAAACACCCAAAAATCGTCCATTGCCCTCAAAATGCCCCGTGCGTCGGTTTTGCCCGACCCGGAGCTCACAAAGGGTAATGGCATGGCGGCGTCAAGCGGGAAGACTTCGGGCGCGGGACGCGCCTTTGTCTGGGTCATCGGGGTGGCGCTGCTTCTCGCCGGCGGGCTCAGTGGCGCCTGGTATTATCTCGCCGATCAGCTCGAAACACAGGTCACGCGGGTCATCGCCGGCGCGCGCGTGCAAGGCGCGGAGATCGGTTGCGCGGGGCGCAGCGTCTTCGGCTATCCATTCCGGCTCGGCGTGCGCTGCGACGCCGTGACGCTGGAAATGCCGGGCGATGCGCGCGGGCAAGGCCTGCGGGCGACGGCCGGGGCGCTCAGAACCGCGGCGCAGATCTACCGGCCGAATCGCGTCGTCGCGGAACTCGACAGCCCGCTGCTCGTCGACGCGCAACAGATGGCGCCGCTCGACATCCGCTGGCAACTGACCCAGGCGAGCGCCAGCTTCTGGACCGAGGGGATGGACCGTTTCGCGCTGGTGGCCGACCAGCCGGTCGTCGCGCTGGCCCAGCCCGCCGCCGGCCGCCTGCCGCTGTTCGAGGCCGGCCGGTTCGAAGCGCATGCGCGCCGCCGCGACGGCGATCTCGACATCGCCGTTTCCAGCGCGGACGGGCGTGTCGTCGCCCCCGATGCACCGTCCTTGCCGGTCTTCGATGCCGCCGCCGACCTGACCCTCACCGGCGCCGCCGACTGGCTTGCCGGGCGCATCGACGGCGATACGCTTGGAGAGGCGCTTGCCGGGCGGGAGGGGGCTCTGCGCTCGCTGAAGCTTGATTTCGGCGAGGCAAGCGCCGAGTTGTCGGGCGACTTCGCGGTCGCGGCGGATGGCCTCGTCTCGGGCGATTTCGAACTCGCCGTCGCCGACCCGCAGCGCATCGCGGCCCTTGTGGGCGAGGCGATGCCGCAGTTCGCCCCTATCGCCCAATCTGTGGCTTCGGCGATCGGCTTCGTCGCTCGTCAGGAGAACGGCCGCGACATCGTCGCGCTGACCCTGCGCGATGGCAACCTTTCGGCCGGCGTCATTCCGCTCGGACAGGTGCCGGCGATACGGTGAGGGCGGCGGACGCCGCGAGAAGCCGGCCCCCTCGGCGGTCTCATGCCCGCAGCGCGGGGCGCGCCAGACCGGCGAGGGAACGGCTGGGCCTGTCGCGCGCTTTCTACACCGGGATAAGAGAAGCGGGTACCGGTTTCGCGCTCGCGTCCCGCTCATCCGAGTGTAATCAAATCCCGTGCAGGAAAAACGGATCGACCCGATCCGCTCCGATCACCTCGTGAACTAGGAACAGGGAGAGGACGCATGGCCAAAGCGCGCAAGACCAAGGCGGCCGAAACCGAAACGACCAAGACCGAAGTCAAGGCCTCATGGAAGGCCGCGGGAGACGTCGAGAGCTTCCGGGAGCTCTCCGCTCGTATCGCCGCGGGGGAGCCGGTCGTGCTGCCGGTCCTGCTCACCGGTCAACGTCGGCGCGAACACGTCCGCTCGACCCTGCGCGAGGACCACGCGGGGCGCATCGAGCAGCGTTCTCCCGGCGCAAGGACGAAGTTCGACGAACTGGCCGATGACTTGTTCAAATTCTTTCGAGGCACCGCGCTGCTGTTCTACCGCGACATGGTCGGAGACGACGCGCAGATGCCCACCGTCATGGCTCTGGGCGACGTGCATCCCGAAAACTTTGGGGTCATGCCCGACAAGGACGGCGCGCCGATCTTCGGCGTGAACGATTTCGACGAGACGATCTACGCGCCCTTCACCTGGGACATCAAACGCGGCGCCGTGGGCTTCTGGATCGCTGCCCAGGAAGTGTCGGGAATGAAGCGCAAGAAACAACGCAAGGTCGTAGGCAAATTCGTCAAGGGCTACCTTGAGGCCATGCAGGGTTATGCCGAGCGCGCGACCGAAAAGAACGACGCCTACCGGATGGACAATTCGCCCGAGGTGATCCGGCGCTTGTTCGAAGAAGCCTGGGAAGAGCGGCGCGACTGGCTCTGGGACGATTATCTCAAGCCTTCCGGCCGCGGCTTCCGCGCCAATGGCGAATTGCAACCGCTCTCGAGCGAGGTCGCAAAGTTTCAGAAAGCCGTCAACCAGCTGGCCAAGCTGAAAGGGATCGACGCGACCGACCGCGCCGGCGAGCTGAAGGTCAAGGATGTCTGTGTCCGGCATGGTCAGGGCACGGCGTCCCTCGGACTTCCGCGCTACTACGTCCTCATCGAAGGCCCGTCGAAGGACGCCACCGACGATCTGATCATCGAGTTCAAGCGCGCCCGTCGCTCGGCCCTGGACGGGCTGACGCCACCGTCGGATTTCAACGCGGGCGACAACGCCGACCGCATTCTGCATGGCCAGACGGTGCAGCTTGCCCACGGCGACATCTTCTACGGTGCCGTGGAGATCGATGGCGAGAGCTTCATGAGCCGGGAGCGGGCGCCCTTTCGCGACGACATCGATCTCGAGGAACTGAGCTATAAATCCTGGAAGGCATATGCCCGGGTGTGCGGCGCGGCGCTGGCGCAGTCACATGCGCTGTCCGACGATCTGGGTCAGATCGACTACGATGTGGAACCCTCCATCGTCGCCGCCGCCAATCCGCGCAAGCTCTTCATCGCGGACATCGTGCGCTTCACGGAAGAGGCGGCCGATCGCCTCAAGACAGATCATACCCTGTTTCGCGCGGACCACCGTCGCGGCGCCTTCGAAAGCATCGAAATGGTCTACCGCTGAGCCGGAAGCCGCCAAGCGGGGCGCGCCCGGCCGCGGCCTGGCGCGTGCGCTTTATTTCCGCTCCGGCTCGTGCCTGCCATGCTCGCGGCCAAAGTCCGGCTCGGCGGTGTCCTGGCCGGCCTCGATGATGCCGCGGCGGATGGCGCGGGTGCGGGTGAACAGCTCGAACAGCGTGTCGCCGTCGCCCCAGCGGATCGCCCGCTGCAGCGAGGCGAGGTCCTCGGAAAACCGCGCCAGCATCTCCAGGACGGCCTCGCGGTTGCTTAGGAACACGTCCCGCCACATGGTCGGGTCGGAGGCGGCGATGCGGGTGAAATCGCGAAAGCCGGAGGCGGAGAATTTCACCACTTCCTGCTGGGTCACCGTCTCCAGATCGGCGGCGGTGCCGACGATGTTGTAGGCGATCAGATGCGGCACATGGCTGACGATGGCGAGCACCAGGTCGTGGTGGTCCGGCGTCATGATTTCGACGGTCGAGCCGCAGCCTTCCCAGAAGCGCTTCAGCCGATCGATCGCCTCGGCGTCGGTGCCGTCGGGCGGCGTCAGGATGCACCAGCGGTTCTCGAAGAGTTCGCGGAAGCCCGCGTCGGGGCCGGACTGCTCGGTGCCGGCGATCGGATGGGCCGGCACGAAATGCACCGTCTCCGGCAGATGCGGGCGCATCTGCTGGACCACCGCGCCCTTGACCGAACCGACGTCGGTGACGATCGCGCCGGGTTCGAGCGCCCCGGCGATCTCCTTGGTCACGGCGCCGCAGGAGCCGACCGGAACGCACAGGATGACGAGGTCGGCGCCGCGCACCGCCTCGGCCGCGTCGAGATGGTAGCTGTCGCCGAGTTTCAGTTCCTCGGCCCGTTTCAGCGTCTCGGCCCGCCGCGTGGTGATGGCGATATGCCGGGCGAGACCGTGGGCGCGGATGTTATGGGCGAGCGAGGAACCGATCAGGCCGATGCCGATCAGCGCAACGCGGTCGAACAGCGGCTCGCTCATGCTTCCCCCTTGCCGAGAAACGCGCCGAGCGCCGCGACGGCGCTGCGATTGGCTTCCTCGGTGCCGATGGTCATGCGCAGCGCGTTGGGAAAACCGTATCCGCCGACGCGGCGCAGGATGAAGCCGCGCGCGGTGAGGAAATCATCGGCCTCGGCGGCGGTGCGGCCCGGCGTGTCGGGAAAGTGGACGAGGACGAAATTGCCGACGCTCGGCGTCACCGTCAGGCCGAGGCTGGTTAGCGCGTCGGTGGTCCATTCGAGCCAGCGGGCGTTGTGGTCGGCCGCCTGTTCGACGAAGCCGCGGTCGCGGATGGCGGCCGCGCCGGCGGCAATCGCCGCGGCGTTCAAATTGAACGGCCCGCGCACCCGGTCGAGCGCGTCGACGATCGCTTCCGGCCCGTACAGCCAGCCGATCCGCAAGGCGGCGAGGCCATAGATCTTGGAGAAGGTGCGGGTCATCACGACGTTCTCGGCCGAGGAGACCAGCTCGATGCCGGCGCCGTAATCGTTGCGCCGGACATATTCGGCATAGGCCGCGTCGAGGACGAGGACGACATTGCCCGGCAGGCCGGCATGCAGCCGCCGCACCTCGTCGAACGGCAGGTAGGTGCCGGTCGGGTTGTTCGGGTTGGCCAGGAAGACCAGCCTGGTCTTCTCGGTGACGGCGGCCAGGATCGCGTCGACGTCGGCGGTGGCGTTCGTCTCCTTTACCGCGACCGGCGTCGCGCCGCGCGCCAGAATCTGGATGCGGTAGACCAGAAAGCCGTGCTCGGTGTGAATCGCCTCGTCGCCGGGCGCGAGATAGCACTGGCACAGGAGCCCGAGCAGCTCGTCCGAGCCGTTGCCGCAGAGAATGTTGCGCGGGTTGAGACCATGCACCTCGGCGATGGCGCGCTTCAGCTCGGTTGCCTGACCGTCGGGATAGAGCTCGGGATGGGCCAGCGCCGCGATCGCCGCCTCGCGCGCCGCCGGCGCGGCACCGAGCGGTGTCTCGTTGGAGGAGAGCTTATAGAGCGTCACGCCGGCCGGCGCCTTGCTCTTTCCCGGCACATAGGCCTCGATGTCGAGGACGCCCTTGTTCGGAACGGGTCTCATCGTCCGTATACTTTCGTTGGTGACTGCGGGGCGCCGATGCTGGCGCACCGATCGCGACGCGGTCGCGCGACAGGCGTCAGGATGGGGACCGGAACGGGGCCGCATAGCCCCCGATCGACCGGATGTCGAGGCCGGGACCGAGCGCCGCGGCCACCGACGCCTCATCTTTTTCGGTCGCGACCAGGACGCTGATGCGATCGGTGCAGTAGCGAGCCTCGGCGATCACCGTCAGGCCGTCCGGGATCTGGGGCAGGGCGGTCAGCCCATCCACCGAAAAACAGGCGATCTCCGGCGACACCGGATCGGCGAGCGGCGGCGCGATGACCAGCGCGGGCGTCGCCGCCGGCCGATCCGGTTCGTCGAAAAAGGGCAGCCGCGCGACGATCTGGGCCGAGCCGAGCCCCTGCCACCAGGGATGGCCGGTCGCGCCGATCGGCAGGATGCCGAGCTTGTCGCCACCGGCCTCGATGGAGGCGACCACCGCCTGGCTCGACGCGGCGATCGACAGGGGAACGGAAAAGCCGAAATAGAACCGGGCCGTGTCGGCGCTGGCGACACGGTCGCCGTCACCGGCGATGACGACCTCGAACGGGGCCTGGAGAGCGGTGAAGGTGGAGATGATCTCGCGCCACAGATGCTCCATCGCGGTCAACGGCAGGTGGCCCTCATGGCGCCTGGCCAGCCGGCGCATCATGTCGGCCTCACGACCGGGGCGGAAGGCGGCGCCGTTTCTCGCGGTGCCCTTCACCTCGATCAATTCGTCGATGACGGTGGCGCGCTGCATCAGGAGCCGATGCACGGATTCGTCGATGGCGTCGATCTTCGCCCTGAGCTCGGCGAGCCGCGATGGATCGGCAGTGACGATTCCGCTCATGCGTTTCGGGCTCCCTCTTTGCCTAGCCAAGCGCTTCTACCGGCCCCGCGCGCGCTTGGCAAAGCGCCGCATCCGGATCGCCGGCCGGCGCGACGATTGCCGCAGCGGGCGTGAATGCGTATCTGTGCCCCCTGAACCCGAACACCGCCGGTCGCCGCGACACCCGTTGCGCCGGCCGGCGCGTATCATCAAGCGGGATGGACATGAGCGTCGACGTCTCGACCGAAGATCTGGAATACGCGGCCGGCAGTCGCGAGGCGAACCATCCGTCGAGCCCCGTCGCCTATTTCGGCGCGGACGAGCCGCTGCGTCTCGACGCCGGCCGCGACCTTTCGCCGTTCCAGATCGCCTACAACACATACGGGACCCTGAACGCCGACAAATCAAACGCCATCCTCGTCTGCCATGCTCTGACCGGCGATCATTACGTCGCCAGCCAGTCGCCGGTGACCGGCAAGCCGGGCTGGTGGAACTCGATCATCGGCGAAGGCAAGCCGATCGACACGTCGAAATATTTCGTCATCTGCTCGAATGTCATCGGCGGCTGCATGGGCTCCACCGGCCCCGCCTCGATCGATCCGGCGACCGGGGAGCCCTACGGGCTCGACCTGCCGGTGATCACCATTCCCGACATGGTGCGGGCGCAGGCGATGCTGGTGAAACGACTCGGTATCGACACGCTGTTCGCCGTCATCGGCGGCTCGATGGGCGGCATGCAGGTGCTGCAATGGACGGTGAGCTATCCCGACAAGGTCTTCGCCGCCCTGCCGATCGCCACCGGCGCGCGCCACTCGTCCCAGAATATCGCCTTCCACGCGGTCGGGCGGCAGGCGGTGATAGCCGATCCCGACTGGCATGGCGGGCGCTACTACGCCGTCGGCAAGCGGCCGCACAAGGGACTGGCGGTCGCGCGGATGGCGGCACACGTCACCTATCTGTCGGAGACGGCGTTGCACCGCAAGTTCGGGCGCAATCTGCAGGATCGCGAAACGCTCGGCTTCGGCTTCGACGCCGATTTCCAGATCGAGAGCTATCTCAGGCACCAGGGGATGACCTTCGTCGACCGCTTCGACGCCAATTCCTATCTCTACATGACCCGCTCGATGGACTATTTCGACATCGCGGCGGATTACGGCGGCAGCCTCGCCGAGGCGTTCCGCGACGCCACCACGCGCTTTTGTCTCGTCTCGTTCTCCTCCGACTGGCTGTTTCCGACCGGGGAGAACCGCGCCGTCGTGCATGCGCTCAACGCCGCCGCCGCTTCGGTCTCCTTCGTCGAGATCGAGACCGACCGGGGCCACGACGCCTTCCTCCTCCATGAGCCGGAATTCTTCGCCGCGATCGACGGCTTCATCTCGTCGGCCGCGCGGGCAAGGGGGCTTTGACGATGGCGGTTCTGGATACGCCCGTTCCGACAAGCGAGACCGTCACGGCGAATGCCTCGACCCGTATCGATCTGGAGCTGATCGCCGGGCTGGTGACGCCGGGAAGCCGCGTGCTCGACGTCGGCTGCGGGGATGGCTCGCTCCTGTCGCTGCTGGAACGGCGCCGGCGGGTCGACGGACGCGGCGTCGAGCTCAGCCAGGCCGGCGTCAACGAGTGCGTCGGGCGCGGCCTGTCGGTCATCCAGGGCGATGCCGACCGCGATCTCGTCTATTATCCCGACGACGCCTTCGACTTCGTCATCCTGTCGCAGACCATCCAGGCGACACGCAATCCGAAGACGGTGCTGACCGAACTCCTCAGGATCGGCGAGCGGGCGATCGTGTCGTTCCCGAATTTCGGCCATTGGTCGATCCGCCTGTCGCTGGGCCTCTACGGCCGCATGCCGGTGACGCGGAACCTGACGCATTCCTGGTACGACACGCCGAACATCCATTTCTGCACCATCCGGGATTTCGTCGCGCTGGCCGACGAGATCGGCGCGACGGTCGCGGTCGCCATGGCGATCGACGCCACCGGCCAGAAGATGGGGATGAAGATGCCCTGGGCGTTCTGGAACCTGTTCGGCCAGCAGGCGGTGTTCGTGCTGAGGCGGTAGGCGAAATGACAGTCGAGACCGCTGGCGCGCGCCTCGGCGCCACGAGGATCTCAACGCAAAGACGGTTTCCGGTTGGCGCAATCTGGCTCTGTTGCGAATCGTACCACCGGTCCGAAAGAGCCGTGTTCGACGGCGCTATCTCGCACATCGCCACTGTCAGCCAAGTTTCCTTGTCGGACCCGATTCTTGCCCTTGGGAGAGGCAGCGCGCATGATGGAGCGCCCAGTCAGGCCATTTGTTGTCAATATGGACTAGCGTCACATCGCCTGCACCGGGTTGCGTAAGGTCTGGAGGGTTCCTTGAAATTCCTCGATGAATTCGAGCGTATCACCTCCGTCATCTATGAAGCTTCAGTAGCGCCTGAGGATGGGTGGCAAGACGTATCGGATGCGTTGAGCGAAGTCTTTTTAGAGGCTGCTGTCGTCATTGACGACAATGGGATTGCGCGCCAGGACGATCACTTCCTAAAAACGAGCAGATTCGATCTGGAGCGGGTCAAAACGCATTTCGAGCGGTTTGCGACCGCGGAGGAGAATTCCGGTGTGCGGTCTCTTCTGACGGGTCCCGTGTCCAGAGCTTTCGACATGCGTTCAGGCTTCGAGCCGGGTGAGTGGGATCGCGATCCTTCTGTCGCGGCGATCCTGCAGCCGCAAGGAATTACCGAAGGTCAGCTACTTGTCTTGGAGAGAAACGACGGCCGGCTCACTGATTTGCTGATCTACAGGGGGCAGCGAGGGGGGGCTTTCTCGACCAAGGAACTGCGCCTCATCAACGCTTTGGCACCGCATCTGAAACGGGCCCTCGCAATTCGTCGACACTTGCGAGAGATGACCGAACAGATGCTTGAGGCGCAGCGATTATTGCAGAACGTCGCTGGTGGACTCATCATGACCGATCAGGCCGGACGTGTCATCGAGGCAAGCGGCAGTGGCCGGCAAGCCCTTGATTCGGCAGCAGCCATCTACGTATCGCAGGGCCGTATCCGCGCCCGCCATCCGGCCGCGGATAGGGTGTTGAATGCAATGTTCGCGGGCGATTTCGCGAGAGGGGATGAGCCGATGCGTCTCCCCGGCGACGATGGCCATGATTACATCTTGTGGGAATTTCCTGCTTCCGCAGCGAACGGGCTTACAGATTCGGTCAATCGGCGGGTTTTCGGCATCAATCTTCAAGCCGTTTCCAAGGGGGCACCGCCTCTCGATTTACAACGCCGCTACGGGTTGACCCAAGCAGAGGGTGAAATTGCAGCGGCGTTTGCCTTGGGTGCGTCGCTTGGTGAGATTGCCGAGATGCGGGGCAATTCCGTCCATACGGTTCGCACCCACTTGAAGTCCATCTTCGCCAAGACAGGCACGCATCGCCAGAGCCAGCTTGTCGCCTTGCTGCATGCGCCCTAGCGCGATCGACCGACCGATCGCAGACCGAAAATTATCTCGATAATACTGTTGGAACATACCCCAATTAGGGGATGTGCACCGTCAACCCGATAAACGAGACTGTCCGTTCAGGAATCTCGGGATCCGTCTGGATCTGACAGCAAAATATCGCGGTCAACAGGAATTCGATGCCGCTTTTTTGCTTCGAGAACCACGAATATACCGAATATATTCGCGGCTTGCTTCGATTTTCGCCGCGCTACGCATCGATCGGTCGGATTTTTCACTTCGCCGATATCCATTTTTCTTTTTGACGCGAAATGATTTGGAGGCATGAATGGAATTTTTTGCTGCAATCGCGATTTGCTTGAGTTCCATACCCGCCAGCGAGTGCCAGCGGACGACCGCGGTTCACTGGTACACGATCCCGGAGCCGAGCACAGGCGTCTCTGGATGCATGCGTGACGGCATGATTTCGGCGGCTCGCTCTCGCCTCTTGAAGGGAGACGTGTACCCGAAGGTCACCTGCCGGTCCGCCGAAGCGATGACTCGAAATGCCGAGTTGGGACAATAGTTCGGCGGGTGAGGGGCGTCCCTATACTGCCCTGGCGCCGAACTCACCGGATCCGGGTCGAGTGACCACGCGATCGGAGTTCGAGATTTTGGTGATCGAGAGCGATCCTGTCGTTGCGGCATACCTGGAGGATGTTATTTCCGACATTGGTGTCGCTTGGAGATGCTCATCACTGCCGTCGTGCTTGCGAGAGTTGCTTGTCTGTGATCGCGATGGCGCCGTGGTCGGTCTCGATGGGCAGGGAATGCTCCCGCACGTCGCCCTCAGTGTTCTCAGGCGTAGGCGCATTCCGGTCGTCCTGTATACAGCCTCGGCGGAGCATGATGCATGGGCGGCCCAATTTCCGGGCGTCCCTGTCTTTTGCAATAACCCGCCACGGGATGAGGAACTGGCGCGGCGCGTTCTTGCCGCGGTCGACGCTACGCAGTCTGGTCTACTCGGTTGAAGGTTTTCTCGTGGGGCCGGCTCGTGCTGGTTCCTGACTTTTTCAACGGTATCGGTCCGAAACAACTATTTCCAAGCTGCCCTCCCTCCACCCGCGCGCCGGTGCCGGCCGCGACCAGCACCGGCTTGGCCACCTGGCGACGCCGGCGAAGACCGCCACGGGTCACGGCCGACGCGTTTTCGCCTCCACGACAGCCTCCCCCTACAACCCCCGTTCGATGGTTTCGAGCAGCCGGAAGCGCAGCTTGCCGCCACCCTTCAGCGAGATGACGAAGCGGACGTCGCCATGGTCGTCGGTCTTGGCGTAGCCGGCCAAGGTGCTGACGCCTGAGAAGGTGCCGGTCTTGTAGCGCGAGCCCTTTTTTGTACCGCGCAGCAGCTCGGCATGCGGCGCGAAGCCGTCGAGAACCCGGGCAACGCCGCGCGCCGTAAAGCGGTTGTCGCGGCTGATGCCGGAGCCTTCCACCAGCTGGATCGCGTCGGCGAGATCGTGTTTGGCGAAGATCTCCCGCGTCACCGCGAGCGACTTTTCCAGGCTGACAGGCCCGCCGCTGCGATCGGCGCCGATCTCCAGAAAGATCTGGTTGGCGATATAGTTGTTCGAGCCGATGAGCATCTGCCGCAAAATTTCCGACAAGTCGCGCGACTGGTTGTGCACGTAGACCGGCTCCAGCCCGGCGGGAACGGAGCCGATCGCAATCTCGCCCTCGACGCCGCCGCCGGCCTTCTCGATGAAGGCGGCGATCAATTCGCCGGCATATCTGACGCCTATGCCCGGGTCCTCCTGGGTCAGGCTGATCCGGCTGCGCCCGTTCGGACCGCGCGCCCGGAACTGGGCGATCGCCAGCGGGGTGATCGGGGTCTGCTCCTCGGCGGAGCGGACGGTCTTGCCGTTGCGCACGGCATTGATCGTGTTGAAATTCACCGCGAGCGCCGCGTTCAGCGCGTCATAGGCCTCGTCGGTGGCCTCGATGCCCGGTATGCGAAGATCGGCGGGGTAGTAGCTGGAGTCGATCACCATCCGGGCAAAGGGCTCCGTGCCGGCCTCGGCGAGAAGTTCGGGCGCGAGCAGCGCCAGTTCCTCGGAGACCAGGAACGGGTCGCCGCCGCCGCGCACATACAGCACCCGGTCGTCGTCCAGATAGAAGCGGGTCTTGAAGCGATAGTCCCCGCCCAGGACCTCCATCGCCAGCCATGCCGTGACGAGTTTGGCGACGGAAGCGGGAACGAAGGGGTCGTCGGCATTTTGCGCGACCAGTTCGTTGCCGTCCGCATCCAGCACGAGCACCAGCCCCGAAGGCGCGAGGGCCGCGATTCTCTCCTTCACGTCGGCGAAGGCCGGGGCGGACAGCAGCAGAACCGCGACGGCGGCGGCGGAAAGGCGGGACCACATGGCGAACTCCAGCATGGCGAGCATAGGCGCGCCTACACTAATGGCGCCGGGGCGTCAGGCAAGCCGGATCGCTGCGCGGGGTCGCATGGCGGCGAACCGCCGGGCCGCCATGTGACGGCAGCCTCAGCAGCCGTCGGTGCACGTCCCTTCGGCATCGAAAGTCATGGTCCTGCCGCTGAGCGGCACATGCGCGGCGGTTGTCGTCGCCTCAATGAAGGCGGCGGTCTTGCTTCCGGCGACGACCTCGCCGTTCTCGGTCGCGGGCTCGTTGGCGTGGGACGGAATCACCGAGCCCGGCTTGACCAGTTCGTCGATGACGAAGGCGGCTTCCGTCGGGCCGGTCGTGAAGACATCGCCGATATTCATGACCACGAGCCTGGCGCCATACTGTCGGCGAACGACGGTCTCCTGTTCGGCGGTCACGCCGGTGTCGCCCGACAGATAGACGCTGAGGCCGTTGGAGAACGTCAGGACGTAGCCGGTCGGCGGGCCGACATAGGCGTTGAGCCCGGCTTCCTTCAGATCCTCGCCCAGCCGACCCTCGATGAAGTCGCCCGAAAGCCCGTTCGAATGGACGGCCGGCACCGTGGTGATGCTGACGCCGCCGACTTTTCGCGATGCGCCGAAGCGCACGAGCTGGACCGAACTCGCGTCGCCGCCGAGCTTGCCGATCTTGTTGGAAAAGAACTGCGCCATCTCGCTGCCGACGACGATCTTGGCGTTCTTGCCGGCCGCGATCTCGGCGCTGTTGGAGTTGGGCGTCGTAACGACCGGCATTTCGGGCGACCCGCACTCGCCGGAATTGACCGCCTCGATCCGCTTGTCGCCGAGATGGTCGCCGTGAACATGGCTGACCAGAACCGCGTCGATGTTGCCAAGACGAGGATCCTCGGCCCCCGCGACGGTCCGCCCGGCATCGTAGAGGATGCGCGTGCCGTCGGGATCCTCGAAGACCATCGCCCGATCGAGGGCGCAGAACTCGCCGTCATGGCTGCCCAGCGGCGTCACCGAGACCCCGCCGGTCTGGGCGGTCGCCGGCGTCGCGACGGACAGGATGAGGATCGCCAGTAATTTTCGCATCGAAGATCTCCGCTGGGCTGTCTTTCCGCCACCCGCGCGAGTGGCTCTACCGACAGGCAACTAGGTATCGGGTCGGCGGATCAATGACCAAAGGCCATCCCCTCACGAAAACGCGATGATGATCCGGCCCCAGCGGGCGCCAGCCATGAAGCGGGGGCGGCAGCGATCTCGCCGAGAAAATTGTGCCGCGTTCACCCCTCCATCCGCGCTGCGGCGGCAGCACGGGCTTGAGGCGGCTTTCGCGGCTGATGCCCGACCCCGCCCGCTACTTCTTCGGTTTCGGCGGCGTTGCGACATTTCCCTTCTGACTGGGCTGGGAGGCGTTCGGCTTCGGCGCCTGCACCTTTTTCGACTTTCCCTTGCTTTCCTTCATCGACCTTTTCCCTGCTGATTGAGGCGCAAGCCGTCATCGGCTCGGCAGATTCACAGTGTAGCAGAAACGGACGCCGGAGACGCCGACATTCGTCGATGGAGACCTGTCCTGCCGGCGGCGACGAACCGATCCCGGATTCGCCAGCCGTGCCGCCGCCCTAGCCCTGATTTCCAAGCCGCCCGGGGCGTCAGATCCTGTCGCGCAGGGAAAACCAGGTCATCGCCAGGAACAGGAGCGGCGCGCGGGCGAGCCTGCCGCCCGGAAACGCCGGTATCCGCAGGGCCTCGAATGCGGCCAGCCGATCCTCCTGGCCCGTGACCCGATCGGCGTAGAGCCGGCCGGCGAAATTCGCCAGCATCACGCCGTGGCCGGAAAAGCCGCCGATCGTCGTGATGGCCGGCTCCAGGGTGCGCACATAGGGCAGCCGCTCCATCGTGATGCCGACGGCGCCGCCCCAGGCATGGGTGAGGCGGACATCGGCCAGATGCGGATAGACTTCGGCGATCTGCTTGAGGATGTGCCGCGCGATGTCGCCGGTCGCCGACGTATAGGCTTCGCGCCCCCCGAACAGCAGCCGGCCGTCGCGGCTCTTGCGGAAATAGCGCACGACGAAGCGTGAATCGTTGCAGGCCTCGCCGCCCGGCAGAATGGCGTCGGGGTCGGCGAGCGGTTCGGTCGCTCCGATGAACGAGCCGATCGGCATGACATGGGCATCGATGGCGCGATGCAGTCCGGTGCCATAGGCGTTGGTGGCGATCAGCGCCCGCTCGGAGGTGACCGTGCCGGCGGCCGTCGTGGCGACGATTTTGCCGCCGCGGCGCTCCAGCCGCTCGACCTCGGTCTGTTCGAACAGCAGCGCTCCGGCCTCGGCGGCGACGCGCGCGCTGCCGACGACCAGTTTCATCGGGTTGATGTGGCCGGTGCCGGTGTCGCGGATGCCGCCGAAATAGCGGGCCGAGCCCAGCCGCTCGGCGGTCTCCCCGGCCTCCATGTAGCGCATATGCGGGTAGTCGTAGCGGGCCGCCAGATCGTCGACCTCTTTGCGATAGTCGTCGAGATAGCGGCGCTTGTGGGCGACCGACAGCTGACCGGGGCGATAGTCGACGTCGATGCCGTTGGTCTCGACGAAGTCGGTGAGATGCGCCTTCGCCGCCTCGGCAAGGTCGAACAATGCCTTCGACCGCGCGAAGCCGTAGGCGGCCTCGATTTCCGATGGCGCCAGCCGCTGGCCGGTGCCCAGCTGGCCGCCATTGCGGCCCGATGCCCCGTCGCCGAAGCGATGCGCCTCCAAGAGCGCGACGCGGACGCCGGCGCGCGCCAGATGCACCGCCGCCGACAGGCCCGTGAAGCCGCCACCGACGACCACGACGTCGACCGACAGGCTTTCGCCCAAGGCCGGATAGCTCGGCCGTTCGACGCTGTCCTCGTACCAGGAGCGGCCCGGCGCGATGGGGGACTGGTAGGCGCCCACGGTCAGACTTGAAGCAGCAGGAACTCGCGTTCCCAGGGGCTGATGACCTGCATGAAGGTCTCGTGCTCGCCGCGCTTGATGCCGGCATAGGTGCCGACGAATTCGCGGCTGAACACCTCGTGGAACGCCTCCTCCGCCTCGAAGGCGGCGACGGCTTCGAGCAGGCCACGCGGCAGCGAGATGCCGCCGCCCTCGTTCACCGTGCGGTCCGTCGGCTCGTCGGGCCGAAGGCCGTTCACCATGCCGAGATAGCCACAGGCAAGCGAGGCCGCGATGGCGAGATAGGGATTGGCATCGGAGGAGGGCAGCCGGTTCTCCACCCGCCGCCCGGCCGGATCGGAGGTCGGAACGCGGAAGGCCGTCGTGCGGTTGTCGTAGCCCCAGGCATTGTTGGTCGGCGCGCTCATGCCGTAGGTCAGGCGCCGGTAGGAATTGACATAGGGCGCCATCATGATCAGCGCGCAGGGCACGTATTGCTGCATGCCGCCGATAAAGGAAAAGAACAGCTCCGAGGCCGAGCCGTCCGCGTTGGAGAACGCATTGCGGCCGCTCGCGCGATCGATCACCGACTGGTGGATGTGCATGGCCGAACCCGGCTGGCCCTGGATCGGCTTGGCCATGAAGGTGGCGTAGATGTCCTGGCCAAGCGCCGCCTCGCGGATGGTGCGCTTGAACATGAAAACCTGATCGGCAAGTTCCAGCGGGTCGCCATGGCGCAGATTGATCTCGAGCTGGGCGGCGCCCTCCTCGTGGATCAGCGTGTCGATCTCCAGCCCTTGCGCGTCGGAGAAGTCGTAGATGTCGTCGATGAGCTCGTCGAATTCGTTGACGCCGGCGATGGAATAGGACTGTCCGCTCTGGATCTGCCGGCCGGATCGGCCGATCGGGGGCACCAGCGGATAGTCGGGATCGACGTTCTTGGAGACCAGATAGAATTCGATTTCGGGTGCTACCACCGGCTTCCAGCCGCGCGCCTCGTAGAGCGCCATCACGCGTTTCAGGACGTTGCGCGGCGTGTAGGCGACGGCCGCGCCGCTCTGGTCGACGAGATCGCAGATCACCTGGGCGGTCGGGTCGCTCTCCCAGGGAACCAGCGACAGCGTCGAGAGATCCGGCACCAGCTTCAGGTCGCCGTCATTGGGCGAATAGCGAAAGTCGCCACTCTCTTCCGGATATTCACCGGAGATGGTGTGCATGAACAGGGCCGAGGGCAGGGCCAGCGAGGTGTTGGCGACGAACTTCTTCGCCGGCATCATCTTGCCGCGCGCGACGCCCGCGAGATCCGGCGTGATGCATTCCAGATCGTCGATGCCGCGGGAGCGAAGCCAGTCGCCGGCCTCGGACATCGACGCAACCCCGCGCTTGGAGTCCAGAAAAGCGGGGTGTTCGTCGGCCGACAGGTGCAGCGGACCGAGGTCGCGCTTGACCGTCATCTTGGCGCCCTTGATCGGGCTGGGTTCGTTGCCGCCGGCCTTGGCTTTGGCCTTGTGGCGGGCGACTCGCGCGGGAACGCCGCTACGCGGTGGTTTTGTGCTGGAGGTGTCGGCCATGCAGTCCTTCGGCGCCATGCGGCTGGGATGTTCAGCATAGCCTTGCGGCGCAGGCGGGGGAAGGGATGGCGATCGGACGATCGCGCGGAGCAGGACGGGCACGCATGAGGGCGCCCGTCCTATCGCTCTTGGGGAAAGCTCAGCCCTCGGTCTTGACCACCACGGGGATCAGGAGATCGCCCCAATTGCCGTTGCCGGAATGATGGCGGGCGGAGCGGACCAACTCGACCGACACACCGGATTCCACCGCCTTCATGACCGACTGATTGAGCCGGTGCAGATCGTTGGCCAGCATCCGGATCGCGGTCTGCTGGGCGTCGTCCATGGCCGACGACTGCTCCTCGGCGCGTTCCTTGACGCGGGTGCGCGGGCGTTCCTGGTCGTTTGCGACTGCGCTCATCGTTCTTCTCCAAAATTTCGCTGGTTGCCGATCAGGCGGACCAGCCTTCGATGATCCAAACTTGGGAGGGGAGCGGGCCGGTGGTCGCCGACGGCGATCCGGCCCGCCTGGCGTTTATTCCGCGGCTTCGCGGACCGGCGCTTGCGGCTTGAACTGGTCGCTCTCGGTGGATTCGCCCATGGCGGTGGTCGAGGACAGGCCGCCGCTGATCGCCATCGACACGGCGTCGAAATAGCCTGTGCCGACCTCGCGCTGGTGCTTGGTGGCGGTATAGCCGTCCGCTTCCGATGCGAACTCGGCTTCCTGCAGCTGTGAATAGGCCGCCATCTGCCGGTCCTTGTAGCCGCGGGCGAGCTCGAACATGCCGTGGTTCAACTGATGGAAGCCGGCCAGCGTGATGAACTGGAACTTGTAGCCCATCGCGCCGAGCTCGCGCTGAAACCTGGCGATCGTGGCGTCGTCGAGATGCTTCTTCCAGTTGAAGGAGGGCGAGCAGTTATAGGCGAGCATCTGGTTCGGATGCTCCTTCTTCACCGCTTCGGCGAAGCGCCGCGCCTGGTCGAGATCGGGCTTGGAGGTCTCGCACCAGATCAGGTCGGAATAGTCCGCATAGGCGATGGCGCGGGCGATGCAGGGCTCGAGCCCGTTCTTGACCCGGTAAAAGCCCTCGGCCGTCCGTCCGGCGTCGTAATCGACGAACATCCGGTCGCGCTCGTCGATGTCGGAGGTCAGAAGCTTGGCGGCCTCGGCGTCGGTGCGGGCGATGACCAGCGAGGGCACGCCCATGACGTCGGCGGCGAGGCGCGCGGCCGAGAGGGTGCGGATATGCGCCTTGGTCGGGATCAGCACCTTGCCGCCGAGATGGCCGCACTTTTTCTCGGATGCGAGCTGGTCCTCGTAGTGGACGCCGGCGGCGCCCGCCTCGATGAAGGCCTTCATGATCTCGAACGCGTTGAGAGGGCCGCCGAAGCCAGCCTCCGCATCGGCGACGATCGGCGCGAACCAGGTGTCGACCGACATCTCGCCCTCGGCATGCTCGATCTGGTCGGCGCGCTGCAATGTGCGGTTGATGCGCCGGCAAAGCTCCGGCGCGGCGTTGGCCGGATAGAGCGACTGATCGGGATACATCGAGGAGGCGGTGTTGGCATCGGCGGCGACCTGCCAGCCCGAGAGATAGATCGCCTTGAGGCCGGCGCGCACCTGCTGCATCGCCTGGTTGCCGGTCATCGCCCCGAGCGAATTGACGAAATCCTCCGAATGGATCAGCTGCCACAGCCGATTGGCGCCATTCTCGGCGAGCGTGTACTTGATCTGCACCGACCCGCGCAGACGCTGCACGTCCGCCACGCTATAGTCGCGCGTGATGTTGTCGAAGCGGCCTTCCGGTGCGGAGGGGACCAGATTGTAAAAATCAGTCATCGCGGTATTCCTCTGTTGTCGATCACTGTCGCGAGGAATCTGTGACAGATTCTTGACAGCGCCTGACAATTGAAATTGCACCGCACAAAGACCCTGTCCATCGATCTATTCCGGAAGGAGACGCAATTCTGGTCGACTTGTCGAGGCTTTCACAGCGCAGACTTGTAAAGTTGTAAAAATTGTAATATCGATGAATCGAGCCGATGCCTGTGCCGTCAGGTGTGATCCGGCTGTGGTTCGCGTGCAACGCTGGCGCTTAAATGCCACCGATCCGGCGATCGTGACAATTTTAGCCAAGGTCTTCGATGTATCTCAAACTTTCTCTGCAAACCTGCCCTTACGCCCAAGGAGAGAGCGGGCTTGCCGGTGGAGCGAAAGATGAGCGGGATTTCTGTGTTGACGCGTTACGTGCAGGTGCTGCGGGGTCTGGTGCGGCCGTCCTACCATCCCGAGCGTTACTACATGCGAGGGCCCGGTCCGGCCTGCCTACGGCGTTTGAACGGCGGGAGCCTTCCCGCCGGCCACTGAGCGGTCAGCGGTGGCCCGGACCCTGGCGCCGTTCGGCTGACATTGCGGCGTGCCTCGCCGCCTCGCCGACCCCCCTCGGCGGTTGGCGCTGATGGCCGAGAACAAGATCTTCGCCGGGCCGCGCATCCGGCGCATTCGCAACGGGCTCGGCTTGACCCAGACGGCGATGGCCGAAGGGCTCGGCATTTCGCCCTCCTATCTCAATCTCATCGAACGCAACCAGCGGCCGCTGACAGTGCAGCTGATCCTGCGCCTGTCGGGATCCTACGACATCGATCTGAGCGACCTTCAAAGCGGTGAATCGCGAGGTTCGGTCAACGAGCTGAAGGAGGTCTTCTCGGATCCGTTGCTGGCGGGGGAATTGCCGGGCGAACAGGAACTCCTCGAAATCGCCGATGCGGCGCCCAATGCCGCCGCCGGAATCGTCAAGCTGCATCGGGCCTATCGCGAGCAGCAGGGACGGCTCACCGATCTGTCCGAGCTGTTGGCGCGCGAGGGCCGCGAGACGCGGCTTTCCGGGGCGCGGTTGCCGATCGACGAGGTGCGCGAGGTCTTCGAAACACGGCCGAACTATTTCGCGGCGATCGAGACCGCGGCCGAAGGTTTTCATCAAAGCCTCGCCCCCGGTGACGATCTGATGGCCGCGTTGAGGGCGTGGATGCGCAAGGAGCACGACGTCGCCGTGCGCGTCCTGCCGGTGCAGACCATGCCGAACTGGCGCCGCCGCTTCGACCGGCATTCCCGTCGGCTGTTTCTCTCCGAGCGGCTGGCGCCGGCCGACCGCATCCGCGAGACCGCCCTCGAGGCCTGTCAGATCGCCTTCGGCGACGTCATCGCCGCCGAGACCGAGACCTTCGGCTTTTCCAGCGACGAGGCCCGGCGGCTCGGCCGTTTCGAGCTTTTGCGCTATGCCGCGCACGCGCTGATGATGCCGTATGGCGCGTTTCAGTCGGCGGCGGAGCGGGCGGCCTACGACATCGACGTTTTGCGCGGGCGCTTCCAGGTCTCGTTCGAGCAGGCGGCGAACCGGCTGACCATGTTGCAGCGGCAGGGCGCGCCGGGCGTGCCCTTCTTCATGCTGGAGGTCGATAATGCCGGCAATCGCTTCCGCCGCGCCGGCGCGCGTGGCTTTCCGGTGCAGCGTTTCGGCGGCGGCTGTCCCAAGCTGCCGATCCACGCCGCCTTCGCCCAGCCGGGGCAGATCCTGGTCGAGACCGCCGAGATGCCGGACGGGGCCGAGTTTTTGCTGTTCGCGCGAACCCTGGAGGGTCTGCAGGCCGGGTTCGAGGAACGCCCCCGGCGGACCGCGATCCTGATCGGCTGCGACATCGGCTTCAAGGACGAGACGGTCTATGGCCGCCATCTCGGCTCGAAATCCGTGGCGTCCAGGATCGGGCCGGCCTGCCGCCTGTGCGAGCGGCAAGGCTGCCTTGCGCGCGCCGAGCCGCCGCTGACCCGGCCGCTCGGCCTCGACGAGATGGTCACCGGGCTGAGCGCATTTGATTTCCAGTAGGGGATGCCCAAATGCCTGCGGGTAACGCTTCGTCGCCATTACCGGATCGTCAGGAGTCCGGCGCGCCGCCGCCCCGGGATGCGGGGCGAGGCGGCAAGCGCGAGCAGCGTCGCCGGCCGAAGCCGACCAATGCAGAGCGGGAACCGATGGACAAGAGCGTCAGCCAGCAGAACCAGAAGACCGAGGGGCTCGAGGACACGATGGGAGGCGATGGCGTCGTCGCCCGATCGGTCCAGCGCCTCGTCGATGGCGCCGAAAAGCTCAACCTCAAGTACTCGGCGGTCGGCAATCCCCCGATTTTCCCGACCGATGATTTTCCCTGGGCGCGGGAGGTCGAGGCGGAATGGCGGCTGATCCGCGCCGAACTCGACAAGATCCTGGTGCGCAAGGGCGAATTGCCGGCCTTTCACGAAATTTCCTCGGAAGTCCGTTCGATCTCCTCGGACCAGAACTGGAAGACGTTCTTTCTTTGCGGCTACGGCATCAAGTCGGAGGAGGCGATCCGGCAATGCCCGCAAACCTGGCGCATCCTGCAGAAGATCCCAGGGCTCAAATCGGCGATGTTCTCGATCTTCGAGCCGGGCAAGCATCTGCCGCCGCATCGCGGGCCGTATAATGGCGTGCTGCGCTTCCATCTCGGACTGATCGTGCCGGACGCGCCGGACAAGGTCGGCATCCGTATCGACGATCAGACCCGCCACTGGCGCGAGGGTGAGGCTTTGATCTTCGACGATGCCTATGAGCACGAGGCCTGGAACCATTCGGACCAGGTGCGGGTGGTGCTCTTCGTCGATTTCGAGAAGCCGACGATATTCCCGGCCAATCTCACCAACAAGGCGGTGTTGAACATGGCGGTGTTCACGCCGTTCATCCGCGAGGGCTACAAGGCGCACAAGGCCTGGGAGAAACTGTTCTACGGCGAGGGGCAGAAGCATCGATCATGAACCATCCTGAAACTTCAGGCGGTCCCCCGATGGGGGACGACGTGTAGAGTAGATTTCGGAGAGCTCGAGATCGAATGACGGAAGGCGACAGGGAGCGGCTGAAATTGACGGCCAACTTTCTGAACATTCTGGCTGCCGGCACCGTCATCACGGGTGGCGTCGCGCCGCGATGAGCGGCGATCTTTCAAACGGCGGCGGTCGGATTGTCCCAGGCTTCTTTGGCCTTCCTCATTTGCCTCGTCATAGGTTACCTCCTACATTCGGCGGGACGATCACTCTTGAGGAGGCTCGATCGATGACGAATTTCGAGCTTTTTGCGTATTTCGGTGCGCCGGCCCTCATGCTCGGCACGGCTCTCGTGCTTGCCTGGTACGCCAAGCATCACGCTTGAGACGCGGCTTGTCGCTGCTTCGAACCGTTCGGCGCGAACGCTCCCTTCAGACGGAGCGCGGCGTGATCGTCGTGTCCGTATGAGGCCCGTCTGGCGGCCCATGCTCGCGGGCGATCTCGCTGGCGTGGCGGGACTGGCCGAGCGCGTCCACCCGGATTTGCCGGAGGACGCGGCCGTGTTCCGCGATCGGTTGCGGCTTTATCCGCGCGGCTGCCTGGTTCTCGGCGAGGCGGACGGTCCAGTCCTCGGCTATGCCATCGGCCATCCCTGGCGGGGCGGTGCGCCGCCGAAACTCGACGCCGTTCTCGGTGCCCTGCCCAAGCACGCCGACTGCTTCTACATCCACGATGTCGTCGTCGCGCCGGAAAGACGGGGGGCCGGCCATTCGCGCGTCGTCGTGGAGACGCTTCTCGAACTTGCCGTCGTCTACCCGTGCACGAGCCTGGTGTCCGTCCACGGCACCACGCCGTTCTGGTCGCGTTTCGGCTTTCGCGACGCCAGCGACCGATTGGTGCCGGGCGCACTTGACGCTTATGGGCCGGCTGCGCGGTTCATGCGGCGATCGGGACAAAAATAGCTGCTCCCGCAATTCTTCCGCCGCGCATGGTGCGAGCCTCTAGGAATCGGCTCGCCGATGTTCTTAACTCTCGACCGGGATGCGAACCGGTTACGATCGACGGCATGACCGGTGCGTCAATACGGACAGGGAGTCGAAAGCAGATGAGACGAACCATCGCGATGATCGGAGCGACCGCGCTCGCCATAGGCGTCGGCGGAATCGGCGCGGCTGCCGCGCAGGAGGAAAAGGTCGTCAACGTCTATAATTGGTCGGACTATATCGACGATTCGATCCTTGAGGAATTCACCAAGGAGACCGGGATCAAGGTCGTCTACGACGTCTATGATTCCAACGACATTCTCGACACCAAGCTGTTCGCCGGCGGCAGTGGCTACGACGTGGTGGTGCCGTCGACCGAGTATCTGGTGCGCCAGATCGAGGCCGGGCTGATGCAGCCGCTCGACAAGTCGAAGCTGAGCAATCTCGGTAATATGTGGGAGGTCATTTCCGACCGCGTGGCCGAATACGACAAAGTCAACGATTATTCGGTTAATTACATGTGGGGAACCACGGGAATCGGGTATAACCAGAAAATGGTTGAAGAACGCCTTCCGAACGCGCCGACCGACTCCTGGGATCTGATCTTCGACCCGCAATATGCCGAAAAGCTCGCCGATTGCGGCATCATGATGCTGGACGCGGCGACCGAGGTGATTCCGGCGGCGCTCAACTATCTTGGCCTCGATCCGGACTCCACCAGTCCCGAAGACATCAAGAAGGCCGAGGAACTGCTCCTCAAGGTGCGGCCCTATGTGCGCAAGTTCCATTCGTCAGAATACATCAACGCGCTCGCCAATGGCGATATCTGCGTGGCCTATGGCTATTCCGGCGACATTTTTCAGGCGCGGGATCGGGCAGCCGAGGCCGGGCAGGGGGTCGAGATTGCCTATTCGATCCCCAAGGAGGGCGCCCGCATGTGGTTCGATCAGCTCGCCATTCCGGCGGACGCGCCGCATCCCGAAAACGCCCACGCCTTCATCGACTATCTGATGCGGCCCGAAGTCATCGCCAAGGCGACGAATTACGTCGTCTACGCCAATGGCAACAAGGCGAGCCAGGAATTTGTCGATCCCGAGATCCGAAACGATCCGGCCGTCTATCCGAGCGATGAGGTTCTGGCCAAGCTTTACACCAAGGAGGCTTACGACGCGCGGACCCAGCGTCTGGTCAATCGCGCCTTCACGACGGTGACCACCGGCCAGTGACAATGGGCGCCCCCGGCGTCCGTCGCCGGGGGCACCTGAGGCTTCGGTTCGGATGGTGATGGCGAGCGCACAAAAATCCCTCGGCAATATTCGCCGCAGCTTCGAGCCCTGGAACGAGCCGTCCGAAACGCCGCTGATCGCGTTCGACGGCGTCACCAAGCGGTTCGGCCGGTTCAAGGCGGTCGACGATCTGTCGCTGGCGATCTACCGGCGCGAATTCCACGCGCTGCTCGGGCCGTCCGGCTGCGGCAAGTCGACACTCCTGCGGATCATGGCGGGCTTCGAGGAGCCGAGCGAGGGCGATGTCCGGCTGGACGGCCAGAGCCTGCTCGGCATGCCGCCGCACCGCCGACCGGTCAACATGATGTTCCAGAGCTACGCGCTGTTCCCGCATATGGACGTCGCCGCCAACATCGCCTTCGGCCTGAAACAGGACGGCATGGCGAAGTCGGAGCGCGAAGACCGCGTCGCCGAGATGCTGAAACTCGTCAAGCTCGACGGCTTCGCGAGCCGCAAGCCGCAGCAGCTCTCGGGCGGCCAGCAGCAGCGGGTGGCGCTGGCCCGCTCGCTGGCCAAGCGGCCGAAGGTGCTTTTGCTCGACGAGCCGCTCGGCGCGCTCGACAAGAAGCTGCGCGAGGAGACGCAGTTCGAGCTGATGGACCTGCAGCAGGAGATGCACCTGACCTTTCTGATCGTCACCCACGACCAGGAGGAGGCGATGACCATGGCCGACCGCATCTCGGTGATGCGCGACGGCAGGATCGTGCAGGTCGCGACGCCCGAGATCATCTACGAGGCGCCGGCGACACGCTATGTCGCCGATTTCATCGGCAGCGTGAACATCCTGGAAGGGGCGGTCGAGGATAGCCGCAACGGCATGACGCGCATCGCGGCGAAGGCCGGCGCGACGATCGAGGCCGAAAGCGGCCTCGACATGACACCCGGCGAGACGGTCTTCTTCGCGATCCGGCCGGAGAAGCTGCGCCTGTCCCGGCGCGCGCCGGCGGACGAACAGCTGAATGCCCTTCGCGGCGAGGTCTGGGACATCGCCTATCTCGGCGACATGACCCTGTTCAACGTCAAGCTGGCAAGCGGCGACATCGTCCGGGCCGCGACGCTCAACGCCGCGCGCGGCTCGGACGAGCCGATCGGCTATGACGAGGAGGTATGGCTTACCTTCCCGGCCGACGCCGGCATCGTGCTGGGGCGCTAGGGGCGTGGCGGCCGAAGGGTTACCCGCGACGCGGCCGTTTCCGACGCGCACCGGCCGGCTCTACCGCAAGCTGGTCATCGGCCTCCCGTTTTTATGGCTGCTGGTCTTCTTCCTGGCGCCGTTCTTCATCGTCTTCAAGATTTCGCTGTCGCAGATCGCGCTGGCCCAGCCGCCCTATCTGCCGGCCTTCCCGCTGCGGAACCTGCCGGAATTCTGGAGCAATCTGCAACAGTTCTCGCTGGACAATTACCGGTGGCTGGCGAGCGACCCGCTCTACATCAATTCCTACCTGTCCAGCCTGAAGATAGCCGCGATCGCGACCGCCGTGACGCTGCTCGTCGGCTACCCGCTCGCCTACGGCATGGCCAAGGCGCCGCGCGGTCTCAGGCCGGTCCTCGTGCTGTTGACGATCCTGCCCTTCTGGACGAGCTTCCTGATCCGTGTCTATGCCTGGATCGGCATCCTGAAGACGGACGGACTGCTCAACCAGTTCCTCATATGGCTCGGCCTGATCTCCTCGCCGCTGGTCATCATGAATACCAATCTCGCCGTCTATATCGGCATCGTCTATTCCTATCTGCCCTTCATGGTGCTGCCGATCTATGCCTCGCTGGAGCGGATGGATCATCGCCTGGTCGAGGCGGCCAACGATCTTGGCTGTCCGCCGGTCAAGGCGTTCTGGACGATCACCTTCCCGCTGTCGCGGCCGGGCGTCCTCGCCGGCATCATGCTGGTGTTCATTCCCGCTGTCGGCGAATTCGTCATTCCGGACCTTCTCGGCGGCTCGCGCACGCTGATGATCGGCAAGACGTTGTGGAACGAGTTCTTCTCCAACCGCGACTGGCCGGTCTCCTCGGCGGTGGCGATCCTCCTCCTGCTCGCCCTGGTGCTGCCGATCGTCTGGTTCCAGCGGGCGCAGGCAAAAGCCACCGGAAACGCGTGATGTCGAAGAGCTGGAGCCCGTTCAACATCGCCTCGGTCGTTCTCGGCTTCGCGTTCCTCTATCTGCCGATCGTGCTCTTGATCATCTATTCCTTCAATGCCTCGCGGCTGGTGACCGTCTGGGCAGGCTTCTCGACGGTCTGGTACCGGGAATTGTGGAACGATCAGGCGCTGCTCGACGCCGCCTGGGTCACCATCCGGGTGGCGCTGCTGTCGGCGAGCGTCGCGACGATCCTCGGCACCCTCGCCGCCACCGCGCTGGTGCGGTTCTTCGATTTTCGCGGCCGTCTGCTGTTCACCGGCATGGTCTATGCGCCCCTGGTGATGCCGGAGGTGATCACCGGCCTGTCGCTGCTGCTTTTGTTCGTGGCGCTCGATTTCGACCGGGGCTTCTGGACCGTGACGATCGCCCATATCACCTTTTCCATGTGCTTCGTCGCCGTGGTGGTCCAGTCGCGGCTGGTGACCTTCGACCGCAGCCTGGAGGAAGCGGCGCAGGATCTCGGCTGCCCGCCCTGGAGGGCGTTCTTCGTGATCACCCTGCCGGTGATCTGGCCGGCCGTCGCCGCCGGCTGGATGCTCGCCTTCACCCTTTCGCTCGACGATCTGGTCATCGCCAGCTTCACCTCCGGTCCCGGCGCGACGACGCTCCCGATGAAGATCTACAGCCAGGTCCGTCTTGGCGTGACGCCGAAGATCAACGCCGTCAGCACGCTGCTCGTCGCCGTCGTCGCCGTCGGCGTCATCGCAGCGGCGCTCGTCACCAAACGCCGCGAAGTGCGCAGACGCCGGGACGAGAGATTGGCCGCGGGCGGGTAGAGCGCCATGCATCCATTTGCACGAACAAAAAGGACGCTCTGCCATTCCGATCGAGCATCGGAATGATCCAAAAACCGGATTCCACCTTTTGGTCCGATGCTCCGAGACGGCTCAATCGGCGCAGTCGCAGGCTTTCGCATGGGCGGCCTCGATCGCGTCGAGCGTGACTTCGATCGCCGCCAGCATCGGGTCGCCGCCGGCCGGGCGATGGGCAAGATAGTCGAGCGCCTCGATCTCGGCGAAAGCCGCGATCAGCGCGCGCCGGACCAGCGGATCGGCGATTGCGGCCTGCCTGCCGACGATGAGGGGTTTCAGCGCGGCCAGCTTAACCAGCACCGGACGCGTCCCGGTCGCCGACGCTTCACGCTTTTCGTCGGCGGCGCCAGTTGCCGTCTCGTCCAATTCCGGCGGGGTCGTGAATCCGCTGGCCTCGGCCGTGTCGACGAGATCGTCGAGCGCGGAGATCCGGTCGCGGTCGCTCGCCAGCGGCGTGACCTCGGCCATCGCGAGCGGCGGCAGGCCGGGATCGATCACCGGCCCGTAGACGCGCTTTCGGGTCGAATGCCCGACCGGGATGAGAAACGCCGCCACGCGCTCGGCGTCCTTGGAGGGGCGAAGCCCGGCGATAAGGTCGCTACCCCTTTCCGGTGGCGCGAAACGTGGTGCCGGCACCGGCCGCATCGCCGCGAAAGCCTCGCGAATCGCCCGCCGCGCGGCGTCGCGCTGAATCGTCAGGTGCGCCGCCGGCTCGGCCGGCGCCGACGCGATGCGATTTGCGAAAGCGTGGACCGTGGCGAGATAGGCGGGGACGCCGCCGCACAAATAGGGAGATTCGTCCTGGGTGAGATATTCGCCGAGTTCGGTCACGATCCTGTCGGCGATCCAACGATTGTCCGCACTGGCGAGCCAGGCGGCGCGGCCGCGGGCGCGGGCCTCGGCAACGGCCTCGCGCAGCGCCGCCATCTCGTCGGCGTCGCGGGGCCGGGAAGGCGGCGCGAAAATCAGCGATCCGGGCAGGCTGTCGTCGCCCTTGAAGGCGATCGTGCGGGCCGCCTTGATCTTCGGATAGTCGGCCTGTGCGATGCCGACGAGCGCCGCGTGGTAGTGGCCGGCGCATGCGCGAGGATCGTCGGTTGCCTCGGCCGTTGGCGGTGCGGCGAATGCCGTCCCGCTCGCCGTCAGCATCAGCGCCGCGGCGAGTATCGGCGCGATTTGGTTGCGGATGCGGAGGAGGGCGTCGGTGAGGAATTTGCCAGACATGCGACGTTCTTGATCCGTTCGTCGAACGCCGGCGCAGGCTCGATCGATCGTCCGGTCATCACGTTCGATACGTGTCAGACCAAATCGTCAGCCTATTGCGTCGTCACGTCCGGGGTGGGCCATTTGCCCTCGATGGTGAACGCAATCGGTTTCGATGTGGTGAACGCGGCCTGGGAGGAAGCGGTTTTGGGCGCCCCGGGATCGTACTGCCCACGGATCGCGACGCCGCCATCGATGACCGACAGGTCTCCGGAGGCCGCGAGGACGCCGGTGCCGTTTTCGATCGTGATGCCTTTGAGCCGGACGGCGGTGCCGGCCGAAGCGATTTTCGCCTCCAGGCTCGTGTAGGGAACCGTGGTCCCCGTCAGACCGTCGGCGAGTGGCCGTGTCCCGGATGAGGCGAAGATGTCGGGAGAGACCCCGCGGATCGTCCCGTTGCGCGACACGAACTCGGCGTCGATACGCGCGCCGCCGAGAATGGATGCCCAGTCGCGCAACGGGGCCGTCAAGGCGGCCGAGAGGCTGGAGCGCCCGGTCACGGTGAGCGCCTCGATCTTGAGGGCTTGCAGCAAGCTGGCGGTATCGATCCCGGTGGCGGAAAGATGGCCCGTCGCGGAGGGCGTTGCCGGATTGGCATCGAAGGCGAGGTTGGCTTGGCCGCGGCCGCCGAAGATGGCGGCGTCGCCGATATCGAGCTCTGCCCGGCCCTCACCGATCCTGACGACCGCCGCGACATCGGTCAGCGGCACCGGACCGAGATTTGCCTGCGCCGCCGACAGGCGGATGTCGAGCTTTACCGCCTTGGCGAAGTCAATGTCGATCGGCCGTTCGAGATCGAAGGGATCGACCGGCAACGGCAGGAGCGCATGGGCGAACGGGCTGAAATCGAGGCTCGCGAAGGCCAGCGTGCCGCCGATGACAGGCGTCGCCGGTGCGAAACTCGCCTCGAGGGCGCCATGTCCCCGGCTGCCGGCAATCGAGATGTCGGCCTGCTGCAGATTGGCCTGAAGGCCGGCGAGCAGCAGGTCGCCATTCAGCGAGAACGGGCCGATATCGGGTATCCGCAGATCGGGGTCGGCAAACCAGCCGATGCCGCCGCGCAGCGACGCGGCCGTCAGCTTGATCCTGCCGTTTATCGTGGCGTTGCTGTCGAGGCTCGCGGTTCCGTCGAAATTCGCGGTCAATGGCGGCGAGGACAGGTCGACGCCGATGCCGCTCGATCCGCCGGCCAAGAGGGCGTCCGGAGCGCCGATATCGATAGCCAGGTCCGCTGGCTGCCCGTTCCACAGAAACGAACCGGACAGGCTCAGCGGGGCGCCGGCCGACGATTGCGCGACGATCAGGTCGATATCGTCGACGCCGTCGCCGGATCCCTGCGAAGAGGAATGGATGATGCCATCGCGGATCTCGATGCGGCGCAGTCCCTCGATCCGACCAAGCAGCATCCTGGCCAACTGCCGCGGCTGGGGGGAGCTCCGTGGCGGCGCGGCGTCAGCCTTCGGCCGACCCGGCAATGATCCGATCGCGGGCCGGATCAGCACCAGGCGCGAAATGGTCGCGGTGCCTGTCAACGCGGTCATGGCATCGAGATCGGCGACGATCCGGCCGATGCCGAGCGAACCGGCGGCGCCGATGCGCACGCGGTCGACAATGATGCGGGTTCTGGGCAGCAGCGAGAACGCGATGTCACCCTCGATGGCGACAGGTTCGCCGGTCATGCGTTCCAGCCGGGCGACGACCGCTTGCCGCGCCGCGTCGGACCCCAGCACAAGGCCCGGAAGCGTCGCCACAAGCGCGATCAGAACGAGGAGGATCGCGATCGCGGCCGCTACCCGCGAAAGACGCATGAACCGAGATCTTCCGCGCAAGGGTTCGGGCCGCGATTCGAGCCTGTCCCGGGGAGAGATGGACGTCACGAAGCTTCCTTCTTCAATCCGTCCCTTCTAGCCCCCGGCGCGGGGCAAAGCCAAGGGCGTCGTGGTCCCGGCCCCTCGCGCGACCGATCGACATCGTCTCGATCGTTGCCATAGAGGAAGGGCTATGGCACCAGCAAGGGCGGTCACGAAGAGGATAGGCGATGGGCGGCAAACTGCTCTGGACACCCGGCGAAGCGCGCGTCGCGCGCCATCCGATGACGGCGTTCGCGGCCATGGCCGGAGAGCGGTACGGCCGCGAATTTGTCGACTACGCGGCGCTGCATCGATGGTCTGTGGACGACCGGTCGGCGTTCTGGGAGGCGGTCTGGGACTCTTGCGGCGTCGTCGGCGAGCGGGGCGACACCATCCTCGCCGAGGGCGATTCGATGCGCGAGGATCGCTTCTTCCCGGACGCGCGGCTGAACTTCGCGGAAAACCTTCTGGCCCGGCCTTCGGACGGCGACGCCATCGTCTTTCGCGGCGAGGACAAGGTGCAAAGGCGGCTGAGCTGGGCTGAGCTTACCGACCTCGTCTCGCGCCTCGCGCAGGCCTTTCGCGCCGAGGGCGTCGTCGCCGGCGACCGCGTCGCGGCGATGATGCCGAACATGCCGGAGACCGTCGCCGCCATGCTCGCCTGCGCCTCGATCGGCGCCGTCTGGTCGTCCTGCTCGCCCGATTTCGGCGAACGCGGAGTGCTCGATCGCTTCGGCCAGATCGAGCCGAAGCTATTCGTGACGGTCGATGGCTATTACTATGCCGGCAAGGCCATCGAGATCGTCGACAAGCTGGGTCCGATCACCGCGCAACTGCGGCCTTTGCGCAGCGTCGTCGTTCCCTATCTCGGAAAGGCCGAAGCGGTCGCGTCGAAGGTGACCAACGGGGTCGCCCTCGACGCCTTCCTCGCCCCCTTCGCGCCGGCTGACATGGCCTTCGAGCAGCTACCCTTCGCCCATCCGCTCTACATCCTGTTTTCCTCCGGCACGACGGGCATCCCCAAATGCATCGTCCACTCAGCCGGCGGCACGCTGCTCCAGCATCTGAAGGAACACCGACTGCATTGCGGCATCGGGCCGCAATCGCGGGTGTTCTATTTCACCACCTGCGGCTGGATGATGTGGAACTGGCTGGTCTCGGCGCTGGCCACCGGCGCGACGCTGCTGCTCTATGATGGCTCGCCCTTCCACCCCGGCCCGAACGTCATCTTCGACTACATGGCCGGGGAGAAGGCGACGTTCTTCGGCACCAGCGCCAAATTCATCGATACCGCCCGCAAGGAGGGTTTGAAGCCGATCGAAACCCACGATCTTTCGGCGGTCGAGATGCTGGCCTCGACCGGTTCGCCGCTGTCGCCGGAAAGCTTCGACTACGTCTATGCGGGCATCAAGGCCGACGTGCATCTCGCCTCGGTCTCGGGCGGCACCGACATCGTCTCCTGCTTCGTCCTCGGCGTTCCCTGGCGCCCGGTCTATGAGGGTGAGATCCAGGGGCCGGGCCTCGGCATGGCGGTCGATGTGTGGGATACGACGGGCAAGTCGGTGCGCGGCGAAAAGGGCGATCTCGTCTGCACGGAAGCGTTTCCGGCGATGCCGATCTGCTTCTGGAACGATCCGACCGGCGAGCGCTACCAGAACGCCTATTTCGACCAGTTTCCGGGCGTGTGGTGTCATGGCGACTTCGCGGAATGGACCGAGCATTGCGGCATCATCATTCACGGCCGCTCGGACGCCACGCTCAACCCGCAAGGGGTCAGGATCGGGACCGCCGAGATCTACAACATCGTCGAGCAGATGGACGAGGTGCAGGAGGCGATCTGCATCGGCCAGCCCTGGGACGGCGACGTGCGCGTCGTCCTGTTCGTTCGGCTCGCCGACGGGATTGAACTGACCGCGGAACTGACCCGGCGCATCAAGTCGGCGATCCGCGCCGGTGCCTCGCCGCGCCACGTGCCGGCGAAGGTGCTCGCCGTTTCCGACATTCCCCGAACCAAGTCCGGCAAGATCGTCGAACTCGCCGTGCGCGAGGTGGTCGAGGGAAGGCCTGTGAAGAACAAGGAGGCGCTGGCCAACCCGGAGGCGCTGGACGAGTTCGCCGGACGGGAGGAATTGGCGAGTTGAGGGGCTGCCGGCCCAACTTTACAGCCGGCCCGGCGGACTGATAAGAAAATTTGTGAAATCTTCTTATCAGAGCTAGATTGAACGGGACAGGAGGCCCGTCCATGGCGACCATGACCGTTTCGCTCCCCGACCCGATGAAGGAATGGATCGAGGCGCAAATCCGCAAGGGCGAATACGCCAGCACGAGCGATTACATGCGCGATCTTGTTCGCCGAGACCGGGCGCGGCGCGAACAGGAATTCACGCTGGACGAGTTGCGTCATCTCGTGGCCGACTCCAGGGCGAGCGGTGTCGGCCAGCGGAGCATCGACGAGATTTTCGCCGAAGCCGAACGCGTCGCCATGGCGCGGAAAAACCTGGGTGAGTAGCTACCGCCTGACGGAGCGCGCCGAGGCGGAGATTTTCGAGATATTTCTTTTCGGCATCGAGCAGTTCGGTACGGCGCAGGCGCGCCGCTACAAGGACGAGTTGATGCATTGCTTCGAAAGGCTGGGTGACAATCCCCGCATGGGGCGCGCCGCCAATTCGCTGGCGCCGGGCGTTCGCCGCCACGAGCACCGAAGCCACGTTATCCTTTACGAAATCGAGAGGCCGGGCATCTTGATCCTTGCGGTTGTGCATGGCCGTAGCCTGCGACGCCTGAAGCTGTAGATCGGTGATGCAACTGATTGTTGAAAAGAGTTTCCTTAACCGCCGCCTTCACCCCCGCTCGGTCTCCTTGAGGATCGAGCGGGTCAAGAGCATCACCGGCAGGATTCCGACCATGACGATCATCAGCGCCGCCAGGGCGCCGTCCTCGAAGGCGGCGCGCGAGGTCTGCGCGTAGACGAAGGTCGCCAGCGTCTCGAAGTCGAAGGGACGCAACAGGATCGTCGCCGACAGTTCCTTGGTGGCATCGACGAAGACCAGGAGGAACGCGGTCAGGAGCGCCGGCTGCATCAGCGGCAACAGGATCTGCCGAAGCGTGCCGCCGGGTCCGCGCCCGAGCGTGCGCGCCGCCATGTCGAGATGCGGCGACAGCTTGGAAAAGCCGCTCTCGATGGCGCCGTGGCCCATGGCCATGAACCGCACGAAGCAGGCATAGACGATGGCAAAGCCCGAGCCCGACAGCAGCAGCCCGGTCGAGATGCCGAACCAGTCGCGCATCACCGCGTCGACCGCGTTGTCGAAGGCGGCGAGCGGGATCAGGATGCCGATGGCGAGCACAGTGCCGGGCACGGCGTAGCCGAGGGCGGCGACCCGCACCAGCGCCGCCAGCCGCCGGCTGCCGGTGAGGCGGATGCCGTAGGCCATCGCGAAACCGGCGCCGACGGTCGCCAGTCCCGCCGCCGTCGCGATGACGACCGTATGTTCGAGCGCGCGCCAGAGCTGCGGATCGGCCAGTTGGTCGAGCCGCCGCAGGGCGAAGTCGCCGAGCACCAGGACCGGGATGCCGAAGCCGACGGCGATGGGCACGGCGCAGGCGAGGGCGGCGAGCGCGCCGCGCCAGCCGCGCAATGGCTCATGGCCTTCCTGCGGACGGTCGCCGCGATGGATGGTGAAGCGCTGCTGGCGCCGGGCGAAGCGCTCGACCAGGACGAGGAAGACAATGACGGCGAGCATGAACAGGGCGATCTGCGTCGCGCCGTAGAGATCGCCACGGTTGAGCCAGGTCGAATAGACGGCGAAGGTCAGCGTGCGGACGCCGAGAAACTCCACCGCGCCGATGTCGTTGACCGCCTCCATCAGCGCCAGCGCGACGCCGATCGCGATCGCCGGCCGCGCCATCGGCAGCAGGATCCTGGCGAACACGGCGGCCCGCGAGGCGCCGAGCGTGCGCGCCACGTCGCCGGCCTTGCGGCCCTGCATGACGAACACCAGCCGCACGGTCAGAAAGATGTAAGGATAAAGCACCGAGGACAGGATCAGCACCGCGCCGCCGAGCGAGCGGATTTCCGGAAACCAGTATTCCCGCGAGGTCTGAAAGCCGAAGATATCGCGGATCGCGGTCTGCACCGGGCCGGCGAAATGCAGAAACTCGACGACGCTGTAGGCGGCGATATAGGTCGGCACGGCCAGCGGCAGCACCAGAGCCCAGGCGAAGACCCGCCGGCCGGGAAACTGGAAGCTGGCGACGAGCCAAGCCGTCACCACGCCGATCGAGCCGGCGACGAGGGCGATTCCCAGCATCAGCAGCAGCGTCACCCGGCTGGCCTCCGGCAGGATCGTCTCGGCCAGATGCCGCCAGTTGGTCGACGTGCCCGAGAGCGCGATGACCACCAGCGCGACCAGCGGCAGGATCACCGTCAACGCCACTGCCGTCGCGCCGACGAGATAGCCGCGATCACGCCCGCGTTTCAGGCGCAGACGGTTCCGGATGAGCGGTTTCAGGAGCGGGGCGGCGTTGGACATGCGGCGGAAGGTCAGTCCTGCGATGAACGATCGAAACGCGATCGGTCCGGCGAAGCCGGAATCGATGGCGACTGGCCACAGGGCTTAGCAGGCGACCGCCGGCGAAGAAACGGCCCGGCGCCCGAAGCGGAAATCCGCCCGGACGCCGGGTGCTGGTTGTGACTAGTTCTGGCTTCGCGTTTAGCTCTGCGGTCCGTTGTCGAAGCCGACCTCATCGACGATCTCGGACGCCTTGGCCCGGAATTTGGCGATCTCGGCGAGCGGCATGTCGTCCGGCTTCATTTCGCCGAAGGAGTTGACCAGCTCGGAGGTCGCGATGCCCGGCTTGACCGGATATTCGTAGTTCAGCTCGGCGTAGATCTTCTGCGCCTCGTCGCCGGACAGGAATTCCATCAGCTTCAGGGCGTTGTCCTTGTTCGGCGCGTTCTTGGCCAGGGCGATCCCGGAAATATTCACATGGGTCAGGCCGTTGTCGAAGGTCGGCATGATCACCTTGATCGCGTCGGCCCACTCCTTCTGTTCCGGCTCCTTGTCGTTGGTCGCCATCTTGCCGACGTAATAGGTGTTGCCGAGCGCGATGTCGCATTCGCCGGCGAAGATCGCCTTGGCCTGGTCGCGATCGCCGCCCTCGGGCCGGCGGGCCAGATTGTCACGCAGGCCCGCGGCCCATTCGCGCGCGGCGTCCTCGCCGTAATGGGCGATATAAGCGGCGATCAGCGCGACATTGTAAGGGTGCTGGCCCGAGCGCACGCACAGCCGTCCCTTCCATTTCGGATCGGCAAGATCCTCGTAGGTGATCTGATCGACGTCGACCCGCTCTTTCGAGGCGTAGACGACCCGGCCGCGGGCGGTGAGGCCGAACCATTCGTTTTCGGCGTCGCGGAATTCGGCCGGAATGTTCTCAGCCAGCGTCGCGTCGTCCACCGGCTGCACCACGCCGGCCTGCTTGGCGGCGTCGAGCCGGCCGATGTCGACGGTCATGATCAGATCGGCCGGAGAATTGGCCCCCTCGGCGGCGACGCGCTCTTCCAGACCCTTGTCGAGGAAGATCGTCGCCGTCGTGAGGCCCGTCTCTTCGGTGAAGGCGTCGAGCAGCGGCTGGATCAGCTCCGGCTGGCGCGCGGTGTAGATGTTGACGTCCGCCGCCTCGGCGGTCGCGGCGGTGAAGGACACGGCAATGACGCCGGCGGACAGGGTCAGGGCTCGCGAAAGCCGCGGCAAAAGACGCTTCGTCATCAAAACTCTCCTCGATCCGCGGAGGCGCTCGGCCTCTCGCGGCTTGGGCTGGTCGGGACGGACAGGTCGTATCGGCGCGACAGGACCCGCCCGTTTGCGGTGAAGGAGCCGCCTGGGGATGCGACCCGGCGCACTCATGCAGCAACGGCCTGGCCAACGCAAGCGGATTCTTGGAAAATAACGAATAAAATCAATGGTTTAGAAGTATTCTAATGTTGAATCATTCTAAAGCGGGAAGGGGAGAAGCGGTTCAGTCGGTCAGAACTCTTTGCGGCGGAAACAGAATCTCCACCAGCGTACCCTCGCCGGAGGTCGAGGAAATCGCGAAGGCGGCGCGGTTCGCCTCCGTCAGCGCCTTCGTCAGCGGTAGGCCGAGGCCGGTGCCTTCGCCGCGCCGCCGCGCACCCGGATTGATCTGCCGGAACGGCATCATGGCGATCTCGATCTCGCGCTCGCTCATCCCGATCCCGTTGTCGCGAAATCTCAGCGCGACCTCGCCTCCGGGCCTCGAAGGCGAGGTCGAGCTTGCCGGCCTCGATCTTGCTGATGTCGAGCAGGTCGTTGACAAGGTCGAGCACATGATGGCCGGAGCGCTTGATGTCGTCGAGATATTCCAGGTAACGCTCGTTGCCGATCGGACCGAAGCATTCCGCCGCCATGACGTCGGCGAAGCCGATGATGGCGTTGAGCGGCGTGCGCAGTTCATGGCTGATATTGGCAAGGAACTGGCTCTTCTGAAGGCTCGCCGCCTCCGCCTCGCGCCGGGCGGTGGTCAATTCCTCCTCGACCCGCTTGCGATGGGCGATGTTTCGGACGAGGGCATACCAGCCGCGTTCGTCCGGTAGCCGGCCACAGTACAGAAGCAGCGGAACGAAGCCGCCCTCCGCGATGCGGCCGACGACCTCGCGACCTTCGCTATCGGCGGAAGCGTCGCCGCGCCGCAGCTCCTCCAGATAGTCGCTGGCCGCCTTCTGGCTCTGATGGGCAAAGAGCGTGATGAAGGGGCGTCCGGCGCTGTTGCCCTCGGCAATGGCGAAAAGCGTGTGGGCGGCATCGTTCATGGAGCGGATGGTGCCCGTGGTATCGAGCAGCACCAGGCCATCCGCCGCCGTCTCGATGACAGCATTCAGGTCCGCGACCTCCTGGCGCAGTGTTTCGCGTTCGCTGCCGTTGCCTGCCTCGTCGGGGGCGACGATACCGGCGGGATCGTGCCGCATGGCGGCCGCGCTGGTGTCCGGCGAGGCGAAGAAGGACATCACCAGACAGGAGCGCCCGGCGATCGTCGAGCGCTGCATGTGGGTGCGGACCGCGACCGTCTCTCCGGTCGCGCGCCGGATCGACGGCGCCTCGTTCTCGGACTCCGGCTCCGGGCTATCGGTGAACAGATGGGCGAGACCGCCGGCATCGTCCAGCGCCGTAACGGTTCCGTAGCCGGTCAGATCGAAGAATTCGCGGTTCCCATAGACGAGATCCTCGCGAACCTGCACCAGGACGGGCAGCGGAAGGTCGGCGTAAACGGTTTCAAGCTCCGCGAGCAGGGCGGATCTGTCCGACGGCGGCATCTCCGCGGAGCCGCTATCGATATCGTCATCATCCGCGTCGTGGGCTGCCTCGGACGGCGCGTGGCCATGGTCGGTCAAATCCTCGACCGGTGCCTTCGGGGGGCGGGCCACTGCCTCGTCGGGGTCGGACGCTTTGCCGGCATCGTTTGCGATCTCGGGGGGTTCCTGTGCGTCAATGCGCGCATTTTCGAGCTCGTCGATGCGCTTTGTCGCCGTCTGGATCGCCTGCCCGAGCCTGTTGGGCGTCTCCTCATGGGTCAGCGTCTGACCGATCGCGCGGAACGCCGCCTCTTCGTCCTGGCTGAGATCGCCGTCCTTGGGCCGCCGGCGTTCCTCCAGGCGGATGACCTTCGGCACCTCGCGGTCAGGGGCCCTGTCCGGCCGGTCGGACGGATCGCGGCGGCCGAACGACACCTCCCGCTCCTCCGACGAATACCGCTTCAGCCGCGCGCGTCCGCCGATCTCGCGCGACCTGCCGACGGCATCGTCGGCCAGCGATTCCTCGCGCGCATCGCCGGCCACACCGGAGATGGTGCCCAGGCGCAGTCCGACCGCTTCGGGATCCTCGACGGCATCGGCCAGCCTGGCAATGCCGAAGCCGCGGAAGCCGTCGAAGCTGCGGTCGCGGGCATAGACCGGAAGCGCCGCGAGATCGATCGGAACCCGCTTGTCGGTGTTTTCCAGCGGCCAGAAGACGGTGCGGCCGGACCAGGTGTCGCGGCGGTCAAGGAGCCGCCCGACCTCGCCGTCGGCATCGATCCCGTAAGCCTCGGCGACGTCACGAAAACTCCGATCGACGACGTCGGCGGAGCGGGGGCCGACGGCGGCTGCAAATTCCGGCGACAGGGAGCGGAACCGGCCCTCGCTGTCGATGCGCCAGACGAAGCGTACCGAAGCCACATCCAGGCGGGGCGAGAACGGCGTTTCCGCGACACCGTCGTCAGCTTCCTCCAGCTCACCGGCGAAGGCCGCGCGATCACCTTCCCGATCGTCGCCGAATGGTATCGAATCGGTAGGGTTGCGGCGCTGCGATCCGGTGTCACCAACCACCGGTTCGGGCGGGGCCGGCTGTTCTTGCGTGACGCCTCTATCGCTCTTCGGCGTCGCACCCGTCGACGAAGCCTCTCGTTCGGGGCGCTCCGGCGTCCCCCAGATGGATCGCAGCTGGCGGCGAGGGAAAGCGGTTGCGGCATGAGCGTCGTAGGGCTGCTGAGGACCCGGCGACGGCATGAGCGCGTTGTCGCTGGTGGCGGCCTGGACATTCCCGTCACGGGAGGAGCCGCGATCGATGGCGGCGGGCTCGTGCCTTTGCTCCATCGCCGGCCCATCGGCATCATCGGCGGCCACAATGCGATCGTCCCCGGCCTCTCGGGTACCGTAATCACTTTCCTCCGCCGCCCTGTCGGTTGCGGCGGCCTCGAGCTCGGCGCCGCCGGCTTCTTCCGGCTCCGTCGCCGCCGCAGGCTCAGGCAACGAAGTCGCCCCATCGCGGTTTCTGAAGTACCAGCGCTGGAGCAGCGCGCTCATCCCCATCTTGCCGCTCTGATCGGAGCTTTCGTCATCCGCATCGGCCTGGGGTTCCAGTGCGACGTCCCTGGGCGACGAAGCCGGATCCGCCCCATCGGTGCCCGGAATATCATCGTCGGTTGGACCATCGGCCGCGGCATCGTGCCGTTGCGGCGCGGCGCCGACCCAGACGAGCACACGCTCGTCGTCGAGCTTTGCCAGCATCAGGACGCCACCGTCGTCGCGCGCGATGACCCGATGCGTGTCCGCCGAGACACGGAAGGCGGCGAGCGTCTCCGGATCGGGCGCTTCGTCCGGCAGGATCGCGCGATCGTCGACAGCTTGATGGCTGCTCGGCAACCCGCTCACCGAGACGAGAACGAAATCGTCGAGAATTTGGCCACCGGAAATCGGCCGGAGTTCGGCGGTCGCTGGAGGCCCAAGCCCGCCGCCGGGCGGACGCACCAGCGCCTTGGCGTGGCCTACGGCCGCCAGCATGCGGCCCGCCGCGCGGATCTGGCGGATCGGCGCGGTATTGATGCGGGCATCCGCCGGCTGCGGTCCGGCCGCGTCAAGCCGCAGAAGGCGAGCGCCGGTGCCGTTTGCCCATAGCAGCCGCGTCAGATCGGACGAGAAGACGGCCAGAGCCGTCGAAGCGGAACTCGCCTCGCCTTCTTGCGGATGTGCCATGATCGCTAACGCGATGGGCACCGTCGGTGTCGCCATGGGCAACGCTTTCAAGCTTGCCGTGCCTCCACGCTTCAACGCATCATGCACGGTTCCAGAGCCGATCTTAAGAATGGATTCATAATAGCGCCTCCCAGGGGAATCCAGAATCTTCCGGCCCTGGCCCGGATTCGTCGCGTTTAAGGGTTAATTATCTCGCAGATGCGAAAACTTTCTCGGGAGAATGTTGCGCTGCACAAAAACAATTGCTATATAAATAGGCAGTCGCCTGCTTCCCATCGGCGACACCCAACATGAGGAGACAATGATATGGCCGAATCGAAAAACACGCGGGATGCCTTCGCGATGCCAAACCCGCAATCGATGATGGGCATGGATCCGTCGCAGATGACCGAAACCTTCCGCGCCATGACGCAGAAGTCGATGGAGCAGTCCAAGGAAGCCTACAGCCGCATGAAGTCCGCCGCGGACGAAGCGACCAAGGCGCTGGAATCGACGATGGAGAACGCCCATCAGGGTTCGCTCCAGCTGTCGAAAAAGGCCATCGACGCGATGCGCAACAACGCCGAGGCCGGCTTCCAGCACCTCGACAAGATGATGTCGGCCAAGTCGTTCGCCGAAGTCATCGAGATGCAGACGGCTTACGTCCGCAAGCAGATCGAGTTGGCCACCGACCAGAGCAAGGACATGCAGGCGCTGAGCCAGTCGGTCGCGCAGGACATGATGAAGCCGGGTCGCGACGCCTTCCAGAAGGCTCAGAAGAACGCCAAGTAACCACTTGCCGGAATGCTGGCGGGACGCCTGTCGCCCCGCCGCCGCCATGCGCACGAGGAAGACCCGGCCTGTCCCAACGGTCGGGTTTTGCCGTGATCGATCTCCGATCCGGGCTTGCGTAGAACGGCGAAAGATTTTATCTGCACCTTGGCGCGGACGAGACTCCGCCGTGCGGTTGTAGCTCAGTTGGTTAGAGCGTCGGATTGTGGCTCCGGAGGTCGGTGGTTCGAGACCACCCAACCGTACCATTTCTTCCCTGATACGAATGTCAAAATAGCGAGCCCTGGCCCTCGGCGAGCTTTTTCGCCGCGCGGCGGCGCGGGCCCGGCTTGGCCGGGGCCGTCACGCTAACCGTCGCCGTTGCCGGACCAGCGTCCCGGTCGCCGTCGCCCGTCGCGACGGCCGGGCGCCGCTCGTTCCCGGCAAATTGCACCGTGAAGGCCATGCCCGGCGTCAGGCCGGCGGCGCGGATGATCGGCTGGTCATCGTCGCCGCGAATGATCGCATAGCCGCGTTCCAGAACCCGGAGCGGATTGAGACTGTCCGCCATGCGCCAGGCTGCGGCGATCCGCTGCCGACGGACCTCGGTCGCCTGGGCCTGCGCCACCGACAGCCGCTCGCCGAGCGTGTCCAGCCGCAGCCGCGCGGCCTCGCTGGCGACCGCGATCCGGTATGGCTGCAACCCCGCCGCCGTCCGCTCGAAGCGCTGCCGCATGCCATGAAGCCGGGTCTGCAACGCGTGGCCGGCACGCGTCTCGTGATGGCGCAGATCCGCCCGCTTGTCCCGGACCAGGCTGTCGAGGCGGGACGGCGACAGCCGGCTCGCCACGTCGCCATAGTGCCGGCGCTTTTCCGAAATCGCCACGCGCAGACATTGGCCGAGCGCCGTGGTGGCTTCGTCGAGCCGACGCCTCGGCAGCGCCAGCAGCATGTCTGGCGAGGGCAGGGCGCGGGCGGTCGCGGCGACGGATTTGCGCTCCTGCTCGAGGCGCCGCGAGATCGCCCCGGCCTGCCGGGCGTGGAGGCCGGCCAGATTGGCCAGCAGTTCGGCCCGCACCGGCACGGCGATCTCGGCCGCCCCGGTCGGCGTCGGCGCGCGCCGGTCGGCGGCATGGTCGATCAGCGTCCAGTCGGTCTCGTGTCCCACTGCCGAGATCAGCGGGATCGTCGAGGCTGCCGCCGCGCGCACCACCGCCTCGTCGTTGAAGCCCCATAGATCTTCCAGGCTGCCGCCGCCGCGCGCGACGATGATCAGGTCCGGCCGCGGTATCGCGCCGTCCGGCTCCAGCGCGTTGAAGCCCTCGATGCCGCGCGCGACCTCGTCGCCCGAGGTTTCGCCCTGGACCCGCACAGGCCAGACGATCAACCGGACCGGGAAGCGGTCGGCAATGCGGTGATGGATGTCGCGGATCACCGCGCCGGTCGGCGAGGTGACGATGCCGATGACGCGCGGCAAATAGGGCAGGCGCTGCTTGCGCTCGGGCAAAAACAGCCCCTCGGCCTCCAGCTTGCGCTTGCGCTCGTTCAACAGCGCCATCAGCGCCCCGGCGCCGGCCGGCTCGATCGTCTCGATGACGATCTGGTATTTCGACGAGCCGGGATAGGTGGTGAGCTTGCCGGTGGCGATCACCTCCAGCCCTTCCTCCGGCTTGAAGGCGAGCCTGGCGAAGCTCGTCCGCCAGATCACGGCATCGATCCGTGCCCGATCGTCCTTGAGGCAGAAATAGGCGTGGCCGGAGGAGTGCGGGCCGCGATAGCCGGAAACCTCGCCGCGCACCCGGACATGGCCGAACGCGTCCTCGACGGTCCGTTTCAGCGCGCCTGAGATTTCCGAGACGCTGTATTCGGCGACATTCGATGCGGTGGGGGATTCGTCGAGACGGCTCATTGCGGCCATCATGGTGAGCTCCGTCCGCGGGTCAAGGCGAAACCCGGCGATGCCAAGTGATGCTGATCAATCGGATGCGTTTTGACCCTGCGCCTCTCCGGTGCAAGCTGGAGCCGGGTGCCGGAAATCCTGGGAGGATGTCGATGCGGAAATTCGTGGGAACGCTCGGTCGCACGCTGCTGGCCTCGATGCTCATGGCCGCGCCGGCCGCCGCGCAAGGCATGATGAGCGGACTCGACCTGACCTCGCCGCGCATGAGCCGCGCCGAGGTCGAGGCGCTGCTCGACCAGGCGACGCCCGACAAGCCCGCCGATCTCAGTCGCAAGGCGCTGAACGGCCTCGATCTCTCGGGGCTCAACTTCGACGGCGCCGACATGACCAGCGCCTATCTCAACGGCACGAATTTTTCCGGCGCCAGCCTCGTCGGCGCCAAGCTCGACCAGGCCTGGGGGCTGAAGGCCGTCTTCACCAAGGCGAATCTGTCCGGGGCCAATCTGTTTCAGGCGCAGATGATCGACGCCAATTTCGATGGCGCCGATCTTTCGGGCGCTCGGCTGGCCAGCGATTTCACCCGCGCCTCGATGGTCGGCGCGAACATGAGCGGCGCGGACTTTTCCGCCGACATGCGCAACCAGTCGATGGGCATGATGCGCGGCGTCTTGAATTCGGTCGATGCCACCGGCGCTGATTTTTCCGGTGCCAATCTGTCGCGTGCCGCCGGCGAATTCGCCAATTTCACCGATGCCAGTTTCGAAGGTGCCGACATGCGGCGCATGGAGGCGGCCGGGGCGAAATTCGATGGTGCCAATATCGAGGGCGCGGATTTCGCCGATGCCGACCTGCAATCCGCCAGGCTCGACGAGGCCAGGGGGACGGCGAAAAATTTGAAACGGTAAGGGCGATCAGACGAACGGGAGCTTCGCGCGCTTGGCGTCAGGTGCCGGGCACGGGCCGCGAGGGTCTCACGGTTTGGCCGCCGGCGACCCCCGCGACTTCCGCCGATAGGCCGAAAAATCCTCGCTTTGATAAAGCGCTTCGATTTCGTCGAGGGAGAAGGAATTTTCGTCCGTGTCGATCGACACGCCGTAGCGCTCGGCCTGATCCTCTTCGACAACGAAACATATGCCCTCGGCGAGCGTCTCGAAACGCCGGTGGGCCACGCCACCCTTCGGCACCACGCGACGCGCGGACCTGGCCCAGAAAAGGTCCGCCGGAAGATCGAAATTGATGATCGGCATGCTCGGTTTCCCCTTCGCCGCGGTGTTCGGCGGCCTGACGAGATATCGCCGTATCCAAGCCGCCGGGCGCATACGCCTGTAGGCCCGCCATGAGGATCAATCCTCGCGGCGGGTCTGCCGTTTTTGTCCTGCCCGAATGGTCAGGCAATCGTCTTCAGATTTTCGGCGGACATCTTGCCGCTCTTTTGATCGGACATGAGCTCGAAGCTGACCTTCTGGCCCTCGTCCAATCCGTTGAGTCCGGAGCGCTCGACCGCGCTGATATGAACGAATGCATCGGCGCCGCCGTCATCCGGCGCGATGAAGCCAAAGCCCTTTTGAGCGTTGAACCATTTCACTGTTCCCGTAGCCATGGGAAAACCTTTCTAGAATGAATTCTGAAACTCACAGCGCTCGGCGCTGTGATATTTTGTTGTCGATGGCGAATACTAAAGATTGCGAGAAAAAATCCTGAAAACCCTAACGCGCAGAAATTATTGCCAGCTCAATATATATGGGATTAAAGCGCTCGTATTGCAAGCAGGGCGAATTTACTTGCTGGGGTTCGACATTCAGCCTGACCCAAGCGACGTCAGGCCCGTGCGCATCCAAGCGCAGTGAATGTCATCTCTTGCGGAACGGCCGCACGGTTTGCCGACGCTCTACCCCGCCGCGACCATTGCGCCGCGGACGCGCTGCGGGCGCTGCGTTCGCATTTCAGGCAGATGCGCCGGCGCGGCCTGTGCCGCCGGCGACAAATTCGCCAGGCTGTCGCGAATATGCTCGACCAGCGCGCTGACCACCGGCCCGTCCGCGTTGCGCGATCTGAGCACGCCGATCTCGGTATCCTGCAACACCGGGAAATCGTCGAACTCGCCGAGCACCCGCATGCCGGGCCGCAACGCGCATTCCGGCAACACGCTGACGGCCAGCCCGGAGAGTACGGCCGAGGTAACGATCTGCGCCGACCATGAGGTGAACAGCACCTTGTAGCGCCGGCCGATGCGGTCGAGTGCCGCACAGCCCTCGGTCCGCCAGACGCAGTCGGGCCGCCCGAGCGCCAGCGGCAGTACCGCCTCGTTGTGGACGTCATGGGAGGCCGAGGTAACGAAATGCAGCGGTTCGCGCCGCACCACTTCGCTGAGCGTCGCGCCGGGGAAGCAGTCGGAGACCAGCGCCACATCGAGCCGGCCCTTGTCGATGTGCTCGGCCAGGTTGGACGAGGGCTCGCAGGCGATCTGCAATTCGACCAGCGGATTGGAGCGCGAGAAGCGGGCCAGAATCTCGGGCAGGAAACGCTCGGCGTAATCGTCCGGCAGGCCGATCCGCACATGGCCCTGCATCGCCTCCTCATCAAATGCCGACAAGGTTTCCTGGCTGAGTGCCAGCATGCGCCGCGCATAGGCCAGCAGGCGGGAGCCGGCGTCGGTGATCCGGATCGTTCGTCCGGTTCGTTCGAACAGGGTTACGCCGAGCCGTTCCTCCAGCCGCCGCATCTGCATGGAGACCGCGGATTGGGTCTTGAAGACGTCATCCGCCGCGCGCGTGAAGCTGCCCGCGTCGACGATCGCGACGAAGGTGCGCAGATGGTCGAGGTCGAGGGGATTGCTCATCGGATTTTCCATCAACGAAATCGATGTGAGACATTACCAACATTCGTTGGAATGATCAATTCGGATCGCATAGCTTTCATCGTGTCAGGAACGACTCGGGAGCGTCTCGGCTCTTTCGCAACGGGCGATGTGCCGGCGCTCCCACTTTTTCCTGAAACCGATGGCTATGAAAGGACAACAGCCATGACGATCCTCAGCAAACCCCGGCTCGGCACGCCGCTCGCCCATCCCCTCCAGGCGATCCGCCTCTCGTTCCTAGCAGCCCGTGCGATCGTCAAGACCATGGTCAATCGCCGCCAGGCATACGCCCTGACGGAGTTGCCCGATTATATGCTGAAAGATATCGGCATCCGCCGCGGTGACATCGACGAGGCCCTGCGCGGCGACTGGCGCGAGGATCCAACCTATCGGCTGGCGCTGACGGCGGCGCAACGTCGTCACGCCGGCGGCCACTGACGCCGATCATGGGCCGAGGTCCTGCCTTGCAAGGAATGGAACGTCGGCCGGAGGTGGAAGCCCCCGGCCATCGGTTCAAGAGAGCTGCTCTGGCTCCGCTTCAGCTTCCGCGTCGGCCGGCACCCTGGTGACAAGCAGCTTGTCGATCCGCTGGCCGTCCAGATCCATCACCTCGAAATCCCAGTGGCGCCAACGGAAGCGTTCGCCGACATCGGGAATGTGTCCCAGATGATCGAGGATGAAGCCGGCGGCGGTCTCGTAGTCCCGCTTGGTCGGGAATGCCAGGCCCGGCACGGCTTCCCCGATAGCATCGACGGGCATCGCGGCGTCGATCAGCCAGGAGCCTTCACCGCGCGCGATCACACGCGGAGTGTCGTCCTCTCCTTCCGGCAAGGCGCCCGCGATTCCCTGCAGGATGTCGGTCGGCGTCGCCACGCCCTCGAAGGAGCCGTATTCGTCAAGCACCACGGCCATATGAATGCCGGCCGCGCGAAATCGCTCCAGCAGCTTGAGAATCGGCATCGTCTCATGGACGTAGAGCGGCTCGCGCATCGCCTCGGCAAGATCGATAGTGCCGGTGCGGCGTTGCTGTTCGAGCAGATCCTTGGTCTGGACGATGCCGACGACCTTGTCGGTGTCGATGTCGATCACCGGAAAACGCGAATGGCCGGCATTGAGGATCTTGTCGAGCAGCGTGTCGGCGGGGTCACGCCGGTCGAGCCAGGCCGTGTCGGGGCGCGGCACCATGATCGAGCGGACCGTGCGATCGGCGATCCGGATGACTCCCTCCAGCATCTCGCGTTCCTTCGGCTTGAACACGCCGGTCTGCGTGCCCTCGGCGATCATCGCCCTGACGTCCTCCTCCGTCACCTTGTCACCATCCCCGCGATCGCCGCCGACGAGCGCCATCACGGCCTTTGTCGACACACGCAGCAACCAGACGAGCGGGGCGCCGACCAGGGCGATCATCGTCATGATCGGCGCCACCCAGATGGCGATGGCCTCGGCGCGGCTCAGCGCGAAACGCTTGGGCGCGAGTTCGCCGATGATCAGCGACAGATAGGTGATGACGACGACGACAAGGACGAAGGCAACGGTGTCCGCGTAAGGGCCAAGCACCGGCCACTCCCGCATCACGTCGGCCAAGGGCGCGGCGAAGACCGAGCCGCCGTAGGCGCCGGCGAAGATGCCGACGAGGGTGATGCCGATCTGGACGGTCGACAGGAAGCCCGTCGGATCCTCGATCAGACGGATGGCGCTGGCAGCGCCGCGTCGGCCCTCCTTTCGCATTTGTTCAAGACGCGACTTGCGTGCCGATACGATGGCAATCTCCGACATGGCGAAGAAGCCGTTGAGAACGATGAGCATGAGGATGATCAGGAATTTGGCGAGGAGCAAAAGGCGACCTTGAGGTGGATGCGGGACGGGCGCATGAAGATGGAAGCGCGACGACCCGAAGCAAGCGGCGAGGCATTTTGTCGGTCGCTTCGCGGATCGGCATGGTTCGTTTCGCGGCTGGCCGCGTTACGACCGGCGCCCGGCGCTGCGCGACCGCCGGCGATCAGCGGCCCTTGTCGCTCCCGGTACCATTCTGGAAGCGCTGGAACAGTTCGGTCATCTGGCGGGCGTAGTCGTCCTGCATCTTCTGGCCGGCGCGGGCCAGATCGTCGAAGGCGTTGGAAGGCGCGGCGTCGGGCGTCGGCTCGGGCGCAGCGTTTTCGCGCTCGCCCGGTGCGGGCTCGCCGCCCGATTGCAGCCCGCGCGCGAAGCCTTCCATCATGGCCTCGAAGGGCTGGAAGGGAGTAAAGCCCGACGTTGCCGGCACGTCGTCGTCCGCCCGCCGGCTTGGCGCGGACGGGCGCTCGGCCGCCCCGGAGACCGGCGGCATGAAGGGCAGCTTGCCATTCAGCGCATCGGCGAAAAGACCGGCGAGATAATCCGATCCGGCCGCGCCGGGGAAATCCGGCTGTCGGCGCCGCGGCGTGTCCGATGGCCGCCCCATGGCTTCCATCGCATTGGCACCGCGTCGCATCATCTCGGCGATCGCCACGGGATAATTGCCATCGGCAAGCCCCGCGGGCTGATTTCGCGCGACATTGGCCAGCATCATCCTGACCATGGTCTGCATGGTCATGATCGAAAGGTTGCGCATCAGCTTCTCGACCGTATCCGGCGCGATGCCGCTGGCTAGCGAGACCTTCCGCGCCACGGCGTTGGAAATGTCGCGCGAGCCGAACAGCGCGTCGGCCAGATCCTTCGCCGCCGGGCTCCTGGCGGTCTCCGCTCCCGGCATGGTGGTGCCATCCATGAATGGCAGGAACCGGTGCGAAAGCTCCGTCCAGGCGACGGGATCCAGCATCGCGCGCTGCAGCGCCAGGGTGAAGGCTGGCGCCAGCGCCTCCGTCGTCTGCCGCACCTCTTGGTGGCTTAGCTTGAACGCATCCGCCAGGCGATCGGCGCCAAGGCCGGAATCGCCCACAGTCAGCCAGTCGAAGAAATCGGTCATCGTGACCTCGATCGCAGCGTGCCCGTCCACATTCGGACACACCATGCGCTCCCTGTCGAAGCTGAGCAACCGGTTCTTACAGGGCCAACCGAACCCGGCCGCCGCGAATCGATGGGACCCTATCGATGCGGCTGGTGCTCCGCATCTGACAAGTGCTTGAAACTTAATAGCTGAGATGTTTGAAGACACGTTCCATCGAATGGTCCCACTGCTCTTCGTAAAGCCGGACCAGTTCTTCCCCCGACGTCGTGCCGCGGGCGGCGACTTCCTCGAGCGGCGCGAGAAAATGACTCTCGTCGTTGCCTTCCTCGTTGAGACGGCGGCGGGCGACGAGGCCTTGACGCGAGAGTTTCAGCGTCTCGCGGGCGAGATCGAGCACGGTGCCGTCCCGGAAAGGTGTGGCAAAGCCGCTTTTCGGCACTTCCGCGCGCATGGCCGACACTTCCTCAAAGCTCCAGTCGCGCGTCAGTGCCTCGACAGCGCCGAGCGTGGCCTCGTCATAAAGCAGGCCGACCCAATAGGCGGGCAGGGCGCAAATCCGCCGCCAGGGGCCGCCGTCGGCGCCGCGCATCTCGATGAAGCGCTTCAGGCGCACGTCCGGAAACAACGTCGACAGGTGGTTGACCCAGTCGCCCATCTGCGGCTCGGGGTCGTTGACCCGGCCCTTGAGAGCGCCGTCCATGAATTGCCGGAAGGTGACGTCGGTCGCATCGGTGTAATGACCGTCGCGGGTGACGAAATACATCGGCACATCAAGCGCCCATTCCGCGTAATCGCGATAGGTGAAATCGTCCTTGAAGACGAAGGGCAGGAGGCCGGAGCGCTGGTTGTCGACGTCGGACCAGACCTCCGAGCGCCAGGAACACAGGCCGTTGGGCTTGCCCTCGGTGAAGGGAGAATGGGCGAACAGCGCCGAGGCGACCGGTTGTAGCCGCATGCCGATCTGCATCTTGCGGCGCATGTCGGCTTCCGACGAGAAATCCAGATTGACCTGGATCGTCGCCGTGCGGAACATCATGTCGAGGCCGCGCGTGCCGACCCTGGGCATGTAGCGGCGCATGATCTCGTAGCGCGATTTCGGCATGATCGGCGTTTCGTCCAGCGTCCAGGTCGGCGAGGAACCGATGCCGAGAAAGCCGATGCCGAGTTCCTTGGCGACGGCGCGGACCTGGGCCAGATGCCCGTTGGATTCCTGACAGGTGGCGTGGATGGTCTCCAGCGGCGCGCCGGAGAGCTCGAACTGACCGCCGGGCTCCAGCGAGATCGCGCCCTGGCCGTCGCTGCCGTAAAGCCCGATGATCCTGCCGTCGTCGACGATCGCTTCCCAGCCGGACAGCGCCTGCATCTTCTCCAGAAGCTTGCCGATGCCGCGCTCGCCCTCGTAGGGCACCGGCGAGAGGTTGTCGACATAATAGCCGAACTTCTCGTGCTCGGTGCCGATCCGGAA
>NZ_JALHBS010000070.1 GCF_024195285.1 Aurantimonas marianensis
CTGGCGCTGACGCCGGTGAAATTCGGCATTTCCTTCACCACCGCCCATCTCAATCAGGCCGGCGCGCTCGTGCATGTACAGCGCCGAAGAGGTCGAGGATATCAATTCCGTTCGCGAGCTTCTGGAAGCCCATGCGGCGTCGCTGATACCGTTACCGCTGTCGTCGGATGCCATTGAAGAACTCGCGGCGATCCAGGAGCGACACTCGCGCGCGATCACGGCGAACGACCGCCGTGGCGTGTTCCGGACCAACATCGAGTTTCACAAGCTCCTGTTCGCTCATTGCGGCAATGCCGCGCTAATCGAGGCGATCAACAGCTTCGCCCAGAAGTCGCACGCCTATCGCTCCATCTTCGTCAACGACGCCGGCTATCTTCGCTGGGCCGCCGACGCCCATCTTGCCATGATCGAGGCTCTGAAGAGGGGGGATCGCGATGAACTGGTCTCGCTCTGCCGGTCCCATCTCGCGCCGGCGAAAAACCGCTACATCGAGATGTTCCGATCCCGCTTCACCTGATCGCGGTCGACGTCAGCAGGCGAAGGTCCGTATCGCCTCCGCGAGCCGAATGTCCCGCTCCGCGGTGATTTCCTCGACGCTGCGCGTTCCCGCCTCATCGAGCACCCCATCCGATATCCGCGCTTTCAAGGCGCTTGTCAGCGCGGGGGTTCCCAAGGTGTCCCACCGACGCGCCTGGCTATCCCCCAGGTGCTGCAGATAGTGTTCGATACCGCCGGCACCGCCGCCGACGTGATAGGTCATGTGCGGCCCCATCGTCGCCCATCGCAAACCCGGACCATTGACAACCGCGGCGTCGATATCCGCCACAGTGGCGATCCCCTGCTCCACGAGATACACCGCCTCGCGCCATAGCGCCGCCGACAGCCGGCCCGCGATATGACCCTCGATCTCGCGCGCGAGACGCACCGGCTTCTTGCCGATGAACGCATAAAATTCCATCGCGCGATCGAGGATGGCGGGCTCAGTCAGATTCCCGCCCGATATCTCGACCAGCGGCATCAGGTGCGGCGGGTTGATAGGGTGGGCGGCGATCACCCGACCTGGCTTGCGGCAATCGCTCTGAATGTCAGACACCTTCAGCGCGGTCGTCGACGACGCCAGGATCGTATCTGGTCCAACGAACGCTTCGATCGCGGCGAAGGTGGCCCGCTTCAGCTCGATTCGCTCGGGAATGTTTTCCTGCACCAGTCCGACTTCCGCCAGTTCGGGGCCGGGACTGGCGGCAAACCGGACCTGATCGGTGTCGATCAGCGCCGTGGCCGGAATGAGTCCGGACGCCTTCAACGCATCCGTCATCCCCGCGACCGTCGCCCGCAGCCGGCGTGCCGCGGCGGGATCCGGATCGATCGCCACAACCGCGATCCCCTTCGCCAGAAAGAGCGCGATCCAGGCCGATCCTATGACGCCTGTTCCTATAACGGCGGCCTTATCGATCATCGAGTCGGTCCTGTCTGGAAGTCTCTGAGATAGGCGATCAGTTCGCGTAGGCGCCGCGCGGCGTTCTCGATCGCTGCCGGCGCATCGCGTCCGGTCCAATCATAGAAGCCCCGCCCGGCTTTCGCCCCGGTCTCTCCGCGTGCCAGCATCGCCTGGACGTCGGCGTTCGGAACCGGGTCATGGCACAAGTCCGGCACGATGGTCCGCTGGGCGAGAATATGTCCGGTGAGGCCACCGAGATCCTTCTGCTCGATGAGACCGGAGATGCACATGCGCGGCCCAAGCAGCCACCGCGCGGCCCGATCGATGTCCTGCGGCCCGGCGAGCCCCTCCGACATCAGATGATAAGCCTCGTGCAGGATCGCATGTTGCAGGCGGTTGACCACGGCGCCTGGCACCGGCCGTGGGACGACGAGACTGTCCCGGCCGGTAGCGGCCAGAAGATCGAGCGCGACGCTCAAGCTCTCGTCGGAGGTTTGCGCGACGCGCACCGTTTCGACGAGTGGGAGCGCAGCGGCCGGATGGAACCAGTGGATGCCCAGAAACCGGTCGGGGCGCTCCAACCGATCGGCGACCTCCTGGAGTGGAAGTCCGGACGTGTTCGACGCCATGACCGGGAGCGACGTACCGTACCGCCTCTCGACGGACAGGAATACGTCGATCTTCAGTTGCATCTCCTCCGGCACCGCCTCGACGATCATGTGCGGTGGATCGCCAGGAAGCTCGGAAACCAACTCGACCCCCGTTTCGACGAGCCCCGCACCGGACGGATCTCGCGAAACGAGAAGGGTCTGAATGCCGCCCTGGGCGAACGTCCCGGCAATGGCCTTGCCCATTGTTCCGGCGCCGATAACGGCAACGCGGGCCTTCGCTTCCGATTTGTGGCGCATGTCGACCTTCGTTGATGCTTCGGATCGGCGCGGCGACCCATGTCGGTGTCTGGGGGCCGCCGTCAGGCCCAGTCGTCGAGCGCAAAGGCGTTCAACGCCTCTTCATCGAAGTTGAAACCCAGCCCCGGATCGGCAGGCAGCAGCAGGCGCCCCGCCCTGGTTTCGAGTTGCCTGTCGATCAGCCTGCGGAAATTCAACACCTGGTCGTCGGGGAAGTACTCGACAAACTGGCCGTTGGGAGCCGACCCGACAAGATGGACGTGAAGATCATGGAACCAGTGAGGGCAGAGATTGACCCCGTAGCTGGCGGCGGTCGCTCCGATGCGGCGGTATTCGCTGATGCCTCCGCAAACCGCCGCATCGGTCTGCAGAATGGCCGCCGCTTCCTGATCGAGAAGTTCCTTGAAGCGCCATCGCCCGGCTTCGATCTCGCCCGTCGCGACCGGTATCCGTGTCCGCCGGGCAAGCCTCGCATGGTTCGCGATGTCATCGGGTGAGAAGGGTTCTTCGATCCAATAGGGATCATAGGCCTCGTAGCGATCCATGTATCGCAGGGCCGTCGGGAGGTCGCGCCAGGCGTTGTTCGCATCGAGCATCAGCAGAACGTCCGGTCCGATCGCCTCGCGAGCCGCAGCGATGCGCGCCTCCTCGCCGCTCGGATCGAGGCGACCGACCTTCATCTTCACCGCCTTGAAGCCCATGGCCACATAAGACGCCAGTTCCTCGCCGAGAGCCTGGGGCGACTTTCCATCCAGATAGTAACCGCCCGAGGCATAGGCTGGCACGCTTTCCTCATGGAAGCCGCCGAGGAATCGATGCAGCGGCATACCGGCGACGCGGGCGTTGCGGTCCCACAACGCAATATCGACGATCGAGATCGCGCGCATCGCAGAACCCGTGCGCGCCTGAATGATGCCGGCGGAATACATCCGATCCCAAAGGCCCTCAACACATGTCGCGTCAGCGCTCTTGAGGAGAGGCGCGAATAGTTCGCGCACCGCCTTGGTCACGATCGAACCCGCGTCGCTGCCGCCGTAGCAAAAGCCGATGCCCCGCGCGCCGTCTTCGGTCGTGACGCGGGCTATCGCATAGTCGCGATGATGTACCTGGCGGGTCGAAAATGACGTCGGAACGTCGAGCGGCACGCGGATCGTCCGTGCCTCGATGGAACGTATCGTCGATGATCCGGTCATGCCGCTTTCCCCCAAAATGCCTGAGACTTGCTGCCCCTCTCGCCACCGATATCGCCACCAACTTCGTTCTGTCAACATCATTGTTGACAATTATTGGCCTCGTAGTGAGACACCCTCCGCTGCCCTCGGGAGGGGACGGCGGCCGCGGCACACACAACGGTGGGAGGTAGAAAGGTCTGAGCGCGTCCTCATGCGACGAGGGACGGCCCGCCACGTCGAGGAAAGCTGGTTGCGCCTTGTACGGAGTGCCAACGCTAGAGCGCCGTGCGTCCATCCGGACGCACAGAGGGCGCTCTAACACTTTGATTGAGCATCGGAATTACCCAAACCGGATTCCACTTTTTGGTCCGATGCTCTAATTCGCTGCCCGGATTTTTCGGCCGGACGCGCCAGCCCATCCCATGCGCCGGCACGTCATTCGGGGCGAGACGGGCCCGCGATGCGATGTTCGACTTGTCTGGCCGCAGGCCGCACGGAACCGGAGCGTCGTCTCGCTTGGCGAGAACGCTGCCGGTGGGCGGGTGTTTACCGCGACGGATCGACCTCAGTCGATCCCGCGAAGTCGCCGGGAACCGCGAGGCTACAGGGCCGCGCGGCGATCGCTCCGCGCCACGCGGCGGAGCAGATAGTCGATCTCCGCCCGTGCCGCCGAGCTCAGCCCCGCCCCTGGTCGGCGAAGCGTCTCGTGCGCGATGACTCCGCGGCGCTGCAGCACGTGCTTGCGGATGGCTAGTCCGACGACGGGCTGCTGTTCGTAGCGCAGCAGCGGCAGGTGTGCATCGAAGATGTCGTGCGCCGCATCGACATCGCCGGCCGCCGAGTGACGCACCACGTCGATCAGCATTTCGGGAAACGCATAGCCGGTCATCGCGCCGTCGGCGCCGCGCCGCATCTCGAAATCCAGGAAGAGCGCGCCGTTGCCGCATAGTATCGAGATCGGCCGCATGCTGCCCTCGCCCTGCCAGTTACGGAGCGCCGTGATCTTCTCGAGCCCGGGCCAGTCTTCATGCTTGAGCATGACGCAGGAAGGATTTTCCTCGATGATCCGGCGAACGACCTTGGGCGCCATCTGCACGGTCGTCACCTGGGGGTGGTCCTGCAGGACGAAAGGCACGTCTTCGCCCACCGCCGCGACTGCTTGCGAAAAATAGCCGGCGATCTGATCGTCGGTGCGCATCGCGGCTGGCGGCGCGATCATGACGCCTGCCGCCCCCTCGCTCATCGCCTGTTGCGCGAGCCGGCGCATCGCCGCGAAACCGGGAGCAGAGACACCGACGACGATCGGCAAACCACCGGCGCTGGCGATCACCCGCCGCACGATTTCCAGCGATTCCTCCGGCTCCAGTTTCTGTGCCTCGCCCATGATGCCGAGGATCGTGATCCCATCGACGCCGGCCTCGGCGTAGAATTCGGTCACCCGTCCGACGGACGTTTCGTCCAGGGCGCCATCGGGCAGAAACGGCGTCGGCGCGATGGCGTATACGCCCTTGGTCTGTGTGCTCAGCGTCATGCCCGTGCTCCCTGCGGCCTCATCAGCCCTTCGATGCTTCGTAGCGCGCCTTGGTCTCGGCGTTCATCGGATAGAGGCCGGGCAGCTTTTCGCCGCGCTCCACCTCGTCGACAATCCCGGCTTCCATCCTCTCCTGCTCGGGCGCCTCGGCCAGAACTTCGTCGAGCAACGCCTGTGGGATCACGACCGCGCCGTCGTCATCGACCACGACGACGTCGTCGGGAACGACGGCGACCCCGCCGCAACCGATCGTCTCCTGCCAGCCGACGAATGTCAGCCCGGCCACCGAAGGCGGCGCCGCACAGCCGCTGGCCCACACCGGCAGTCCGCTGTTCAAGACGCCGGCCAGATCGCGCACGACGCCGTCGGTGATCAGGCCGGCGACGCCGCGCTTGCGCATCCGCACACAGAGAATGTCACCGAAAATACCGGCGTCGGTCACACCCATGGCATCCGCGACGGCGATGCAGCCTTCCGGCATGTTCTCGATCGCCGCCCGCGTCGAGATCGGCGAACTCCAGGAGGCGGGAGTCGCCAGATCCTCGCGCGCCGGGACGAAGCGCAGGGTGAAGGCCGGGCCCACCAGCCGGGGCTGGCCGGAGGTGAGAGGAACAGATCCCCGGATCCAGACGTTGCGCAACCCCTTCTTGAGAAGGATCGTGGTGATCGTGGCGGTGGAGATATCCTTGAGGATCTCGATCGCGTCTTTGGCGAGGGCCATGGAATGGTGCCTTTCGGGCTTGTCAGATGCCGGGCGAGCCTGGCGGATGTCGGGCGAGGTCGTCAGATACTCGGTATGTAGCCGCCATCCACGCGGATGACACTGCCAGTCACGTAAGAGGCGCGCTCGCTGGCCAGAAAGGTAACGACGTCGGCGTATTCCCGCGGGTCGCCATAGCGACCGACCGGTATGGACGAAGCGCTCTGCTTCTGGACGGCTTCTAGGCTCCGGCCTTCCCGCTCGGCTTTCTTCTCATCAAGGAAGGTGATCCGCTGGGTCGCGATCCGGCCGGGAAGCACGATATTTGCGGTCACGCCCTTGCCACCCACCTCGGCGGCCAGGGACTTGGACCAGCCCAGCAGCGTGCTTCGCAACGCATTCGACAAGCCCAGATTGGGAATGGGCGCGACGACGCCGGAGGAGGTCGAGGTGATGATGCGGCCCCAGCCCCGCTCGCACATGCCCGGCAGCACCCGGTCCGTGATGGCGAAGACCGAGAGCACCATGCTTTCGAAATACTGGCGCCAGATGTCCGGCTGCTGGTTGACGACACCCCCGGGAGGTGGCCCGCCGGTGATCATGACCAAGACGTCCACCTGGCCCAGTTCGGTCTCGATCCGCTCGATACTCGGTCCGACCTGACCGATATCTCCCAGATCCCACCGCAGCGCCATCGCCCGTCCGCCGGCCCCGGCGATCTTGTCGGTGGTCGCGGTTGCTGCGTCGAGGTCCAGGTCGGCGACGGCCACCATCGCGCCTTCCGCCGCGAGAGTGCACGCGATCGCGCTGCCCAACCCTCCCCCAGCGCCCAGCACCAGGGCGGTCTTTCCTTTTAGTCCAAGATCCATCTGTCTCTCCCGCGCTTCGAGCCATGCTTAGACGATGAAAGACCCCATGAAAATTTCGTTTCCCTTCGCTAAGAAAGAAGTATTAGTTCGTTATGGACACGCGATTCCTCGAATCTTTCATCGCCGTGGCGCGTCGCGGGTCGCTCGTGGGGGCGGCGCAGCAGCTCAACCTGACGGCAACCGCCGTGGCTCAACGCATCCGCTCGCTGGAGGAGGAACTGGGCGTCGCACTGGTGGAACGCTCCGGCCGCACGGTCCGCCCGACCGAAGCCGGACACGCGATCCTCAGCCGCAGCGAGGCGTTCCTGGCGAGCCTGCGCGACCTGCGCACCGCGGCGCTTGGCAGCGCCATATCCGGGGAATTGCGGGTGGGCGCGATCGCCACCGCGCTCACCGGCCTTTTTCCCGGCGTCCTCGGCGAACTCGCGCAAGCCCATGGCGGCATCGAACTGTTTCTGCAGCCGGGAACCTCCAGCGATCTTTATGACAAGGTGACGCGGGGAGCACTCGACGTCGCGGCGATCGTGCGTCCCGCATTCGATCTGCCGAAAGCGGCGGACTTCCGCTCCTGGCGACGCGAGCGTCTGGTGCTGCTCGCGCCGGGCGACGAGAAGCGAGACGATGTGGCGCAGATTCTTCGCTCCCGCCCCTTCATCCGCTACGACCGGCAGCAATGGGGCGGTCGACTCGCCGCCGATTTTCTGACGGGGGCAGGCATCCGTCCCATAGAACGGTTCGAACTGGACGCCCTCGACGCCATTGCCATCATGGTGGACCGAGGTCTCGGCGTATCGATCATCCCCGATTGGTCGGGCCCATGGCCCGGGGGCATTTCGGTGCGCCGCATCGCGCTGCCCGCCCCCGCGCCCACGCGTGAGATCGGGCTGATGTGGCTTCGCAACTCGCCCCGCGGGCACCTGATTCGCGTGCTTGTCGATCAAGCCCTTGCGCCCAAGCCGGCTCTTAACCGGGGAGAGGATGCGCCAGAATATCCTTCGTGATGTCGGCCAGTGATTCCGTGCCGAGCATTGCCATGTCCCGGTCGATTTCAGCACTGAGCAACGACACCGCATGGCGAACGCCGGGCTCGCCGGCAATGGCGGCGGCGAAGAGGAATGGTCGACCGACGAAGACAAAGTCGGCGCCCAGCGCCAGCGCCTTCAGCACGTCGGAACCGCGCCTGACGCCGCTTTCGAACAGTACGGCCATGTCTCCGGCCTCCGCCTTGACGGCCGCAAGCGCGGCAACGGGGGAAATCGCGGCATCGAGCTGCCGCCCGCCATGATTGGATACGACCACGCCGTCCGCGCCAAGATCTCGGGCGATGACGGCGTCCTTCGGCGACAGCACGCCCTTGATGACGAGATTGCCCTTCCATCGCCGACGCACGAGCTCGAGGTGACGCCACGCCAGCAAACCGCGGCCGCCGAAAGATCGCACGACATTGCGCGAGATGATGGCCGGCCCCCGTTCGACATCGGCGTTCTCGAAATAGGGCATGCCGTGATTCTTGAGCGTCCGCATCGCCGTGCCGAAAAGCCATCCGGGACGTGCGAGGACTTGCAGCCCCATGTCGATGCTCGGCTTCATCGGCGCACCGAAGCCATCGCGCTTGCTATCCTCGCGGTTGCCGGCGACCGGAACGTCCGCGGTCACCACCAGGGTTTCGTAATTCGCCGCGGCGAGGCGGTCGAGCATGCCGACAATCCGCCCATCGTCTCCGGGCAGATACGCCTGAAACCAGCGGCTGGGCCCTTCGGTGGCGACCCGCTCGAGACTGGTCAGCGACGTCGCGCTCATCACGGCGGGGATGCCGCTGGCGGCGGCGGCCCTGGCCAGGACGACATCGCCATCATAGGCCGCCAGAGCGCTGAGGCCCATGGGTGAAATGCCGAAGGGATGCGCATAGCGGGTTCCGAACAGGGTCCGGTGCTGGTCACGGACGGCGATACCAGCCAGTATCCTCGGGATCAGGCGGATAGCCGCGAGATCGCGCCGGTTCGCGGCATAGGCCGCGCCGGTCTCGACGTAACCCGAGACGTAGCCGAAGACACCACGAGGCAGACGCTTGCGCGCCGCATCCTCGAAATCGTCGAGGTTCAAAATCCCGCTCAGGCGGCGCGAGACCTTTTCCTTCCGGCGCGCTTCCGACACCCGTATGGGAGCGTCCAGCGCCGTGGCGCGGTCCGTGTCAACGCTCACGTCTTTTCCCCCTTTGCTCCGACGACCGCATATCACAGCCTCCTGTGGCCGGATTTGGCTTGCCAGCGCTTTCACCCGCGGTCGAACACTTCGACAGATAGTATTGTCGGCAGATGACGCGCGATCTCTTGCCAGCCCTCTCCCTCATCGAGACTCGCGAACACCGAACCGCTATTGGTGCCGAAATAGATCCCCGCCGGGTCGCGCGCGTCGCTTGCCATGGCTTGGCGAAGCACCGTGAAAAAGCACCCCTCCTGTGGCAACCCTTCGCGCAGGTCCTGCCAGCTGTCGCCACCGTCACGCGAGCGCCAGACTGCCGCGGCGGCGTCTGGTGGAAATCGTCCCGCGCTGTCGCCGTTGAGCGGCAGCGTCCAGATCGTGTGCGGGTCGCGCGGGTGAACGCAGACCGGAAAGCCGAAAGTCGACGGGAGCCCTCTTGTAATGTCATCCCAACTCCGACCGCCATCGGCAGAGCGCCAGACACCGTGATGGTTCTGCTGGTAGAGTAGATCGTTGGCTCCAGGCGCACGCACCATGTTGTGGACGCAGTGTCCGATCTCGCCATTGCGCGGCGCGGCCGGATGGTCAGGATGGTCGCAGGCCTCAGCGTTCGACAGGCGGTTTCGGCGTTCCCAAGTGGTCCCACCGTCTTCGGTCGCGAAAACCCCCGCCGCCGAGATGCCGAGCCATAGCTTTTTCGGGTTGGAGGGGTCGCACACGATTGTATGCAGGACCAATCCAGCAGCACCCGGGTTCCAACCGCCAGCGGACGGGTGGTCGGTCAAGCTATTGATCTTTTCCCAGGTCTTGCCGCCATCCTGGCTGGCCAGCAGGCCCGCCGGCTTCGTGCCGGCATAAAGCGTGCCGTGAGCATAGCCAAGCGCCCAAATCTGGGAAAACCCGTCGGCGAAGGGTAGCGGTTCTCCGGTCCAACCCATCATCTCGGCGAAATCGGGGTCATCGGCGGCCCAATCGTCCATTGTGCCCCTGGTGAGCCGGGCAACCTGCCAAGTTGCGCCATCATCAACCGAGCGCCAGATGCCCGCGCCGTTCCATTCGCCACCGCCACCCGCCCACAGCGTGCCCGTGACCGGGTCACCGACAATGTGATTGATCGGCCAGCCGTCACAGAAAGGGCCCTTCACGATCCAGCCGCCGCGGTCGCCCGTGCCGGACACAAGAAAGGCCCCTTTGGTGGTGCCGACCAAAATGGCTATGCCACTTGACGACATTGCATACCCGCTCCGCGTGGTTTCGCGCAGATTAACAAAAGATCGAGAGGCGGAATAGCGCGTAAACTGTCAGAGCGCCCAAAGCCGCGCGGAAGCGCTGACACAGATCGACTTGCGGGACGCGTTGCGGAACGCACCGCTTCCTTGCCGCCTCGGTTTGAGATGCGGGCGCCGTCCGGCTGCTATTGGCGCGGACGGGCCGAAAGCGGGGAACAGCTTGCGGTGATCGACGGTCGCTAATACCAACCTGCGTGAAGACGCGGCAGCAATTCAAGCGCCGATCTCGTCATCGGGCGAGCCAGCCTCCGTCGACCGGAATGATGGCCCCGTGCACATAGCGCGCGGCCGCCGAGGCCAGGAATACCGCCGCTCCGCCGATGTCGGCCGGCGCGCCCCAGCGTCCCGCCGGAATGCGCGCCAGGATCGCCGCCGAACGGTCCGGATCCTCGCGCAACGCCTCGGTGTTGTTCGTCGCGATATAGCCGGGCGCGATAGCGTTAACGTTGACGCCCTTATCGGCCCATTCGCAGGCCAGAAGCCGTGTGATGCCGGCAATGCCGCCCTTCGAGGCGGTATAGCTCGCCACCCGGATGCCGCCTTGGAACGACAGCACCGAGGCGATGTTGACGATCGAGCCGTGGCGCTTGCCGGCGATCGCCGCCTTGCCGAAGGCCTGCGCCAGGAAAAACGCGGTCTTGAGGTTAAGGTCGAGAACGTCGTCCCAATCCTGTTCGGTGAACTCGATCGCGTCGGCGCGGCGGATGATGCCGGCATTGTTGACGAGGATATCGAACGGCCCCTCTTCCGCCGCGGCAGTCTCGAAGATTTCCACCGCCGCCCGGGTATCTGAGAGGTCGGCCAGACGTTCCGCGCCCGTCCCGCCAGCCGCCTCGATCCGCGCCAGCGTCTCGCCCATCGACGAACGCCCAGCACAGGTCACCATGGCGCCGGCCTCGGCCAGCGCGACGGCGATGCCCTGGCCGATGCCGGTATTGGCGCCGGTTACGAAGGCACGCTTGCCCGAAAGATCGAAAAGTGAACTCATTTCAGGTTCTCCATCGCGACAGTCGCCGCCGCGCCCCGCTGCAACAGCGAGGCCAGCGCCGCCGTCACCGCGCCGGCGAAACCTTCATGGTCGCGCAAATCGCGATCGAATACCGCCTCGACGCCGAGATAGGCGGCGGCGAGCTTCGCCGGATCGCGCCCCGCTTCGGCGCCGATGGCGCGCAACCGCTCGGCCAGCGGGTCTTTCACCTCGATCGGCGCACCATTTTCGTCGATACCGGTGACATAGCGCATCCAGGCCGCGACGCCGAGCGCCAGCCCGTCGACCGGCCGTCCGGCCGCCAGGCGGTCGCGGACCGTTCCGAGCAGCCGCTGCGGCAGTTTTTGCGAGCCGTCCATGGCGATCTGCCAGGTGCGATGTTTCAGCGCCGGATTGTGGAAGCGGGCGATCAGCGCGTCGCGATAAGCGGCAAGGTCGGTTCCGGGCATCTCCAGCGTCGGCATCACCTCATCGGTCATCAGTTCCCGGACGAGGCGCTCATAGGCGGGATCCGCCATCGTTTCAGAGACCGTCTCGTAGCCGGCAAGATAGCCGAGATAGGCCAGCGTCGAATGGGCGCCGTTGAGCATCCTCAGCTTCATGCGCTCATAGGGCTCCACATCGGCGACCATCTCGGCGCCGACGGATGCGAAGTCGGGGCGCCCGGTGGGGAAGCGATCCTCGATCACCCACTGGCTGAACGGCTCCGTCACTACCGGCCACGCATCCCGGACACCAAGCGCCTCGGAAATCCGGGCGATGTCATCCTCGCTCGTCGCGGGCACTATGCGATCGACCATGGTGCCGGCGAAGGCGACGTCGCGCTCGACGAACCGAGCGAGATCGCCATCGCGGAGCGCGGCGTATTGCGCGACGATCCGGTGCGCCGTCGGGCCGTTTTCGGGCAGGTTGTCGCAGGGCATCACCGTGAACGGCGCGAGGCCTGCGGCGCGGCGGCGGCGCAACGCCTCGGCGAGAAGCCCCGGCGCTGATGTCGGGCGTGTCGGCGCATCGAGATCGGTCTTGATGTCGGAATGGTCCGGATCGAGATCGCCGGTCGCCGGATCATGGCAATAGCCCCTCTCGGTGACCGTCAGCGAGACGATCCGGATGGCCGGGTCGCACAGCGCGGCAAGCAACGCCTCCGGGTCCTCCCGCGCGACGAGGATCGTCTTCAGCGAACCGATCACGCGCAATTGCGACACCTCGCCCGAGCGGATCGCCACAGTGAAGAGATTGTCTTGCGGTGCCAATGCGTCGCGCATGTCGGCCCGGCGCAGCGAGGCCCCGGCGACGGCCCATTGCGGGTCACCCGCCAGAAGATCGTCGAGATAGACGGCTTGGTGGGCGCGGTGGAACGCGCCGACGCCGAGATGCACGATCCCGGCGGTCGTGGCGCGCGGATCATAGGCGGGTCGAGCGACCGCCGGCGGCAAATTCTCCAGCGTCTTGTAGCAAAGGCGGGACATGGAGCTCACTTGAACAAGGACGGCAGCCACAGGGATACCGCCGGGACGGAAGTAACGCGGCCCGATGCCGGCAGCGCCGCGCCGTGGAACGGACAGATCGTGCGCATCGCCTGCCAGACCGAGATGCGGCCAATGGCGCGGCCGCCGGTCAGAGCCTGTAGGCCTCCTTGGCGAGGCGGTAGGCCAGATCGTATGCAACCTCGAACGCCTCGTCCTCGGCAAGGCGGCCGGTGGTGACAAGTTCGGCGAGATACGCGCAGTCCGCCCGCCGGGCGACGTCGTGCCGGGCGGGAATCGAGCAGAAGGCGCGGGTGTCGTCGTTGAAACCGACGGTGTTGTAGAAGCCGGCTGTTTCGATGACCTGCTCGCGGAACCGCTTCATCCCCTCGGGCGAATCGAAGAACCACCAGGGCGGACCGAGTTTCAGGCAGGGATAGGCCCCGGCCAGCGGCGCCAATTCGCGCGAATAGACGGTCTCGTCGAGGGTGAAGAGGATGATCGCCAGGCCCGGTTCCAGTCCGACGGCGTCGAGCAGCGGCTTCAGCGCCGCGACATAGTTCGTCGGCTGCGGGATGTCGAAGCCCTTATCGCGGCCGAAACCGGCGAAGACCGCATCCGAATGGTTGCGCCGGGAACCGGCATGGATCTGCATGACCATGCCGTCTTCAAGCGAAAGCCGCGCCATTTCGGTCAGCATCTGGGCGCGGAACTGCTCGCCGTCGGCTGCGGACGCCTCGCCACTTCGCACCCGCGAATACAAGGCCTCGGCCTCGCTTCGCGAGAGATCCGCCGTCAGCGCCGTCGGGTGGCCATGATCGGTGGCGGTGGCGCCATGCTCGCGAAAGAAGGCGCGCCGGACGCGGTGCGCATCGAGATACCCGGTAAAACGCGTCGTGTCGCAGCCGGTGATCTCGCCGAAGCGGACGAGATTGTCGGCGAAGCCGTCGAAATCCGGATCGACAACCGCGTCCGGGCGATAGGTGGTGACGACGCGGCCGCCCCAGCCGCTAACGCGGATCGTGCGGTGATGAGCGAGATTGTCCAGCGCACTCTCGGTGGTAGCGATGACCTCGAGGTCGAATCGCTCGAACAGCGCCCGCGGCCGGTAGGCCTCCTGGGCCAGCCGCTCGGAGATGCGGTCGTAGTAGAAGTCGGCGGTCTCGGCCGAGAGCCGCCGGTCGATGTCGAACAGGGTCTGGAACGAATGGTCGAGCCACAGCCGCGTCGGCGTACCACGGAAGAGATGATAGTGGCTGGCAAAGCGGCGCCAGATGGCGCGCCCATCGGTCTCGACCGCCGTCCCGTCCGCCGACGGAACGCCCAGATCGGCGAGCGGAATGCCCTGCGAAACCAGCATCCGGAAGATGTAATGGTCGGGTGTGACGAATAGCCGGGCGGGATCGGGAAATGCCTCGTTCTCGGCGAACCAGCGCGGATCGGTGTGGCCGTGGGGACTGACGACCGGCAGCGAGCGCACCGTTTCGTAGAGCGCGCGCGCCACGGCGCGAGTCCTTTCGTCCGCGGGGAACAGCCTGTCGGGGTCCAGAAGCGCCATGATGTCCTTCGCGCCGTGCGAACTTGCCGTGAATCTGGTATGGTAGTATCCAGATTGAGTCAAGAGGAAGTCATGTCGCTCGAAATCGCCTTTCCCGCCCCCCTGGCGCCACCCGCTCGCGGGACAATCGCCGACGCCGTGTTCACGGACCTGCGTCGCGCGATCCTGGAACTGCGGCTGTCGCCGGGAACGGGGATTTCGGAAGCGGAGCTCGCCCGGCGTCTCGGGGTGTCGCGCCAACCGGTACGCGAAGCCTTCATCCGGCTGGGGCGGATCGGCTACCTGAAGATTCAGCCGCAGCGCCGGACCGAAGTGGCCAAGATTTCGGTGCGCGAGGTGCTCAATGCCCGATTTATCCGGGAAGCGCTGGAGGTCGCGGTGGTGCGCCTGGCCTGCGACCGCGACGCTGGCCCGCTGATCGAGCGCTTGACCGACAATCTGAGCGAACAGAGGGCGGCGCGGGCGGCCGATGACCGGCAGGAGTTTCACCGCCTCGACGATCGCTTCCATAGACTCATCGCCGAGGGCGCCGGCTGCGGCTTTGCCTGGGACCTGATCGGCGAGCAGAAGGCGCAGATGGATCGCACCCGCTTCCTCTCACTCGCCTTCGGTCAACCCGCCGTCTATGAGGATCATCTGGCGATCTTCGACGCGCTGAAATCGCGCGACGGGGTCGCGGCCGAAGCGGCGATGCGGCTTCATCTGTCGCGCATCAACGACCATCTGTTTCGGCTCAAGCAGGAGTTCGACCAGTTTTTCGACGATACCGGCGAGGATTCGGCGAACGGCGAGCCGGTCGGCACCGGACGAAACGGATAGCAAGGGGGAGCAGATGCAGGAAACGTGGCGCTGGTTCGGGCCGGCCGACAAGATCGCCCTGGCCGAAATCCGCCAGACCGGAGCGCGCGGTATCGTCAACGCGCTGCACGAGATTCCCTATGGCGAGGTGTGGACCATCGAGGCGATCGCGGCGCGTCAGGCGCTGATCGAGGCGGACAGCTCGCTCGGCCTCGCCTGGCGCGTCGTCGAGAGCCTGCCGGTCCACGAGCGAATCAAGCTCGGCGACGGTGATCTCGAACCACTGTTCGAGACCTACCGGCAGTCGCTGCGCAACCTCGCCGCGCGCGGTATCCATACCGTCTGCTACAATTTCATGCCGCTGCTCGACTGGACCCGGACCGAACTCGCCGCGCCCGTCGCCGGCGGCGGCACCAGCCTGCGCTTCAACATGCATGAATACGCCGCCTTCGACGTCTTCATGCTGGAACGACCGGGCGCGGCGGACGAATTGTCTCGCGAGCTACTCGATCGCACCAGGGCGTGGTTCGAAGAGTCGAACGAGGCGGACCGGGAGCGGCTGCTCGCCACCATCATGGCGGGTCTGCCCGGCGCCTATGCGCGCTACGACGTGCCGGGCCTGCGCGACATCCTCAAGCGCTACGACGGCGTCACTCGCGACGACGTCCGGGCCAACTTCAAACGCTTCCTCGAAGCGGTCATCCCCACCGCCGAGGCCGCCGGCATGCGGCTTTGCGTCCATCCAGACGATCCGCCGCGACCGCTGTTCGGCCTGCCGCGGATCGTCTCCGATACCGAGGACATCGCCTTCGTGATCGACGCCGTTCCCTCCCCTTCCAACGGCCTGACGCTCTGTTCGGGCTCGCTGGGCGCCAATCCGGTGAACGACGTGCCGGGTATTGCGCAGCGCTTCGCCGACAAGATCCATTTCGCGCATCTGCGCAATGTCGCCAAGGATTCCGACGGCTCCTTCGCGGAGGCGGATCATCTGGCCGGCGACACCGACATGGTGGCGCTGGTACGCGTGCTGATGGCCGAGGAGCGCCGCCGCCGGTCCGAGGGGCGCGCCGACTGGCAGATCCCGATGCGGCCGGACCACGGCCACGAGCTTCTCTCCGATATCGGCCGGGGCACGCATCCCGGCTATCCGGTGGTCGGGCGGATGCGCGGGCTCGCGGAACTGCGCGGCGTCATGGCCACCATCGAAGCCCTCGAAGGGAGCGCCGCATGACCGGCATACCGATGCGCCGCGTGGTTTCGATCGGCGAATGCATGATCGAACTGGCCTCCGCCGGACAGGGCCTTTATCGTAAGGGCTTTGCCGGCGACACCTTCAACACCGCCTGGTATCTGCGCCGCCAACTCGGCGCGGACTGGCGGGTCGCCTATCTGACCGCGCTCGGCACCGACACGACATCCGAAGAGATGCTCGGCTTCTTCGCCGATGCCGGTATCGAGACCGACCGCGTGCGGCGCATCGATGGCGCCATGCCGGGGCTGTACATGATCCATTTGGACGGCGCCGAGCGCAGCTTCTCCTATTGGCGCGACACCAGCGCTGCGAAGCAGCTCGCCGCCGATCCGGAACACCTCGACGCAGCGATCGGGACCGGCGATGCCTTCTATTTTTCCGGCATTACCCTGGCGATCCTGCCCCCCGCTGACCGGGCTGCGCTGCTCGAAAGACTCGGCACGGCGAAGGCGGCCGGCAAGACCGTCGCCTTCGACCCCAATATCCGCCCACGCCTCTGGCCGGATCCCGCCGAAATGCGCCGCGCGATCGAAGCGGCGGCCGGCGTCGCGACGATCTGCCTGCCGAGCTTTCCCGACGAGGAGGCCGCGTTCGGCGACGGCTCGCCGGTCGGAACGGCGGAGCGCTATCTCGGCCTCGGAGCAGACGAAGTGGTGGTCAAGGATGGCCCCGCGCCGGCGCTCGTCGCCTATGCCGATTCGCGCGAAACCATCGCCGCCGAGACGGTTACCCAGCCGCTCGATACGACCGGCGCCGGCGACAGCTTCAGCGCGGCCTATCTCGCCGCCCGCCTCGAAGGCCTGTCGCCGGTCGACGCCGCGCGCAAGGGCCACGTGCTGGCGGCGCAGGTCGTTCAGCACTACGGCGCTCTCATCCGGTAGCGCACCGAACCGAAAAGTGGAATCCGGCTTTCGGATTCCGATGCTCGATCAAAGTTTTCTGTCGGCGAGCGTCGAATTCATCCATGCGGGGTGGACCGGCGGCCCGAGCGGCGTCCGAGCCTTTTCGCCGAGCCGGAAACGGCCCACAGGTCGGTTCACCGGCTCGGCGGTATAACCGCCTGCCTCACGTCAGGCGTCATGGCTTCTCTCTCTCTCTCTCTCTCTCTCTCTCTTCGGATTGCCGAAAGCGGCGCGCGGGGACGCACGATGCGGCACGCCTTGATGAGCGGTCACTCGAGCGCGCGCCGGCGCCCGAGCTTCGAATTGCAGCGAGACTCAACCTATCGACGACGGTGTGACCAGCCGATCAGATTAAGACCGGGAACGGACAGGGGGGCGCCGCAAGTCTCCCTGGCGGCGGGCATCGATGGTCAGACCATTAAAACCACCAAGGCCCCCGCGACGCCATGGGTTACGATGCCGACAAGAAGATCAACAGCCGCAGACGCCAATCCCCTGATCGACGAATTTGCCGGCGCGGAGTGCCTCCTACGAGAACAGCATTCCGCCGTTGATATCGATACATGCGCCCGTGATGAAGGCCGCTTCGTCCGAGGCAAGATAGACCGCGAGATTGGCGACGTCCTTCGAGGAGCCTTCACGCTTGAGCGGCGTAAGGCCCGCCACATGCGTTCGCACTTCCGGCTTGGTGAAGACGTTGTGGAAGTCCGTGTCGATCATGCCGGGGCACAATGCATTCACCCGGATCCTGGGTCCGAATTCCTTTGCCATTCCGCGCGTCATCGTGAGGACTGCCCCCTTGGAAGCGGCATAAGCGATAGCGCCGCCGCCGCCGCCATCCCTTGCGGCCTGCGATGCCATGTTGACGATGGCTCCGCCTTCGGGGATGTGCGGCAGTGCGGCCTGGATCAGCAGGAATGCCGATGTCGCGTTGAGATCCATCACCGCCTGCCAGTGATCGAGAGTCATCTCGGATATCGTCTTACGCGCGACGATACCGCCGGTGATCGGCATTACGATGTCGATCTTGCCGAATTCCGCGACGGCGCGTTCCACGAAAGCCTTCACATCGGCTGGCTTGGTCATGTCGCCCCGCATGGCAAAGGCCTGTCCTCCAGCCGCAACGATCTCCTTGACCGCGCTGTCGGCTCCTTCGCTACTGCTGTGGTAGTTGATCGCCACCTTTGCACCGGCTTCAGCCAGGCGTATCACGCAGGCCCGGCCGATATCGCGCCCGCCACCCGTGACGATCGCCGCTTTTCCGTTGAGGTTCATTTTCTTGCTCCAGTTTGAAATCGTGCACACGGCTCAGCCGGCCGTAGTCTTGCCTTCGAAGACGCGCTTGCGCGCGTTCTCGACATGGCTGCGCATCGCGTTGCGCGCCGCCGCGGGATCCTTGTCCCGGATGGCGTCGAAAATCGCGTAATGCTCCTTTTGCACAAGCGCCAGCCGCTCCCGCGGCTTGGTCAGCGACAGGTTGCGGGTCAGGTTCATGCCGGTCAGGATGTTCGCCTTCATCGAGGTCCGCGCGATGGTGAAATAGCAATTGTCGGAGGCCTCGCAGACCGCGACATGAAAATCCTCGTCGGCATCGACGCCGAGTTCACCGGCCTCGATACGGCGGTCGAGTTCCTGAAGTGTCGCCTTGAGGCGCAGCATGTCCTGTTCGGTTCTGCGCAACGCCGCCAGATAGGCGGCTTCGCCCTCGACGGCGGCCCTGAATTCGAAGGTTCGCTGGATGTCGGCGACGGAACCGACCGGGGCGAAGTCGAGAATGGCCCTTTCCGGTCGGCGCACGACATAGGATCCCGAGCCTTGCCTCGACACGATCACGTCGTCGGCCCGCAATTGCTTGAGCGCCTGCCGCAGCACCGGGCGCGAGACCTCCAGCTCGCCGCACAGCTCGTGCTCGGACGGCATCTTGTCGCCGACCGCGATCGCACCATCGGCGATCATCGCCAGAATCCGCTCATAGGCACGGTCGGGAAGCGTCCCGTCGCGCAAAAGGCGGCCGGGCCGGCGGGTTGATGTGGCCGATGCATCGACTATCTGCCGTTTAGCTGTCGCCATGCTCTGAATTCGTCCATCGTTGCGGTCCCGGTCGGCGGGTAGAGCCCGTAGCTCGACGCACCGCCCTTCACCATTTCCATCACATAGTCTTCAAAGACCGTCATTTCCGCCGCTTCGGCGGCCACCCCGGCGGTCAGGTGCGCCGGTATGCACACAACGCCTTCATTGTCGCCAACCAGCGTGTCACCCGGAAACACCGAAACGCCGCCGCAGGCAATGGGCTCGTTGAGCGCCACGGCATGGTGCCTGGTCAGGTTGGTCGGCGCGCTCGGCCGCTGGTGATAGGCCGGCATGTCCAATTCGGCTATCTCTGGCGAATCGCGAAATCCACCGTCCGTCACCAGTCCCGCGCAGCCGCGCGCCTGCAACCGCGCCGCGAGGATGCAGCCGGCCGATGCAGCCGACGCGTCGCCGCGCGAATCGATGACGAAGATCGCGCCCGCCGGGCATTCCTCGACGCCCTTGCGCTGCGGGTTGTCGCGGTCGGCAAAGGACGCCAGCACGTCGAGATCCTCGCGGGCCGGGATATAGCGCAGCGTATAGGCAAAGCCGACCATGTTCGGGCCAGGCGCCAGGCGCCCAAGCCCCTGAAGGAAGACGTTTCTGAAACCGCGCTTGAATAGAGCGGTCGTCAGGGTTGCGGTACTGATGCCCATCAGGGTTTTGCGCGTCTCGCCCGACAGGTCGGTCATTTCGCTTTCCTCTTCGATATGTTGCAGCGCTTCGATGCCCGTCTCAGAAAAGCCCTGGCAGCCACATGGAGAAGCCGGGCACGTAGGTCACGAGGAGCAGGGCCCCCAGGATTGCCAGGTAGAATGGCCAGATCGTGCGGACGGCGTCCTCGATCCGTACCTTGCCGACCGCGCAGCCGACGAACAGGCAGGTACCCACCGGCGGCGTACACAGGCCAAGGCCGAGATTGATCAGCAGCATGATGCCGAAATGCTCCGGCGCCATGCCCAGGCTCTTGGCGATCGGCAGGAAGATCGGCGTGCAGATCAGGATCAGCGCCGCCATGTCCATGATCATGCCGAGCAGCAGCAGGATCACGTTGATCATCAGCAAGATGACGTATTTGTTGTCCGAGATCGTGACCAGCAGGTCGCTGAGCTTGGCCGGCACCTGGTAGAGAGCCAGCAGATAGGCGAAGGAACTGGCGAAGGCGATGAGGATCATCACCATGGCGGTCGTGCGCACCGAAGAGGTGACGGCGGTGACGAAGCCCTTCCAACTCAGGCTGCGGTAGTAAAAAGTGGTCAGAAGCAGCGCGTAGATGGCGCCGAAAGCGCCGGATTCGGTGACGGTGAAGACTCCCGAAAGCGTGCCGCCGACAATAATGACGGCGGTGACAAGCCCGGGCAATGCATCGAGCGCGGTACGCGCCAGTTCAGCGCCGCCGGGAAACGGCTCGGCAGGGTATTTGTGCTTCACCGCGAGGACGTAGGCGGCTACCGCGAGGCACAGGCACATCAGGATGCCCGGCACCACGCCGGCCAGGAACAGCTTGGAAATCGAAATGCCGCCTCCGGCCGCGACCGCGAAAATGATCATGTTGTGGCTGGGCGGAATGACGATGCCGGCGATCGACGACGTCACCGTCACGTTCACGGCGTATTCGGGCCGGTAGCCGCGCTCCTTCATCACCGGAATCAGAAGCGATCCGAGCGCCGAGATGTCGGCGATGGCCGAGCCGGATATGCCGCCGAAAAGCATGCTGGAGAAGATGTTGACCATCGCCAGCCCGCCCTTGATGTGGCCGACCAGCGCCGCGGCAAAGCGCACCAGACGCGCGGCGATGCCGCCATGCAGCATGATCTCGCCAGCAAAGACGAAGAACGGGATGGCGAGAAGCGAAAACACCGTGACGCCGGCCATCGCCCGCTGAAACGTCATCAGGGTCGGAAAACCTTCGTAAAAGAAAGCGGAAGCCGCGGCGATGCCCATGGCGAAGGCGACGGGCATGCCGACAACCACGCCAATGGCGAATATTCCCAGCAGGATTGCGAGACCCATGATCAGCGCCCCTCGTCGGTCGCGGCCCGATCGGATCGGGGAAATGTGAGTATCTGCAGAATGGCGCGCGTGCCGGCAAACAGCACGATCAGCCCGCCGCAGAGTACTTCCGACAGCGTGCGGAAACTCAGGGGAATGTTGAGCATCGGCAGAAGCGTGTCCCAGCCAAAACGCATCAGGTCGATTCCGGCGAGAAACATCACCGCGCCGAAGCCCGCCAGTACGAGATCGACGGCAATCGTCACGGCCGCGCGGGCCGGCTCGCCCAGCGCGTCCCGGAACATGGTGACACCGAGATGACTGTCTTCGTGGATGCCGGCGGCCGCGCCGAGAAAGGCAATGTAGCCGACCAGCACGAGGGCGAGCTGTTCCACCCATGTCGGCGTGACGTTCAGCACGTAGCGGCCGAAGACCAGCCAGCCGAACGTGACGATCAGCACCACCAGGGCGCAGGACGCGATGAAGATGCACGCGGCGCTGATCCTGGCAAGAACACCTTCGACGCGCGCAACAGTCGATGCGTGGGCGGACATCTACGGATCTTTCCCTTGTGAGATGTGCTTGGCGGCCCTGCCCTCGCGAGAAGGCCGGGCCGCCGGGCAATCCGTCAGTCAGCGTTGCGGATGAGATTGACGAGGTCGGTCAGACCGGGATTGGCCGCGAGAAACTGCTCGTAGACCGGGGCCATGGCGTCCTGGAACGGCGCCTTGTCGGCGACCTTGTTGACCTCGACACCGCCGGCGACAACCTTCTCCATGCTGGCCTTTTCACGTTCGGCCCAAAGCTTGCGCTGCAGGTCCGCGCTGGTGCGGCCGGCTTCCTTGACGATGGTCTGCTGCTCCGGCGTCAACTTGTCCCAGGCGGCCTTCGAAACGCACAGGCATTCCGGGATGATCAGGTGTTCGGTCAGCGAGTAGTATTTCGCCACTTCGTAGTGGTTGGTCGACTCGTAGGAAGGCGGGTTGTTCTCGGCGCCGTCGACCACATTGGTCTTCAGCGACTGAAACACTTCGGCAAACGCCATCGGCGTCGCGTTGCCGCCCATCGATTCGATCATGCCGACGAAGAGGTCGTTGTTCATAACGCGGACCTTCATGCCCTGGACGTCTTCGGGCGTGTTGATCGGCTTGATCGAGTTGTAGAACGAGCGGGCGCCGGCATCGTACCAGCCGACCGGGACCAGACCCTTGGCTTCCATGCCCTTGCCGATCGCCTCGCCGGCCTCGCCGTCCATCAGCTTGTACATCTGCGGAATGCTTTTGAAGATAAACGGCAGCGAAACGACGTTCGTCTCGGGGATCGTCTGCCCCATGGGGCCGAGGCTGAATTCGCCGAAATCGATGGCGCCGAGCCGGGTCTGCTCGATAGCGTCGGGCTGATCGCCAAGCACGCCGTTGTGGTAGACCTTGCCGGTGATCTCGCCGTTGGTCTTCTCGGCGATCTCCTTCATGAAGGATTCCATGGCGATGGAAACCGGATAGTCATCGACATGGATGTTCCAGCCGCGCCATTCCGTCGCGAGTGCGGGCGCCGCCGTCATGCCGAGGCTGGCCGTCACCACCAGCGCCTTGCAAAAATTCGATAGGGTCACAGGCATGCTCTCCTCCTATTTGTATATATTTGTAAGAATTTCCTTTTACCCATCTCCCAAATTTTTACAACTCAGAATCGGAAAATTCGGACTCTGGCCGTTGGGGCGCGCTCGCCGAGCGGCGACCACCTTGCTAGCCCACCCGCCGGTCATCCTCACCGAAATGCGAAGGGCGCCGGTTGGATTGCCCCGAAAAGGGGGAAGAGCCCATCTGAGAAGCTCGGCGGCCGATCAGGACACGGGTCACCGAGAGCCGACATCGACCGTTCTGTCGAGGGAAGAGGCAGCCGTCATCGTTGCCTTACGCCAGCACGCGCTGCTGCCGCCCGACGATTACCCAGGGTACACAACCAAGGAACACTGGATGACCTGGCGCGGAAGCTGCCATGACAACGCGCGGGCGCGGACAAGAGGCGCTGCAAGGCACCAGCGGAGACGGCTTGCTCTACGACTTCAAGAAATAGCGCTGCCGTCGACGCCAAGTCACAATGACAGAGGGCACGCGCTCGAGTGGCTCGTCAAGAAGTCTCAAACGTTAAGGGGCTGATACAAATCCGGAAAATGGCGGAGGAGGAGCGCTGCCGCCATTTACAGTGCTATGGTCAAATTCGTTTGCTAAGCTACAGCCGCTTGGTCACGAGAACTTTTAGGTTCGAGTCCTGACCGGGCAACAGGTTCCATCATCAGTTGCTGATCCCGCACATTCAGGCTGATTTCCAGGCGGCCGCTTTGCGTTCAATTTCCGATTTCATGCACTGTGTATAGCGAATGTTTTCATCGGCATCACAAGTTCGAATCCCCGCTCATTCCGCCATTATCCCATCAGCGTCAGCAAACGAGTGACCGCTTCGGCAACGAAGCAGGATGATGCCTCCCGACCGGACGCGATGACACTCTTATTGGGGGCCTCTTCTATTAAGGCCGTCTGCAGGAAAAACCCGATATTAACCTCAATTTCGCAACAGCAGAGGCAACGCCATGATCAACACCGCGAGGCGGAAGATATGGTGCGCCGCCACATAGGCGGGATCGTAACCGAGCGCCAGGGCCATGGCGCTCATGCCTTCCACGCCCCCCGGCGCGAACGCCACCCAGACCTGGCCGAACGGCAGATCGAGGAGATGGGCGGTGGCGAGGCTCATGAAGCCGGAGATACCGAGCGACAACGCCGTCACAGCGAGCCCCGCGCCCAACAGCTGTTTCAGTTCCGCGGGTGTGATCCCCGAAAAGCGCGACCCGATGACGGCCCCGGCGATGGAAAAGCCGAAGAAGGTCATGAAGACGTCCGGCCGCCCCTCCAGCAGACCCGCGCCGTGCCCCACGCCGCTCGCCAGAACGCCGGCCAGGAGGAAGGCCGCGGGCACGCGTATGCGTTCCAGGACAATTCCGATGACGAAGGAGCCGGCGATCAGAACGATGCTGGCCGGAATACCCAGTGGTGTGGCTTGATCAGGAAGGGGAACGGCCGCCGCGCCGCCGATCGAATCGATGAGCGCGACCACCGGGGGCAGGATGACGGTGATGATCAGAAGCCGAAGGCTCTGCAGGACGGCAATGACGCGCACGTCGCCACGGGATTTTTGTCCGTCCGTGGCGAGGGCGAGGGAGTACGACAGCGCGCCGGGCGAAGTGGCGAGGAGAGCCGTCGTGCGATCGGTGCTGAACAGCCGGGCAAGAAGAAGCGATCCGGCGAGCATGACCAAGGCGATGGTCAGCGTGAGAGCAGCGAGGCTGAGCGGGAAACGCTGCAGATCCGCAACGAAATTCGGCGTGATGCCGGCGCCGAGCGTGACGCCGATGGTGGTGAATCCGAGATTGCGGAGCCCGCCGGGCACGGAGGGTTTCAATCCCGACGCCGTCAGCGCCGTGACCGCGATCGTGCTCCCGACGAGGGCGCCGGCCGGCACGCCGACGAGGCTGAACAGGGCCCCGCCGAGGAGCGCGGCCCCGATGGCGAGGAACGCTGGGCGAGATCCGATCGTCATGCGGGTGCGTCTGGCGATTCCGCTTCGCTTGGCGCCCGGCTCTGGCGGCGGCGTCCCAAAACGATCGGTACGATCACAACCAGTGCCGCGAGGATGTAGAGGACGATCGAATTGCCGGACTGGAGGAGGATGGCATAGTCTCCCGCCGAGATCGAAAGCGCGCGCCGGAGGTTGTCCTCAAAAAGTCCGCCGAGCACGAAGCCGAGAATGACCGGAGCCAGCGAGAACTTCATCTTGCGCAGCAACCAGCCGAACACCCCGAGTCCGATGATCATGTAGAGATCATGCGGATTGGAGACCACCGAATAGACACCGATAAAGGCAAGCACCGCGATCATCGGAGTCAGGAACTGCTGCGGAATGGTCAGCATCCGGGCGAAGAGACCGACGAGCGGCAGGTTGATCACGAGCAGCGCGATGTTGCCGATATACATGGACGCGATCAGACCCCAGGCGATCTCGGGGCGCTGCGTGAACATCATCGGGCCGGGGGTGACGTTGAAGAGCAGGAGCGCGCCGAGAAGGATGGCCGTGGTGCCGGAACCGGGAATGCCCAGCGTCAACATCGGCACCATCGCGCCGCCCGCTGCGGCGTTGTTGGCTGATTCGGGCGCCGCGAGACCGCGCGGATCGCCCGTGCCGAAGCCTTCGGAATTGGGCGCCATGCGCTTTTCCGTGCCATAGGCGACGGCCGAGGCGACCGAGGCCCCGGTGCCCGGCAGGATGCCGATGAAAAACCCGATAACCGAGCCGCGCAGGATCGTCCATTTGCAGTAGCTGAGATCTTTTAGTGAAACGAAGCTCTTGTCGATCTTCAACGCCTTCAGCGTGCCGGAAGCCTGCTGTTCGACGAGATAAATCAGTTCGGCCATGCCGAACAGTCCGATCACCACGACCAGAAAGTCGATTCCCGCCAGGATGTCGGGGATACCGAAGGTGTAGCGGGCGACTCCGGTATTCGCGTCGATGCCGATCGAGGCGAGCATCAGTCCGATGGTCGCACCGAGAAGCGTCTTGATCGGGTTACTGCCGACGAGCGAGGCGAGCGAGGCGAAGGCGAAGACCATCAGCGCGACATAGTCCGACGGGGAGAAGGTAACCGCGAAGCCGGCGAGAAGAGGGCCGAAGAGGCTCATCAAGATCACCGAGAAGGTGCCGCCGATGAAGGACGCCACGGCCGAAAGCGACAATGCCCGTCCCGCTTCGCCCTTCTTGGCCATGGGGTTGCCGTCGAGCGTCGTCATCACCGCGCCGGCATCGCCGGGCACGTTGAGCAGGATCGAGGAGATGCGTCCGCCATATTCGGCCCCGTAATAGATGCCGGCGAGCAGGATCAGTGCCGATTCGGGAGGCAGGCCGAGGCCGTAGGCAATCGGCAGAAGGATCGCCACCCCGTTGATCGGTCCGATACCCGGCAGCGCGCCGATCAGCGTTCCCGCGAAGCAGCCGCCAAGGACGAGGAAGAGGTTGAAGGGGCTCAGCGCGACGGTGAAGCCGGTGGCGAGACCGGAGATGACGGCGTCCATTACGGCCTCAGAGGATCGAGTTCAGGATGCCCGCGGGCAGGTTCAGTTCCAGCGGGCCGGTGCAGAGGAAGTAACCGACGATGCTGGTCACGGCGCTGAACAGGAGCGCGGAGAAGAGCTTGGAGCCGAGCATCAGCGACAGGCCGGCGCAAAAGAGGAACGTCGACAGAATGAAGCCGAGCGGCTCGTACAGCCAGGCGTAAAGACTCAGCATGATGACGAGCGCTCCCAGACGCAGCCAGGTGGGGCCGGCGATGCCAAGCCGATCGACCTCTGGCCGAAGGGCCAGCGGAACGAGACAGGCGATCGCGACGACACCAAGAATCCGCGGCCAGCTTTCTGGGCCGAGCGGATCGTACTGGAAGGGTGCTTTGATGACGGTGAATGCGATGAAGGTGTAACCGATCGCGATCAACAGCAGCACGCCCGAAAAGAGCCGGTCGGCCATGGGACCCTCTTGCCTTACAGGATGCGGAAGGGTGGGCATTCGGCGATCGGGCGGCGGACAGGTTTCGGCCCGCCGCCCGCTCGGAGACGCCCCTATTCGATGAGGCCTGCTTCCTTGGCGATACCGCGCATGCGGCCGACGCGGTCAAGCATGTCGGCGTTCATTTCCTCGCCGCTCATCTTCAACGGAAGGAGCCCCTTCTCCTTGACCATTTCGTTCCAGCCGTTGGCCGCATAGGCCTTCTGAAAATGATCGGCCCAGGCATTGTAGGCCTCGTCGGACACGTCCTTGCCCATGTAGAAGCCGCGGACGATCGGCCACTCGGCGTCGTATCCCTGCTCCTTGGCGGTGGGGAGTTCGGCGAAGGGCTCTTCCAGGCGCTCGGGGCTCATCACCGCGAGAATGCGCATCTGTCCCGTCTCCAGATGCGGGACCATTTCGCCGACGTCGCCCATATAGACCTGGATGGATCCTCCAAGCAGACCGGCGATGGCATCGCCGCCGCCATCGAAGGCGACGTAGCGCATCTTCTTCGGGTCGATTTCCTTGGAGCGAAGCAGGATCGCGGCCTTCATCCAATCTTGCGAACCGACCGAACCGCCAGCTCCGATGACGAGCGAAGACACGTCTTCCTCGGCGGCCTTCATCAGATCGTCGAGCGTCTGGAAGGGGCTGTCCCCCCTGACCACCACGGCGCCGTAGTCGGTCCCGGCCGTGGCCAGGAACCGGACGTCCTTTTCCGTCCACTCGCCGTACTTGCCGGTCGCCATGTTCAGGAGCGAGCCGGAGGAGAAGGCGACGATGGCGTTCGGATCGTCCGTCCGCGTGGTGTTGAAGAGATTGATGGCGACGGCGCCGATGCCGCCTGGCATGAAGGTCACGGCGACGGGCGTGTCGAACTGATCCTTCAGCCCGGTCTGCGCGACGCGGCAGGTCAGGTCGAACCCGCCGCCCGGTTTGGCCGGAGCGACGCATTCCGGCTTTTCGATCGGGGACTGCGCGAATGCCGACCCGCCAAGGATTGTTGCGGCGACGAGCGCCGATGCGAAACTCTTGAACATCATGATGGATCCTCCCTGTCCACGCTGGGAGCAGCGCGCATGGACTGTCTGGCCTCATTGCTGGGCGTTCGACATGCGGTTGAAATGAATGATGGTGCCCGAAAGCGCCCTCTCTCCCGTCTCTCTTGTAACCGGGCAGGCTGACACGGTCTTGACCTGTCGCTGACACGAAGCTGACACCGGTCGATTTGGACCGCTGTCACACCCGTCGGTGGTGTCACAAGCCGGGCGGCGATGATAATTGAGTCCGCATGCGTATCCTGCTCGTCGAAGACAACGCCGATCTTGCCGAAGCCCTGCTGGACCGGTTCCGCGGGGAGGGCCATGCCGTCGATCTGGAGACGGACGGGAATGACGCGGCCGCGCTCCTGACGCATGCGGGCTTCGATCTCGTCATTCTCGACATCAACCTGCCGGGCATGGACGGCTACAACGTGTTGCGCGCCATGCGCACGCGCGGCGACACCACGCCGGTTCTGATCTTGACCGCGCGCTCCGAGATCGACGATCGCATCGTCGGACTCGACGTCGGTGCCGACGACTACATCGTCAAACCCGTGGACTTCAGGGAGCTCGCCGCCCGCTGCCGCGCGCTGACGAGGCGCCACAGTGGCGAGGCCACGAACCGCTTCGTGTGCGGGGCGTTCGAGTTCGACCGGGCGGCACGCCGCGCCATGCTGAACAATGTCGATCTGGAACTGCGTCAGCGCGAGGTGCAGATGTTGGAGGTCTTTCTGGGCTCGCTCGACCGGGTGATGACAAAGGAGGAGGTGGCCGATCGGGTCTACCGGTTCGACGAGGCGCCAAGCCTCAACGCTGTCGAACAAACGCTCACCCGCCTTCGCCGCAAACTGGAAGGTTCGCCCCTGTCCATCCGCACCATCCGTGGGCTTGGCTATATCGCTAATGTCCAGGACCGTTGAGAATGGCCGCCCCTATTCGCTGCGACGGCGGCTGACGATTGGCGTCGGTTTCTTTCTCGGCTTGATCCTCTTGCTTCTGTCCGCCGCCTTGTGGAGCTATGCACGCGCCGCGGCCAATCAGACCTACGATCTGCTTCTCAGCGGCGCGGCGATCACCATACTGGAGCGAATCGCCATTACACCGACGGGGATCGAGGTCGATCTCGCTCCGGCGGCGCTCGACATCCTGTCCCTGGCCGAGTCGGATCGCGTCTTTTACCGCATCCTCGACGGCGAGGGCCGAACCCTTACGGGCTCGGACGACCTGCCGCCGCCGCCACTCGAGCGGGATGAGCGGGCGACTTTCTACGACGATGTCTACAGCGGGGAGCCCGTCCGCTTCGTCGTGCGCGGGCGCAACCTGATAGGTCTTGAGCACCCGCAATGGGTGGGCGTTCAGATCGGCCAGACGCGACTGGCCCGCGACGAACTGCAGATGGATTTTTTCCTCCGCGGCATGATTCCCCTCGCCGGGCTTGCGCTGGCTTCGCTCGTCTTCGTCCGGCTCGGCATCGGCCTCGCCATGCGGCCGCTCTTGGGGCTCGAACGCGACATTCAGGCGCGCAAGCCTTCCGATCTTGCCGGAATCAAATTCGCGCCGCCGCGTGAAGTGGAAGGTCTGATTCACGCGATCAACGGGTTTATGCGCCGGCTCGATCAGAGCAAGGATAACGCCCAGACATTCATCGCCGACGTGTCCCATCAACTTCGCACGTCGCTTTCGGCGCTACAAAGCCAAATCCAGCTCGCCCGAGAGGCGCCCACCGCTCGGATCGCCGGCGAGAGGCTGACGAGAGCCGAGGAGCAAGCCGACCGCACCATCCGCCTGACCAACCAGCTACTGTCGCACGCCATGGTGCTCCATCGCGCCGACGCCCTCGAACACCAGTCGGTCGACCTCATCGACGTCATCCGGAACCTGATCGAGGAAGTCTTGCGCGGCAACCGGGCGCATTCGGCGGAGTTCGGCGTGGACAGCGAGGCGCTCCAGAACCGGCCGGCCGTTATTGACGGGGATCCGATCGCCCTGCGTGAGGCGCTGCGCAATCTGGTTGACAACGCATTGCGGCACGGCCCCGAAAACAATTCGATTCAGTTTACCCTGGCTCCGGCGCGGATCGGGACGCGTCCCGCCCTGCGGATCGCGGTCATCGATAGCGGCCCGGGAATTCCGGCCAATGAACGCGCGCGCGTCACCGAGCGGTTCTATTCGCGCGGCCACAAGGGTGGTTCGGGCCTCGGCCTTGCCATTGTGGCGGCGGTCGCAACGAGCCATGGGGGCCGGCTCGAACTCAGCGAGGCGCCAGGCGGCGGTCTGTGCGCTACCTTCGTCGTGCCCACCTCCTCGATGGTCAGGCAGGGAGACGGTTCACCTTGAGACAATTTCGCCGCCTCTTTCGCACGACATTGATTCTGATCGCTCTTGCCGGGAGTTGCGAGGGATCGGCTTGGGCCGCAACAACGCTCCGCATCTGGAGTGCAACCGACACCGCCGCCATGACCGATCTGATCGATCGCTTCGAGGCCACTCATTCGACGATCGACATCGACTACCGCGAGTTCAACACCGCCGAATTGCACGCGGCTGTACTAGATGGCGGTGACGATGCGCCTGACGTCGTCATTTCATCGGCGATGGATCTTCAGGTCGATCTCGTCAATCGCGGCCTAGCCATCGCGGCGCGCGACATGCCGGAGCTACCGCAATGGTCGACCTGGCGCGGCGAACTGTTCGGGTTCACGGCCGAGCCGGTCGCCGTCGTCTACAACAAGCGCACATTCGAGGATCGCCCCCTGCCCCGGACCCGATCGGAACTGGCCAGTATGATACGCGACGATGCCGCTTTCTTCGCTCGGCGCATCGGTACCTACGATATCCGCCAGTCCGGCGTCGGCTATCTGCTGGCTACTCAGGACGCGCAGCGCGGCTATCAGTTTTCTCGCCTTGTGGAGTCATTCGGCCGCGCCTTCGCGCGAACCTTTTGCTGCACGAGCGACATGATCGACGCCGTCGCGGAGGACGAGCTTTCGCTCGCCTACAACGTCATTGGGTCCTATGCCTACGAACGCGTCGCGGCCGATCCAAGGCTCGGAATTCTTCTCTTCGACGATTATGCACTGATCTTTTCTCGATCCGCCTTCATTCCGAAAAGCGCCTCCAACCGGGAGGCGGCTGAAGCCTTCATTCGCTATCTCTTGTCGCCCAACGGTCAGGCGACGATGCGCTCGGCGTCTCCGTTGCTTCCCCTCGATCTTCCAGAGAACCCGGATGGCAAGGACTGGCGACCCGAATTCGTTCGGAACAAGCCGCTGGTTCCGATCCGCATGGGGCTCGGCCTCCTCACTTGGCTCGACGCGCTCAAGCGCCAGTCCTTCATCTCCGAGTGGGCGAAATCCATCGCCGGCCCGACGCCGCCGTAGTCTCCTCGCCATGCAACTGGAGCGGGCGGATCCTTCGCCAATTGCCGGCGCCCGATCAACCCGATCGTGCCTTTCGGGTGTCGTCACTTCGAGAACGTCAACGCCGGCGGCTTGCACGGAGCAGACCAGCGCCGTAGCTGCCGGTCGATTCAATGCCGATGCGCTGAAGGTCTTCGAGTGAGCGCATGTGTGCAGCGAGCATGCGGAGCGTGAAGGCTGACAGATCGTGGAGTGCTATACCGACGCCGCAATCTCCGGCGCCAGCATGATCCTTCGACCGGGGATAAAGACGCTCCTCACGGATGCTCAGGATGCCCACGAAGGACACAAAGGGCGGTCTCGCATGGAAGACAGCGCGGATCGATTGCGCGCGAACACCCGTGAGATAAAGGAAGAATGGTAGCGGAGGAGGGACTTGAACCCCCGACACGCGGATTATGATTCCGCTGCTCTAACCAGCTGAGCTACTCCGCCATCTCACGGTGAGACGACCACTTCGGGTCGGCGGGGATATAGGAGGCGCGGGCGATGGCTGTCAATGGTCGCAGATGCGTCCGCTCCGGCTGATTTGGCCCTCGCCGGCGAAATCGTCGCAACCCGCCATCAAGTCGCGACCCGCTCGCCGTCGGCAAGGAACGCGCCGGTGTCCATCGCGGTCGCTCGCGCAGCTTATTGCGTCGGCCGACATCGCGGGACTGCCTCTTCCCCTTCATCCCTCGCCGGCACCGAGACCCGCAAGGATCGGCCTCTGACGCCGATCCTTGCGGCGAGGCCGCCGCTTCGCTAGGTCCGGTGCGACATCATCAGGAGAGAGCGCATCATGTACCCACGAATTGCGGTCGTCGGTTGCGGACAATGGGGCCAGAACCACATCCGGACCCTCGCCGAACTCGGCGCGCTCGCGGGGGCGGCCGATCGCCACGAGGACCGCGCGGAGGCCTTCGCAAAGCGCTACGACGTCAAGGCGCTGACCCCCGAGGCGGCGATCGCGGCGTCCGACATCGACGCGCTCGTCCTGGCGCTCCCGGCGGCCGCCCACGGGCCCATGGCGCGCGCGGCCTTCGCGGCGGGCAAGGACGTCCTCATCGAAAAGCCGATCGCGCTCGATCCGGCCGACGCGGAAAAAACCGCCGCGGCGGCGCGCGCGGCCGGACGCTTGTTGATGGTCGGACACGTGGTCCGCTTTCACCCGGTGTTCCAGCGGCTGTGCGAGATCGTCGCAGAAGGGCGGATCGGCACGGTCAGGCACATGATTTCGAACCGGATGGGTCTGGGGCGGTTTCCCAGCATGGATGCCGTGTGGGATCTCGCGCCGCACGATCTGTCGCTGGTCCTCCGCCTGGCCAACGGGTATCCCGAGCGGGTGATCTGTCATCGCCGCACGGTGCTCAGCGACACAACCGACATTGCCGACATCATGCTGGAATTTTCCGGCGGAATCGGCGCCGAGATTCACGTCTCGCGGGTCTCGCCCTATCGCGACCGTCGCTTCTCGGTGATCGGGACCGAGGGAATGCTGACCTTCGACGATCTGGCTCCCGAAGGCGAAAAACTGGCGCTCTACGCCCACAAGGTCCGGCGAGCCGGCGCGACATTCGACTTCGACAACGCACCCGCGGAATTTCTTTCGACCGAACCGGGCTTGCCGCTCGATCGCGAACTGCGGCACTTCCTCGACTGCATCATGACCCGAACCGAGCCGGAAACGGGCGCCAGCGAAGCGGTCGAAACCGTCCGGATCCTGTCGCTGGCCGCGCCGCTTTCGTCGCCGGACCCGGCGGACTGATACCGGCCAGCAGTGCGGCAACAGGAACGATCGTCGCGAAAAAATGACGCGTCCGGGCGCCTTATCCGGCCACCGCGACTGTTCGGGGCGTATTGGCCAAAGGCGCCGGCTGAACCGCCTCGGCGATGATGCCGCCGCCCAGCACCTCGGCGCCGGCCCCCTCGCCCGCATAGAAGACACAGGCCTGACCCGGCGCGACGCCATCCTCGCCTTCGACCAGTTCGACCTGCCAGTCAGCATCATCGCCAACGATCAGCGCCGATGCCGGCGGGCGCGTCGAGCGCAACTTGACGAAGACCTCGCGCCTCGCAGTCGCATAGGCGCCGGGCGCCTCGCGTCCGAGCCAATTGACGTCGCGCAAACGCAGCCGACGCGTCGCAAGCGCCTTGCGCGGCCCGACGATCACGCGCGCGGTCGAAGGCTCCAGCGCGACCACGTAAAGCGGCTCGCCGGCGGCAATGCCGATGCCTCGCCGCTGACCGATCGTGTAATGCAGGATGCCCGCGTGCCGGCCGAGCAGCCGCCCGTCGACATGGACGATATCGCCCGCCTCGCCCGCCTCGGGCCGCAGCCGCTGGATGACGTCGCTGTAGCGGCCCTTGGTGACGAAGCAGATATCCTGGCTGTCCGGCTTGGCGGCGATCGCCAGACCATGCTTGTCGGCGAGCGCCCGGGTCTCCGGCTTGGTTAGGCGTCCAAGCGGAAAGCGCAGGAAATCGAGCTGGGCCCGGGTCGTCCCGTAGAGGAAATAGCTCTGGTCGCGATCAAGATCGCGCGGTCGGTAAAGGCTGCGATGGCCACCATTGGGACGGCTGTCAATATAATGGCCGGTCGCCAAGGCGTCGGCGCCCAAATCCCTCGCCGTGGCGAGAAGATCGCGGAATTTGACGGTCTGGTTGCAGGCGACGCACGGGATCGGCGTTTCACCGGCCAGATAGCTGTCGGCGAAGGGATCGATCACCGCCGCGCGGAACCGGTCCTCGTAGTCGAGCACGTAATGATGGATGCCGAGCGTCTCGGCGACCCGGCGGGCGTCGTGGATGTCCTGGCCGGCACAACACGAACCGGCGCGGCGGGCGCCCTCGCCCGCGTCATAGAGCTGCAAGGTAATGCCGACGACGTCGTAGCCTTCCTCGTGCAGGATGGCGGCGACGACCGACGAGTCCACCCCGCCGGACATGGCGACGACCACTCGCGTTTCGGCGGGCGGCTTCGGAAGATCGAGGCTGTTCATCATCGGCGCCTCCTGCGGCGTCTCGGCGGGTCAGACGGCAAGGATCCGCTTCTAACGGCCCGGCACCGAAAAGCAAAATCCGCGCGGCTCGCGCTTCCGCCAATCAGGACGGGGCGGACACCGCACCCGGGCACAGGTAGGCGCCCCGCACAAGCGTCGCAAGTCACGCTCGGCCGCAGACGATCTCAAAAGGCCGGCCGAGCCGACGATTGGGCACCGGCCCGAAGATTACCCGCCGGTCGCCACTCGCTTCAAACTCTTATCGAAACCTTACGGGAAGCTTGACGCTTTTTTTAGAAGCACGGCGCTAGGGTGAGGTTCGATTAGGTCTTTGAGTTTTGTAGAGAGTACAATGACCGATCAGGTTAGACCCCGCGTGAAGTACGTCATCGGCCCGGACGGCAGCCCGTTGACGATTGCAGACCTGCCGCCCACCAATACCCGACGATGGGTCATCCGCCGCAAGGCGGAGGTCGTCGCGGCGGTTCGCGGCGGGCTTCTCAGCCTCGACGAGGCCTGCTCGCGCTACACGCTGACGGTCGAGGAATTCCTCTCCTGGCAGATGTCCATCGACCAGCACGGTCTGGCTGGCTTGCGGACGACACAGATCCAGGAATATCGCAAGAAGGTGGACCTGCACTGAACAGGGACTCCCCCGTTCTTCGAGCGTCTGAGGAGACCGGCCCTGCCGGCTCGAAAGCGATTGAAAGCCCCCGGTGAAAGCCGGGGGCTTCGTTTTTCATACCCCTGTCAACCACCCGCTTCAGGGCAAGCCTCACAGACTCCCATCACGCCGGCGCCGATCAGGCCGGCGGCAGACGCCCCTCTTCCACCGCGAAACAGGCGACCTTGGTCGGCCCGTGTTCGACGAGGATTGGCAGCTCCGAGCGGCAACGGTCGTTGGCATAGGGACAGCGCGGATGGAAGGCGCAGCCAGGCGGCGGATCGAAGGGCGACGGCAGCTCGCCGGTCAGCCGGATGCGCTGGGTCTTCTTGCCCGGATCGGTCGCCGGCGTCGCCGACAGCAGCGCCCGCGTATAGGGGTGCAGCGGGTTCGTATAGAGCGCGTCGACCGACGCGATTTCGACCGGACGGCCGAGATACATCACCATTACCCGGTCCGCGACGTGCCTGACCACCGACAGATCGTGGCTGATGAAAATATAGGTCAGATTCAACCGCTCCTGGAGATCGGCCAGGAGATTGAGAATCTGCGCCTGGATCGACACGTCGAGGGCCGACACCGGCTCGTCGAGGACCAGAATCTTCGGCTCCAGGATGATGGCGCGGGCGATCGCGACGCGCTGACGCTGGCCGCCCGAGAACATATGCGGATAGCGGTCGTAGTGTTCGGGCCTAAGTCCCACCTTGGCCAATGCCGTCTCGGCTTTCCTGCGACGTTCGGCGCGCGATAGCCCGGTGTTGATCTTCAGTGGCTCCTCGATGATCGCCCCGACCTTCTGGCGCGGATTGAGCGCGCCGTAAGGGTTCTGGAAGACGATTTGGACAGTCGAGCGGAGTTTCCTGATGTCGCCGGGATGATCGCCCGAGACGCGCACGCCGTCGACATCGAGTTCGCCCTGCGAGGGCGTTTCGATCATCGTCAGCATGCGGGCGAGGGTCGACTTGCCGCAGCCGGATTCACCGACGATCGCCAGCGTTTCGCCTTGCTCGACGACGAAACTGGCGTCCTTCACGGCCTTGAGGTCGAGCGGCTTCTGGAACAGGCCACGGCGCACTTCGTAGACCTGGCTGACATTCCTGGCGGTGACGATCGCGTTCATCAAGCGTCTCCCGCGTTCAGGGGATAGTGGCAGAGCGCCTCACCCAGGACCGGTGACTGGCGCGGCGGCACCACCGTGCGGCAGGTGTCGTCGGCCTTTGGGCAGCGCGGATTGAACAGACACCCGTTCGGCCGATCTCCCTGCCCTGGAACGACGCCGGGAATGGTCGGCAGGCGCGCGCCGGTGGCGCGTTCGGGAATCGCCGCGAGCAGCGCCGCCGTATAGGGATGGTGCGGCGTATCGAACAGCGTCGCGACCGGCTGGCGCTCGACCTGCTGGCCGGCATATTGCACCACGACCCGCTCGGCGGTCTCGGCGATGACGCCCATGTCGTGGGTGATCAGGATCATCGCCATGCCGTGCTGCTTCTGGAGGTCGACCAGCAGATCGAGGATCTGCGCCTGGATGGTCACGTCGAGCGCCGTCGTCGGCTCGTCGGCGATCAGAAGCTTCGGGCTGCAGGCCGTCGCCATGGCGATCATCACCCGCTGGCTCATGCCGCCGGAGAGCTGATGCGGGAAGGCCGTCAGCCGGCGCTCCGGCTCGGGCATGCCGACCTGCTGGAGGAGTTCGACCGCGCGGGTCTGGCGGGCCTTGCGGTCGAGATCGGTATGCGCCTTGAGCGCCTCGCGGATCTGGTAACCCACCGTGAAGCACGGATTGAGGCTGGCGACCGGTTCCTGAAAGATCATGGCGATATCACCGCCGATGATCTTGCGACGCTCGCGATCCGACATGGCGCGCATGTCGCGCCCTTCGAAGGCCATCTCGTCCGCGGTGACCGTGGCGGACGGCGGCAGCAGCCCCATCAGTCCCAGCATGGCGACGGATTTGCCCGAGCCCGACTCGCCGACGATGCCGAGGACTTCGCCAGGCTCGACCGTGATGTCGACGCCGTCGACCGCCTTGAACGGACCAGACGCCGTATCGAAGGTGACGGTGAGATTGCGGAGTGAGAGAAGGGGGACGCGTGCCGGGTTCGGCGGCCCTCGGTCGCCGCGCAGGTTTGCCGGGGCGCCCGTGGCATCCGGGGCAGCGGCCGGCGACGATCGATTGTCATCCCGGTCGCCGCACTCTATATTGCCGGCATGGACAGCAGAGGATCCGCCCGATGTCTCCCCCTCTCCCGAAACCGGAACCGCACCAGCAGCGTCCCCTGCCGGAGCCGGGCGAATATGGCCCGATGCCGTATTATTGAGGTCTTGTTGCTTCAGCCGGACCCGTCGCGCTGACAAGCGCTCCGTTGGCTGGAGCGTCATGTTTTTTTCCAGTTCCACAAGGCTGTCTTCCGCCATCAGCATGGCGCGATGCTTCATGCGCAGCAGGTCCGTAAGCATCGCCTCCTTCCGGTCCAGTTCCAGTTTTCCGTATTCGGTCGAGCGCATGTCCGTGGCCACCTGTTCCAGAAGCTTCATCTGCCGGTAGAATCGCACCGTCGGTTCGATCTCCGCGCGGTGGAGCACAACCAGGTCGCTTTCCAGCTTGTCCAGCAGGAAGTATCCTGTCGCCGCCGACATAAACGGGGTGAAGTCGGCGTTGCGCGAGCGGTAGGCCGCGAAAGTCGCGCGTGCCTGCCTGATCTGGTTCTCGATGCCGCCGGCCTGGTAGAATTGGGTCCAGATCGCGCCGATCTCGCTCCACAGCGCATGCCGCAGATCGCGCTGGCGCTCTTCCCGCAGCGCCGCCCGGTCCCTGTGGCCGGCCCGCTGGTTACGGTGCCAGGTCCAGATCGCGATGCCCCCGGTGATCAGCACGCCGAGGAAGCTCAGCGTTCCCTGCACGAACGATGCCTGTATCTGCGGGGAGGTCAGGCCCAGCGCCGTGAAGAGCCGCTCCACCCCTCAACTCCGCTTCATCTTCGGATCGAGTGCGTCGCGAAGGCCGTCGCCCACCAGATTGATCGCGAGCACCGTGATGAGGATCGCCAGCCCCGGTAGGGTCACGACCCACCACGCCCTGAGGATAAACTCGCGAGCCTCGGCCAGCATCGTGCCCCATTCGGGCGTCGGCGGCTGGGCGCCCATGCCGAGAAAGCCGAGCGCGGCGGCATCGAGAATGGCGGTGGAAAAGGACAGTGTCCCCTGGACGATCAGCGGGCCCAGGCAGTTGGGCAGGATCGTCACCACCATCAGCCGCAACGGGCTGGCGCCGACGACACGCGCCGCGGTCACGTATTCGCGCTCTTTCTCCGCCATCACCGAGGCCCGCGTCAGCCGGACGAAATGGGGCTGCAGCACGATGGCGATGGCGATCATCGCGTTGACGAGGCCGGGCCCGAGGATGGCGACGAGCACCAGCGCCAGGAGCAACGACGGGAAGGCGAGGATGACGTCCATGACCCGCATGATCAGCGTGTCCACCCAGCCCCTGAAGTAGCCTGCGATCAGCCCGATCACGATGCCGCCGGTAACCGAGATCGAGACCACGACGACACCGACGAAAAGCGAAAAACGCGCACCGTAAATCAGCCGGGAAAGCAGGTCGCGGCCCACCGCGTCGGTGCCGAGCAGGAAGGTCGTACTGCCGCCGTCCTCCCAGAACGGCGGCTGCAGCAGCGCGTCGCGGTACTGCGCCGACGGACTGTGCGGCGCGATCAGCGGCGCGAAGATCGCGATCAGAACGAGCAGGCAGAACACCGCCAGTCCGATGACCGCGCCCTTATTCTCGGAAAAGTAGAACCAGAACTCGGCGAGCATCGCCCGCCGGGTGCCGCGTCGGCCTGGCGCACCGGCCGCGGCGGCCTCGGCATCGTCGATCCTGTTGAGCTCGTCGGTGTGGACCATGATCGCCTCAGTGATGCCGGATACGCGGGTTGATCAACCCATAAAGGAGATCGACCAGCAGATTGACGATCATCACCACGCCGGCCACCAGTAGCAGCCCCCCCTGCACTACCGGATAATCGCGCTTGAACACCGAATCGACCATCCATTTGCCGACGCCGGGCCACGAAAAGATCGTTTCCGTCAAAATGGCGCCGGCCAGAAGCACGCCAACCTGCAGGCCGATCACGGTCACCACCGGAATTAACGCATTGCGAAGGGCGTGGACTCCGACGACCCGCAGCGGCCGTAGCCCCTTGGCACGCGCGGTGCGCACATAGTCGTCGCTCAGCACTTCCAGCATGGCGGAGCGGGTCTGTCGCGCGATCACGGCGAGCGGAATCGTGCCGAGCACGATGGTCGGCAAAATCAGATGGCTCAGCGCCGACTGGAAAGCCCCGTCCTGGCCGGACAGCAGGCTGTCGATCAGCATGAAGCCGGTCACTTGCGGGAAATAATAGAGCAGCGAGATGCGCCCCGAGACCGGCGTCCAGCCGAGCGTGCCGGAAAAGAAGATGATCAGCAGCAGGCCCCACCAGAAGATCGGCATGGAATAACCGACGAGCGCCGTCCCCATGATCGACTGGTCGAGCCAGGTTCCCCGATTGACGGCCGCTAGAATACCGAGCGGCAGGCCGATCGCCACAGCGAAGATGATCGCGCAGATCGAGAGCTCCAGCGTCGCCGGAAACAGCGTCAGAAACTCGCCCAGCACTGGCCGCTTGGTGACGATCGATGTACCGAGATCGCCCTGCAGGATGCCGACGAGATAATCGAAAAACTGCACGACGATCGGCTGGTCGTAGCCATAGACCTTTTGCAGCGCGGCGTAGCGTTCGGCCGACATGCCCCGCTCGCCGGCGAGCAGCATGATCGGATCACCCGGCAGCAGCCTGATGAAGGCGAAGGCAACGATGGCGACGCCGACGAAGGTCGGGATCAGGAGGGCGATCCGGTAGAGCAGAAAACGGAGCATGGCACCCGGCTTGAGGTTCGCCGGATGCGGTCACCGTTTCGCGGCACTGCCCCGGCGGGATCGACACGACGACGCGAACGGACCTTGCCCACCCGAACGCGGCATCGCTTCGGAAAAAGCGGGAAGGGCGGCTCGTGAACCGCCCTTCCCTGTCCCGTTACTCGCTGATGTCGACGCCGTCGAACCAGTGACCGCCGAGCGGGTCCATGACATAGCCCGTCACGTTGGCGCGCATCGGCATGTGCACGATGGAATGGGCGATCGTGCCCCAGGGCGCCTCGCGCTTGAAGACGACCTGCGCCTCCTCGTAGAGCTTGGCGCGCTCTTCCTGCTCGCCGCTCTTGGCCTTCTGGATCAGGCTCTCGAACTCCTCGTTGCACCACTGCGCCCGGTTGGAACCGCCGACGCCATCGCAGCCCAGCAGCACGGCGAGGAAGTTGTCCGGATCGCCGTTGTCGCCGGTCCAGCCGAGCAGCACGGCGCCATCGCGATCTTCCGCCTTCGAGCGCTCGAGATATTCGCCCCATTCATAGGAGACGATCTCCGCCGTGACGCCGATCTTCTTGAAGTCTTCCTGGATAAGCTCCGCCATGCGCCGCGCATTCGGATTGTAGGGCCGCTGCACCGGCATCGCCCAGATCTTCATGGAGAGATTCTCGACGCCCGCGTCCGCCAGCATCTGCTTGGCTTTCTCCGGATCGTACGGATCGTCCTCGATCGAATCGTTATAGGACCACATCGTTGGCGGGATCGGGTTCTTGGCGGTCTTGCCGGCGCCCTGGAACACGGCTTCCAGAATCGCCTCCTTGTTGATCGCCATGTTGAGGGCCTTGCGCACCTCTGGCTTGTCGAACGGCGCCACCTTGGTGTTGTAGGCGAGATAACCGACGTTCAGCCCTTCCTGCTCCATCACCTCGATGTCGGCGTTGGCCTTCAGCGCCTCGATATCGGCCGGGGCCGGATAAGGCATCACATGACACTCGCCGGACAGGAGCTTTTGCTGGCGCACGGCTTGGTCGGTGGTGATGGCGAAGACCAGATCGTCGATCGGCTGCTTGCCATCCCAATAGTCGGCGAACGCCTTGTAGCGGATCACCTGATCCGGCTGGTAGGCGACGAAGCTGAACGGACCGGTGCCGACGGGCTTCTGGTTAAGATCGGCCTTATTGTCGCCGAGCGAATCCGCGTATTCCTTGGACAGGATCGAGGCGAAGTCCATCGCCATATTGGCCAGGAACGGCGCTTCCGGCCGGTTGAGCACGAATTTCACCGTCATATCGTCGACCTTTTCGATCGACTTGATGAGGTCCGGCATCGACATGCCGTTGAAATACTCCCAGCTCGCGCCGTCGACATATTTATTGAACGGGTTATCCTCCTTGAGCTGCCGCTCGAAGGAGAAGATCACATCGTCGGCGGTGAGATCGCGCGACGGTGTGAAGAAGTCGGTGGTGTGGAACTTGACGCCGGGACGCAGCTTGAAGGTGTATTCGGTACCGTCCTCCGACACCTCCCAGCTCTCGGCGAGGCCGGGCTGGATCTCGGTCGTACCACGCTTGAACTCGACGAGACGGTTGTAGACCGGCTTGGACGAGGCATCGAAGGTTGTGCCGGCCGTATACAGCGCCGGATCAAAGCCCTCGGGTGATCCTTCGGAGCAATAGACGAGCGTCTTTGCCGAGGCGGCGGAACCGAGTGCCAGCGTCAACGCGGTTGCGGCAACGAGCCGGGTGAACAGTTTCATGGATGGCGTCTCCCTGATCACAAAGCGGGCAAGGCCCGCCGGAAGCCGCCATCGGACAGGTTTTGCCAAAACCATGCAAGCGCAATTTTGACCAGATATTCAAAAATGAGCCGCCGCAGGTCGGTGACAGGTGGAATGTCGCAGGTGAATTTCGGCCCTGATCGCCTCGTCCGTGATGCACGGTCGGACCGATCCCGGTTATGGTTTGGCTGATGAGCGAAAACAACGATAGTTCCGAGGGCAGGTTCGGACGCACGGCCGACAGCCCGACAGTGATGCAAAATGTCGACGCCGCCGCGCGAGAGCTCGCCAGGACGCTGCTGCGCTCGGCTCGCCACGGCGCCCTTGCGGTGCTGCGCCCCGGCGACGGCCATCCGGCCGCCAGCCGCGTCATCGTCACGACCGACTTCCTCGGCCGACCGCTACTGCTGATGTCCGACCTCACGCTCCATGCCAGGGCCCTTGCGGCCGACCCCCGCTGCTCGCTGCTTGTCGGAGCGCCGGGCAAAGGCGATCCCCTCACCCACCCCCGCTTGACGGTGTTCGGGACGGCAAGCGCCATCGCCGCCGATGATCCGGAGCGGCCGGCGTTGCGTGAGCGGTTCCTCGCACGCCATCCGAAATCGGCACTCTATGCGGATTTCGGCGATTTCCGCTTCGTTCGGCTGGAGCCGCAATCCGCTTCCTTGAATGGTGGCTTTGGACGCGCCTTCGAGCTCATGCCCGATGACTTCATCGACAGGCCCGCCGGCGAACTGGAAACAACGGCCATGCGGGCGCGCGACCATATAAACGCCGAGCATCGCGATGCGGTCGACCGCATCGCCGCCAAGACCGGTTACGAGGGACGTGGGTGGCGGATCGCAACGCTCGACCGCCTCGGCTTCGAAATTTCGCGGGGAGATGCGTTACGGCGGGTGGAGTTTCGCGCCGATGCCGTGGCTGGCGGTGGGTTTCGGAGCGCGTTCGTCGATCTGGCGGAGGGAAAGCGCTGATCGGCGGGCGCACGGTCTGACCGCAGGAGGCCCGTATCCATGGTTTCGTCCCGGCCTAGACGTCAAACCCCTCTGGGCAGGCCGCCCGGAACCGGCGGTTGCTCTGGCCGCTCAGGTAAATGCACTGACCCGGGTTGTTGGCGGCCAGGCCAAGGACTCGATCATCGGAGGTGACGACGGTCTGGGGAATTCGCCCGACCCGGAATGGCGCAGATTCGGCACCGGCGAGACCGAATACCGCATCGAATATGGGAGGCAAGGCACCGCCTGTGCAACCGGAGAGCACAAGTGATCCCACCAGCGCCGAAAAGAGACAGACGGTCCTTAGACGACTACGGGGCGCCAGCGTCCGTGTTTCCTTCACTCTCAGCTTCTCCATCGCGCCTCCGGTGCCGAACCGGATACGTAAATGATTGAGCCATATCGGCAGCCGGGCGATTCACCGGGCGCAAATCGCGCCAGGGTGCCGCCATTTCAAGGATGTGGCCACAAAAAAGCTGCCGAGGCGACCCCGGCAGCTCTATCACAGCGAATATCGCCGTCGCGCTCGGTCAGTAACCGGCCGGGCAGCGATAGATGTTGCCGTCGGAATAACGGCAGTAACCGGGACGCTCCTTCGAACGGCCGACGACGTTGCCAACCACCGCCCCGGTGCCGGCGCCGATGGCGCCGCCGATCAGCGCGCCTCTCGCATCGCCTGTCACCCCCGCTCCGATCGCCGCGCCACCAAGGCCGCCAAGCGCCGCGCCGCCAGCTGTATAGCGGTCTTCCGTGGTACAACCGGCGACCAGAATAGTAGCCGCCGTAATCGCGGCAATCGAATATTTCTTGAACATGTTCAACCTCTCACTGGACCTGTCGTCCCCACCGATAACGATACCCCATCGATTTCGTTCCGTCATCCTTCTGGTGACCGACATGATTCAGTCTGTCACGGGTCTCCAGCGAAAGCCAAGCGCTTTCAGTCTCCAGCGATCGCCCTCAGCGGGAGGCGACCATCTGCGGCTCCGCATCGAATGTGATCAGCAGTTCACCGTTTCGGCTGACAGCCCAGTCTATCGAGGCGGACTGTTCGAAAACCTCCTCGTCGACCGCCTTGCAAGCGCCAAGAACCCTGCGCTCGGTCGAGCCGGACAACCGCATTTCCAGAACCAGATCCTTCTGGCACTCTTCCAGCGACTCGTAAGCCGGGACCGGAACGGGAATTTCTCTGCAGACCGAAGCATCACCCGAACAACCGACAAGCAACATAAAAGCAGCAACGTGTTCCATCGAAACTTCTCCTTTGGCCTGATAACGGCCAATTCGGGAAGTCGTTCCATATTCCGCCGGGGCACTCGCAAAAAGTCGTTTCGGGCTGGGGAAACGGGAGATGACGTGCCGAGGGTACGCCTCACCGGTGTTCCGGCTACCACGACTCAAGCCCCGATGGCGGAGGAGCGCGAGTTGATTTCGTACTGCTCCTGGGGGATCATCAGCGTATAGCGCAAACCATCGGAAGAATATTCCAGCGAGGCTTCGCCGCCGACCGCGTTCGGTACGATACGTTCCAGCGTCGATGTGCCGAAGCGGGCGTCCCGCTCCGGCCGAACGCGCGGACCATTTCGTTCTTGCCAGTCCAGAATGAGGGTTTCCTCACCTTCCCTGGGCTCGAGCCGCGCGCCGATAGCCACGGTCCCGCCGGGGACCGACAATGATCCATAGGAGGCGGCATTGACCGCCAGTTCGTGGAGCGCAAGCCCTACATGCAGCGAGGCCGTTGGCGAGAGATAGACGTCGGGAGACTCGACCGCGATTTGCGCCATGCCATCCGGCGCATAGCGCTCGACCTGCATCGTCACGAGGCTCATCAGGTCCGCCCCGCGCCAATCGGCATCGGTGACGATATCCTGCGAATAGGCTAGCGACTGGATCCGTCCTCTGAAACGGACAAGAAACTCCGGCACGGTCACCGAGTGGCGCGCCGTCTGGCTCGCCAGGCTCTGGATGATCGCCAACAGGTTCTTGGAACGATGCGACAGCTCGCGCAACAGGGTCTTCAGGGTCTCTTCGCGCCGCTTCTGCTCGGTAATTTCCACCGAAGTGCCGATCACACCGCAAACTTCGCCGGCGTCGTCGTGATCTGCGTCGATACGCACGCCGTACCACCGCACTGACGAGCCCGACGCGATGGCCAACTCGAAATGAGCCGGTCGTTGCGTCCGGATCACCTCCCGCTTCATCGCTGTCGATCGCTCCGCGCTTTGTGAAGCGAGCAAGTCAGAGTCCGCCATGCCCGCTTCCGCCCCGGCGAGCCAGGAACGGCCGGCGTTACACACCCAGACGTAACGCAGGTCGCAGTCCTGCGCGAACACGGACATTTCCGTGTTTTCGAGAGCACGCAATACTTTGTTCGTCACCATCATACGACGCTCGACCAACATGATCGCCCCGACCTCGACATCGGGGCAATCCCAGGGGTGCCGCTACTATTTCGCCAAGAGAGGAGCGCTTTCGCTCTCGAGGGATCGATGCGCGCACCCGATTGCCAATAGGTGGCCCGGTTCCGCCGGCACCCCTTCGATCCGCGCTGAGGCACCATGAGCATCGTTTGCTCCAAGACCGGCGACGCTTCCCAGTTTCGAACCCCGGCAACTCGCTCCTCTCGCCTGACCTCGCAGCGGCGGACGCCGCTGGGTCTCTTCCGTGAGGCGCGACCATCATTGCGTTCTGGCTGGGAAACAGACACGGCGACAGCCGCTTACGCCGCCGCCTTGTTGTCGGCCTCGAAGAACAGAGCCTGGCTGATCAGCGCCTTCACCATGTCCGGATTGAATGGCTTGGTCACGAGGAAAGTCGGCTCAGGCCGCTCGCCGGTCAACAGCCGCTCGGGAAACGCGGTGATGAAGATGACCGGGACCGAAACCTTCGCAAGGATATCGTTCACCGCATCGATGCCCGAACTGCCGTCGGCGAGTTGGATATCGGCGAGAACCATCCCGGGCTGCTGCTGCTCGAACAGGGACACCGCTTCGGTTTGAGTGCGGGCAATGCCGGTCACGGTGTGACCGAGGCTTTCCACCATCTGCTCGATATCCATCGCGATCAGCGGTTCGTCCTCAATGATCATGATATTCGTCGAAACCTGCCGTCCGATGTCGGAGCTGGCCTGGTCGATCAAGCTGGAGAATTCCGCTTCGTCGGCACCGAGAATGTAGCCGGCTTCCTCGGTCGTGAACCCCTCGACCGCGACCAAGAGGAAGGCCTGCCTCGGCAATGGCGAGATGGCGCGGAGGTTCCGGGATGCTCTCTCCTCCCAGGCGGAGGTCGGCGCATCTTCACGGATGTTGACCTCGACCGACTGCCACATCGAGGAAAACAGTTTGTAGAGGGAAATCCGCGGCGCTTGATCGTCGGGAAACAGGCTGGGATCGGCAATCAACGCTTCCAAAACGGCCGCGACATAGGCATCGCCGCTTGCCTGAGAGCCACTAAGCGCCCGTGAATAGCGCCGGAGATATGGAATATGCGGCGCTATGCGGGATGACATCGACATGAAAACTCCCCTCGTGTCGACCGAAACAAAGTCGGTGGGCGTGAAAACGTGGGATGCGCGAAAAAGTTCCCAGCTTCGGAACTTTGTGCGCTTCCAACGATTAGGCAAATGGGAACCGGTTTGCAAAAGTGAAACCTCGCCGCCAAATAAAGTGCGGGGGCGGGCAAGGGATCTTGATGGGCGAGAGATCGTGGCTAGTTGTCCGCCTGCAATCGGCGATGGAATCACTGTGGAGCGAGTTTTCCTGATGATAGATACGCCACGGACCGTCAGCGCGCGGTGCGCAGCAACGCTGCTCAATGCAAAAGTTCGAGACGCATGATGGACGACCCCGAGACGAAGGAAGATATGGTGCACACGGCCCAAGCGAGTAAATCTGCGGGTAAGAGTTCCGATCCTGGCGTCCAGTCGGCGATCGGCAAGCGCCTCAAGGCGTATTACGACGACGTTGCGAGCGAGCCTGTCCCGGATCGATTCCTGTCGCTGCTGGATGCCCTCGACGAGGCCGAGTCCGCCTCCAAGACATCGGGCCGCAAGTAGGTCTCGATGAGCGATCAGCTGGACTTTCGCAGGGAATTGATTGCCATAATTCCCAACCTAAGAGCGTTCGCCGCGTCACTGTCCGGTTCGTTCGACCGGGCCGATGATCTGGTGCAAGAGACGCTCGTCAAGGCATGGGACAAGCAGCACACGTTCCAGCCGGGGACCAACCTCAAGGCTTGGCTCTTCACGATCCTGCGCAACGAATTCTACACGCAGATGCGCCGGAAAGGCCGCGAGGTGCAGGATGTCGACGGTATGCATGCCATGCAACTCGCCGGGCATCCCGAGCAGCAAGGGCATGTCGACTTGCAGGATTTCCGCAAGGCGCTGGACATGCTGCCCGACGATCAGCGTGAGGCGTTGATCCTGATCGGCGCATCCGGTTTTTCCTACGAGGAAGCGGCCGACATCTGCCATTGCGCCGTCGGAACGATCAAGAGCCGCGTGTCGCGGGCTCGCACCAGAATTGCTGAAATCCTCGGCATCGAGGGAGACGGCGAGTACGGTCCCGACTCGATTTCCTCCCAGATTATCGGGGTCGCTCCGGCCGCCTGACGGGGCACGGGGCTGCAAAAAATGGCGCCGCTGGAACCACGCGTCGGCGGGATGGTTTCAGGTAAGAAGATCGCATCGGGAACCGGGCGGCCGTCGGCGGCTGAAGTTCCTATCGTCAATTCACACAGAACGAGGTTCCTCATGGCTTCCAACACATCCCCGAACGAAAGCCCCGCTGTTGGCCAGACGGCCGGCGCCAATGCCGCCAAGGGTGGCAATCCCGACCTGGAGGCGCAGGTCGCCAAGTTGCGCGAGGACGTCGCGGGCGTGGCGGACGCGTTGAAATCGCTGGCCACGGACCGGGCGGACGATGCGAAACGACAGGCTTATGCCCTGCGAGACGACGTGCGCGAACGCGGCGAGCAGTATTTGCGGCAGGCCCAGGATGCTGCGTCAGAGCTCGAAGAGCAACTCAGCGAGAAGGTTCGGGCCGAGCCGATCAAGAGTGTGCTGATCGCCGCGGCCGCCGGCTACCTCTACGCCCGTATCTTCCGCCGCTGACAATGGTCCTGCAACTCGTCACCAAGTTGATCACGGGCGAAGCCGGTACTTATCTGGCGCGGCTGAAGCGGTTGGCCGGGCTCTATGTCGTCATGGCGCTCCTTGCGGTGGCGATGCTGGCTTCGCTGCTCAGCGCTTTGTCGATTTTCCTGGCCGACCGCTTTGGAGCCCTGGAGACGGCGCTGGGTTTCGCGCTCGTATCGCTCCTGCTGCTTCTGGCCACATGGGTCGCCGTGGTAATCGTGCGCAGGCCGCCACGCAAACGCGCGGACGACCGACTGCAACGCGATATTGCGGCGATCGCGGGCGTGGCCGCGCTGTCGAACGCGCCCTTGCTGCTGAGTACGGTGAAGAAGCGGAAGTCGCTGCTGCTCGTCCCGGTCTTGGCAGCAGGTGGATGGGGCATCTGGCGGGCGATCAACACCTACCGGAGTCGCGGAGACCGCTGGTACTGACGGCCTGACTGCGGACAGTCTTGCGGCAACAGCAGAGACCCGTAGTTTCCAAGGAGTTTTCAATGACGACGACCCCACAGATCGACTACAAGACCTGGATTCTCGTGGCCGACGGCGAGAAGGCCCTATTTCTGGAAAACATCGGGGACAACGAGTTGCCGAACTTCCAGGTGCGGCGCGTCGAGGAACAGGAAAACCCGCCAAGTCGCGAGCAAGGCGCCAATCGCCCCGGGCGGGTGTTCGATTCGTCGACGGCTCGACGTTCGGCGGTTTCGGACACGGATTGGCATCAGATTGCAAAAGATCGCTTCGCCAAGGAGTTGAGCGCAATCCTTTATGCGATGGCGCACCGCGATCGTTTCAAGAAAATCGCGATCATCGCCCCTCCGAAAATCCTCGGAGACCTGCGCGGCGAGCTGCACAAAGAAGTCGCGGACCGGGTTGTCGGTGAGATCGCCAAGACGCTGACGAACCACCCGATCGACCGTATCGAGGATTTGCTCGCCGCCTGAAGGCGGCGATATGCAGAATCGATCCTCGCATGTCGCCAGTCAACAAAGGGATTCCTTCATGTCCAATCTCGAACCCGAACAAGTACGGCAAGGCAAGAAGGGCACTCCGGTCCTCCTTATTCTCATTGCCGGGCTCGTTCTCGCCCTTATCGCCTTCCTGGCGGTCGGCGCCTACGGCTGGTTCCTGCCGGATTCCGACCTTTCCACCGACCGTCCCGCCATCGAGGCACCGGCCGTCGGCTCCGAACCGACGGGGACAGTCGTCGCGCCTGAAAATTCAGGCTAGTATCGTCTCCGCGAACCAGTCGCGCGCTCCGCGCCGAGGCTTCGCGGCTGCCAGAACGAGATTCAGGGAGATTACGGATGTCCGATCCTCATACCCACACTGAGACCGACATCATCGCCGTGGACGAAGAAATTGGCGGCGACGGCGACCAGCCCGGTATCAGCCAGCCGATCACGCAGGCCGAGATTGAGGACATTCTCAACAGTCCCGGGATGACGATCGAAGAGCGGCAACAACGCCTGGAGCAACTGGCTCATCAGGTCGGAACGCGGGAAGTCATCGATCAGGGCGGCGAATTCGACCCGTTGCAGCAACAGATCAGCGAAGCGCTGAACATGCTGGCCCAGGGCGGCCACACCTACGGCACGCTCGAGGCCGCGGGCCTCGATCCCGAAGCACGCTCCGATGCGCGGTCGCCGGATGGCGTACCCGAAGAGAGCGAAGAGACCGAACCGCGGTAGCGCGGCGAGGAGCCCAAGGATGGCCAGATCGAATAAAAACCAGGATGATCCTCGGCTGAAGGATCCTGACCTCTACGAGACACTGAGAGATAAGGGCAATTCAAAGGAGAAGGCGGCGCGGATCTCCAATGCCCAAGCGAACCAAGGGATGCATCCCTCCAAGAAGGGAGGTTCGCAGGCGGCCTATGAGGACTGGTCGAAGAAAGAGTTGTACGGACGCGCCCGGGAAATCGGCATAGACGGACGTTCCAAGATGACCAAGGCCGAGTTGATCGACGCTCTGCGTCACCACTGAGCGGTCGGGCGCGCCCCGGACTATCCAAACCGGAGGAGCCAGCCGGGAAGCCGCCGACGGTTCAGAAATACCGGGAAGCCGCCGGCGCCTCAAAGATAGGTGGCATCCGCCGGTACAAGAACCTTGAGGGCGCGCGGATGGATATCCACGGTGGTTTCCGCGTCCAGCGTGCGGAGTTCACCGTCCAGAACGGCCCGCTTCTCGCGATTCCTGCCTCGATAGTGGATACGTACCCGCTGCGCCGTCTGGACCTGGAGGTTAGGATTCTGCCGCCAGGCGCCGGTCAGGATATCTAGCGTCAGCTTGGTCACCGGGCCCACCTTGCGTTCCGTGCAGATATAGACGCCCAACTCGCCGCCTCTCGGCTCATCGGCATAAGGGATATGCCCTTCCCCATAGAGATTGTTCGACACCGCGACGGCGGGCGACTTGATCAGCTGGGGCACACCATCGATTTCGAGTTCAAGCTCGATCGCCGGCAACCGTCGCAGCGCCAGAAAGACCGCGCGTGTCGTCGCGACGATCTTGCCGAGGCGGGAGCCATACTGGATCTTGGCGCGCATGCGGACCATCCGCGCATGCAACCCGACAGCAAACTGATGCACGAAGATCTGCCCATTGACGCTGGCGATGTCGACATCCGTCACCACCCCCGCCGCCAGCGTGGCCACAGCCGTGGGCAGATCGAGGGGAATCTGCAGCGTGCGGGCCAAGAGGTTCATCGTGCCAGCCGGCAGAATGCCGAGCGCGATGTCACCGTGGGCCAGCGCGGCGGCCGCGGCCGATACCGTTCCGTCGCCGCCGCCCACCAGGAGCACGTCGAGATCGTCACGGCGAGCGGCGGCCTTTATCGCGGCGACAATCCCGTTGCCGGCGCAACTCTCGATGGCCAATTCATGCCCGTGGATCGAAAATTCATCACGCATGAGGGCCTGGAGTTCGTCGTGGTCCGTCGTTTTCAGCGTTCCGCCGTCTCGGTTGAGGAGGGCGAGCATCTTCATCAGGTGGTTTCCGGCGTTTGAGGTCATCAGTCGGGGTTGCCGCCCCCTGCACTACTTAGGCGGCGAGTTCACAAGCAAATGGGATCGAAAGAAGAATTGTCCCAAGCCCACGCCAGATAGGCGGAAAAAACGGTTTTCGCATGTGAACGATGCGAAAAACAGTTGCTGTCCGGAACCAGTGCGTGGATGGCCCGTTTCCCCGCCATAGTGGAACCCGGCCGCTGTTAGCGTGCCCAGATGTGGGAGCATCTCATGATCGAATGGATCGTCATATTGCTGATCGTCGCGGCGGTCGCCAGCCTATTGGGGTTTCGTGGCGTCGCCGGAGCATCGGCCGGAATCGCCAAGATCCTCATCTTCATCGTCCTCATCGGCCTCCTGCTGATGCTGCTTTTCGGAGTGCTGGTCTTTGCATGACCGAAGCCGCCAACGGACGCACGGTTTGGCGGCCGCCTCATCACGGAACATGTGAATAAAAGGTGACTGTATGGGAACCGATCGGTTCCCCGCCAATTATCCCACTGGACGCCACGCGGCACCTGCTTTCCACAACATCTACCGCGTGGCGAAGTCTATCGGAAACATAGACCAAGGAGGTCTTACCATGATCCGCAAACTTCTCGCTACCACCGCGCTCGCCACCGTCATCGCGACGGGGGCCTACGCGCAGGACGCCGCCAAGCCGGACCAGGCAAAGGTCCCGGAGGCCTCTGCGACCACCGACACGTCCGCGACGACGGCAACGCCTGCCGCCGACGCTAGCACCCAGACTCAGCAGACGGCCGAGGCTGGCAGTTACCTGCAGAATCTTTCCGCTGATCAATACCTGGCCTCCTCGCTCAGCGGCGCCTCGATCTACGCCAGTGAAGCGCAAGATGCCCAGACTGTTGGCGAAATTCAGAACTTCCTCGTCGGCAATGACGGGAGCGTCGTGGCAGCCATCGTCGATGCGACGGTCGGCGACCAGTCGAAGACAGTCGCTGTTCCGTTCGACCAGATCACCTGGACGAATGACCAGAACAATGAACCGCGCGCCGTTCTCAACCTGAGCGCCGATCAGCTGGCGCAGGCGCCGGCGTTCACCAAGCCGGAAGAGCAGCAGGCTGCCGCTTCGACGCAGGCTGAAGGCAATGTCGCCACGCCCGCCGCGGACATGAGCGCCGACACCGCTGCGAATACCGGTGAAGCCACGCCGGCACCCGACGCTTCGACGCAGACCGCCGCCGCAACCGACGTGGCCCCGACGGCTGAAACCCAGACCGAGGCGAAGATCGCCGCGGAAACCGCTCAGCCCGATGCGAATGCCGCGGCTACCCAGACAGCCGCGTCCTCGACGGGCGGTGGTGAGTTCCTGGCGAGCGTGGGCGCGGACCAGTATCTGTCGGAGAACATCATCGGCGCCGAGGTCTATTCCGGTCCTGGCGAGGACGCGGATGAGGTCGGTGAGATCAATGATCTGGTTCTCGCCTCCTCCGGCAAGATCGATGCCGGCGTGATCGGCGTCGGCGGGTTCCTCGGGATTGGCGAGAAGGACGTCGCTGTTCCCTTCGACCAGCTCCAGATGAGCCGCGAAGCCGACGACAAGGACGACGTCCGCGTGACGCTCGCCGCGTCGAAGGAGCAGTTGGAGAAGGCCCCGTCCTTCGAAGACGAGCGTCCCGAGCAGATGGCCGCCACGCAAACCGGCGCGGCTGATGCGACGGCGGAAACCGAGCAGGCGGCAAATGTCGAGGCTTCCACCGAGAAGTCGGCTGAGTACACCGAAAAGCTCGCCGCCGATGCCAAGGCGGAGTCCACCGAGGCTGCGGACAAGGCCGCTATGGAGACCAAGCAGGCCGCGGCAGACGTCTCGTCCAGCGCGGAAAACGTGGCCCAGAACACGGAGCAGGCTGCTGACGCAGCAGCCGGAGCGGCAGCGAGCGGAGTGGCCGGTGTTGCCGCTGCCGGAAACGCTGACACGACCACGACGGCTTCGACCGGCGGCGCAAACCAGCAGCCGCAGATGACGCCGGTCACGGACCAGTCGCAGCTGACCGCCGACAACTTGATGGGCACGACGGTCTACGGGCCGAACGACCAGACGGTCGGCGAGATCGGCGACATCGCGCTCAGCGAGGACGGCAAGGTCGATGCGATCATCGTCGACGTTGGCGGCTTCCTCGGGATCGGCGAGAAGGAAGTGGCGGTTGCCATGGACAATCTGCAGTTCATGCAGGATGCCAATGGCTCGCTCTACCTCTACACGCAAGTCACCGAGGACCAGCTGAAGAGCCAACCGGAGTACAACGCGGACACCTATGCCGAAAGCCGCGACACCATGCGTCTGCAGAGCGGCGCGATGCCCGCGCAGTCGAGCAACACCGCTCCGGTGCCGGCCGCGGAGCAGCCTGTGATCAAGGCCAACTGATCGTCATCCGATCAGGACAGCAGCCGAAGGGGCCCGCCGAAAGGCGGGCCCCTTTTTCGTGTTCGGCCCGCCGGCGCTCGCCTGATGCCGCCTTTGTGAAGCAAGAAATGGCTCGAATAACACTTCGTAACCCATCCTTGCGGGTGTCCTCGTCCAAACTCGGCTATTATCGTTGCCGTCGCCCGACGATCGGGTCGCCATGTGTGAACTGACACGGTAGCCAATGGCTTTTCTGAAACAGCTGTTCGTAACGCTCCTGGTGCTGTTGGGGGCGAGTGTGGCCTATCTGACCTTCGATCCGTCCGCAGCTCGATGGATCCTGGAATCCGATATTCCCCTCACTCCCGCGGTTCGATCCGCGGTCGTCTGGCTCGCGCCCGAGGCGGCGAGTCCCGAAACGAAAAAAGTGGCAGAGCGCCCAGGCCGGGAGCGCGCGGGCGCCGGCCGGGGCAGTAACGCAACTCCCGTGGTCGCCGGTGAGGTGACGACAGGCTCGACCCGCACGCGGATGCGGGCGATCGGCACGGGCGATGCCGCGCGCTCCATCGTCGTCTATCCCGACAACACCACCGGGATCGTGGCGGAGATCGGCGTTGGCTCGGGCGAGAAGGTCGAGGAAGACGACGTTCTCGTAAGGCTCGAGAGGGCGAGCGAGGAAATCGCGGTGGAGCGTGCCCGGATCGCCCTCGATGCCGCCGAAGACAAGGTCACCCGCTTCGAACGGCTGCGGAAGTCGAACACGCTGAGCGCCGTCGAGGTCGATACCATCATCCGCGAGCGCGATAATGCGAGGCTGGATCTGCGAACCGCCGAAATCGCGCTGGGCAAACGCGACATTCGCGCGCCGATCGCGGGCCGCGTCGGTATCGTCTCCGTCGACAAGGGAGATCTCGTTGGCAGCCAGACGGTTATTGCCACCGTCGATGAGCGAGAGCGATTGAAGGTCATCTTCTACACGCCGGAAAGCTTCGTGCAGGAACTGACAATCGGCACCCCGGTCCAGGCGGTTTCGACCGCTCGGCCGGGCAAGACCTATGAGGGCCACATAAGCGCAATCGACAGCCGTCTGGACGAGACCAGCCGCACCTTGCGGACCGAAGCGACGATCGACAATTCCGACGACGCGCTGCGTCCAGGCATGTCGTTTACCGTGACGCTGTCGCTGGAGGGCGAAAAGTACCTCTCCCTCGATCCGATCGCGGTCGTTTGGGAACGCACCGGACCGATCGTCTGGAAAATCATCGATGGCAAGGCTCAGAAAGCCCCGATCCGGATCGTCGAGCGCAACGTTGACAGGGTACTCGTCATATCCGACGCCATCGAGGCGGGCGACCTCGTCGTGGTCGAAGGGCTGCAATCCGTCCGCGCGGGCGGCGCCGTGGAGATCCAGGGGAGCGACGGGCCGGAGCTAAGCGGCGCGCCGACGTTGCCCGGGTCAGCCGTCCCGACCCCGTCGGCCGAGAATGCGCCGCGGGCGCGCGGACGCCGAAGTTTCCTCGCATCCGAGGCTGTCCGAAGCGCCGCGGCGGCCGCGTTGCCGACCGGGACCCCTCCCCCAGCGAGCAAAGCCGAGAGCTCGGCCCGATGAGCCTGCCGTCCAAGCCAGACGGGCTGACCGCACTCGCGGGTCTTTTCGTTCGCCGGCCGGTTCTGACGATCGTGCTCAATCTTTTGATCGTCGTCGCCGGGCTCGCGGCCTTCAACGCGGTCGAAGTGCGCGAACTGCCCAATGTCGACCGCCCGGTCATCAGCGTCAGCATCGACTTCGACGGCGCCTCACCGGAAACAGTCGACCGGCAGATCACCAGCGAAATCGAGAGCGCCGTTGCGCGCGTTTCGGGTATAGCCTCGATCTCCTCGCGCTCGCGCTTCGGCGACAGCCGGGTGACCATCGAATTTACCGACTCCACCGATCTCAACGTCGCGGCCAGTGACGTGCGCGACGCCGTCAGCCGTGTCGCGAATGCCCTGCCGGATGGAGCCGACGAACCGCGGATCGTCAAGGCCGACGCCGATGCCGACGCCATCATGCGGCTTGCGGTCACGGCGCCCGCCATGGCGATCGAGGATCTGTCGACACTGGTCGAAGATCGCATCGCCGATCAACTAGCGGCCGTCGAGGGCGTTGCCGATCTGCAGATCTACGGTGAGCGCGAGAAGCTGATCTATGTCGACATCGATCCCGACAAGCTGGCGACGAGGGGGCTGACGCTCGGCGACGTCGCCGACGCGCTGCGAAACGCCGCGCTTGACGTCCCGGCCGGATCGCTGGCGTCGCCGACCCAGAATCTCATCGTGCGCGCCGACGCGAACGTAACCTCGCCGGAAGCGTTCGAGGCCATCTTCCTTGATGCCCGAACGCGCCTGGCCGAAGTCGCCAGCGTGCGTTTCGGGCCGGACGAAGCGGCCTCCCAGCTACGGGTGAGCGGCCAGGCCGGCGTCGGCCTCGGTGTCGTGCGTCAGGCCGGATCGAGCACGCTCGACATCTCGTCCGGAATCCGTGCCGAAGTCACCAATCTGAATCGGACGCTTCCCGATGGCGTCACGGTTAGCGTAACCAGCGACGACGCGACCTTCATCAACGGAGCGATCCACGAAGTGGCGGTCGCGCTGGGCTTGGCCGTCGCCATCGTCGTCCTCGTGATTTTCCTGTTCCTCCTGAATGTCCGCGCGACCATCATTCCGGCAGTGACGATCCCGATCGCGCTGATCGGCGTGATCGCCTTCATCCATCTCGTCGGCTTCTCGATCAACATCCTCACACTCCTGGCGCTGGTGCTGGCGACCGGCATGGTCGTCGACGACGCGATTATCGTCCTTGAGAACATCGTGCGGCGACGCGACATGGGAGCCCGGCCGCGCGCCGCGGCGGTGATCGGCGCACGCGCGGTGTTCTTTGCCGTCATCTCAACCACAGCGACGCTGGCCGCTGTGTTCGTGCCGATCTCGTTTCTGCCGGGAACGGCCGGCGGCTTGTTTCGCGAGTTCGGCTTCGTGCTCGCCATCGCCGTGGTCATCTCCTCCTTCATCGCCCTGACGCTCTGCCCAATGCTCGCGGCGCATTTCCTCAAGGCGCGCGAGGACGAGCGAAAGCCGGGCTGGTTTCAGCGGACGACGCGGTGGCTCGGGGCACGTCTCGCCGGGCTTTACGCCATCACCCTGCGCGCCTGCCTCGCGCTTCCGCTACTCGTCGTCGTCGTCGCCGGCCTGTTTTCCTTCGCGGCCTATCTCACCTTTCTCCAGATGCCCCGGGAACTGACGCCGAGCGAGGATCGCGCCCTTGTCCTGATGAGCGTCAGCGCGCCGCAAGGCGCCAGCCTCGACTACACCAACTCCCAGCTGCGCCGGATCGAGGACATCGTTCTTCCCTACGTGGAGAGCGGCGAGGCCGAGAACGTCTTCGCCATTTCGGGACGCGGCTCGGCAAACTCGGCGTTTCTGGTGGTCAGGCTGACGGACTGGGCGGAACGTCAGCGCTCACAGCAGGCAATCGTCGCCGAGATCAATGGCAAGCTGCGCCAGGTCGCGGGCGTGCGCGCGTTTGCCATACAGCCGAATTCGCTCGGCATCCGCGGCGGCGGCCGGGGCCTGCAATTCGCCATCGCCGGCCAGAATTACGGGGAGTTGGCGGCAAGCGCCGACAGCCTGAGGGACGCGATGCAGGCGGATGGGCGCTGGGGCAATGTCGGACTCTCCGAAGACGCCACCCAGCCGCAGCTCTCGGTGCTGATCGACCGCGCCCGCGCCTCTGATCTCGGCATCGACATTGATGGCCTCGCCACGGCGATGCAGGCGCTCCTCGACGGCCGCGAAATCGGCCGGACCTACATCGAGGACAAACAGGTATCGATCAAGCTGATTTCGACCAGCCAACCGGTCAACGATCCGGGCGATCTCGCCAACATCTTCCTGAAGGCCCAGGACGGCCGCATCGTGCCGATGTCGACGGTGGCCAGCGTCGAGGAAAAGCCGATCGCGCCCGCGCTTACCCGCGAGGCTCGCTCACGCGCCGTCTCGCTCGCAGCGCAATTGCCGGACGGCATGGCGATCCAGGAGGGCTGGGTTTCGCTGCAGGCCTTCGCCGCCGACATCCTGCCAGCCGACCAGCGGCTGATCCCGCTGGCCGAAGCGGCCGCGCTCGGAGAGGCCAACAGCGGACTCGCGATGGTGTTCGGCTTCGCCATCGTCATCATCCTTCTGGTCCTCGCCGCCCAGTTCGAGAGCTTCGTCTCCGCTTTCATCATCATCGCGACCGTGCCGCTCGGCATCGCCTGCGCGATCTTCGCGCTCGACTTCTTCGGGACCAGCCTCAATCTCTACAGCCAGATCGGCCTTGTCCTGCTGGTCGGCATCATGGCCAAGAACGGCATCCTCATCGTCGAATTCGCCAATCAGTTGCGCGAGGAAGGGATGGGGCTGCGCGAGGCCGCCGAGCAGGCCGCGCTGATCCGGCTGCGTCCGGTCATCATGACCATGATCGCCACCGTCGTCGGCGGCGTGCCGCTGCTGCTCGCCTCCGGCGCCGGCGCCGAGGCGCGCGCGGCGCTCGGCACGGTGATCGTCGGCGGACTTGGCCTGGCCACCTTCTCGACGCTCTACGTCACGCCGGTCGCCTATCTGATCCTCGGCCGCTTCTCGACGCCGAACGCCGAGAAGGCGGCGCGGCTAAAACGCGACATCGCCGCAGCCGAGGCTCGGGCAGCACCAGCGGAATGATCCGTTGGACTGACCTGCGGCAGAAAGCTCACCCGGAGCATTGATCCTGATGCCACGAGGTCAGATCACCGGGCGGCTTTGGCAGCGAAGGCTCCGTCAGCCGAAAGGTCGGACGAGGCGGGTTCAACAGCCCCCGGTTTACCGATCAGATAGCCTTGGGCGGCGTCGCAACCCAGGGATTTCAGCAAACGCATCTGCTCGACCGTTTCAACGCCCTCCCCCAATGTCGCGATCCCGATATCCCGGCCGAGCTGCGTCACCGCCCGAAGGACCGCCATGGAGCTATTGTCCGTCGCCGCGGTCGCCACGAAACTTCTGTCGATCTTGATCCGGTCGAGCGGCAGGTCACGCAGATGGGCGAGCGAGGAATAGCCGGTTCCGAAGTCGTCCATCGCGACCTTGATCCCCAATGCCCGAAGCGCCTCCAACGTTTGCGCGACATGCGTGCCGTGGGAGACGATCGCCGTTTCCGTCAATTCGACCTCAAGACGATGCGCCGGCAGTCCACTTTCGGCCAAAGCCTGGGTGACGTGCGCAAACAGCAGCGGCGTTCGAAACTGCACCGCGGAGACATTGACCGCAACGTACATGCCGTCTTGCCATGTCGCGGCCTCTCGGCAGGCTTCCGCCAGCACCCAACCGCCGATCGCCACGATGCATCCGAGTTCCTCCGCCAGCGGGATAAAGTCGGCGGGCGATACCAAACCGCGGGTGGGATGGTGCCATCGGATCAGCGCCTCGAAACCGACGGTCCGCTCGCTCCTCAGATCGCGGATCGGTTGATAGACCAGACGGAACTCGTGGTTTTCCAGGGCCGTCTTCAGGTCGGTTTCAAGTTGATGGCGGGCCGCGACTTTCTCGAGCATGCCCTCCTCGTAGGAAAACACGCGGTTGCGACCGGTCCGCTTTGCCTCGTTGAGCGCAATGTCGGCCCGCTGCATCAGACCCTCGGCAGTCTCGGCCCGCTCGGTCCGGCAAATGCCGATACTGCACCCCGTGAAGACGATATCTCCCAAAATCTCGAAAGGGTCGGCGAGCGCAAGGATGATTTCGTAGGCGATGCCGACGGCGTCTTCATCGGTTCCGGAGAGGAGGATGGCCAATTCGTCGGCCCCTATGCGCGCGACGAATCCGTTGGGGCCGACGACCCGCCTGATGCGATCGGCGACGTCGACCAGAAGAACATCGCCGACGGCATGGCCATAGGTGTCGTTCACGACCTTGAACTGATCGAGATCGACGAGCAGATATCCGAAATGGTCGCCTGACAGGAAGCCGGCATCGATCCGCTCCAGCAGTGCTCGACGATTGGCCAGTCCCGTCAGCGGATCGTGCGACGCCATCCTTTGCAACTGCTCGTTCGACGCCGCGCGTGTACGATCGTCTATGAGATAGCTGGATATGCCGGTTCCGAGAATGATCATCGCGCCGATCAGGATAGACAACGCCATGGCGGAGAACGCCGCGCTGTCGACCCCGGCTCCCGCTCCGGCCACCGGCGACACCTCGAAGGCCGCCATGCCGACAAAATGGAGAACAACGATCGAGAACCCCAGCAATACCGTCGTGACGTGCCGCTTCGCGCCATGCGCCCAGCGATAGGCGGCCGCCATCGACGCGACGGACAAGCCGACCGCCAGCGCGATCGAACTCATGACATAGGCCTGATTCCATGACACGATACCTTCGACGCGGTAAGCGAACATCCCGACATAGTGCATCGCGGCAATGGCCAGGCCGAGGGCGCCACCACCGATAATCGTTCCAGACCGATCCTGCCATTTCGCGCAGATCGAGAAGCCGATTCCCGAACCGGTGATAGCGATCAGGATCGACACGAGCGTGAGCACCGGATCGAAGGTCACCGGCGCGGAGGGCCGATAACCGAGCATCGCGATGAAATGGGTCGCCCAGATCGCGGAACCGGCACTGACGGCCGTCAGAAAGTTCCAGCCATGGCGCCGCAGACCTTCGTTCTGCAGCGCGCGCCGAAACAGGCCGATCGTCACGGTAGCACCGACAACGCACATCAACGCCGCCAGCACCACGAACGAAAGATTGTGGTCGACGCTCAGGCAGGTAATGACACGCATCATGGTCCCAATCTCGTTGAGCCTTTCGGCATAACCTCCTAAAATTAAAGAATTGACTGATTACTCGATGTAATTTTTCCCGGTGCGAGTGGCGATGGATGCCGCATCCGCGGCGGCCTCCGGTGCGGCTATTCCGCGGACGCCCATGCCCAAGACGGCGTGACATGAGATAAGCGCGTCCGTGTTGGGAGCCCGGTAGTTCAGATCACGCCTGGCAGCTTAGCCACACCATCGATTGCCGCTGTTCGGCCATCGCTGCGCCAGACCTTCGGCCATCAAAACCTCGCCCGCATCGCGGCCGTTGGCGAGGGTCACCGACACCAGCCGCCGGCCGTAACGATCCAGTCCGCCGCCATGCAGGGAATATCCGCCGGACATCAGTGATTGAAGCCTGCGCGTCGCCCGATTGCCCATGCTTTTCTCGGCCGCGCAGCCGGGCTTGGAGACCTCGGGCGCGTCGATGCCCGTCATCCGCCATTTCGTGCCAGCCTCCCATCCCGTGTCGCCATCGACGACGCAGGTTACGCGAACCGAACCGGAGCAAAGCGGAATGGGGCGTGCGACCGAGCGAGGCCCGGTCGATTGGGATTGTGTGGGAAGCAATCGGTCGATCCGGTCGAACCATCCCTGCTCCCTGGCAAAGCCGACACCCACCATGACAGCGAAAACTGTCGTAACAGACACGGCATCCCGGATCATGCGATACGGCAACCACGAACGCCGTTTCCGTCGCAAGTGGATGGGCCGGCGGGCATAACGTTTGCGCGGCGATGACGTGGTCCAGGGGCTCATCCGTTGAGACTAGCGGTCGTCCGTAAACGGAAATTTACCTGGATCGCGAATCTTTCAAACAACTTATCCGCAGGTGTTGCACCCATCTTGGAACGACGCCCCAAGGGCTTACGCTGAACTTCGGCACCGCCGCCCTTCCCCCTTCTCCCCATCCCGGCTAGAACGCCGGAATGGCACCCCCTCCGCTTTTGCGCCTCGACGGCGTTCGCCTCACCTTCGGCGGCACGCCGCTTCTGACCGGCGTCGAACTGAACGTTCTTCCCGGCGAGCGCATCGCGCTGGTCGGACGCAACGGCTCCGGCAAATCGACGCTGTTGAAGATCGCCGCCGGGCAGGTCGAGCCGGATTCCGGCGAGGTCTTCCTGAAACCCGGCACGACCTTGCGTTACCTGCCGCAGGAGCCGGACTTCGGCAGCTTTACGACCGTCGGCGCCTATGTCGCGTCGGGCCTTGGCCCGGCCGACGATCCGCACCGGGTGACACGGTGCCTTGACGCGCTGGGGCTGACCGAGGAGATGAAGCCGGAGAACCTGTCGGGCGGCGAGGCCCGCCGCGCGGCGCTCGCCCGAACCCTGGCGCCCGAACCGGACATCGTCCTCCTCGACGAGCCGACCAACCATCTCGACCTGCCGACCATCGAATGGCTGGAAGACGAGGTGCGCCAGATGAAGAGCGCCGTCGTCGTGATCAGCCATGACAGGCGGTTCCTCGAACGGGTCACGCGCGCCACCGTCTGGATCGACCGCGGCGCGGCCAGGCGCCTCGATGAAGGCTTTTCCGGCTTCGAGGCCTGGCGCGACAAGGTGCTGGAAGAAGAAGAGCGCGACCTGCAGAAGCTCGACCGCAAGATCGTGCGCGAGGAGCACTGGCTGCGCTACGGCGTTACCGCGCGGCGCACCCGCAACATGCGCCGGCTCGGCGCCCTTCACGATCTGCGCCAGCAGCGCCGCGACACGCGCCGCGCCGTCGGTCAGGTGTCGATGGAGGCCAGCGCGACCCGCGAGAGCGGCAAACTCGTCATCGAGGCCGTCGGAATCTCGAAGGCTTACAACGGACGCACTCTGGTCGACGCTTTCTCCACCCGGATCGCCAGGGGCGACCGGGTCGGTTTCGTCGGCCCGAACGGCATCGGCAAGACCACCTTGTTAAAGATGCTGATCGGCGAGCTCATGCCCGATTCCGGCAAGGTCAAGCTTGGCACCAATCTCGATCTCGCCTTCCTCGACCAGAAGCGCGCGGCGCTGCGCGACGATCTTTCGGTCCAGGACGCGATCACCGACGGGCGCGGCGACCAGGTGATGGTCAATGGTGAAGCCCGCCACGTCGTCGGTTATCTCAAGGACTTCCTGTTTACCCCCGAGCAGATTCGCACCCCCACAGGCAAGCTCTCCGGGGGCGAGCGGGCTCGCCTACTGTTGGCCAAGACACTGGCGACGCCGGCCAACCTTTTGGTTCTCGACGAGCCGACCAACGATCTCGACATGGAGACGCTGGACCTCCTGGAGGAATTGATCGCCAACTATCCCGGCACCGTCCTTCTCGTCTCCCACGACCGCGATTTTCTCGATCGCACGGTGACCAGCGTGATTTCGCCGGACGGCAATGGCCGTTGGCTGGAATATGCCGGTGGCTATACGGACATGCTCACCCAGAAACGCGAGGCCGAGAAAGCCAGGCGGGGGCCGAGCGGTGCCGGCGACAGGGCAGACGGGCGTCGAAGCGGAAGTGCCGGCGGCGCCCCGTCGTCAGGTCCGGCGGGGTCAGCCGAGCGCAAGTCGGGAAGCGCTCCCAAGCTCTCCTTCAAGCAGAAATTCGCGCTCGAGAACCTGCCGAACGAAATCGCCAGGCTGGAAGCGGCGATCGCCAAGGCGGAGACCGAGATGGCCGATCCGGCGCTCTTCGCCAAGAACGCCAAGGGCTTTGCCGAGCTCGCGAGCGCCGTCGACGCCGACCGCGCCGCGCTAGCGAAGGCCGAGGACGAATGGCTGGAGCTGGAAATGCGACGGGCCGAGGCGGAGGGGTGAAGATGTTGACAGATCCGCGCCTGGCGCCGACCGTCCCGCCAGAGGCCGGCCGCGATCGCGGCCGAACGAAGCTCTGGCCGACCGAGGGATCGCGTTCACCTCCTTATTAGGCGAACCCGCGTATGATCGGGTGCATCCTTCAGCTCGCGACGCCGGTAAACGGTCGCAGAGGAAGTAAGACGGAGAAGCCAATGATAGAAGTCGCGGAGAGACCGGTATCGAAGCCTAGTGCCCTCGCAATCGCGACCGGTCGGACGAGGTCGGAGCAGATCGCCTCTTGCGCCAGGTTTCTACCCACTCTGGTCGCTCTTTTTACCTTTGCCTTCGTCCTCGTGCCGCCGCTTCCCGCATCGGCCTTTGAAACCACCGCGCCGACGGCCCTCCTGGTCGATTTTTCGACCGACCGGGTGCTCTACGAGAAGAACGCCGACGAGAAGATCGCGCCGGCGAGCCTCGCCAAGCTGATGACGCTGGCCGTCATCTTCGATGCCTTGCGCGAGGGCACCGTTCAGCGCGACGACCGCTTCACCGTCTCGGAAAAGGCCTGGCGGGAGGGCGGCGCGGAATCCGGCGGCTCCACCATGTTCCTGCCGCTCAACTCCGAGGTCAGCGTCGACGACCTCATCAGGGGGATCATCATCCAGTCCGGCAACGACGCCACCATCGTCGCGGCAGAAGGACTGGCCGGCTCGGTCGCCGCCTTTGCCGAATGGATGAACGCCAAGGCCAAGGAGATCGGCCTGACGAATTCCCATTTCACGAACCCGCATGGCCTGCCCGATCCAGAGCAATATGTAACGGCGCGCGATCTCGTGCGCCTCGCCGACTACCTGATCCGCGAATTTCCCGACGAGTATCCGATTTTCGCCGAGGAAAGCTTTACCTTCAACGGCATCAAGCAGCAGAACCGCAACCCATTGCTCGGCGTCGGTGCCGATGGGCTCAAGACAGGCCACACGACCGCGGCCGGCTTCGGGCTCGTCGCCTCCGCCGAACGCGATGGCCGGCGCGTCGTGCTGGCGATGAGCGGCATGCAGTCGGCCGACGAGCGGGCGCGCGAAACGCGGCGGCTCATGGAATACGGATTGCAGGATTTCGAGGAGGTGGTGCTGATCGAGGCGGGCGAGCGGGTCGGTGAAGTACCCGTCCGCGACGGCGACGCCGACACGGTGCCGCTCGCCGCCGATTCCGAGCTCCGTTTGCTGGTGCCGCGGGGCAGCCTCGCGGACGTGACGCGGACAATTCTCGACAACGGCCCAGTCGCGGCGCCGATCACCAAAGGCCAGCGTCTCGGCTGGATACGGTTCTCGCGCGGGGACGAAACCGTGCACGAGGTCCCCCTGCACGCCGCCGAGCCGGTGGGGCGGACGAGTTTCTTGCGTCGGATCGGCCAGACGATTGCGAACCACCTGACATGGCGCAGCGCGAAAGAGCCTTGACGCGCCGCGCTTTAAAGCCGATATGCGTCCTCATCACGCCGTGATCGCGCAGCGCCTGCTTCTTTCTCGACACCATCAGGGTTTCGGGATTTTCGCCAGCGCCAATCGAATCGGCCCGCGGCTTCGGTCGAGGGTTTCGCATTTCGACACGGCCCGCCGATCCGTCCGCATGCGCGAAGACGATCGGCTTCTTCGCGGACGCACCGTCCGCATCCCGTAAGGCATCCATTGACCCATACTGATTTCAAGGCGTTCGGCTTGGCCGACACGCTTCTCGACGCGCTTGCGCGTCTCGACATCACGCAACCCACACCGATCCAGTCACAGGCGATACCCGCCGTGATGCAGGGTCGCGACGTCCTCGGCGTCGCTCAGACCGGCACCGGCAAGACTGCGGCGTTTTCGCTGCCGGTCATCCATGCGCTTCTGGAAAAGGGCGGCCGCCCTGCTCCGAAGACGCCGAAGATGCTCATCCTGACGCCGACCCGTGAGCTTGCCTCGCAGATCGCCGGCAACGTCAAGGCCTACACCGCCGGCACGAAGCTGACCCATCATGTCATCTTCGGTGGCGTGTCTATCCGTCCGCAGATCGAGGCCATGCGCCGCGGCGTCGATGTCGTCATTGCGACGCCCGGCCGCTTGCTCGACCGCGTCAACCAGCGTGCCATCATCCTGGGCGAGGTCCGCCACGTCGTTCTCGACGAGGCCGACCGCATGCTCGACATGGGCTTCGTGCGCGACGTCATGAAGATCGTCGGGCAACTGCCAAAGGAGCGCCAGTCGCTGCTGTTTTCCGCGACCATGCCGCGCTCGATCGAGGACCTCGCGGCCAAGAT
>NZ_JALHBS010000071.1 GCF_024195285.1 Aurantimonas marianensis
GGTCCGGGTCGAGGTGACTCCCGAAGTCATCACCGTCGAGAAGATCGATCAGAGCGTCTATCTCGTGCCTCAGAAGGCCAAGAAGCTGTGGCTGATCGAAAAGCTTGCCCAGCCCGAATTCGCCAAGGTGGTGATCTTCACCCGCACCAAACACGGCGCCAACCGGTTGTCCGCCGATCTGGAAAAGGCCGGCATCGAATCCGGCGCGATCCACGGCAACAAGAGCCAGGCGGCGCGGCAAAAGGCGCTCGCCGCCTTCCAGTCCGGCAATATCAACGTGCTCGTCGCCACGGACATCGTCGCCCGCGGCATCCATGTGGACGACATCAGCCATGTGGTGAATTTCGACCTGCCGGAAGAGCCGGAAAGCTATGTCCACCGCATCGGGCGGACGGCGCGTGCCGGCAAATCCGGCATCGCCGTGGCGCTGGTCGATCCGTCCGAGCGCTCGAAGCTGCGTCAGATCGAGAAACTGACGGGTCTGACATTCGATTTGCAGAAGACCGATTACGCGGCCCATGTCGATCTGAACGCTGCCGAGGAGAAGCGTCCACCTCGTGGGAAACCGCAGGGCCGGCGCCCGGGCGGCGGCCAGCGTTTCGGCGAAGGCCGCGGCGCGCGTCCCGCGGTCGGCAACAAGGCCAAGCCCGGCGGCGGCAACCGGCGCCGGCGGAGCGGTGGACAGACCCGGTCGGCCACAGCCGGTTGACGAGGCGGGCTCCGCAAGTGGAGCCTTCATTTTCCGATGATCGCAATGCAAGGGGCGGCCGCAAGGCCGTCCTTTTTTCAGGCGCCAATCGATGCAACGGAACAGCAGGACATTGCCAGGCACAGACGCCGTCGCCATATGCCGGGCTGTTGCAACAAGGAGCTCCCGATGGCCGAAACGATCAAGGTCGACATCCCCCACAAGCTGAGCCGCGAGGCGGCCCGCACGCGGATCGAGGAAAGTTTCGGCAAGCTGCGGCAAGACATGCTCGGCGGCATGGTCAAGTTCGAGGATGTCTGGACGGGCGACCATCTCGACTTCCGGGCGCGGGTGATGGGCCAGGCCGTGACGGGGCGCCTCGACGTTCTCGACGATGCTGTGCACGTCGAGGTCGATCTGCCCGTCTTCCTTGCGGCGATCGCCGAAAAGCTCAAGGGCCGCCTCCGCAAGGAAGGTCAGGTGCTGCTGGAGAAGAAATAACCGGACCGTTCAGACGACAGGGAGCCGGATGTCGCGCGGGGTAATTCTCAGTTGCGGACGCCGGTCAGAGTCGCGTTCTCGGCACGCACGGTCCCACCGTTCTCTCCCGGCTCGATCTCGAGAATCTCGCCGAGCCCGGGAACCAGCGATCCGACCCTCACACGCCAGAGCTCCCCGGGCGAGGCCAGATGCGCCTCGGCGCCGAAGACCATGACGATCTGGAAATCACGCGGCGTCAACGCGGCCGAGCGCACCAGCTTGGGCACGGGTATGGCGCCCTCCACAGTGGCATCGGGCTTCTCCGTCGAACCCGTGATCATCTGGTCGAGAAGCGGCCGGTCGAAATAATCCGGGTCCAGGGTGGATATGATCGTGACGACCGAAAAGAACCCGATCGACAGGATTCCCAATCCCAGCGAGATGAGATTCGTGACGCGGTCGGACCAGGCCGTGGCCAAGTCGGGATCGGCGGGCGAGCGTGCGCCAGGCACCCGGCGAAACGTGAATGGGACAGCAGGCAACGGAACCTCGAACCCTTGATGTTCAGTGACGGCCGGTCAACGGCCTCCGTTAAGGAACATCGCATTCACAGGTTAAGGCTTTCTAGCGATCGAACGGCAATCAAGCGAACCGCGGGGTGTTTTGTCGCCGTAACAAGTCGACCGTGACAAAAACGGCGAAAGAAGGAGCTGGTCGGTCCGCCACGCGTTGAGGATTTGTTTGCCATCGCCGCGATACAATGCGTTTCATGACGATGCATTCGACCTCGCCGCGCGCCGAGAACCGTATGGTTCCCCGTCGGCGCACCCGAATCCAGCCGGTGAAGATCGTGACCCTGGAACGGACGTTCCTCGAAGACGGCACGGCAATCGACCGCTCATCGAAGGGCGCGCGTATCGGACGATACGCCGCGCGTCGTCTGCCGGCCCAGATCGAGCTGTTTGACGAGGTCGATCGCACGTTCCAGGCGGGCACGCTCGTCTGGACGCGCGGACTCCAGATCGGTCTGCGCTTTACCGGTCCCGTTATCGCAGCCAACCGAGCGGAAATCCTGCGTCTGACCGGCCGCTATTATGCGATTGCCGATTAGGTACCAGCGATGGGGCCCGGGCCTAGCCGCGAGAGCGCGGTGCGGGACCGCTCCTATCCGGGCACGACGATGGGCCTACTGCGACTCGGGCCGCCCGTTGCGGATGTCCTTCTTGGCGATGTAGTCGAACTGCTCCACCAGAAGTTCGTGCACCAGCTCCTGCCCGTAACGGGCATTGACCGCGTCGCGAATCGAACTGGTCAACGCGCTCAGATCGAAACGCTGCGGCTCGTCGAAGTTGAAGCCGTCGGTCGAATAAAGACGCCGAAATGCCTCGTCGAGGATGAACGGATCCGGCGGAACCTGGAGCTTTTGCGCCACCTTGCCGTCGATCGTGAAGACGAATTGCGCGAGAATATAGCCTTGGATCGCCTTGTCCGCGATCATCGGGATGGTGATATTGCCGGTCCTGCGGTAATCGAGCCCTTCGAAATAGGTCGAGTCCGTGCCTTCGGTGGCGGCATCGGCGTTCATCGAAGCCATGACATAACTGGACCCGAGCGCCACAACGCAGACCCAAAGACCGACAGCCACCAGTTTGATCACGACCGGGCGGCCTTACGCCCGAGTTGCAGGCTATAGGTGCCGTCGGATTCAGCGTCGGTGATCGAACGGGCGATCAACGCCGAAATCTCGTGGCTGGCGCGAACGTGCAGTTCCAGCGCGCGGCGGTTCTTCTCAATCGCCTTGGCCAGACCCGTCAATCGTTCCCGGGCGGCCGGATCTTCCTCCAGAGCCTCCGGACGGCGCGCCAAACGGCTGAGTTCGAGCAGGCTCTGGTTCTTGCGGGCGGTGATCTCCATCAAATCGACCGGCTTGCCGCCGCCGAGCGCGTCGGTCTCGGTTGAAAGGGCGGCTTCCAGCCGATCAACGGCCTTTGCGAGCATGGTATCCAAGGTGACGTTCCTATTCTGCGGTGACTTTGCGGATAGCCCCGGCCCGCGCGAGATCGTGTTGCCGGAGCATGTGGTTGAGGCTGTCGCCGGCGCCATCGCGTCCGTCGACAGCGCCGAAGCTGCCGCCGGGTTCGTTGGCAATCGAAGCGGCGATGCCGATTCCACCGCCCTTGGCGAGCTCGTTGCCGATCTCCTCGGCCATCATCGAACGCCAGATCGCGCCGGCGGTCCCCGATCCGAAATAGCTGGAAGCTTCGGACGGCAGCATCGATTCCACGAAACTGCGCAGGACGAAGCCTTCGAACTGCTCAAGCGGCGGCACGGCGCGTGCCTCGTGGGCAACAAGCGGGATGATCGGCGCAACCGGAGACGACGACGTCTCGTCGGTGGTGGCCGCATCGAGAAGCGCCGCGAAATCAGCCGAGGCCGCATCCTTCACCGTACGAGAATCGGCGACCTTCGACGCGGTCTGCGTCGGCTCGGTCTTTACGGCGAAGAGGACGGGTGAAACGGTCATCGGCGGCAGTCGGCTCAAAGATGGGAAAGTTCGCCTCTTGTATCGTGCCGGCCTTATTCGAAGCTTGTCCGCTTACGGGCCAGGAATCCGTCGACACCGACTTGCAATTCTCTTGCCTCATCCTCGACGACCGTCGATCGTCTCGCCTCGTCGCGAATCTTCTCGACGCCCTTCTCGGATCGACGGGCCGACTGAATCTTCTTTTCGGTCTCGCTCTGGTGGGCCAGATTGGTGCGCCGAGCCGCGTCGTTGCGTCTCAGATTGCGGACCTTGGCCTCGACGAACAGACCATGCAGCTGTGAATCGGTTCCAAGACTTGCGAGGAGTTCGGTGTCCGACCGGTCGATCTCGTCGCGTTCCTTGCGAAGATGTCCCAAGCGCCATTCCTCGAGCAGGCGCTTCTGCCCCTGCACCTTCATCAGGCGCTCCAAGCGGTGGAGTTTGGATCGGTTTTCGCTCATCCGGTCAGCACCCACTGCTCGAAGTCCTGCATGAACAGAACCAGGAAATCGCTGATCACATAGCCGAACAGCACCAATCCGCCGGCCAGCACGAACGGTAACGAGATGAAGTAGATCGGGATCGTCGGTGTCAGCTTGTTGGCCAGTCCGATCGCGAAATTGACCACGACACCATACAGGACGAAAGGGCTCGATATCCGAAGGCACAGCAGGAAGGCCTCGTCGAGGTTGTCCGTGATGTTGGCGACGGAACCGCGTACCGAGAAGCCCGCGGATGCGGGCATCGCGCTGTAGGAGGCGACGAGAGCCCTGGCGATTTCGGCATGCAGGTTCAGAACGAAGATCAGCGTCGTGGCGGTCAGCGTCACCAGAGAAGCGACGGCGGGAACGGGACTCTGGTCATCGATCGGAACGCCCATCGCCTGGCCCATCCCGATGGAATTGGCGATGACATATCCGGCAAATTGCAGCGCGATCATGAAGCTGCGCCCGAGCAGCCCGATGAACAGGCCGTTGAGGATTTCGCTCACCATCAGCGCCAGCCGGGCGTTGTCTCCCGACCCTGTCACAAGCGGCTGCAGAACCGGCAGCAAGGCCGGGGACAGGGCCAGCGATACAGCGAAAGCCAGGAACAGCCGGACCTGCAACGGAACGCGGGAGGACGAAAAACCTGGCATGAGCAGGAGGCAGGTGCCGATCCGACAGAAGATCAGGAACAGCGAGAAGACGATATCGGAGAGTTCCGCCGTCACGAGATGGAACCGATTGCCCGGATGTCGACGCCGCGGGCGATCTCGATCGCGCGCCGCCCGATCCGCCCCGTGCCGATCACGCCG
>NZ_JALHBS010000072.1 GCF_024195285.1 Aurantimonas marianensis
GATGGAAGGCGAGGTCCCACTGATTGCCCAGTCGAAGGACGCCAAGCTTGCCATCGTGCAGAAGGTCGCCGCAAATCTGCTGCGCCATGCGCATGCGGACGTGCTCGACGATCTGCTCGGAACGGCGCACATGCGGCGCGATCTCGGCGATCGCCTCCAGAATGAGGCTCAGGTTGCGGATCGACACCCGCTCCGCCAGCAGCAGCTTCATGACGGCCTGCAGGCCGGAATACGACATGTGCGAGGGAATGATCTCCTCGATCAACCGCTTGTACTCCGGCTCCAGACGGTCGAGCAGGGAGCGCATGTCCTTGTAGGACAGAAGCTGGGCGAGGTTGTTGCGGATCGTCTCCGACAAATGCGTCAACATGATCGACAGCGTGTCGATCGGCTCGAACCCCTGGCGACGGACCTCGGCGGAAAAACTCTCCGGCACCCAGGCGGCGCGCATGCCGAATGCGGGCTCCTTGGTCAGATCGTGGGGCACGTCCGGCACCGACGCATCGCCGAGAACCACCATATGTTCGCCGAGCCGCAATTGCTGCGAAGCGACCGTGGTTCCGTGAACCTTGATCTCATAGGACTTCGCATCGATGGCAAGATCGTCGGACAGTTTGATTTCCGGCACGACGAAGCCGTAACGCCCGGCGAAACGCCGGCGCATCTTCTGGACCCGGTGGGCCAGTTCATCCCGTTGCAGCATGAGATGCGCGGACGTCTGCTTGCCGAGCACGAGTTCGATCTCGACGATCTTCAGCGACTCCTTCACCGAGGTGCGTTCCGCCTCCCGGGCCACTTCCTGCTCCTGAGCGCGGTCCGCATGCGCCTTGCGGATCACCTCCTTGCGGCGCTTCGGAACGAGATAGGCGACCAGTGCGAGCAGTGTGGCCAGAAACATGAATGGCAGGAATGGCAAGCCCGGCATGATGCCGAGCAAGGCCATCAACATGGCCGAGACCGCTAGAGCCCGCGGGTAAAATCCGAGCTGGCCGACAACGGCGGTCTGAGCGGCACCGCGCGTTCCGCCCTTGGACACGAGAAGACCCGCGGCAAGCGATACGATGAGCGCGGGAATCTGCGAAACCAGCCCGTCGCCCACCGACAGTTTGGTGAAGACTTCGGCGGCGCTGGCCGCATCCATGCCGTGGCGGCTGATGCCGATGATCATTCCGCCGAAAATATTGACGGCGGTGATGATGAGACCCGCGATGGCATCGCCGCGCACGAATTTCGACGCGCCGTCCATGGAGCCGAAGAAGGCGCTCTCCTCCTCGAGCTCCTTGCGGCGCGAATGCGCCTGCTTGTCATCGATCAGACCCGACGACAGATCCGCATCGATCGCCATCTGCTTGCCGGGGATCGCGTCAAGGGTAAAGCGCGCGCCGACCTCCGCGATACGTGACGCGCCCTTGGTGATGACAAGGAAATTGACGGTGATCAGAATGACGAAGACGACGATGCCGATGAAGAAATCGCCGCCCATCACGAACTGCGAAAACCCGCCGATCACATGGCCCGCCGCGTTCACCCCCTCGTGGCCCTGCGACAGAATAACGCGCGTGGTCGCGATGTTGAGCGACAGGCGCAGCATGGTGGCCAGCAGCAGGACGGTCGGGAAGGCGGAAAATTCGAGCGGCTTGTGAATCCAGAGCGAGACCATCAGAATCAGGACCGACAGGGCGATCGACAGCGCCAGGCCCATATCGATGAGGAAAGCCGGAATAGGGACGAAGAGGACGGTGAGGACGAAGACCACCGCGATCGCGAAACCGATATCGCGGCCGCCCTTGGTTTCGGCGGATACGGGGTCCAGCGTGTCGACGGCCATGGCGCTACTCTCTACGGCAAGCGTTCAGCCGGGAGATGCATCGCGATCGTGACGACCGCTTTCCACCGTTCCCCGGCCGTCCGTTCGTCGCAGACGAAGATTGCTCAAGGCTGGCTTCCGCGCCTGGGGCGAGCCCAGCCGGCGGATTGCTCAGTTGAAGCCGTTCTCGATACGGGAATAGGATTCTTGCGTGAATGCGTAGACCTGCGCTCCGGTAAAGGAAGCGGTGAGCGCGATCACGACGAAGATCGCCAGGATCTTGGGGACGAAGGTCAGCGTCACTTCCTGGATCTGGGTGAGAGCCTGGAACAAGGCGATCACCACTCCGACGCCCATGGCGGCAGCCACCGCCGGGCCCGAGGCCGTGACGATGGTCCAGACGGCGGATTGGACGATGTCGAGAGCGTCAGCTTTGTTCATCGGGTCTACTCCACCGTCAGGCCGGGAGCGAGGGGCAATGTCCGGCCATCCTCGAGCAAAGCCTCGACGCCGCCTTCGACCACCCGCACAGCGGCGACCGTGCCCGAGAGCGACCCGTCGGCCGACGTCGCGGTCCGTCCGATCAGCGAATTCGCCTGCGTCAGGGCCGACACCATCATCAGCGAATCGAGCTTCTTGTTCGTCTGGATCGACTGTTCGACATTGGAGAAACTGGCGAACTGGGCGATGTATTCGGTGGAATCCGTCGGATTGAGCGGGTCCTGATTCGACATCTCCGCAACCAGGAGCTTCAGGAACGCGTCGTAATCCAGACCGTTCTTGCTGGTCGCGGTGGCAAGACTCGCGCTGGCGGATGCCGGCGTGGCCGAGGTGACGGCGCCGATACTCATCAAAAGCCTCCCGCGGCGAGCCGCAGTTCGGGTGTCTTGGTTGCGGCCGGTCCACGCGATGGCGTGGTCCCCCGCAGGATACCGTCCTCGATCGGGATGAGCGTGCGCAGACGCTTCAACGCCTCGAAACAACGTTCCCGCTCGACCAGGCCCTGAATATCGGCGAGGCCGTCGACGACATCACTGTTTCGATAGGTTCCGAGCATGGTCCCGAGGGTCTTGCTGAACAGCTGGCGGGCGGCGTCGGCACTGTTCGGGTCCATCAGCATCATCTGGACGATGAAATACAGCTGACGCAGCGGCGTCGTGGCCTGTTCGGCCTGCATTACGTGGCTCTCTAGAAGAAACGTGACGTCGTTGAGGAACTCCAGCGTGGTCTTGCGATCGACCTTGAGGACGGCGCCGTTGACGAAGATGCGTTCGCCGGCCCGTAGCGTGATGCGAAGCGTCGCCATCCCTAGTTCAGCCCGTTGCGGATCAGCGTCGTGATCTCGATGATGCCCTTGAAATTCTGGGACTTGCCGATCCGGATGTCTTCCGCTTCGCGCATGATCCACAGACCGATCGAGATCAGTTCGGCGCGGAGCGCTTCCGGCAACCCGTTCTCGGCGCTCGCAAGATCCTCCACCAGGATCGCCCACAGGCTCCGCGTCGTATAGATCGCCTCGATGGCATCGCGCGAGCGCGGGCCGTTGGCTTCGGCGGACTTGAGCAGCGCGATCGAATGATCAAGCGCCTGGCGCTCGCGATCACGGGCATCGACTTCGACGTCCTGAGCCACTTCCGCATAAGAGAACTGATACATTCCTACCCCTTGCTGCCCACCCGGATGACGCATTCGCGCCGAGCCGGGTCTTGCGGTCTGTCTTTTGTTGCAATCGGCGCGCCGGCAAATTCCGCCCCGCCAAATTTTCTACTGCACCCGGATATCGGAGCCGGACGCCCGCCCCCGTGCCTACAGGTAATTCAAGATGCTGAGGCGCGAGATCCGCGCAGTCAGCGCATAGGAAGTCTCCAGCAAGTTCATCAAGTTGGTCACCCGCGTCGATGCCTCGTATGGATCGACCTCCTCGATCGAGGTGATCGACATGTTCAAAACCGTGCTGCGGCTTTTCAGCGACTCGTCGGCCCGATCCAGGCGAGCCTGGCTGGCGCCGATCTCGCTCTGCATCGTGGTCAACTGGGATAATCCCAGGCTCAGACTTTCGACCGCCCGGCTTGTGAGAAGCTGACGCGCTTCCTCGTTCATCTCGAGAGCACCAAGGTCGCCCAGCATCACGTAAGCTTTGGTGATGTTGCGAAACGCCGCGGCATCGGCCGCATAGCTGACGTTGATCTGGCTTTCGCCATTGATGACGTTGTAAACAGGCGTGCCGTCGGCGTTCGACCAGTTGGCCCAACCCAAGCCGGCGGTCGGAGCAAGCGCGAACAGATCTTCGAACTCGGTGTCGATGAAATCGCCCAGATCCGCGGCACTGATCGTTTCCACCGCCGGATCACTCTGACTGAATCCGAACTTCGCCAGGAATGCGTCGGCGGTCGCCTCCTTCGCGGTCGAGTTGGCCTCGTAGGTACGGGCGCTGCCGCCCCCGACCGCCTGAAAGGCAATGGGCGGCTTCTCGGTGGCCGCACCCGAGAACAGGAAGCGTGATCCGGTCGAGCTGTTCAACGCCGCCATCAGCTGCTGGAGCCCCGCGGCCGCTTGCTGCACCGTGGCGGAAACGCCGGGCGTACTGGTGCCGTTGCCGATCAACGAAGTCATGAACGCGTCGGCCGTAGCGGCCATTGACGTCATCGCCGTCTGCATGACGTCGAAGCGCTGACTGATCAGCCCGTTGGCTTCGCGCAAGCGGTTCGTGCTCTCGAATTCGGCGCGCAGCGAGATCGCCTGGTTGGTACGAACCCCAAGGGCCAGCCCCACGTCGGCGAAGCGACCCGTCGTGACCTCCTTCTGTGCGATCTGAAGGTCGGCCTGAATATTGGAAATAGCCGTACGCGGCGCTGTCGAGAGCGAAAAGCTGGATACGAGAAAATTCGACATCGGGTTCTCCGATCAGGCGATCGCAAGGAGGGCGTCGATCATCTGGCCGACGGTGGAGAGCAACTTGCTCGACGCCTGATATGAGCGTTCGAGGTCGAGAAGCCGGGTCATTTCCTCATCGAGATTCACGCCGGTGCGGTTCGACAACGCTTCCCGGGTCTGGCCGAGAAGCACCTTGCCGTAATCGACGTCCGTTGTCGCTTCGGATCGCCGGCTCTCCAGCCATCCCATCGAGGCGGCGGCGTAGTCGCCCAGCGTCCCCGTCCCGCCAGCTCCGAGCGTGACGTCGAAGCTTCGCGACGTCGAAAAATTCGCGACGAGTTCGTTGATCCGGGAGGTAAAGCCACCGGCGTCCTTCAAATTGTAGACGAAGCGCGCCTCGTCGACCTGGTCGGCGTGAGAAATGCCGCCGTCTCTGAGGCGCATCGGATCGCCGCCGACCGCATTATCCACGCCGGCCGCGACCTGGATCATTCCGGCAAGGCCGACGGTCGCCGCCGACGAACCCGGCACGGTTGTCATTCCCTTGGCGGTGAACAACCCAGCATAACGATTTGTGTCCGGGAGGGCCGGCGGCGGAGCGGGGTTCTGCTCCGTCTCGGCAAAACTGTCGACCAGCGCGAATGCCAACGCGTCGAGTTGCCCCTGCAACGTGACTGCGGTTTCGTCGCGCAGCTGCAACAGGCCGAAGACGCTACCGCTCCTGATCGGCATCGGCGCCGATGGGCCGAAGACGCTGACGCCGTCAATCTTGAACGCGCCGCCGCTGATGGTCGCGCTGTAGGCCGGCGTCGGCTTGAACTCGATCAGGCGCGCCGTCGTTTCGAACAAGGTGATGCCGGAGTCGGTGGTCAGGACAAGGTCGTTCCCACCTCGCACCTGCACGTTGAGGCCGACATAGCTCGACAATTCGGAGACGATCTGGTCCCGACGATCCACGAAATCGGTGATGTCGGCATTGGTTGCCGTGCCGACCGTCACACGATTGTTGACGGTTTCGAGCTCGGCAAGAAGCTTGCTCATGGCCTCCGCCGCCTGGGTCAGCTGCGTATCGGCATCCTTGCGCATGTCCTGCGCCGCCGAACTCGCACGGTTGAGGCTGCTGGCCATGTCTTTCGCGGCGGACACCGCGGCCTGGGCGGAAGGCGGACTTTCCGGCGTGACGGCGAGTTGCGACAAGGCGTTCTGAAGCCCGACGAGCGATGCCGCCGGGGAATCGGGTGCATCGACATCCCCGATCACTTCCCGAACGCGATTAAGCGCATTGGCGGTTACGTCGACCGCGCCGAGCGTCGACTTCGAGGTGATCAACGACCGAAAAAGCGCCTGGTCGCGGGATTGCGCGACCGAAAGGATCTGAATACCGCCCTGCCGGCTGGTGCTGAGATTGGCGTATTTCCGCGTTGCCGATGGATTGTCGGCGTTGGTAATATTGCGGGAAACAAGCGCTGATTGCGCCGAGACGCTGCCCAAGGAAGCGCGCGCGTTCGAGAATGCGGTGAGAAGCGACATGTCGTGGAAAAGTCCTTGGCGGACGCCGGCCGAATGCGGCTCAGCGCTTCAGATTGACGAGTACGTCGAGAATCTCGGCGCCTGTCTGGAAGACCTTCGAGTTGGCGCTGTAACTGCGCTGGGACTCGATCATGCTGGTGAGTTCGGATGCCAGATCGACGTTCGACTGCTCGAGGGCGCTCGACAAAAGGCCGCCGAAGCCATTTCGCCCCGCGGTTCCCAACTCCACATCGCCAGAATCCGCTGTGGCGCTGTAAACGTTACCGGCCGAAGCCACGAGCTGGTCCGGGCTGGTGAACCGGGCCAGACTCAGTTCGTAGAGCGGGATGCGGGTACCATTGCTCATAATGCCGCTGAGCATGCCATCCGATGAAAACGAGAATTCGCTGATGGTTCCGGCGGGGTTGCCGTCGGTGCTCAATCGGGCACCAAATTCAGTGACATATTCCGTCATCGAACTGAAGCTGACGTCAACGACCTTTCCGTCCGCCAATGTCAGCGGCATATTCCCCAAAGGGGCAACAGGAAGTCCCGTGGCGAAGTCGAAGTCCACGGTCGTCGCGAGTTGGACGAGCGTCTCGGGAGCCGTCGCGGTGTAAGGGAACCCGCCGTCCGTCGACTGCGCGCGGTCGTAAACCGCAATGTCCCAGGAACTATTGGCGGCGGGAGGAGCGTCCTGAATCTTGGTCAGATAGACGTCCAGAACCCGCTCCTGACCAACCTGATTGTAAACCACGAGCGACGTCTTCTTGGTGAAAACGTCCCCGGCGGTATTATTGGAAGCGGGCGTTTCGGTCAGGGTGTCGATCGCGGTAACGCTCGTTGGAAACTGGAGCGAGAAATCTGCCATCGTCGTGGCGGACGGCGGGATCAACTTGCCCACCGGCAGCTCTATCGGCCCGATCTTGCCGGTCTCAACGGACGTTCCGGTCAGGCGATATCCCGCCGCGTTCACTAAAAAGGTCTTGCCGGTTCCCGCTTCGCTGCGTTGTACGAAGCCGCCCGCGCGAGTGTAATAGTCTCGACCGGACGCATCGGCGACGACGAAGAAGCCGTTGCCTTGGATTGCCAGGTCGCTTGCCGACGAACTCGCCGAGATGCTGCCCTGCTGACTGATCATCTGACGGACCTGGGTACGGACAGCACCCGAATTGTACTCGCCATCACCCTGGGCGAGTACGAGCGACGAGAATTCGGTGGTGCTGCGCTTGTAGCCGTTGGTGCTGGCGTTGGCGATGTTCTCCGATACTACCGACAGGCGGTTGGCCTGTGCGTTCATCCCCGACACGCTCGTTCTGAAGACGCCGTTTATGCTCATCGTCCGCTACTCCACATCCTCGACTTGCCGTCATGAATAGGAAGCGAAGCTTGCGTCGGCCTGATTGCGAAGCTTGTTTTTAAATAACTATCGAAAAGAAAAGGCTTCGCCAAATATATTGACGAAGCCCGTATTGCGTTAATACTTTGGAAACCAATTGGACCCTACTCAACCCCAATCCCGTAGCCGAGATAGCGCTTCGACGAAACAGGGTCATAACCAAGGCGCATTTTCAGCTTCTTGCGGAGCTTGGAAATATGGCTCTCGATGACGTTCTCCTCGACGTTCTCGTCAAAGATGCCGTAGATCGCACTGAACAGTTGCTGCTTGGAAACGCGGCGGCCGCGGTTGGCGACCAGATATTCGAGGATGCGGCGCTCGCGACGCGGCAACGCCATGGGCTTACCGGCAACGTCGGCGTCTCGCCCATCCTGGTAGACGGCGATCTCGCCGACCACGGTGCCCGTATCCTCGGCGCTCTCGCGGCGACGAATGGCGCCGACCCGGGCCAGAATTTCCCGCACATGAACCGGCTTGGCGACAACATCGTCGACCCCCGCCGCAAACAGGTCGAGCGTCCCGTCGAGATTGCGGCTTTCTGACAGCGCGATCATCGGCGCCTTGGAACGAGAGCGGATCAGGCGCGGGCAGAATTTGCGTTCGTCAAAGTCTCCGAGAAGGAAGGCCTCGACGCCAGAAATATCCGATTCCGGCGCGGTCTCGACCCACTCGCGAAATTCATCAGCATGGAAACCGGCCGCCGAAACGCCCTCGCGTCCAAACAAGGACTGGTAGCCACTCGTAACAAGCTCACGATTGTCGACTACAACGATCATATTACCCTCCGGCCTCGACATTATGTCTATGAACAAAGACCTAACCTGACCCGAGTCTTGCGCCTATCCTCAAATTTAGTAGTCCGTTAACCATCGAAGTGGAATTTCGCCTAAGTATCGAATCCGACTCACGAATTTTTTTCGTAAACAAAACCTTAACGGTCGCGGTTCGCGATAAAATCCTGCTAAATCCGATACTTGGCCAGCCACCTATCGCCGCCTACCGTAGAAATTTCCGCTACATCCTCGACCGCGGATCGCCACCTCACACGGAGATCGATGCGGGCGTGGTCTTCAGGATCAGATATAGGTCGAGGGATCGATATTCCGCCGGCCCGCCGGCGGGCCGGCTGGTGTCGCTGACGCCTGGCCCTGCTCCCGGTCGCCCTCGTGTCTCTCGCGCGAGGATTGGCGATGTTCGAACCGCCCGGCCCCGTCTTCCGCCATGCCATCGCCCGCACGGCCCTCATTGCCAGTTCCAGCATGAGCGGACGGCGATGCCGACGGCGAGCGCTGCGTCGCCGGATCGCGAACCGCGATGCTGATCGCCGCATCGTCGACCGCGAAGCCCGCCTTGGAAAGCAGCGTCTTCAATCCCTCGGCGTCGTCCTTCAGGCGAAGCGCCGTCTCGGCCTCGCTCGCCACCAGATGGACCGCCAATTGGCCGTCCACCAGCCGCATCGTAACGTCAAGCTTGCCGAGCTGCTCCGGTTGCAACTGAATCTGAATCGTCTTCAACGCAGCGCCGCCAGCGCGCAGATGCAGCCGTCCATCGTCCCCGACGGTTCCGGGAGTCGGCCGAATATCAGCCAAGGCGCTGGTGACGGCGGATGCGACCTGACGGGCGGGTCGTCCGCCTGCCGCCGGATCGACGGTGACCGTCGTATCGAACTTCTGATCCTCGACAGCCGAAGGCCGGTTGACGTTGGCCATCTTGCCATCCGATGAATTCCTGTCGCTTCTTCCGGCGATCAGCGCGTTTCTTTCGCCCAATTCCGCGCCGGATGCACCGCGCCGTCGTATCTCAACGCCGTCATCCTGGCTGTCAGCCTCGCTGGAAGCCTCGCCGGACGTTTCGCTGGAAGCCTCGGTGGAAGCCTTGGCCCCGTCAGCGCGCTTCATGTCACCCTGGCCACCGGCAGAGGCCAGAAAACGCCCGAAACCGGACGCCGCTAGCGTCGTATCCACCGAGCGCACCTGCCCGTCGAGTGCGACAGTATCAGCCGGTTGAAAGTCGGTGCGCATGGAAACAAGGTCGACCCGCGTCGGGGTCGGGCGGCCATCCACCGCCCCACCGAGCGCCTTTATTGCCACTTCGGCCTGCTGCGGAACCGCGAAGGCTCTCGCTAGAGGATTTGGTCGGTCCAGGACCGTCATCGCCCGGGAACTGTCGGGAATCGCCTGAGCCTGGGCTGATCCGGCGTCGGCGCTGCTCAGCAAAGCATGACGAATCACAAGGGGCGTCAGCGCCAAAGCGCGTTCGGCTCTGGGCTGGTCGGCGGCTAAAGGTTCGGAGCCGGCACCGGCTCGCTTGGTCTGGTCGATCTCGGTCAGGAGGGATGCGATATCCGGATCGTATCCTGTCTGACCCAGGTCGTAAGGTCTCTTCACGCTGGTCTCGGATTCCTGGCCGTCCTTGCCCGCAACCTCCGAGGAACCGTCGCGCCGGACGTCCGCGTCGCGTCCCTTTTTTCCCGCGGCGTCCACCGCCGACTCGAAGCTCTCCCCGGACGCCGTCTGACTTCCTGCTCCCCTGTTGGCGGATCTTGGCGCAGTCAGCGATTGTGCATCGGTGTGGGCTGGGATCGGTCCGGTCATGGTGCAGCCTTTTTCAGATCGTCGCGTACAGCCTCAAGGATGGCCGCGCCCCGCGCCAGGATCGGCGAGAGGGTGTCGGTCTCCTGCGGAGCCTCGGTGCCAACGACGCCGGCGACCAAAGGTTTGCGCATCTCGTTCAGCACATCCATAGCGGCGTTGCGAAGCTCGCGATCCGCCGGGTGCAACGCGTCTGGATCGATCGCCTCCAGCGTTGCCGTCACCTCGGCGAAGTCGCGTTGCGTCAATGTCGACGCGATTTCGTAAAGCAGCGCCCGTTGGCGCTCGCCCTCCCTGGCTTCGTCATATGTCAGCGCCTTTGCCGCCGCCTTGGCCGCCAGCGTCAAATTGCCGCCCACCAAGGCCCGCCGCCCGACGGCCAGATAGATGCCGAGTTGTTCCAAACGCGGAATCGTTGCCGTCGCATCCGCGATCGTCGCGATGACCGCATCCCCCGTTTCCGCCGGACGGGCGGCATAGACTGCGGCGAAGCGAGCACGAAAATTACCCGCGTAGGCCGAGGCGGAAAAGCGATCGAAATATTGCCGAGCGTAGCGGTCCGCCGTTTCCTGATCCCCGGTCTCCTCAGCGAGCAGAACGCCCATACGAAGCGCGGCCTCCTCCAGCAGGGTTCCGGGCGCCACCAGCATGACCTGCGCGAGACGCTTCAGGGCTTCCGCCGGCTTGTTCGTCTGTTGCAATTGGGCCACGGCGA
>NZ_JALHBS010000073.1 GCF_024195285.1 Aurantimonas marianensis
TCCACGATCGAGAGGTTTCTCTCGGCCTCCGCACCGCGGTTCTCCACATAAGCGAGTGCACCTTCGAGCAGCGGACGGTCCTCCGGCGAAAGGGTTTGCCGGGCCAGGATGCCTCGCAGCACGGATGGTGGTCCGCCGCTGAGCACGAACAGCGCGGCGGCGCGCCGATTGCGCGCGTCCTCCCAAACTTCCGGTTCAAGCGCGAGGAAGGTCGGACCGTAACGCTTGAGGAGAAGCGACTGCACGCGGATCGCCGGTCCGTTGCCGCGTGCGACCTGATCCTGGAGGAACTGAAGCGACCGGACGATCTCGTAGGGCATCGGTCCGCGTTCAAGCGGCCATTTCGAGGCCATCGGCTCGGCAGGTTCCTCCTCTCTTGCCGCAACGGCGGGCTCGCTCTCCTCGTGGGAAACGATTCCCGCCCCCTGCCGCGCGGCCCCCCGCGCGGCTTCGCCTGCCGCGCGAACCTGAACAACCGCCGTTTCAGCCTCCATCTGGACCGTGACCGGCGGCGCCATCTGCTCGGCAAGCGCGGCCGGTGCCGCAGCGATCAGCGCCATCACGACGACCCCTTCCAGGCATCGGGCAAGCGAAAGGTTCATGTGACCGGCTCGATCAGCAGAATCTCGATCCGCCGATTGCCGGCAGCTTTCGGATCGCCAGGATATTTCGGATCCCGATCCGCCAGTCCTTCGATCGACTTCACGCGCGTTTCCTCAAATCCGCCGCGGGTCAGCATGTAGTAGGCCATATGGGCCCGCGCGGTGGACAGGCGCCAGTTGTCGTATTCTGCGCTTTGGAACGGGCGCGCATCGGTATGCCCCCGGATGACGACATCACCCTCGCGCCGGGCCAGAACGGCGGCGATCTTCTCCATCATCGCCACGGCCTCTGGCGTCGGCCTTGCCGATCCAATTTGGAACATTCCGGTTGCGAGATCGTCGGCGAGGGAGATTCGGACGCCGCCCTCCCCCGCGGTCACTTCGACATTGGGGGGCAGGGATTGCCCCGATTTGGCGAGTTCGGCCTCGATTTCCGATCTGACGGCCGTCGCCTGCTCGGATGCCGTATCGACGACATCGGCCGGATCAGCTGGCTCGCCGGGGGTGGCCTGTTCATCCAATGCCGCGACATCGGTGTCCGGCGTGGACGAATCGTCGGCCGTTTTCGCCGCATCGGCCCCATCCTTAACAGGGGCTGTCTCTTCCTCGGCGGCCTCGCCCGCCGCCAAGTTCTCCGGCGGAAGAACCGCGGTCCGGAATTCAGCCGGAGGGGCCACCTCGGATGGCTCGCCGCCCTCCACAGTATTGGGTGAGAGCTGCCACGACGCGGGGTCGAAGGGATCGCGATAGGCGTCACCGCCATTCAGCCCTGGCAGACCCGATCCGTCAGGCTTGCCCTGGAGCTTGTCCGAACTGGTGGAGACGCTCTCGGCTGCAATCTCGGCCAGAACCGCATAAGGATCGCGGAACAAGGCCTGCTCCTCGCCGCCGGCTTGATCGCCCGCCAGCGGCTTGCCATGCGGATCCCCGTTGGTCTCGACCTGGGCTTGTCCCTGCTCGTTGGTCTGGCGCGTGGCACCGTCGTCCTTGCTTTCGACACCCCGGCTCGCAGGCGAGGCATCGTTCAGCTTGATCGGGTTGAAGTACTGCGCCACCTGCCGGCGTGTTGCGTCGTCCGAGGCGTTGGTCAGCCACATGACCAGGAAGAACGCCATCATCGCCGTCATGAAGTCGGCGAAAGCGATTTTCCAGACGCCGCCGTGGTGCGCATCCTCGGTACTGGCGCGGCGGCGGACAATGATGATTTCCTGGCGATCGAGATGCCCCGCCCCGGACTGTTCGCTCACGCCAGCGCCTCTTCCAATGCCGCGCGCCATTCTCGCAGACGCGACTCGATGACGGTCTGGTCGCACTCGATCCGAACGTCGACCATGTTTTCGTCGCTCTGCCAGGTCACGAGGCCGCTGTCCGTCTTCAGCACGTCGCCGAGGGCCGCGAGAAGATCGGCGGGACCCGTCGCACAAACCGACAGCGCCTTGCCGTCACCAATCAGCAATCGCGTGGCGTCGGCGAGTTCAAGAATGCTCTGACGCCGGCGGGTATTCACCGCGATCGGCCGCAATACCGAGGCCAAAGTGGTTCGCACGACCGTCTCGATGCGGTCGAGTCGATCCGAAAGGAGGCCCGCAAGCCGCTCGCCTTCTTCCGTCGCCCACTCGGCACGCGCCGCCTCGATCGCGGCGGATTGAGCAGCTTCGGCCTGCTCGCGCTCCTCGGCCCTCGCCGCTTCGATCGCCGCCTCCATATCCGCCCGCAGGTCGAGCTGTCCCTCATCGAGGGCTTCGGCGTCGTCCATCTCCGTGTCCGCAAGGGCGTCGGTTTCGTCACCAACGTCGATCGGGTCGGGCGTATCCGTCGCTGGCCAAAGCGCCTCGCCCGCCAGGTCCGGCATCTCTCCTTCAGCCGGGATCAGATCATCGGCCTCGTCGAATTCGGCGATCTCCGGAATCGGCGACGAAATGACCGGGACGCCAGCCCCGGTATCGTGATCGCGACTGGCGACCAGGATCGGGTGTTCGAAGGTCGGCTTGCTCGGGCGATGCAGCGGCGCCACACTCTCGAATGGCGTTCCATCGTCCGCGTCGAATTCCGGTAGGTAGTGCGCGAGAGGGAGCATGCGTTACGCCGCCTGTGTTTGGTGTATCCACTGTTTGAGAACCTGGGCCGCATGGACCTCGTCGAAATCGA
>NZ_JALHBS010000074.1 GCF_024195285.1 Aurantimonas marianensis
GCGCCTTTGGCGAGGTCGCCTGGTTGCGATTCAGATCCTCAAGATAGGCCGGGTCCATCCCGACCATCTGAGCTATATCGTCGGAAGCTGGTGCGGCGCCGACGTCGAAATTCAGGCTGTCCAAAAGCTCGGTGTTGGGCGAGTCGAAGGGATCGACTTCGTTCTCGTCCTTTGCCGGCGGTGCCGCGACGATCGCCCGAATCGCCGGCTTCAAGCCGAACCAGATGAGCAGCACGGCGACAGCGAGGATCGTCAGCGCGTTGATCAGCGTACCGGACTGGCGCATGAACATCTCGCCGAACCCCGGTGCCGGGATCGGCTCGAGCGCGCTGCCGCTATCAAGGAAGTCGACGGCGGTGACCTTCAATTGATCGCCGCGCTCGCTGGAAAAGCCCGAGGCGGAAGCGACGAGCGCCTCGATCTCGCCAATGCGCGTTTCGACCTGAGCGTCGGTCGCGTTTTCGCCAATTGCTTCCATGATGCGCTGGCGATTGATCACGACGGCGATCGACAACCGCTCGACCTCGTAGCCATCGCTGGTCGTGGAGATCGTCTTCTCATTGATCTCGTAATTCGTCAGTTCTTCGCGGCGGTCCTTTTCGTCGATCGATTTCTCGCCGGTTCCCGTTGCCGCGGCATCCGCCTCGCGGACGTCTTGCTCGACTCCGACGGGGGTCTGATTTGTCGAATTCTCGCTCTGGCCCGTCTCACGAATACTGCGCGTCGAGCGTTCCACCCGGCTTTCCGGATCGAAAATCCGCTCGCTCACCTGCCGGCGGTCGGTGTTCAGGCTTGTCGCGACGCTGCTCTGGAAATTGCCGATACCAAGATAAGGCGCGAGCGTACGCCGGATCGATTCCTCGACGCTCTTCGACACGACGCTCTCGATGCCGAACAGCTTGCCGGGGGCGGCGGAGGCAGCATCGTCCCCCGATGCGAGCAGCGTGCCATCGGCGTTGAGCACCGTCACTTCGCCGGGCGTCATGCCCGGAATGGCCGACGCGACGAGCGAGCGGATCGCCTGAGCGGAACCGAAGTCTTGCGCGCTGTCGGTACGGATGACCACACTGGCCGACGGCTTGCGCTGCTCGCGCCGAAAGGAACCCTCGTCCGACAGCACGATGTGGACACGGGCGGCGCGCACGTTTCTCAGCGTCTGGATGGTGCGAGCGATCTCGCCCTCCAACGCCCTCACGCGTGTGATCTCCTGCATGAAGGAGGTCAGGCCGATCGAGCCGAGATTGTCGAAGAGTTCGTAGCCGGCATTTTCAGAGCGCGGCAATCCCTTCTCGGCCAGTAGCATACGCGCCGGAGCCGTCTGCGAGAAAGGCGTCAGAATGGCATCTCCCTTGGCATTGACGTCGAAGGAAATGCCCGCCTCCGTCAGCGCCGCGCCGATCCGGGTCACATCGGTCCGGTCGAGGCCGGAATACAGCGTCTCCATGTCGGGACGGGACAGATAATAGCTGCCGAGGCCGACGAGCGCGATGACGAGGAACCCAACGAGGCCAAGAGCCGATAGCTTTCTCGGACCGAGCGAAGAGAGATTGCTGAAAAGCTGCTGAGCTTGTCCGTTTATGGCGAGCGCCATGAAGTAACCCTACGATTTTCCGGTGGCACGTGATGCGATTGGTCGGACCATGCCGACCGAAGCTTGCGCGAGACCACGGTTAACGAAAGGTTAACGCGCTCTTCCTGCCATTACGGCAGGGAAGCCGCAGAGCCATGGACAAACGAAAACGGGCCCGGCCATGAAGGCCGGACCCGTTCAGATGTCCTGCTGTCTATTTCCGGCGGAGGTTTACCGGAAGAGCGAGAGCAGCGACTGGCTGGAGGAGTTGGCGATCGACAGCGCCTGGACACCGAGCTGCTGCTGCGTCTGCAGCGCCTTGAGACGGGTCGACTCTTCGGTCATGTCCGCGTCGACCAGCGTGCCAACACCCTTGTCGATGGTGTCCATGAGCTTGGAGACGAAGTTCGTCTGCATCTCGATGCGGTTCTGGACGGCACCGAGGCTGGATGCCGCGGTGGTGACCTGCGACAGCGCCTCGTCGACGACCTTGATGTAGGCCTGCACCTGGCCGGATGTCACGCCACCGACCGAGATGTCGATATCGTTGACCGCCGTCGAGAAGGTGCCGGTGGCGCCAGCAACGGTGTCAGCCGCTGCCAGACCGAGATCAGCCACAGCCGGCGGGGTGGTGCCGGAAGCGGTCGCCGCGCTGACCGTGAAGCTCTCGAGCGAGTTGAAGCTCACCGCGCCAGCGGTGATCGTCACGTCGATGCCCTGAATGCCGGCGTCCTTCAAAGCCTGCGTGTAGACCGCCGTCAGATCGCCGTCAGACTTGATCGTGCTGCTGGCAAGGCCGGCGTCGGTCAGTGTCTGCTGGGTAATTTCCACCGTACGGCCAGCGGCACCGTTCTGCGAGATGCTGAAGGAGACCTTGTTGTCGGCACCGAATGCGACCGCGGCGGTCTCGACCGTCGAGGTACCGGTCGCCGCAGCGAACTGGTCGATATCGATGGTCTTGTCGAGAATGCCGGCATCGGCGGAGAAGAGCCGGATGTTGGCGATGTCGACCTTGATCGAACCGACCGAAAGGCTGCCAGCCGCATCACGCGACAGCGAGGAAACGATTTCCTTCTGCGTGCCAGCGGCAGTGTTGCTCAGCCAATTCTGACCGGAGAAGGACGCCGAGTCCGAGATCGTCTTCAGCTGTTCCTGCAGGGCGGTGATTTCCGACTGAACCTTGGCCTTGTCGACGCCTTCGCCGGTTGCCGTGGTCAGCTTGGCCTTGATCTCGTTGAGCACGTCCTTGGCGGCGGTGAGGCCGGTATAGGCCGTGTCGACCGTGGCCGCGCCGATGCCGAGCGAGTCGGACACCGCCGACATGGCCTGGTTGTCGGAACGCATGGTGGTGGCGATCGACCAGTAAGCCGCGTTGTCCTTGGCCTCACCGACGCGATAGCCGGTCGAGATGCGGGCCTGGGTCTGGTCGAGCGAGGAGTTGATCATCTGAAGGCTCTGGAGAGCCGTCATGGCAGAAGCATTGGTGTTGATGCTGGTCATAGTAGGGTGTCTTCCCGTTACGCGAATACAAAATTGGGATGAGACAGTCCGGGCTGGCCGGGATAGCGAGTCGGCATCATGCCTGTGATCTGGGTTTCCGTCCGATCACTTCGCTATGCCTCCGATATAACGGGCGATTTCCTTCCAGCTTCTTAAAGCAACACGATCTCTTCTGCTCCGACCGCAACACGATCGTCTTATGGTTAATCAATAGGAATGATGTATAGTTAATGAAACCTAACACCAGCGGACGTGGAATCCGACATAGTACCAACCCGGAGCGACAAAGCGATCGAACCATGCCGCGAACGGAAAAGGCCGCCCCTTGCGGAGCGGCCTTTCGGGCAGTGATAGAGCTGTGAGAGGGGTGGTTTAGCCCTGGAACAGCTGCAGAATTGCCTGGCTGGAGGTGTTGGCGATCGACAGCGCCTGGACACCGAGCTGCTGCTGGGTCTGCAGCGCCTTGAGACGGGTCGACTCTTCGGTCATGTCCGCGTCGACGAGGGCGCCGACGCCCTTGGAGATCGTGTCCATGAGCTTGGAGACGAAGTCGGTCTGCATCTCCACCCGGTTCTGAACGGCACCGAGGCTGGATGCCGCGGTGGTGACCTGCGACAGCGCCTCGTCGACGACCCGGATATAGGCCTGGACCTGTCCCGACGTGACGCCAGCCACCGAGATGTCGATGGCGTCGACCGCCGTCGAGAAGGTGCCGGTGGCGCCGGCAGCGGTGTCGGTCGCGGCCAGGCCGAGATCGGCAACCGCGAGAGCGCTCGTGCCGGAGGCCGTCGCGGCGGTGACCGTGAAGCTCTCGAGCGATTTGAAGCTCAAGGCACCCGCGGTGATCGACACCTCGATACCCTGAATGCCGGCGTCCTGCAGAGCCTGCGAATAGACCGCCTTGAGATCGCCATCGGACTTGATGGCCGTGCCGGCGAGGCCGGCAGCGGTCAGGGTCGTCTGGGTGATCTCCACCGTGCGGCCGGCGGCACCGTTCTGCGAAATGCTGAAGGTGATCTTGTCGTCGCCAGCGGCGAAATCGACCGCGGCTGTCTCGACCGTCGACGTACCGGTCGCAGCCTCGAACTGGTCGATATCGATGGTCTTGTCGAGAATGCCGGCATTGGCGGCGAAGAGCCGGATGTTGACGATGTCGACCTTGATCGAACCGACGGCGAGCTTGCCGTTGGCATCACGCGACAGCGAGGACACGATTTCCTTCTCAGTCGTCGCGGCCGTGTTGCTGAGCCAGTTCTGCCCGGAGAACGATGCCGAATCGGAGATCGTCTTCAGCTGTTCCTGCAGCGCGGTGATTTCCGACTGAACCTTGGACCTGTCGACGCCGTCACTCGTCGCGGTCGTCAGTTTGGCCTTGATTTCGTTGAGAACGTCCTTGGCGGAGGCCAAGCCTGTATAGGCGGTGTCGACCGTGGCCGCGCCGATGCCGAGCGAATCGGATACCGCCGACATGGCCTGGTTGTCGGACCGCATGCCGGTCGCGATCGACCAGTAGGCCGCGTTGTCCTTGGCCTCCGCGACGCGCAGACCCGTCGAAATCCGGTTCTGGGTCTCGTCCATCGCCATGTTCGTCTGCTGCAGCGTCTGCAGGGCGGTCATCGCGGCGACGTTGGTGTTGATACTCGTCATTACATTACCCTTAATGGCGCAGGCGCCCTTCATGGGCTTTTTGCTGAATCAAGGTCCGCGTCATCATGTTCGGCACCGTCGAGGGTTAACCTAGGTTCTTAACGTTAACCAATTGTGAAAAAGCGGCCCAATCGAGCGCGTTCGGCGAGTTTAGAAAAACGAGCGAACCAGTGATCCGACGAGCATGTTCCAACCGTCGATGAGGATGAAGAACAGGATCTTGAAGGGCAGCGAGATGATCGTAGGCGGCAGCATCATCATGCCCATCGACATGGTGAGTGTGGCGACGATCATGTCGATCACCAGGAACGGCAATACGATGAGAAAGCCGATCTCGAAACCACGGCGCAGCTCGGAAATCATGAAGGCCGGGATCAGAACCCGCAACGCGATGTCGCGCTCGTCGGTTGCCCCCTGCTCCGCCGGTTCGACACGCGTGCGGCTAGTCGCGTCCGCAATGTCTCCGAACAGCGCCAGATCCGCGGGCCGTACCTGGGTCAGCATGAAGTCCTTGAATGGATCCGTGATCCGATAGAACGCCTCCTCCTCACTGATCGAATTGCTCAACAACGGTTGCAGCCCGTCATTCCAGGCGCGGTCGAAGGTCGGCGCCATGACGAAAAAGGTCATGAACAGCGACAGCGAAATCAGGATGAGATTCGCGGGCGTCGTCTGCAGGCCAATGCCGGCTCGCAGGATCGACAGCGCGATGACGATGCGCGTGAACGAGGTGACCATAACCAGCAGGCCTGGCGCGATCGACAAGATCGTGACGATGCCGAACAACTGCACGATACGCCCCGACGCGCTCGAATCCCCCGCGGGGATCAGAGCCGCCAGGCCGGACAAATCGGGCGTTTGAGCAAAGGCCGGCGTGACGAAGAGAACGGCCAGGAAAACGAGGAACGATCTCATTCGGCGACCATGGTCTGGATGAGATAGTCGATGACGGCGGGCGAGCGCAGGCGGGCCCGTTCGCGCAGATCTTCGCGCAGATGGAGCAGCCCGCGCGTTCCTTCAATTTGGGCGAGCTGGACAGAGCGAAGAAACGCCAGCGTATCCGACTCGATCTCGGCGGCGAGAACTTCCGGGTTGACGCTGCCATCATCCTTCATGACCAACGCAGCCTCGATGCGAAGCCAGGTCCGCGGGGGAGCATAGATGTTGGTGAGGACCGGTTTCAGCGAAATCAGGCGGAGCGGCGTCTCGTCGTGCTCGGCCCGCGCCAGGTCCATGTCGCTCCTGTCGTCAGACGGGACGACGGTCTCGACCGGCGTCTCGGCAGCCTTGGTCTCTTCCGCCGGCGATGCCCCGGCCTCGCCGAGCATGCTGCCGAGGAAGGCGCCGCCGCCGCCGGCGACGAGAGTCAGGATCACCACCGCCACAGCGGTTGGAATCAGGCCGTCGCCCTTCATGGCGTTTTCCTGCCTTCGCCCGAGGTGCGGATCTCGGTCATGCGACGAACCCTCTCCACTCACGCGTCGGCGGCAGCGCCCTCATGGCGTTGCCTTTGCCGACAGCCGAGCGATATCGGGTCTGGCTGTCGCGAGACTTGCGGAAGACCGCGACCGCTTGTCGCCGCGGCCGAAACGCCGCCGTACCGGCTGGGCCGAACGGCTCAGTAAGGCGTGACGATATCGTAGATCTGCTGGCCCCAACCAGGCTGCTGGACCTCGGTGATCCGACCGCGGCCGCCGTAGGAAATCCGCGCTTCGGCGATCTTGTCATAGTCGATGGTGTTGTTAGGCAGGATGTCCCGGGGCCGGATGATGCCGGCGATCGACAGTACCCTCACCTCGAAATTGACCCGCATTTCCTGTTGGCCGCTGATGAACAGATTGCCGTTCGGCAGTTTCTGGCCGACCACGGCGGCCACCGACAGGTCGATATCCTCGGACCGCTTGATCCTGCCCTTGCCGGCCATGTCGGACTTGCCGTTGGCACCCAAGGTCGCGCCCACGGTCGGCAGTGTGTACTCGCCGAAACTGCCCACTAGATCGAGCCCTGAGTCGATGCCGGACTTGCGGGAGCGCTCAGAATTGTTGTCGAGCGATGCCTGGTCGCGGATGCGAATCTTCACCGTGACGATATCCCCCACACCAAGCGCGCGCGGATCCTGGTAGAAGTCCGCCCGCTCGTCGCTCCACAACGAATGCGGCGTACGCGGTCCGGCGGCCGGGAACGCGGCCGGCTGCGCCACGATCGGCGGATTTTCGTAGAGCCCCGCGCCCACCGGCGACAGGACCGGCTCGCGAAGCGCATCCTCGAGCGTCGTCGAGCAGCCGGCTAAAGCGGCGAGAGCAATCAGTGCCAAGGCTCTCACGGCTTGCGCTCCGCAACTTGCTTCTCGTCCATCGATCCACCGGTGGAGGTCTTTTGGACGATCAGATTGGTGATTTCGGCGGCGGTGGCCGGCGGCATCGCACTGAGAATGTCGCTGGCCTGACGCGATTTCAGACGGGCAATCAACGAGGCGGCGGAACTGCGATCGATCTGAGCGAGCTGAGCGGCGGCGGCGTCAGCCTTCATCTTCGCATAGATGTCGACGATGATCGTGGACGCGCTCTCGAGGAAGCTTTTCCGCTCCTCCAACCATTGCTGATAGTCCTTGCGCTTCGCCTCCAGCGCGTCGATCTGCTTGCCGATCTCGGCTTCGAGTTCGGTCAGTTGCTTCTGCTCCTGAGCGTAGCGAGCGTCCTGAGCCTCGTCGGCGATGTTGAGGCAATAGGCTTCGACTTCGCTGGCGGGCTTGCGCTTCGCGACCTCGCCGCTCTCCCCGATGATCCGGACTTCCTGGGGCGGAATTTCGGGTGCGCCGGCTGCGTGCGCGAAGCCGATTGACGCCAGAGCGGGGGCCAGAACGACGAGCCGCGCGGCGCGCCATCCGTTTCGCATGAAAGTCTGCATCATCATTGCACCACGAGTTCGGCCTGTAAGGCACCAGCCGTCTTGATCCCCTGCAGGATCGCGATGATCCCCGTCGGCTTCAGCCCGATACCATTGAGACCGCGAACCACGGATTCCAGATCGGCGCCGCCGACCAGGGCGAAAGAGCCGCCGCCCTGCCGGGCATCGACGATGGTCTCAGAGGTCACTACTGTCTGCCCCCTCGAGAAAGGCTCAGGCTGCGAGACGGCCGGCAGTTCGCTGACCCGGACGGTCAGATTGCCATGGGTCAGGGCAACCGTGGAGATCTGCACGTCCCTTCCGATGACGACCGTGCCGGTCCGCTCATCGATGACGACCCGCGCCACCTGGTCGGGGTCGACCCTGAGATCGCCGATCTCGGCGATGAAGCGGGTACTCGACACCTTCGCGGGTCGCTTGAGATGAATCGTGCGGAAGTCTTCTTCCCGCGCGACGGCCGCACCCCAGCGATTGGCGGCGTAATCGTTGACGATGTCGACGACGCGGATGGCCGTCTTGAAATCCGGATTGAATAGCTCGATCGCCAATTGGCCGTCATCGTTGAAGGAACCGGGCACCTCCCGCTCGACCAGCGCGCCGTTCGCCACGCGGCCGGTGGTCGGCACGCCCTGGGTCAAGCGTTCGCTGTCGCCTTGCGTGGAAAAGCCGCTCACCGCGAGCGGTCCTTGCGCGACCGCATAGATTTCGCCATCGGCGCCATACAGCGGCGTCATCACCAGCGTGCCGCCCATCAGCGACGAGGCGTCGCCGAGCGACGAAACAGTAACATCGATGCGTGAGCCGGTGCCGATGAAAGCCGGCAGTTCAGCGGTCACGGTAACCGCCGCGACATTCTTGCTGCGCGAGGATTGGGACCGGATATTGACGCCCATCCGATCGAGCATGGACTGCATCGACTGCTCGGTGAATGGCGCGTTGCGCATGGAATCGCCGGTCCCCTGCAGGCCGATCACGAGACCGTAACCGACGAGCTGGTTGGCCCGCACGCCGCGAATATTGACGATGTCCTTGATCCGGACGGTGCCGGCCGCATCGGCCGGGTTGCCGCGGACCGGCTGGAGCTTCGCCACAGCCTGTCCGCCGCCGCTATAGTCGGCGGCCGCCGCGCCCTGAAGGCTCGCGGCGACGAGGAAGGCTCCAAGGAGCAGCCGCGCGATCATCCGTGGATCCGAACGCTGCCGTCGGCCTCGACGATACCGGAGACGACGATGCCGCTGTCGGCGTTGCGCACGCGCACGATCTCGCCTTCGGCGGCCGAGCGCAGCGCCGTGCCGAGGCCGGTGATGATCAGCCCGCCTTCGCGAAAGACCATCGTCACGGACGCGCCGGCCCGCACCAGGTCCGGGGTCTTGAGATCCGACAGCAGGATCGGCTTGCCCGGCAGAAGGGTACGCCGGGCCACCTGCCCCACCAGAATTTCGTCTTCAATCACGTATAAAGGAAGCTTCTCGTCCTTGACGATAAAGGCCTTGTAGGCAACGCCCCGATCGGCAACGCTCTGGCCCGGATAGACGACGGCCGCCGGAACCGGAAGGTCGAGCTCGGCCGCCAGACTCCCAACCGGGACAATGAGTGCCGCGAGCGCGACAAGACCGGCGGCCACCTTGAGGCTGAGTGGCAGAGGCCGGGAAATGGTTGCGATGCCGCTCATGGACTAACGGAGCCCCTTGGTGACGACGCTCGCCATCTCGTCGGCCGCCGAGATCACCTTTGAATTCATTTCGTAAGCCCGCTGGGCGGAAATCAGCTGCGATATCTCCTTGACGGGATCGACGTTGGAATCCTCCAGGTAGCCCTGATGAACCACCGCCATGCCCGGATCTCCCGGAACGCCGGCGGTTGGCCCGCCCGAAGCGATTGTCTCCTTGAAAAGATTGCCGCCCTGCGCCGCCAGTCCCGCGTCGTTCGCGAAAGTTGCAATCGTCAACTGGCCGATCTCCTGCGCATCGGCCTGACCGTCGACCTGGGCGAAGACCTGGCCGCTCTGATTGACGGTCACTTCCGTGGCGTTCTGCGGCACGGTGATGGCCGGCTCGACGCGATAACCGTCGAGTGTAACGAGCTGGCCCTCGCCATTGGTATTGAAGGCGCCGTCGCGGGTGTAGAGAATTTCCCCACCCGGGCCTTCCACCTGGAACCACCCCAGGCCGTTCAAGGCCAGATCGAGCTTGTTGCCGGTCTGGTTGAGCGTACCTTGAAGGTTGATGTTGCGGATTGCCGCCAAGCGCACGCCGAGGCCCAGCTGAGCACCCTCCGGCACCACGCCCTGGCCGCCCCGAGCGGGGATGCCCTGCATGCGTTCCACCTGGTAGAGCAGATCGGTGAACTCGGCGCGGGCGCGCTTGAAACCGGTCGTGTTGATGTTCGCGATATTGTTGGCGATGACCTCAACATTGGTCTGCTGGGCGTTCATGCCGGTTGCGGCGATCGCAAGGGCTCGCATCGGGTGGCTCCTTCAGTAAGGTGGTCGGCGTTCCATCGGTCCTGGATCGCCGGAAAAGCAGTGTTCGGAGGGCGAGTGAGCGGTTCCGGATGGCTCAGATCGCCATGCGGGACAGTTCGAGGTAGGCGCTGACCGCCTTGTCGCGGATGGAAACAGCCGTCTGGAGTGTGCGTTCGGCGGCCATCACGGATTCGACCACGGACTGCGTCGTCGCCTCACCATTGATCCCCTTGATGGAGGTCGCTTCGGCGGTTTTCACCGTGGCGACGGCATCGCTGGCGATTTGCGACAGAACCGCGCTGAAGTCCGCTCCGGCGGCTGCCTGAGTGGGGCTAGGCGGAGTGATTGCATTGCCGATCGCCCCGGTGCCGATGCTCGGAAAGGTCGCTCCAATCGAAGGGATCATGGTCAGCTCCTCAGAAGGTCGATGGTCATGTTGATAATCTCGCGCGCCTGCTTCACCACTTGGATGTTGGCCTCGTAGGAGCGGTTCGCCTCGCGCATGTCGGCCATTTCGACCAGCATCCGCACGTTCGGCATCTTTACGTAACCCTCGGCGTTGGCCGCAGGGTTGCCGGGGTCGTGCTCGAGGACGAAGGGGGTTTCGTCCGTCCCGATTCCCTGAACGCGGACCATGTCGGCCCCGGTGACGCGATCCAACTCACCCTGAAAGGTGACCGTCTTGCGTTGATAGGGGTCGCTCCCGGCTGTCGTCCCGGTGGTCTGGGCATTGGCAATGTTTTCGGAGACCACGCGCATGCGCGTGGATTGAGCCTGAAGGCCGCTGGCCGCGATCTTGAGCGGAAAGAGAAGTGGATCGGACATGCGGATTACCCCTTCACGGACATGACGAGCAGCCGATGGAACGCCTTCACCACCGACGTATCGAGTGAATACGCCCGAGAAATCTCGCCAGCCTTGAGCATTTCCTGCTCGAGGCTCACGGAATTGCCGGAATGGGTGACATCCCAAGGCGTCTGGGTAACGACATCCTGGCTGTCACCAACCCCGCCCAGCGAAGCCATATGCATGTTGCTGGAACTCACGAGATCGAGGCGTGTCGAATCCAGAACCTCGCTGAAGGACGCCAGGTCCTTGGCCTCGTAACCAGGCGTGTTCGCATTGGCGACGTTTTCGGCCACCAGCGTCTGGCGCGTGGCCAACCACGAGGTGCGCTGCGAAGCAATTCCGAAAAGATAGACCTGATCCATGACATCCCGCGCGAGTGCTCTTGAGATTCAAAGGTCTAGGGGGAAGCGCTTGTCCGAAGCTTGCCCTTGTGTCCGTCTGCTGCGATCGGAACCCAAGCGGCCGGGACGACGCCGATACGCGGCGAGGGGCGATGCGGCGCCTCGGGCGAGGCCCTACCTGCACCGCAGGGTGAGGTTAAAGCGATAACAGGGCGCGGAGGATGGATGTATCCGCTCGGGAAGGCTTCGCGTCCCGCGGCCGAGGCCCAGCCTCCGCGGAGCAGCCCGGGCCGACGGCGGAGACCATCTTCCGATGCGTCGCGGCGACAACGCGCGGCGACGTCAAGCGTCGGCTGGAGAGGGGGGCTCTTGCAAATGGGCGTCGACGATTGCCCGGCGCAGCTCTTCGGTGCCGCCATCGGCCATCTCACCGGCGTCGTCGAAGGCGATGTAGGTAATGTCCACCGCGGCCGCCGAGGCCCCCAGTTCCAGCTGGAAATGGGCTGTGACGCCGGCATGCTTGAATTCGAGGGCAAGCGAGATGATCGGTATACCACCCCAGTTGAGACGCACGTCGCCGGAATTGGCAAAACGCAGCACGCCCGGCTTCAGATACAGCTCCGCCGAGGATGTGACGATATCCGCAATGTTGCCGTAGTGTTCGAGGCGGAGGAAAGCGATGTAGTCGACCACGTCCACGAGACGAAGTTCGGCGACGACTTCCTTGACGCCGTCGGCAAGCGCCCGCTCGCGCGACAGCGTGTTGTGTTTGCGGATATCGAGCATGGCTACGCGGTAGCGACTCCCACCTTCGAGCCCGTTCGGGAGTGAAGGAAATAGATGAGTTCCGCGATCGCCTTGAAGAATTGCGGCGGAATCATCTGATCGATCTCGACATGATCATACATCGACCTTGCCAAGAGCTTGTCTTCGATGACCGGTACGTCGTTTGCCTCGGCGATTTCCCTGATTTTTAGGGCAATCAGGTCCGTGCCCTTGGCGACCACCATCGGGGCGCCGCCTTCCTCGCGAACGTATCGCAGGGCGATGGCGTAATGAGTCGGGTTGGCAATCACGAGCGTCGCAAAGGGCACGTCGGTCATCATGCGCCTGCGCACCCGATCGCGGGCGATCTGACGCTGCCGACCCTTGACCATTGGATCACCCTCGGCCTGCTTGTTTTCGTCCTTGATCTCCTGCTTGGACATCTTGAGGTCACGCCGCCAGTGAATGCGGCTCATGGCGAGATCAGCCGCGACGAGGACGATCGTCGCAATCGAAACGCCGGAAAGAAGCGTCATCGCCAGTTCGAGGATGAGTTCCGGCACCAGCACCGGGTCGGCGAACATCGTGCGCATCATTGTCGGCAATCCCGACATGAGCAGCGTACCGACGACGACGCCGATGGTGAGGAATTTGAACACAGACTTGCCGAACTCCGTCAGTCCCCGAAGACCAAAAATCCGTTTGAACCCGGCGGAGAGCGAAATATGGGACGCCTTCGGCCGGATGCGCTCGAAATTGATCTGGGGCGCGTTCTGAAGAACCGACGAGACGACCCCGCCGACGACGAAGAAAACGGCCGCGGGCAGAACGAACCGGGCGGCTTCGAGAGCCAGCATGTGCAAGACGTGTAGGGCATCGGCACTCGTATTCAGATCCCATTGCAAGGGGTTTTCGAACGTCGTCTTGAGTACGAGAAGCAGATCGCCGGCGCCATCGCGGACCTGAAACGCGATAAAGGCCATTGTGGCCAGAAGCGACGCCAAAATCGGCGCCTCGCGCGAGACCGGAAGATTGCCCTTCTCGATCGTGTCGTTGATCTTCTTCTCGGTCGGCTGTTCCGTTTTTGAGGATTTGTCCTCGCTATCCGACACGGTGGATTAAACCCTCAGACCCATTGACGTTCGATGAACACATCGCGACGGCACGATTTACCACCGGCATGCTGGACGTCCCTCTTCCGTTCGCCGGATAGCCCCGCCGGGATCACGTGGTTTCTTCGGGCGCACGCAATTGTATCTTGCCCTCGCCGGAAAGCCGTAGAGCTTCGTTCGCTATCCGTCGGCGGGCACCCTCGATCTCGCTCGCCTGGACATCGACCACCTGCGCGAGTTCCGATTCGACCATGCGGCGGGCGCGGGCGCCGAGCGCGGCCAATGACGCTTCCCGCAGTTCCCCTTCGGTACCTCGGAGCGCCAGAATCACGACTTCGGTCGGCACGGCGTCGAACAGGGTCAGGCGGGACTTCTGCGGCAGGTTCGGCAAATCCTCGAAGGCGAACAGAAGTTTCAGCAGTGTTTCCGCTTCACGCGGCTGGACCGCCCTGATCGTATCGATCAATTCGTCCGACTGACTCTTCTCGAGGCGGTTGACGATATCCGCGAGAATTGCATGCGTGCCAGCTTTCGACGGGCTGTCGGAAGCCCCAAGATAGGCATGCCGCACATGTCGTTCGAACAGCGCCACGACCGGGTCCGACAGCTGCTTCAGCGACAGCATCCGGCGCATGACGTCGTTTCGGAACGCCGGCTGGAATTCGCGCACGATGATCGATGCGGTATCGGCCGGAACTTTCGAAAGAAGAAGGGCGACCACCTGGGGGTGTTCCTTCGCCAACTTCGGAGCGAGGATATTTCCCTCCATGTTGGCGACCGCATCCCAAATGCTGCGACCGCTCTGCTCGCTCCAGTCGCCCGAAGAGCCGTCATCTCCGGACATGAAGATGGATGCGAACTCCTCCTCGGAGAGCGCGCTCTGCAGGAGCTCCGTCATCTGTCGCGCCGGACCATCGAGGCCGGGCGCCTTCTTGAACGCGTCCTGGAAGGCGTCGACCAGTTCGTCGATCTGCTCGGACTCGATCGCTTCGAGACTGGCGGCGCTCTCATTCAGCCGCCTGATCTCATCCGGCGACAAGTGCTTGAGAACCCGCTCCGCGCCCGGCGCGCCGAGAGCGATCAGCAGGATTGCCGCTCGAGCGCTGCCGCATTTCGGCAGCTCCGGGCCATCATCATGATAGGCGGCGACCATCGACATGACAGATCAAGCGGCTCGCTGGTTTTTCGACTGAAGTCGCTCGCCAGGTTTGGCGACCTCCGTCAGCGTGACGCCGAAGCGCTGGTCCTCATTGTCGAGCACGACGATCTCGCCGCGGGCGACAACCCGGTCGTTGACGATGACATCCACCGGATCGCCGACCTTGGTGTTGAGCTTGACGATGGTGCCGCGGCCGAGATCGAGAATATCCGCGACCGTCATCGTCGTGGAGCCGAGGACAACATGCATTGTCACCGGGACATCCATCACCAGGTCGAGATCGAGCCGGTCCGTGCCCGGTGCCGCGCCAACGCCGAGGCCCACGTCGGCATCGGCGTCTTCATCGGGGGCATCATCAAATTCATTCATGGCGTCGTCCATCTTCCGGCTTGCTTCTGGCGGGTCATGCCGCAACATCGCGTCGCCGACTGGGGTTTCATAACCGGACTAGCGAGCCAGACTGGCGCGAAGCCTGTGTCCGCCCGGCCCTTCGCCGCACTCGCTCGCCGCCGCTGCCGGTACACGCTCGGATCGCGCCGCCTGACCATGGCCTTTAGCATGCCAATCGGCCCTGGCGACAAGCAATTCAAGCCGATCGGTGGTCTCTTTCGCTTCGACGATCTGCGCCTCGAGTGCACGCAGGGTCTGCACACCCTCGTGCTTGAGAACGACCACCGCCTCCGCGGCTCTATTGATCGAGCGGTCGGCTTCCGCGAGCGCGGCACCGAGGGCGCTTTCCGACGACCGCAAGGTCCGAAGCTCACGATACATGCGCCCGCTTCTGAGCGCTGTCACCACAAGCGCCACCATTAATATGATATCAGTCAGGTAGGATGTCATCGATAAACTCCTCGGCGGGATCGATCCGTTCTTCAATCCGCAAGACGTAGGTGTCCCGCGAGCGCCCCATGCGCGCGCGAAACAGCGGCCTGTTTTCACATGCGACGGCGATCAGGCTGTCGGCGCCGATCGCCAGCGGAATCGTGTCGCCCACCTTGAAGCCGGCGATCGTCCTCAGCGGGACCTTCTTCTTGGCGAGCACCGCTTCCAGTCGCAGGTCGCTCTGGGCAAAGCTCGCCTTGATCGCCTCGGACCAGCTTTCGTCGCGATCGCGCTGGGGCGCCTCCGGCAGCTTGCGGAGGAAGCGCCGATGCGGCGCCAGGAAACTGGCCGGAAAGGCGAAGGCGAGAGGCGCGGCAATTCCCGCGGCCCGTAGCTCGAACCGAAACAACACGAAGCGGTCGCTCGTCTCGCCGAGTTCCTCGACCAGCAGGGGAGGATCGATCAGATCACCGACCGAGAGCTTGAGATCGGCAATGGGCTCGAACACCGGGCCGGCGGCTTCGGACGCGGCAGCAAGGGCGAGCTTGACGACACCGCGATCGAGGTCGGTGGGTCCACGCGGGACGTCACCCGCATTGGAGGGCTCCGCCGCGAAGAAGGCCGCGATGAGCGCATCCAGGCCGGAGCGCTTGGCAGCGACATAGCCCGGCGTTCGAAAACGCGGCGAAGACAGCAATGCGAAGAGACTTGCTGCCGCATCCGCGCTTTCGGCCTCGGGTGCGAAGTCCGTATCGACCTCGGTCAACAGGAAGTCGAACGGTGCGCCGGCGATCGCGCCCAGCCTGGCGGTAGCCGCCTCCGCCCACGCCTCGCCCATATGAGTGAGGCGCGGAAGATTGCGTGGATCGAACTCGGCCGCGCTGCGAAGTCGTTCGCCGATATTGGCCGAATCCGGCTGAGGAGCGGTCGGGCTCATGGATCAGGCCGCCGATCCGCCGCCGATGGTTTCATTTTCGACCTGGTCGATCGTGGGACGGTCATATGCGGAGATCGTCTTGCGTCCATATTCGAGCGCCACCTGCGGCATCGCGCCATTCATATACGCGATGAGGGTCGATTTCACGATAGTGAACATCCGGCACTTCTTGTCGCGCACCCCCTTCACCTTGGTGGCGATCGGGCCGACGATGCCGTAGGAAAAGAAGATGCCCGCGAAGGTCCCCACAAGGGCCGCCCCGATCAGGCCGCCAAGAATCTCGGGAGACTGGTCCAGGGCGCCCATGGCCTTGATCACGCCGAGCACGGCCGCGACGATGCCGAGAGCGGGAAGCCCGTCAGCCATGTCCTGGAGGGCGTGCTTGGGCTTCAATTGATCGTACGCGATCGTCTGGATCTCTTCCTCCATGAGCGACTCGATCTCGTGTGGCCGCGCATTGCCGATGATGATCAGCCGACAGTAATCGCAAATGAAGCTGGTCATGGCGTCGTCTTTGAGAACGTCCGGATACGCCTGAAAGATCGTCGATTCCTTGGGGTCGTCGATATGCGCTTCGACCTCGCTACGCGATTTCGACCGCATCTCACGCATCAGCTGATGCAACAGCCCTAGAACGTTCAGATAGTCACTCGACTTCGGAACCTTGTTCTTGAAAGCCTCCATGACCGCCTTGCCGGTATCCTTCACCACCTTGGTCGGATTGGCAACAAGGAAGGTCCCGATCGATGAGCCCAGAATGATCACGTATTCGAACGGCTGGACCAGGACCATCAATTTCCCGCCCATCGCGACGAAGCCACCGAACAGGGCTCCAAACGTCACGACCAGCCCAAGCAGAATACCCATGCGGGCCCCCGATTTCCCAATTTTCGAGTTTCACCGGTAGGTAGCCCCGCTTGTGCGAGCCTTGCCGAAGCGTCGGCTCTGGCGGGAAAAGCCGTTCGGTCGTGCGGAACAGGCTGGCGCAAGCAAGCTGCCCGATTTTCGCACCACTTGAAATAAGTCTACCGGAAGGCGCCGCCATGCTGGGTGCAACGACCAGTTTCGATCTCATACGTCGCGACCTTCCGGCCGCTCTCGACCGAACGGCAAAACAGCCGACGGTCGAACGCGCGAGCGAACGCTATCTGGAGGCGCTGTCCTCGATCAAGACGGTCGAGGACTTCCTCTCCAACGATCGGGTCTACAACTTCGCCATGAAGGCCTTCGGGCTGGAGGATATGACCTATGCCAAGGCGTTCATGCGCAAGGTCCTGGTCGAAGGCATCGACGACAAGGAGAGCTTTGCCAACAAGCTGAGCGACAATCGCTACAAGGAATTCGCCGAAACCTTCAATTTCGCGCGTTACGGCAAGACGACGATGGCTTTCGAGCGAACACAGCAGGTCGTCGTCGACAAATATATCCGCCAGACGCTGGAGGAGGACACCGGCGCCGAGAGCGAGGGCGCGCGGCTTGCCCTGTATTTCGAACGCGCCGCACCCTCGATCACCAGCACCTTTTCGATCCTGGCCGACACTGCTTTGATGAAGGTCGTCCAGGTCGCCTTCGGCATCCCGACCGAGATCGGCGCGCTGGATATCGACAAGCAGGCGGCTTTCTACGAACAGCGGTTGGACATCGAGGATCTGAAGGATCCGGAGAAGCTGCAAAAGCTGCTGACGCGCTTCACGGCGATGTACGACACGACGGAAACGTCGGCACAGGTCACCAGCCCGGCCCTTTCGCTATTCGGCCCGTCGAGCGCCGGGATCGACGGCAATTTGCTGCTCTCGCTCCAGTCCTACCGAAGCGGAGGTTTCTGACCTTGCAGACCGCACTCCCCGTCGCCTTGTCCGCGCAACTCGCCCTCGAGAAGCGGCTGGACACCATCGCCCACAACGTCGCCAACGCCCGAACCGCCGGCTTTCGAGCCGAAGAGGTCAAATTCGAGGCACTGATTTCCCGGGCCGGCTCAGACCCGGTGGCCTTCGCCTCCGAGGGCACGACGTATCTTTCGACCCGGGCGGGCGAAATGACCCAGACCGGAAACACGCTCGACATGGCGGTATCCGGCGATGCGTTTTTCGCCATCCAGGGTCCCAACGGTCCAGTCTACACACGCGACGGCCGGATGCGGATCAATGCAGAAGGCGCGGTGGAGACGATCAACGGCTATCCGATTCTCGATGTCGGCGGCGCGACGCTGCAAGTCGATCCCAACGCCGGGCCGATCGCGATCGCCCGCGATGGCATGATCACACAGAACGGCGCCCAGATCGGCGCGGTCGGGCTGTTCGCCATGCCGCCGGGAGCCAATCTGACCCGTTTCGAGAACTCCGGCGTCATTCCGGATCGGGCGGCGGTTCCCATCCTCGACTTCGGCGACGTCGGCGTCATGCAAGGCTTCGTCGAAGGCTCCAATGTCAATCCGGTTCTGGAGATCAGTCGTCTCATCGCCCTGCAGCGCGCTTTCGAAAGTGCCTCCAATCTCGTCCAGACCTCCGAGCGCACGCTCGACGATGCGGTCAAGAACTTGGGTAACATGTCGTGACGGCACTCGCGGAAAGCAGCTACAAGATCCCGCCGCTCGAAGAGGAGCGCCTGGCGATCTCGGGCCACATCGTCGACGTGTCGCCCCAGGCCTTCAAGGTCGCGGGTCTGTCGCCCTTCGTGCGGCTCGGTGACTGCGTGGCCTGCCCCGGCCCGAACGGCGAGGAAATCGGCGAAGTGGTCCGCATCGAGGCGGACAGCCTGACGATCAAACCCTTCGGCAACCGGTTCAGCCGCGGGGTCAAGGCGCCGGCAAGGCGGATCGGTCCGCTCACGGTCGCACCTTCCGAGCGCTGGAAGGGGCGGGTCGTGAACGCGTTCGGCATGCCGTGCGACGGGGCTGGCCCGCTAGCCGCCGGCGACGAGGATCGCCTGGCCGATGCCGCGCCCCCGCCGGCTCTGCGGCGAGGCCGTGTCGGCGGTTCTGTGCCGACGGGCGTGCATGCGCTCGATATCTTTACGCCGCTGGTCAAAGGGCAGCGTATCGGTATCTTCGCCGGCTCCGGCGTCGGCAAGTCGACGCTCATGGGCATGCTGGCGCGCGCGCAAGGCTTCGACACCGTGGTCGTCGCGCTCGTCGGCGAGCGCGGCCGCGAAGTCCGCGAATTTCTCGAAGAGACGATGGGCGGCGACCTGCAAAAGCTCGTCACTGTCGTGGCGACGGGAGATGAAAGCCCGATGATGCGGCGGCTCGCGCCCCGCACGGCGACATCGGTTGCCGAGTATTTCCGCGATCGGGGCGAGAATGTCCTGCTCATCGTCGACAGCGTGACCCGCCTCGCCCATGCGGCACGCGACGTCGCGCTGGCAGCCGGCGAACCGCCCGTCGCGCGCGGCTATCCGCCGAGCGTCTTTTCCGAGTTGCCGCGACTTCTCGAACGGGCCGGCCCCGGTCTCGAAGGCTCCGGAACAATTACCGGCATTTTCTCCGTGCTGGTCGACGGCGACGACCACAACGACCCGATCGCCGACGCGATCCGCGGCACGCTCGACGGCCATATCGTCCTCGACAGGGCGATCGCCGAGCAGGGCCGGTTCCCGGCCGTGGACGTGCTGAAGTCGATCTCCCGCCTCGCCGATCGGGTCTGGGACGAGCAACAGCGCGAGCTCGTAACGCGCCTGCGCAGCATGATCTCGCGATACGAGGACACCCGCGATCTGCGTTTGCTCGGGGGCTATCAGCGCGGCAATGACGAGACCCTGGATCAGGCCGTCGACCTCGGTCCGCATGTCTACGACTATATGGTCCAGCACCCCGGGGCCATCACGACCGGAGAGCCCTTCGCCGAGCTCAGCGCACGATTGAAGAAAAGCTTCGCCGCGGCGCGGGGGCCTGCCAAGGCGTGACGTTCAGCCGCAACTGAACAATTTTTCCCGTTCAGTCTTGACTGAACAGGTAGGCGTTCGTATTTGCCGCCGATGAATATCGCTGTCGATCAAGATCTGGTCCGCCCCTGCCCCGAGGACCTCTGCCGCGCCCGCTTCATCGACCGGATGGGCGACCATCTGGAAGCGGAGGGGATGCCGCGCATCGCCGGCCGGCTGTTCGGCCTGATGATCCTGGAACCGGGAGTGGTCAGCTTCAGTGACCTTGCGGCGCGGCTTTGCGTCAGCCGGGCGTCGATCTCGACCAATGCCCGCCTGCTCGAGAGCAAGGGATTGATCGTCAAGGTTCAGGTCGAAGGTGAGCGGCAGGATTTCTTCCGTCTCGCCGACAGGCCTTATGTCAACATGATTCGCGGCGTGGCTCACCGGATGGAAGAGACGCAAGCCAGCATCGTCGCGGCGGAAACCGACCTGCCACCCGACGCGATTGCCGAGCGTCAGCGGCTCGAGCAGGCCCGCGAGTTCTTCGAAACTGCCGTCGCCTCGCTCAACGATCTCGCGGCCAAGCTGTGCCGGCTCGATGAAGAAGGGCGGGGCAAGCAATGAATATGCACGAGAATACAGGGCCCTCCCCGGTTGCGGAATCCGCACCGGCGCCGAAGGAGCGCAAGTCACGCGCCGGCTGGCTGGCGGCGCTGTTCGTCCTGGCCCTCGTCGCCTGGATGGGCTCGGGCTATTATTATCCCGACCAGAATCAGGCTGTCGAAGCGACGAAATCCAAGACCCGCGAGCCCTTTACGGTCGAGGCATTCGCTTCCCGCGCCGAGCCGGTGGTGGAGTTCGTCGCGGCGGAGGGCCAGGTTCTGCCTGACCGCACGACGCCGGTTCGCGCCAAGGTGGGCGGAACGGTCGAGACCATTGCGGTCAAGAAGGGCGACTTTCTCGAGGAAGGCGCGCTGATCGCCAAGATCGCCCTCGCCGACCGCGAGGCGCAACGCATGCAGGCCGAGGCCGAGCTTGCCCGCCGCCAGGGCGAGTTCGATCGCGTGTCGGGACTGGCCGAGCGCGGCTATGCGACGGCGGCCCAGGTCGAGGAGGCGCAGGCCGAACTGGCGAAAGCTGAGGCGTCGTTGGCGGTGATCGCACAGACCACCGGCGACACGGAGATTCGCGCGCCGATCACCGGCACGCTCGACCGGTTCGATCTGGATCTCGGCGAGTTCGTTGCCGCGAGCGCCGAGGTCGGCGTCCAGATCGACAATGATCCGCTGACCGTCGATGTCGAGATCGCCCAGCAAAACGTCGCCCGCGTGCGCACCGGCCAGCCGGCCTCGGTGACCTTCATCACCGGGGAAACCCGGCAGGGCACCGTCCGCTACATCGCCGCGAATGCCAGTTCCGCCACTCGGACCTTCCCGGTCGAGATCACCGTGTCCAATCCCGACCGCGACATCCCTGCCGGCATCTCGGCGCAGGTGCGTATTCCCGTCGGCGAGGTTCCCGCGCATTTCCTGTCCGCGGCCGTTCTGGCACTCGGGTCGGACGGCACGCTCGGCGTCAAGGCTGTCGATGCCGAGAACAAGGTCACCTTCCATCCGATCGAGCTGGTCAGGGCGGAAACGACCGGGCTTTGGGTCGCCGGACTTCCCGAGTCTTTGCGGATCATTACGGTCGGCCAGGGTTTTGTGTCCGAAGGCGAAGACGTCCGCGTGATCGAGGCTAAACCCGATGACGCGCGTCGTGAGCCGTCGAATCCGGCCATCACGCCGCCCGAGGCCGAGCCCATGGCCGTTGGCGACGGCATGCTGGACAATGAGCCGACCGCCGGGGCACCGAAGACAAGTCCCGCGAGAACGACTGGAAGCGTTCGCGCATCCGCCTCTCCATTGACGAGCAAAACGGTGGAGACCGCGGCGCTGACCGAGTCGTCCGATTCGAACAGCCCGAGAGCCAGGAGCCTCGGCGAGGAACCTTCAATCCAGCTCTTGCAACAGCGACTTCGCGCCTTGGGCTACGAACCGGGACCGATCGACGGCCTGCTGGGGGACTCGACGCGCGAGGCAATCAAGAAGTTCCAGCGCGACAATGGTCTCGCCGTCACCGGCGAGGTCACTGCGAAGCTGGCGAGCGCCCTGTTTGCGACGGCGACCGCAGGGGCGCGCTGATGAACGCCCTGATCGAAGCGGGTTTCGACCGTTCGCGCACCGTTCTGCTCATCCTCGCGCTGATCCTCGTCGCCGGCGTTATCGGCTACCAAGCCATCCCGAAGGAATCCTCCCCCGACATTCCGATTCCGGTGATGTACGTGACGGCAACGCTGGAAGGCATCTCGCCGGAGGACAGCGAGCGGCTTCTGGTCAGGCCCCTGGAGACCGAGCTGTCGTCGCTGTCAGGCCTCGACGAAATGGAATCCCACGCCGCGGAAGGCTACGCTTCCGTGCAGCTGAAATTCGAGGCGGGCTTCGACGCGGACGAAGCCCTGACCGACGTCAAGGACGCCGTCGACCGAGCCAAGCCGAACCTTCCCGCCGAGGTCGATGAGCCGAAGGTCAATGAGGTCAACACCTCGCTTTTTCCGATTCTGACCGTGGTTCTGTCCGGACCGATCCCCGAGCGTTCGCTGGTCAATATCGCCAACGACCTTAGCGACGACCTCGAAGCCCTATCGGGCGTCCTCGAAGTCGATATCGGCGGCGACCGCGACGAGCTGATGGAAGTGCTGATCGAGCCGACCGTCTTCGAGACCTACAATCTGTCCTTCGACGAACTGGTCAGCCAGATCAGCCGCAACAACCGCCTGATCGCAGCCGGAGCGCTCGACACCGGCGCCGGCCGGATTGTCCTCAAAGTGCCGGGCCTGATCGAGGACATTCGCGACGTCCTGGACATGCCGGTGAAGGTCGATGGCTCTACCGTGCTGACCTTCAAGGACGTCGCCATCGCGCGGCGAACCTTCGAGGATCCCGACGGCTTCGCGCGGATCGACGGCGACCCCTCGCTCGCGCTCGAAATCAAGAAGCGATCCGGGGCCAACATCATCGAGACGGTCGACGCCGTCCGCGCGGTCGTCGATCGGCACAAGGCGACTTGGCCGGACACGGTCGGCGTCGAGTATCTGCAGGACGAGTCCGAGCAAGTGAAGACGATGCTCGGCGATCTCGAGAACAATGTCATCTCGGCGATCATCCTCGTCATGATCGTGATCGTCGCGACGCTGGGCCTTCGCAGCTCCATTCTCGTAGGGCTGTCGATTCCCGGCTCGTTCCTTGCCGGGATCACGATCCTGTGGGCGTTCGGCTTCACGATGAATATCGTCGTCCTGTTTTCGCTGATCCTGGTTGTCGGCATGCTCGTCGATGGCGCGATCGTGACGACGGAACTCGCCGACCGCAGGCTTCTGGAAGGCGCTACGTCGCGCGATGCCTATCGACAGGCAGCGCAACGGATGGCCTGGCCGATCATCGCCTCGACCGCGACAACCCTCGTCGTCTTCGCGCCGCTCCTGTTTTGGCCGGGCCTTGTCGGCGAGTTCATGAAGTTCCTTCCGCTCACCGTGCTGATCACGCTGACGGCCTCGCTGTTCATGGCGCTCGTGTTCATCCCGGTTCTTGGCGGTCTGATCGGCAAGGCACAACCGATGCCGGCAAAGCAGCGGCGCCAATTGGAGGCGGCGGAGAACGGCGACCTGTCGCTCATCGGCGGGCTCACGGGCGTCTATCTGCGCGTCCTGCGGAGCGCTGTCAAAGGTCCGTTCGCCACTTTGGTCATCGCCTTGTCGCTGCTTGTCGGCGCGATTTACGGCTTTTCCCAATACGGCAAGGGCGTCGAATTCTTCCCCTCCATCGAGCCGGAATTCGCCCAGGTCCAGATCCGCGCCCGGGACAATTTCTCGATCTTCGAAAAGGACGCGCTCGTGCGTCGGGTCGAGGAGCGCCTGCTCGGCATGGACGAGGTCGAGACCGTCTATGCCCGCACACTTGGCGAAAGCGGCTCGCGTCAGCTCGGGGCCGACGTCATCGGCACCATACAGCTCGAACTGGATGAATGGGACACCCGGCGCAAGGCGGTGCTGATCTTCGACGACATTCGAGCGCGCGTGGCCGACATTCCCGGCATCACCATCCAGGTTCAGCAGGAGCAGAACGGGCCGGCCAGCGGCAAGCCGATCAACGTCAAGCTGCGCGGATCCGATCTGAATTCCCTGGCCGATGGCGTCGTCACGCTCAGGGGCCTGATGGAGGACATCGGCGGATTCGAGAATGTCACCGATACGCGTTCGCCGCCCGGCGTCGAATGGCAGTTGCAGGTGAACCGCGAGGAAGCCGCGCGCTACGGCGCCGACGTGTCGCTGCTCGGCCAGGCCGTGCGGCTTCTGACCGCCGGCATCGAGGTCTCGGACTATCGGCCAGACGATGCGGGCGGTGATGGCGAAGTGCCGATCCGCGTCCGCTTTCCGGCCGGCGACCGAACCCTGGAACGGCTGGAGGGGCTGCGTATTCCAACGGCGCGCGGCCTGGTTCCAATCCGCAATTTCGTCTCCTTCCAGCCGGCGCCGAAGGTCGGCACGATCATCCGGATCGACCAACGCCGCGTCATGGCGGTGGAAGCGGATGTCGCAGAGGGCATTCTCGCCAACGACCAGATCGTCAAACTGCGCGCCGCGCTCGACAAGGCCGAGCTTCCCGCCCGCGTCGACTACAGTTTCGGCGGCGAGGCCGAAGACCAGGCCGAAGCGGCCACATTCCTCACGGGAGCGGCGTCGGCGGCGATCTTCCTGATGTTCGTCGTCCTGGTCACCCAGTTCAACTCGATCTACCAGGCGTTCCTGGTGATGAGCGCGATCGTGTTCTCGACGGCGGGCGTCTTCTACGGTCTGCTGATCACCGGCCGACCCTTCGGCATCGTCATGGGGGGCATCGGCGTGATCGCGCTCGCCGGCATCGTCGTCAACAACAACATCGTTCTGATCGACACCTACAACGTCTTGCGCAGATCGGGTCAGCCGCCGCTGGAGGCGATCCTGCGCACCGGTGCGCAACGCCTGCGTCCCGTTTTCCTGACCTCGATCACGACCGTCCTGGGGCTGGTGCCGATGGTTGTCGGCGCGAATGTCGATTTCATCCGGCGCGAGATCCAGTTCGGCGCCCCCTCCACCCAATGGTGGACGGAACTGTCGAGCGCGATCGCCGGTGGCCTCACCTTCGCGACGATCCTCACCCTGGTGCTGACGCCCGCCCTTCTGATGCTAGGGGAAAGCATCACCGCATGGGTGAAGCGGCGACGCGGCATCGATGCACCGAGCCCGCTGCGCGGCGATCCGCTGGCCGGCGCCGCGGCGAACGAGCCGCGACCGATCGCCACGGCTCCAGCCGAGTGATCAGTAGAGCCAGCGCACCATCACCGCAGTAGTCACCGGAGACATCGTTTTGACGATGTCGGTGACGACGAAGGGCGCGGCTCCGGCAAGAGGCTCTGACCGTCGAACGGCGACGCTGGTCCGTTGATAACGACGCCCGCACGCCACGAAAAAAGGCCGGAGCAGTGCCCCGGCCCTCATCAAGCGAAGGGAGCTGTCGCGCCCTTACTGCATCTCTTTCATCTTGTCGGTCACGACGCTCGACCACGCGCCTTCCGGCTGCTTGGTGATGACCGGGTCCGAGCCGCCGCCCATCAGCACCTCGACCGTGTTCTCGGCGGAGGCCGTGTCGAGTGTGCCGTCCGAGCCGTCGACCAGCTTGTTGATCTCGCCGACCATGCGCTTCTGGTGCTGTTCGGTCTGGGCGCCGGTCATGTCGTTGTCGAGCACGATCTGGGCCGCCTCGTCCGGGTTCTCGGCGGCATATTCCCAGCCCTTCATCGAGGCTTTGACGAAGCGCGCGAGCTTATCGACCATCGCCGGATCGTTCAGCGACTCCTTGAGGACGTAGAGGCCGTCCTCCAGTGTCGCGACGCCCTGGTCCTCGTATTTGAACACCGTCAGTTCTTCTTCCGGGATTCCCGCGTCGATCACCTGCCAATATTCGTTGTAGGTCATCGTCGAGATGCAGTCGGCCTGCTTCTGGATGAGCGGGTCGACGTTGAAGCCCTGCTTGATGACGGTGACGCCGTCCGGGCCGCCCTCGGTGGACAGGCCGAGCTTCGACATCCAGGACAGGAACGGATACTCGTTACCGGAGAACCAGACGCCAAGGGTCTTGCCCTTGAAATCCTCCGGCTTCTCGATGCCGGTCTCCTTGCGGCAGGTCAGCTCCATGCCCGACTTCTTGAACGGCTGGGCGATATTGACGAGCGGCAGCCCCTTCTCGCGGGCCGCCAGCGCCGCCGGCATCCAGTCGACGATGACGTCGGCGCCGCCGCCGGCGATCACCTGCTCGGGCGCGATGTCCGGGCCGCCAGGCTTGATCGTCACATCGAGACCGGCCTCTTCGTAGAAGCCCTTTTCCTTGGCGACGTAATAGCCGGCGAACTGGCCCTGGGTCACCCATTTGAGCTGCAGCGTCAGCGCGTCCTGCGCCATCGTCGGCCCCGTGAGACCCAGACCCGCGAGCGCGACCACCGCGCCTGCCAGAAGCTTCCTCATCTGCATTCTCCCTTTGTTGTTTTATGTTGAAGCCTACCCCTTGCGGTAGGACGGATGCCAGAAAGTCGCGGCCCGCTCGGCGACGGAGAGAAGGCCGTAGGTCAACGAACCGGCGAGCGCGGCCACGGCGATCTCGGCCCAGACCATGTCGGTGTTCATCCGGCCGATCTCGGCCGAGATGCGAAAGCCCATGCCGACGATCGGCGTTCCGAAGAATTCGGCCACGATCGCGCCGATCAGCGCCAGCGTCGAGTTGATCTTCAGGGCATTGAAGATGAAAGGCAACGCCGCCGGCAGCCGCAGCTTGACGAGGCTCTGAAAGGAGCTCGCCCCATAAGTGCGCATCAGGTCGCGCTCCATGGCGCCCGCGGCGTTGAGTCCGGCGACAGTGTTCACCAGCATCGGGAAGAAGGTCATGACGACGACCACGGCGGCCTTGGACGGCCAGTCGAAGCCGAACCACATCACCATGATCGGCGCGACGCCGACGATGGGCAGCGCCGAGACGAGATTGCCTATCGGCAAGAGTCCGCGCTTGAGGAAGGGCGAGCGATCGATCAGCACCGCGACGAGAAAGCCCGAGCCGCAACCGAGCGCGTAACCGGCGACCACGGCTTTCAGATAGGTCTGGACGAAATCGGCCCACAGGATCGACAAGGAATTGGTGATCCTGACGCCGATGTCCGACGGCGCCGGCAGCAGCACGCTCGGCACGGCGAGCCCGCGCACTATGAACTCCCACAGGAGCAGCAGCGTCACGCCGAACACCAGCGGAATCAGGACGCCGAGGACCGTTCGTCCGGCGCGGCCCTGCGGCTCCAGCGCGGCGAGGTTGACGGTCAAGCGCCACGAGAACAGCCAGAACGCGGCGATGACGGCGGCCAGCGCCAACCCGCGCTGTCCGGCTTCCAGCAGCGCCAGCGCCGCGAATGCCGAAGCGCCGGCAAGCGCCGCCGTCAGGGCGGTCGCGGCTGGCCCGGAGCCGCCGAGGACCCGTGCCCCGCTCACGGCCGCGCCCCCATGCGCTTCAGCGAAATGCGCTCGCCGAGTCCCACCAGCCAGACGAGGACGCCGGCCATCACCGCGGCGGCAACCAGCGCCGACCAGATCTGGATGGTCTGGCCATAATAGGAGCCGGCCAGGAGTCGCGCGCCGAGGCCGGCGACCGCCCCGGTCGGCAGTTCGCCGACGATGGCGCCGACCAGCGCGGCGGCGACGGCGACCTTCATCGACGTGAACAGGAACGGCATCGACGCCGGCCAGCGGAGCTTCGCCAATATCTGCGGCCGGCTCGCCGAATAGGTGTGCATCAGGTCGAGCAGCATGGCGTCGGGCGAGCGCAGTCCCTTCACCATGCCGACGGCGACCGGGAAGAACGACAGATAGGTGGAGATGATCGCCTTCGGCAAAAGGCCCTGCACGCCGACGGCGTTGAGCACCACGATGATCATCGGCGCGATGGCGAGGATCGGGATCGTCTGCGAGGTGATGATCCACGGCATCAGGCTCTTGTCGAGCGTGCGCGAATGGAGGATGCTGACGGCGAGCGCGACGCCCAGCGCCGTGCCGATGACGAAACCGAGGAGGGTCGAGGACAGCGTCACCCAAGCATGGAAGAGCAGCGAGCGCGGCGATGTCGGCTTGACCAGCACCGTCGACTTCCAGATTTCCGCGACGATCTGGTGCGGCGCCGGCAGGATAGGCCGCTCGGCGCTCCATGTCGCCGCGATCGTGTCGGCGATGCCGTAAGCCTCGCCGGCGCGAACCAGCTTGTCGGTCTCGGTCTGCCAGTTCATGCCGATGGCGGCGAGATACCAGATCGCCAAAATCGCCGCGACGACGGTGAGGACCGGCACGGTGCGGCCCTCGACCATGCGCCGGCCGAGCCGCCGCAGGGGACCGGCATAGCCGATGCCGGCACCCGGCTCGGCGATGGGCGGGGCAGCAGTCATTGACGCGCCCCCTCAATCATAGCCGTGCCCGGCCCTCAGGCCCTCGCGCACCCGGTGGGCGATTTCCAGAAACTCCGGCGTGTCGCGGATTTCCAGCGGCCGGTTCGGGCCGAGATCGCAATCGATCACCTCGTGGATCCGGCGGGGACGCGGGCTCATCACCACAATCCGCGTCGACAGGAACACCGCCTCGGGGATGGAATGGGTGACGAAAACGACGGTCTTCTTCGTTTTCGCCCAGAGCTTCAAGAGTTCCTCGTTGAGATGATCGCGAACGATCTCGTCGAGCGCGCCGAAGGGCTCGTCCATCAACAAAAGATCCGGATCGAAGGACAAGGCCCTTGCGATCGAGGCGCGCTGCTGCATGCCGCCCGACAATTGCCAGGGAAATTTTCCGCCGAAGCCGGACAGCCCGACAAGCTCGAGATTGCTCTCGATCCGTGCCTTCCGCTCGGCCTTGTTGAAGCCCATGATCTCCAGCGGCAGCGCGATGTTCTTCTCGATGGTGCGCCAGGGATAGAGCGCCGCCGCCTGGAAGACATAGCCATAGGCGCGCGCCTGCCTCGCCTGATCCGGCGTCATGCCGTTGACCGAAATCGTGCCGCCGGTCGGCTGTTCGAGGTCGGCGATGACCCTGAGCAGCGTGGTCTTGCCGCAGCCGGACGGGCCGATGAAGGAGACGAATTCGCCCTTGAAGATGTCGAGATCGATCGACGACAGGGCATGGACGGGCGTGTCGGCCGTCTCGAAGACGAGGTCGAGATTGCGGGCGGAGATCACCCCGCCCCGCCTCTGCCGTTGCGCGCTGCTGTCCTTGATCGACTGATCCATTGTCACGTTCAAATCAGACACCCGCCGGGATGCCCGACCGCTCGACCTTGCGTGGGGCGGTGAGTTCCTTCCAGGTCGACAGCGCGGTGTTGACCGGCGCGTTGGCGGGCCGCTCGACGAAGCGGCCGTCGCCGGTGTCGGCGCGCACATCGCCCTCCTTGTAGGCGAGCCGGCCGCGCGAAAAACTCATCACCGGCAGGCCGGTCACCTCGATGCCCTCGAAGACGTTGTATTCGATGGCCGATTTCTGGGTCTTGGCCGAGATCGTCTTGGTCGCGGCCGGATCCCAGATGATGATATCGGCATCGGCGCCGGGCAGGATCGCGCCCTTCTTCGGATAGATGTTGAGGATCTTGGCGATATTCGTCGAGGTGACCGCGACGAACTCGTTCATCGTCAACCGGCCAGTTCTGACACCCCTGGTCCACAGCACCGGCAGCCGGTCCTCCAGCCCGCCCGTGCCGTTCGGGATCTTGGTGAAGTCGCCGACGCCCATGCGCTTTTGCTCATCGCTGAAGGCGCAATGGTCGGTCGCGACCACCTGCAGCGAGCCAGCCGCCAGCCCCGCCCAGAGCGAATCCTGATGCATCTTGTTGCGGAAGGGCGGCGACATCACCCGGCGCGCCGCATGCTGCCAGTCCGGATTGAAATATTCGCTCTCGTCGAGGGTCAAATGCTGGATCAGCGGCTCGCCGAACACGCGCATCCCCTTTTGCCGCGCCCGGCGGATCGCCTCATGGGCCTGCTCGCAGGAGGTATGGACGACATAGAGCGGCACGCCGGCCTGGTCGGCGATCATGATGGCGCGATTGACCGCCTCGCCCTCGACCTCGGGCGGGCGTGAATAGGCGTGACCCTCCGGCCCGTTATTGCCCTCGGCCATGAGTTTTTGCTGCAGGAAGGCGACGACGTCGCCGTTTTCGGCGTGGACCAGCGGCATCGCGCCGATTTCGGCGCAGCGCGAGAAGGAGGCGAACATCTCGTCGTCGTTCACCATCAGCGCGCCCTTGTAGGCCATGAAGTGCTTGAAGGTGTTGATGCCTTGGCTGACGACCTTCGGCATCTCGTCGAAGACCTGTTCGCCCCACCAGGTGATCGCCATGTGGAAGGAATAGTCGGTGCGCGCCTTGCCGGCTTTCTGGTACCAGGTCTGCAGCGCGTCGATGAGCCCCTGCCCCGGTCCCGGCAGGCAGAAGTCGACCGTCATCGTGGTGCCGCCGGCCAGCGCCGCCGCCGTGCCGCTATCGAAATCGTCGGCCGAGAAGGTGCCCATAAAGGGCATCTCCATATGGGTGTGCGGATCGATGCCGCCCGGCATGACATAGGCGCCAGAGGCGTCGATCACCTCGTCGCCGTCGAGATCAGGCCCGACATCGACGATCTTGTCGCCGTCGATCAGGACATCGGCCTTCCAGGTGCGGTCGGCGGTGACGACGGTACCGTTCTTGATGACGATGGTCATGGGGTCGCTCCTTGGCTGATCGACGGAATCGTGGAAGGGCCGGCAAGAAGTGAGCTTGCAAGTTGCAGGAAGGTGATCAGAGCACGCTCGATCTGCATCATCTGTTCAGGCTCGAGAGTGCCGATCGGCCCAAAGACCTTCTCTCGAGGATAGGTTTGGATTTTGTCGACCATCGCCTGCGAGCGCTCACGAAGCCCGTTCGAAGGATGTGGTTCGACGAGGAATCGAATGGAGATGTCGTTTGACAGGTCACTCGTAAACGGGACGACGGTCACGCTGCCCAGGTGTTCGGCAAGATAGTCAGCCTGAACGACGATAGCCGGCCGCGACTTCCCGTAGTCTCCTTTCCCGGAAACGAGGACGACATCGCCGCGCTTCATGAAGGCAGATCGTCCCACAAATCGGCGATCTCCTCGGAGAGGCGATTGATCTCGCCCGACCGACGATCGGCGGCATTGATGGCATCGCAATCGCGCTTCAGTTGTTCCTTGAACTCGGGGCTATCCCAATCAGGGACCCAGACTTCCACAGGCACGAAGCCTCTTGCGCGAAGGTCGGCGCGCTGTTCTTCAGTCAGTTCCTTCGGCCTTCCCATTGCGACCTCCTGTCGATTTTAGTCCAGCGCCCACACTCTTGCGATCTGACTATTCCGCCAGTTTTAAACACGCATCAGCAAATTGCGTCACCGGATCGACCTTACCAGCCTCGTCTGAGCGTTCGATCTCCAGAGGTGGGCCCCAGAAAGTCGAACTGGGGAACTGCAAGAAGATACTGCCATCTCCCTGAAATATATTCAGTATTTCCTTTAGGTTCATTTCGCTTTCCGGCTGCCACTCGAACCGCCAGCTTTGATTTGATTCATTCGGCATCCGCTCCACTTTGACGAGGGTGAAGTATGCTGATTTTGGCCCCGATTTGATGCCGTAGGAGAACGATCTCGCCATCATTGTGATGGCCATCATAGTGCCGATACCGATGCCGCGATACTCCAGCACAATCAACCGGTCGAGCGCTGGTTCTGTAACGTTGGCGGATTGCCTCCATGGCCAGCCGGGTTTGTCAGCAATCAACGGACAGCGAAAAACGAAGAAGTCACAGCCGGGATCGCTGCCGCATCCTTGAACCCGAAGGCGTAACGCTATGTCACCCTCCTCGCCGCTCTCCAGCCGTGGCAGCAGCTGGACCGCCGAGTTTCTTCCATCCTCGTAAGCCAAGGTCGGCGCCACGAATGGCACGTTGAGGGCAAGAACAATCGTCCCTACGATGGCTCTATTCACCCTCATTTCTACTCCACGATCCCGGCCGTCTCCACGACGGCGTGGAACAGGACGTTCGCCCCCGCCGTCGCCCATTCCTTGGAGATCTCCTCGGCCTCGTTGTGGGACAGGCCGTCGACGCAGGGGCACATCACCATCGCCGTCGGCGCGACGCGGTTGATCCAGCAGGCGTCGTGGCCAGCGCCGGAGACGATGTTCCTGTGCGAATAGCCGAGGCGTTCGGCGGCATCGCGGACGGCCTTGACGCAGTCTTCGTCGAACGTCACGGGGTCGAAATGCCCGACCTCGTCGACCGCGGCGCCGATGTCGAGCGCCTCGGCGATGGTGTCGATGCCGTCCTCGATGCGCTCGCGCATGGTATCCAGCGTCTCCTTCGACGGCGAGCGGATATCGATGGTGAAGACGGCGCGGCCGGGAATGATGTTGCGCGAGTTCGGATAGATCTCGACATGGCCGATCGCCCCGACGGCGTTAGGCTGGTAATCCATCGCCACCTCGTGGACGAGCTCGGTGATCCGCGCCATGCCGAGCCCGGCGTTGCGGCGCTTCGGCATCGGTGTCGAACCGGTGTGGCTCTCGCGGCCGGTCAGCGTCACCTGCAGCCAGTAGAGCCCCTGCCCGTGGGTGACGACGCCGATGTCGATCCCCTCGTCCTCGAGGATCGGCCCCTGCTCGATATGCAGCTCGAAGAACGCCTTCATCTGGCGCGAGCCGACCGGCTCCTCGCCCTCCCAGCCGATCCGCTTCAGCTCGTCGCCGAAGCGCTTGCCGGCGGAGTCCTCGCGGTCCTTCGCCCAGGCCTCGTCATGGACGCCGGCGAAGACGCCCGAGGCCAGCATCGCCGGAGCGAAGCGGGTGCCTTCCTCGTTGGTCCAGTTGGTGACGACGATCGGATGCCTGGTCTTGATGTTGAGGTCGTTGAGCGTGCGGACCAGTTCCAGCCCGCCGAGGACGCCGAGAACGCCGTCATACTTGCCGCCGGTCGGCTGGGTATCGAGATGGCTGCCGACATAGACCGGCAGCGCGTCCGGGTCGGCACCCTCGCGCCGCGCGAACATGTTGCCCATGGTGTCGACGCCCATGGTCAGCCCCGCCGCCTCGCACCAGGACTGGAACAGGTACCGGCCCTCGCCGTCCGCGTCGGTCAGCGTCTGGCGGTTGTTGCCGCCAGCGATGCCGGGCCCGATCCTCGCCATCTCCATGATCGAATCCCAGAGCCGGTCGCCGTTGATCTGGAGGTTGGAAGCAAGGCTCATGAAATCCCTCATGTCTGGTCTTCAGCGATGGGCGGCCGTCGTCAGTCGAGGCAGGTCAGGATCGTGCGCAGGGTCTCGACGATCTCGCCGACCTGATCCTCGGAGATCATCAGTGGCGGCGACAGCGCGATGATGTCGCCGGTGGTGCGGATCAACAGCCCCGCCTCATAGGCCTTGAGGAAGGCCGAGAAGGCCCGCTTGGTCGGCTCGCCGGCGATCGGATCGAGCTCGATCGCCGCAATCAGGCCGATCGTGCGGATGTCGATGACGTGCCGCTCGCCCTTCAGCGAATGGATCGCGTCGGCCCAGACCGGCTCCAGCGCCTTCGCCCGCTCGAACAGCCCGTCTTCCTTGTAGGTCTCGATCGTCGCCAGACCCGCCGCGGCGGCGATCGGATTACCCGAATAGGTGTAGCCGTGGGCGAACTCGATCAGATGCTCGGCGCCGCTCATGAAGGCGTCGTGGATCGCGTCCTTCACGTAGACGGCACCCATCGGGATGACGCCGTTGGTCAGGCCTTTGGCGGTGACCATGATGTCCGGCGTCACGCCGAAATAATCGGCGGCGAAGGCCGCGCCCATGCGGCCGTATCCGGTGATCACCTCGTCGAAGATCAGCAAGATGCCGTGCTGGTCGCAGATCTCGCGCAAGCGCTTGAGATAGCCCTTCGGCGGCGGCAGCACGCCTGTCGATCCCGCCACCGGCTCGACGATGACCGCGGCAATGGTCGAGGGATCGTGCAGAGTGGCGATCCGCACCAGATCCTCGGCGAGTTCGGCGCCATGTTCGGTCTCGCCGCGCGAATAGCCGTTGCGCTCAGGGTCGTGGGTATGGCGCATATGGTCGACGCCGGTGAGCAGCGTGCCGAACATCTTGCGGTTGCCGACGATGCCGCCGACGGAGATGCCGCCGAAATTGACGCCGTGATAGCCGCGCTCGCGTCCGATCAGGCGGAAGCGCGCACCCTCGCCCTTGGCACGGTGATAGGCGAGCGCAATCTTCAGCGCGGTCTCGACCGATTCGGAGCCCGAATTGGTGAAGAAGACGTGGTCGAGACCGGTCGGCGCGATGGCGGCCAGCCTCGAGGCCAGTTCGAAAGCCTTGGGATGGCCCATCTGAAAGGCTGGCGCATAATCGAGTTCGGCCGCCTGGCGCTGGATCGCCTCGGTGATCTTCGGCCGGCAATGGCCGGCATTGACGCACCACAGCCCCGCCGTGCCATCCAGCACCTGACGTCCGTCGGATGTCGTATAGTGCATGTCCTTGGCGGCGACGAACATGCGCGGCGTCTGCTTGAACTGCCGGTTCGCCGTAAAGGGCATCCAGAAGGCTTCGAGATTGTTGGGGACCATCGTCGCGTGTTCGTTCATCGGCTTGCCCCTCCGGAAGCGACGATCCATGTATGGAAAGACGCCAGAAATCTTGACTAAATGGTCAAAATGAAGGCTAGAAGGTCGCCCGGAACGGGTCAAGCGACTTCGCCGCGAAACCGCTACGCGGCACCGGGCCGGCACTCGAAAGATGGGAGGGCAGCAGGTCTTGGACGCGACGGTCCCTCCACCGGATTCCGGTGCCGGCGTCGAGGATGACGATCGCCAGCCCACCCGCATTCAGGCGATCAATCGAGAGATCATCCTGGAAGCGGCCCTGGAGGTCTTCTCGGTCCACGGATTCCGTGGCTCCACGGTCGACCAGATCGCCGTTCGCGCGGGTATGTCGAAACCCAATCTGCTCTATTATTTTCGCCGCAAGCAGGACATCTATCGCGCGGTGCTCGAGCGTACCCTTCGCGACTGGCTGGCGCCGCTCGCCGCGATCGATCCCGCCGGCGACCCGGTCGAGGAACTGCGCCGCTACATTACCGAGAAGCTGCGGATGGCGGCCGAACAGCCGGCCGCGTCCCGCCTCTTCGCGAACGAAATTCTGGCCGGCGCACCGGTCATGGGCGGCTTTCTCGAAACCACGCTGAAAGACCTGGTCGACGAAAAGGCCGCGATCATCCGCGAGTGGGTCGGCCGCGGGCGACTGGCGCCGGTCGACCCGCATCACCTTATCTTCATGATCTGGGCAACGACCCAGCACTATGCGGACTTCGATGTGCAGATCCGTGCCGTGATGGGCGACCAGATCGACCAGCCCGGATTCCGCGGGCAGGCCGCGCAGGCCGTTCTGACCCTGGTGCTCAACGGCCTGAAGCTGAGGCCGTGAGGCCGGTTGCCTAACGCGCGCCTTCGGCCCATGATCCCACGCGTCGGTGGGCACCGGCATCCAGGGAGGTCCCACTCGTGGCCAAGCTCATCGCGCTATACAGGCACCCGAAGGACCCGGCGGCATTCGACGCTCATTACAAATCGACCCACGCGCCGCTCGCGAAGACCATTCCGGGGCTGAGGCACTACGACGTCAGCGATGGCCATGTCGCCGGCCCCGGCGGCGATAGCGGCTATCGTCTAGTCGCGACGCTGACCTTCGGCTCGATGGCCGACATCGAAGCCGGGCTCGCTTCCGCCGAGGGACAGGCCACAGCGGCCGATCTCGGCAACTTCGCCGATGGCGGCGTCGAATTGCTCATGTTCGAAACCAAGGATATCTGACTGTTCAAAGCCCGACCAATCGGGCGCGGTCCGGCAACGCCTTCAAGCCGCCACGACGGATTTCTCGGCACGGAGCGAAGGACGATCATTTCCCCATTGGTTGGCCACCTCCATCAGTATCTTGGCCAGATCCGACGACGGTCTTGGCTTGGAGAAGAAATAGCCCTGCATTTCCCGACAGCCTTCGCCGTACAGGATCTGCATCTGCTCTGGCGTTTCGATGCCCTCGGCGATGACGCTCATGTTGAGCGCCCGCGAAAGGCCAATGATCGAGCGCACGATGGCGATGTTCTCGGCACGCGCCATGTCGCGGACGAAGGATTGGTCGATCTTGATCTTGTCGAATGGAAAGCGGCTTAGATAGCCAAGCGAGGAATAGCCGGTCCCGAAATCATCCATGGAGATCGTCAGCCCCAGCCGGCGGAACTCCTTGAGGATCGACAACACCCGGTCCCCTTCGTCCAGGAACAGCGATTCGGTCACCTCGATCTGAAGCCGTCGTGGTTGCAGACCGGAAGCTGCCAGCGCGCCGCGAACGTCGTCCACCAGCGTGGGGCTCTTGAACTGAACCGCCGACAGATTGACCGAGATGGTCAGATCCTCCGGCCATTTGGCGGCTTCGTTGCAAGCGGTCTCGAGCGCCCACTTGCCGAGCCGCTCGATCAGGCCGGTCTCCTCCGCTAGCGGGATGAAAATGGAGGGCGAGACCATGCCGCGTTTGGGATGCTGCCAACGCAGCAGTGCCTCAAAACCGCTGACACGTTTGCGATCGGTGTCGACGAAAGGCTGATAGTAAAGTTCGAACTGACCCTCGTCCAAAGCCGTCTGGAGGTCGAGTTCCATTTCGCGACGGCGCTGAAGCTTTTCGCGCATGGCAGGTCGGAACCGGCGATAGGCACTCCCCGCCTCCTGCTTTGCCTGGTAGAGGGCAAGGTCGCAATTCTGCAGGACGATGTCTGCGCTGGGGCCCGCCAGTCGTTGGCCGGTCCCGATATAGACCGTGCCGACGCTGCCTCTCGCCTCGATCCGGCGATCTTCCACGTCGAATGGTGACTGAAAACTGGCCACCAGAGACGCGGCGAACAAATCCGCGTCGCCGGTCCCCCGCACTCCTGGCAAAGCGATCGCAAACTCGTTCCCCCCAAGACGGGACACGGTCGCCCTGGCTCCTGAAATTCGCACGAGCCTGTTGCTGCATTCCTTCAAGAGCGCGTCGCCGACCGGATGCCCGTGGGTATCGTTGATCGACTTGAAACCACGGATATCGACCACGGCGACGACCAGCCCCCGGCCTTTCGACAACAGCCCGTCGAGCACCTCGGCGAAGTTCTTGCGATTGGGCAGATCGGTCAACCCATCGTGCCCCGCCACGTGTTCCAACCGCCGCGAGATTCGTTGTTTCTCGGTGATATCCTCGAAGGTGATCAAAAGGCCCTTAGCGCTCATGCCGCGGCGTTTCACCTCCATGATGGCTCCGCCGACCTCCAGAAGGTCCGTTGCCGTCTCGTTTTCACGCAATGGCAGGATCAAGCTGGGATCAGTGAGGAAGGCCCGCGCGGGCGTTCCCGGCGCCACCTCGCCGAAATGACGGGAAAATACCTGGTTGCAGAGCACCAGGCGCTTTTGCCCGTCGAGCATGCAGAGCGCCTGCGTCATGTTGTCCAGCGCGGCGCCCAACTGACTTTCCTGCCGGTTGAGTCGCACGGCCATCATGTCCGCCTCGCTCATCATCGTCGTCTCGATCTCGCGGCAGCGCGCCCCCATTTCCTCGAGCGCGAGG
>NZ_JALHBS010000075.1 GCF_024195285.1 Aurantimonas marianensis
CCTCGCGTACTTCTCGGGGACCTTTGGGAACGATCCGCTCGGTCGGCGCGCCGCTCGCGAGTTCCCGGGCACGTCGCCCCATCTCGCGCAGCACTCCCCCGATGGACCGCGACAGGAACATCGCAAAACCAAACAAGGCGCAGAAGACGGCGACCAAAGCGATGCCGTTGCGCGTTCTGGCGCGTTCGATCTCCCTGGAGGTCTTCGCGCGCAACGCCGTCAAATCGGCGCGCGCGACCGTCACGGCGCCCTCCAATCCCAGCCACAGGGCGGCGAATTCACGCCGCACCGCGCCACGCGAGAGG
>NZ_JALHBS010000076.1 GCF_024195285.1 Aurantimonas marianensis
CCTCGATCCGGCTGAGCGGATAACGCAAGGCACCTACTGCCCTGCGCAAATCCGCCGACACGTCGGCCGATAGAACCTGGCGGATATCCGACAGGATCGAAGAAGCGGCAAGCATGACTTCGCCAGCGCGCTCGCCTTGAAGCCGGTCTTCGTCATTTTCGATGCTTTCACCGGCTGCAGACGAAAACCGCGATTGGATCTCCGCGGTCTTTTCCTTGGCTATCTCGAGCCGGCTCAGCGGAGCCGAGCCCCCTTCGTAGAGTTTGCGGGCCAGGTCCAGCGAAACCAATTGCGAATCGTAGGAAAAAGCCGCGAACACAAGCGTCAGGAGGGCGAAGATAAAGCTGCCGACAAGGAGTCGTAGATTGATCGACATCACCACGATAATTCCGTCCACTCCAACGAACCCGAACGGTCTCCCAACGGGAAGCTTCCGAACAGCGGTGACTATGGAGCGACCAAGTTACCGTCGGGTTACGCAACAATCAGCGACACGGGCATATCCCACTGTTTTTTTTCATTATCTTGATCCGCTTTTTGCTCGGGCGTCGGCAATCGCGGCGACCACTTGCGATTTTGGATTTTTCGATCGCGCGCTGGGAGCATACCGCGATCCGATTTCGTGAACGCGATAAAATCCAGTCACTTAGCCTGGAACGCCGGCGCAAAACCCCGATCGCCGCTCGGATCTTTTCGCGCGAAGCGGGCAACGGTCGCTCATGCGAGCCAGAGTGCCGTGCGTCCATTCCGGCGCACGAAGGACATCTTAACGCTATGAACAAGCATCGGATTGATCCAGAGACGGATTTCACCTTCCTGGTCTGATAGTTCAATGTCGCAGGTTAGTGGCGCTCGGAGGAGTACACCTATTCGGCAGCGTCTGGAAGACTGACCGGTTCCGGTGCGAACTGCGTCTTTTCTTTCGCCATCGGATTGTTCGGATGGTTCGTCCAGTTGCCGTATTCGTCCGGGATCGGTTTTTTCGTACGCGGGTCCGTACCAGCGATACGCTCCATCGTGATGCAGTTCTCGACCGGGCAGACATTGACGCACAGATTGCAGCCTACACACTCGGCGTCGATCACTTCGAAGTGCCGCCTGCCGTCAACCATGGCCGTGATCGCCTGATGCGACGTATCCTCGCAAGCGATGTGGCAGCGCCCGCACTGAATGCACAAATCCTGATCGATCCGCGCCTTGGTGACGTAGTTGAGATTGAGATATTGCCAGTCGGTGACGTTGGGGACGGCCCGGCCACGGAAATCCTCGATCGTGGCGTAACCATTCGTATCCATCCAGTCGGACAGGCCCGACGCCATTTCCCTGACCACCTTGAACCCATAGGTCATCGCCGCCGTGCAGACCTGCACCGTGCCGCAGCCGAGCGCAATGAATTCGGCCGCGTCGCGCCAATTGGTGATGCCGCCGATGCCGGAAATCGGCAGGCCGCGCGTCTCGGCGTCGCGGGCAATCTCGGCCACCATATTGAGGGCGATCGGCTTGACCGCCGGCCCGCAATAGCCGCCATGCGAGCCCTTGCCGTCGATCGTCGGCGTCGGCGCGAAATTGTCGAGATCGACCGACATGATCGAGGAAATGGTGTTGATCAGCGAGACGGCGTCGGCGCCGCCCTTCCTGGCAGCCCGGGCCGGATAACGCACGTCGGTAATGTTCGGCGTCAGCTTGACGATGACCGGCAGCTTCGAGTGCTTTTTGCACCAGCGCGCCACCATCTCGATATACTCGGGCACCTGCCCGACCGCCGACCCCATGCCGCGTTCGCTCATCCCGTGCGGACAGCCGAAATTCAACTCCACCCCGTCGGCGCCGGTCTCCTCGACGAGCGCCAGAATCTTTTGCCATGGCGCCTCCTCACAGGGCACCATCAGCGAGACGATCATCGCCCGGTCCGGCCAGTTGCGCTTGACGCGGGCGATCTCCTCCAGATTGACGTCGAGCGCACGATCGGTGATCAGCTCGATATTGTTGAGACCGAGCAGCCGGCGGTCCGGCCCCCAGATCGCGCCATAGCGCGGACCGTTGACGTTGACGATCGGCGGATCCTCGCCGAGCGTCTTCCAGACGACGCCGCCCCAGCCCTGCTCGAAGGCGCGCTGGACGTTGTATTCCTTGTCGGTCGGCGGCGCCGAGGCGAGCCAGAACGGGTTAGGCGACGATATGCCGAGGAAGGAGGTGCGAAGATCAGCCATGCTATTGTTCCTCTATGCCTTCGCGCCTTCGAGCGTCCGGTGGATCGCTTCCGCCGCCACCTTTCCGTCCTCGACCGCAACGACCGTCAGGTCGTCGCCCTCGGAAATACAGTCGCCGCCGGCCCAGACGCCGGGCAACGAGGTGCGCCGCTCGCCGTCGACCTTGATGCGGCCGCGCTCAAGCTGAATATCTCCCCCCTCACCATCGACGCCGTCCGGCAGGAAGGCTTGACCGATCGCCTTGAAGATCTGGTCGGCCTCGAGCGTCACCGTCTCCCCCGTCCCCACCAGCCGGCCGTCCTCGGTGCGGGTTCGCTCCAGCTCGATCCCGGTAACATGGCCGCCCTGGGCCAGTATCCGCTTTGGCTGCAAGTTGCAGCGGATCGCAACGCCGCGGGTCTGCGCGATTTCCTGCTCGTAGCGGGAGGCGTTCATGGCGGTCTGGTCGCGCCTATAGGCGATGGTCACTTCCTGCGCGCCGAGACCCTTGGCCTGCACGGCCGCGTCGATCGCCGTCATGCCGCCACCGATGACGACGACGCGCCGACCGATCGGCAGCGAGGCGAGATCGGTGGTCTGACGAAGATCGGCGATCCAGGCAACGGCGTCGGCCGAACCCGCTTGGCTCTCGCCCTCGGTGCCGAGTGCGTTGACGCCAGCAAGGCCGAGGCCGAGAAATACCGCGTCGAAGTCTCGGCGCAGATCCGCGAGATGGATGTCGCGGCCCAACGCCCTGCCGGTTTCGATCGTGATGCCGCCGATATCGAGGACGAAATCCACTTCGCGCTGGGCAAAGCCCTCCGTCGTCTTGTAGGCGGCGATGCCGTATTCGTTCAGACCGCCAAGTTTTTGCCGGGCGTCGTACAATGTGACGTCATGACCATGCATGGCGAGGCGATGGGCGCAGGACAGGCCCGCCGGCCCCGCCCCAACGACCGCGATCCGCTTGCCGGTGGGCGCGGCACGGGTGAAGGGGTGCTCGCCCTTGTCCATCAGGACGTCGGTGGCGAAGCGCTGCAGGAGCCCGATCTTGACCGGTTTGCCTTCCGCGATCTCGCGCACGCACACTTCTTCGCACAGGGTTTCCGTCGGACAGACGCGGGCGCACATGCCGCCGAGAATGTTCGACGAAAGGATCGTCTTGGCCGCACCGATCGGGTTGCCGGCCTGGATCTCGCGAATGAACAGCGGAATGTCGATCGAGGTCGGGCAGGCTGTCATGCAGGGCGCGTCGTAGCAGAAATAGCAGCGATCGGCCTCGACCACCGCCTCGTGCCTGGCGAGCGGCGGATGGAGGTCGGAAAAATTCGCTTTCAGCGTTTCCGCGTCAAGACGCCTCGCGCCGATATCGGACCGGATCGGTCGGACTTCGTTCATCGCAGACATTTCCCTCCAACCAGTCAACGTCGCCGAACGCCAGAGGCGCCTCCCCGGCCAGCCTGATGGAGGAAGAATGATCCGAGTTTTTCAGAAGGTCAATTTTTTTATCGTTTGGTCAAAATCGGCCGAGCGCTCGGAGCGCTTTTCGACAGCCGCCGCCGCCACCCTCGCGCCCGACTCGGTTCACCCGGTCGTTTCGGCCTTGCGCAATGCGTTGTCCGACAACGGGAAAGCGATCCGGATACTGATCCTGTTCGTCCCCGGACGGCGAGTGATCGAGCCGCCGAGTTCGCCGGCGACATTGATATCGATGAGACGGGTCCCGAAGCCGCTACGAGGCGCCAGCTTGGGAGATTCGGCCAGGCCGAACTCGCACCAGTCGATCGTGACCTCGCTTCCCGCCAACGCCCATCGCACCGAAAGGCTCCCGTTCATCGTTGCGAGGCCACCATGTTTCAACGCATTGGTCGCGAGCTCATGGAACGTCAGTCCCAGGGCCTGGGCCTTCGTTTCGTCAACCTCGATGTCCGGTCCGGCGATATCGCATGCTTCCAGTCGATCCCCGAACACCTGGCGTAACTCTGCTGCCAGCAGATCGCCGATCCGGGCCCGTTTCCACTGCGACCGGGTCAACATCTCCTGAGCCGACGCCATTGCGCCCAGTCGGGCCGAATAGGATTCCAGAAAGTCATCCATCCCATCGGCACTGCGGGCGGTCTGGCGGGCAATCGCCAAAACCCGCGCGATCGAATTCTTGATGCGGTGGTTCATCTCCGACAGCATCATATCCTTCTGCGCGAGATTGCGCTGGCTCTCGACGTTGAGAGCCGCGACCGCTTCGGACCGTCGTGCCTGCACCGAGGTGAGCAGCGCCAGAAGCACGGCGAGCAACAATCCCGCGAACGCCAGGACGACAGCGGGAAGGACCGAGCCGAACCTTTGAAACTCGGCCGTCGGGGTCACCCGGAAAATCCAGCTGCGACCCGCAACTTCCAAAGTCCGAATCACGACGAACTCGTCGGTATGATCCGAAGCGGCGTCAGCATTCGATGCGAATATCCGGGATGCGGGCGCGATCTCGCCATCGTACGCCTCGACGAGCACCGGCAGGCGCGGGCTCTGCATAAGCGCGGCGGAAAACAGATCGCCCAACCGGAAGGGCGCGTAGACGAAGCCTTCGGTCTCGCTTACCGCTCCCGTCATCTGCGACGGCCCCGCGAAAAATGGCAGATAGATCAGAAAGCCGACCTGAGGGTTTTCGTCGATCTCCTGCACCAGGCTAACGGGAGCGGAAGCGCTTGCCTCGCCGGTGCGCGCCGCCCGCTGCATAGCCTCGCGGCGAACCGCGTCGGAAAACATGTCGTAGCCGAGGGCGGCGCGATTGCGTTCGTCCTGCGGCTCCAGCAGCACGATCGGCGCGCGCAGCGTTTGCTCGGTCGCAGGCCAGATATCGACGGTTTCACCATAATTCGCTCGCAGGATGGCGCGGGCGCCCGCGTCGTCCTGCGTCGGAACGGTCAGGGCGAAGCCGACGCCCTGAATCCCGTCGAACCGTCTGGCGAGG
>NZ_JALHBS010000077.1 GCF_024195285.1 Aurantimonas marianensis
CCTCGTCGAGAAATCGGGAGAATTTTGCCTGTTCGACCTGCGGACCTTCGATAACAAGGAAGGCATTCGTGGCATGCAGCAGCGACAGATGCATCTGCAACCGGGCAGCAATCCGCGCCATCGCATCGTCCACGACGCTAGCAAAGCGCAGACGATCGGCGTCGTCACTGGCAACCCAGACGTGGCCAGCCAGCGCGAGACCCAGGGTCGTCACGATCGCAAACGCTACAACCGAAAGGATACGCTGCCTCAAGCAAAGCCGCCGTCTGATCGTTTCACGCTCCCGCTTCGGCCCATAGCAGCACGCTTGCCGATTGTCTTCCTTGCATCGTCGCGTTCTGAAACAATCATAGTTTGCCGTCCACATTTGGCGGTCACAGCGGTCGATATGGCAACACCGCCGTGGCCGAACCCGCCGACCGCAAGATCCCCGGCCAGAGTGGCCGCGGATCCGGTGTGCGTTGGCATCGGACGCGCCAAGGGCTATATTGACGGGATGGCGGCTTTTCGTCGAATCCTCGTCTTCGCACTTTTCCTTACCTTCGCGTTGGGAACGTCCGGCTATGGGATGCCAAGCGGCATGGCGGACAATGCCATGACGGCCGCGATGGACGGCACGATGCCGGACGCATGCGACGCCTGCGCGGATGACATGGCGAAATCGGCTTGCGCCTCCCCCTGCCTCGCCGCCGCGATCTTGCCTGACACCAGCGCTTCTCCGACCTTGGGCGCAGAAGGATCCCATGGTGGATCGCTCCATCAGGCGCCCGGCGGTGCCACCACCGCGCCAGATCCATTCCCCCCCAAATCCTTCGCTTGAGACCTAGCGGCAGCCGCCGCTGGTCGTGATGCTTTCGTTCTCCCCTTGCGAGTCGGGTTCGGCGACGTCCGTCGCCGGGGACTGGGCCGATCCGCGTGGTCAGGTCGAGCGGAAGCTGATCCACGCCGTCAAACCAATTTCATGACAGGACAATCGCAATGAGAATCCGCACCACATCCTTCGTCCCCATGGCCGCCATCGCTGCCCTGATCGTGACGGGCTCCGGCTGGTCGAGCAGCCATGCCCAGAGCATGGCGATCGCCGACGTTTCCCACATCCATGGCATCGCCGTGAATCTGTCCAACACCTCCCAGCTCTATCTCGCGACCCACGATGGCGTGTTCCTGACGTCACCGGACGGCACGGCCACACCGGTGTCGAGCAACAAGGACGACTATATGAGCTTCACGTCGCATCCCTCCGACGCGAGTACCTTCTTCGCCAGCGGTCATCCAAAGACCGGGGGCAATTCGGGCTTTCTGGTATCGCGTGACGCAGCGCGTTCCTGGGAACAGGTCTCCCCCGGCGTCAACGGACCCGTCGACTTCCATGCCATGACCGTCAGCGCCGCGGATCCGAACGTGCTCTACGGCCTTTACGGCGAAATCCAGACAAGCACGGACGGCGGCAAAACCTGGCAAGTGGTCGGCGCACCGCCCGCCGACATCTATGGTTTGGCGGCGTCGGTTACAGATCCGCAAACGATCTACGCCGCCACCGGCCAAGGCGTAATGGTCAGCCGCGATGGCGCCAAGACGTGGGAGCCGAGCGGTCCGGCCGGGCAGCCAGCGAGTTTCGTCAATGCCGCTCCCGACGGCGCGGTCTACGCCTTCGTGGTCGGCTCCGGTCTCGTCAAGCTGGCGAAATCCGCAGGCGAATGGGAGCCGATCACCGACCGTTTCGGTAACCGGGTCCTTATCCACTTCGCCGCCGATCCAAGCAATTCCGACAATCTGTTCGCCGTCACGCAGCACAGTGAAGTGATCGTCAGTGCCGACGGCGGCAAGAGTTGGAAGCCGCTCGGCTGAACCGGCCGGCCCGCCGCCGGACGGGTCACGGCGGGAAAGCCGTGTCCCCAGGGCCGCGCCGAGGACAGTGGCGGAGCGCCCACGGGTGCTCCGCCTCAGCCCATGAACTGACCGCCGTTCACCTCGATCACCTGGCCGGTGATGTAGCCCGACAGTTCCGGGCTGGCGAGGAACAGGTATGAGGGCGCGCAATCCTCGGCGGTGCCGAGGCGCCGCATCGGAATCGTCGCGGCTGTCGCGTCGAGTTTTTCCGGCGTCGAATAGCGGCGATGGAAGTCGGTCATGATCGTACCCGGCGAGACGACGTTGACGCGAATATTGTCCGGTGCGAGCTCTTTCGCGAGGGCTCGGCTCCAGGTGGAGATGAAGGCCTTCGAGGCCGAATAGAGCGACGAGCCCGGGCTGCCGCCGATCGTCGCCGAGATGGACGACGTGTTGACGATCGCTCCCTTGCCGGATGCCTTGAGAGCCGGCAACAGCTTGGTCGTCAGCGAGACGACAGCGCAGATGTTGAGATCGAGAACTCTCTCGTACTGCGCCCGATCGATATCGCCGGCCGCCACCCGGCCGCCCATCGTGCCGGCGTTATTGACAAGAATGTCGATCCGGCCATTGACTTCGGCGAGGACCGCTTCTGCCAGGCGCTCGCCACCGCCCGGGCCGGAGAGGTCCGCGGTCAGAACCGTCAGCCGGGCACGATCCTCGGCGGGCAAGCCGGCCAGCAAGTCCTTTTCCGCATGTTCGAGGCTGCGCCCGGCATGGGCGACGAACTCGCCTCCCGCTTCGAGAAACGCTCGCGCTGTGGCCGCGCCGATGCCGCGTCCCGCGCCGGTGACCACGATGATCTTTCCGGCGAAGAGCGTTCGATCAAACCCCCTCATGGCATGGCTCCCTTTGGCCGTCTCATCCCGCTGGTGGCGTCGACCGCCGCCCAGCGATCCCCAGGGCGATACCGGCGACTGCCGTCGCCAGCCACGCCCCGATCAGGATCATACCTCCGAGCGGCGCGGCGTTGGCGAACAAGCGCTCGCCCCACACCACCCGCGCCGCAAGGTCGCCGGAAAACAGCAGCGTTCCGGTAATGATCAGCGGGCCCGCGACGGCCGCCAGACGCGGCATGACCGGCCGCAACGCAGCCAGCGTAAGCAATGCCGGCGCGTGGACCAGCGCGATCGCCGCCGCGATGGCGACGAGCCGTGGGTCGCCGCCATGGGCCGCCATGGCCGCGCCGCCCACTCCGGCCGCGCCGAAGAGGCCCGAAAAGACGATCAGCAGCGCAGTCACGCGGCGGCGTCCGTGGAGCCACCTAGCGGCATCATCGGCTCTCGCCGACGCCGGTGATCGGCCCTTGCGGCGGCGGCGCTTTCGCGGTTCCCAAGGTCGGATCGACCGGAGGCATCTCGTCGAGGACAGAGCCCTCCCACATCCGATAGCCCACCGAATAGGAGGCCTTGGCCAGGAGATGTGCCGAGATCGGCGCGGTCAACAGGAAAAACGCGACAGCGGCGAGCGCCCTGAGCACAACCGGCGTCTCGTCCGCGGTGAGTGCGAGGGCGATCAGCAGCATGGCCGAGCCGACCGAACCCGCCTTCGAGGCGGCGTGCATCCGTGTGTAGAGATCGGGCAAACGCAGAATGCCGAGCGCGGCAACAGCAACGAAAGCCGAGCCGGCAAGGAGAAGGAGACTAGCGATGATGGTGGCGATGTCCCCGATCATAGCGGCTCGCCCCCGCTGGTCGCATTCGCGCCGGCCCGTAACTGCTCCATCCGTTCTTCCTCGGTCTTTCCGCGCGCCATGATGAATCGCGCGAAGGCGACGGTCGCGAGAAAGCCGACGAGCCCGAGCGCGATCGCGATATCGATATAGAGTGTGAAGCCTGTGTCGATGCCGATGACGGCGATGAAGCCGATCGCGACACTGGTCAGCATGTCGAGACCGAGCACCCGGTCGGGCAGCGTCGGCCCCATGACGATCCGGGTGACGGTGATCAGGAAGGCCAGACTCAGCACGACCAGTGAGACCGTCAGCGAAATCTCGAGAGACCACTGGGCGACGTCATGAAGGTTCATTGAAACGCCTCCATGATCTTGCGCTCGAAACCGCCGGCGATATCCGCCTTCGTAGCGTCGGGATCGGAGCAATCGATCGCGTGAACGTAGAGGGTGGAGCGATCCTCCGAGACGTCAACGGAGAGTGTGCCGGGCGTCAGAGTGATCATATTGGCGAGAACCGTGATCTGGAAATCCGTGTCGACCTTCAACGGATAGGCGAAGATGCCGGGCTTGAGATCGGGCTTTGGCGTCAGCACCAGCACGGCCACTCGCCAGGCGGATATCAGCAGCTCGTAAAGGAACAGCAGGAACAGCGTGAGGATGCGGCCGGCCCGCCCGACATAGCCGACCGTGCCGACCTGCTCGCGGATCAGATACAGCGCCGCCGCGCCCAATACGAAGCCGAAAACGAGATTGAGGAGGGTGAACGAGCCTGAGACGATTACCCAGATCAGCGCCAGGATAAGGTTGAAGAGCGAGAGCCTCACGATCCGCCTCCGAAGACAGAGGAAAGATAGGCCGCCGGATCGATGACGCCGGTCGCGGCGCTGTCGGTCAGCCGCGCCAGCCACTCCGGCCAGATGCCGGCCCCGATCACAAAGGTGATGAGCCCGAGCATCGGAACCAACGATAGCGCCCTGCCCGGCCCGGGCGCCCGAAACGTCTCGGCCTCGATGCGGGCGACCTCGCTTTCGCTGGCCACCCCGTGGATCGCCGGCAGCGGCCGCCAGAAGGCCAGCGCGAAGACACGCGCGCTGGCGATGGTCAGCAGGAAGCCGGACAGAAGGATGGTGGCGGCCAGCCAAGGCATGTCGGCGACGAGCGTCGCTCGCACGAGCGCAACCTTTGGCCAGAAGCCGGAAAACGGCGGCAGGCCGGATACCGCGAACAGCAGCACCAGGACCAATCCCGCGAAAAGCGGATGACGGCGCCACAGTCCGCCCATCTCCGCCAGCGAGGATGAACCCGACAGGAACGCTGCGGTTCCGGCCGCGAGATAGAGCCCGGTCATGACGACGATCGAGTGCAGGGCATAATAGATCGAGCCGGACAGCCCGGTCTGAAGCACCGCAGCCACCGGCGCCGCGACCGACTGCGCCGCCGTTACCGGATCGACCACCGAAAGTGCGCCGGAAACAGCGGTGACCGAGGGCACCGCCAGCCCCGCGAGAATCGTGCCGATGCCGGCGATGACGACGTAATTCAAAAGCCGCCGGAGATCGGTCTGCGCCAGCGCGCCGAGTGCCCCGACGAGCATGGTCAATCCCGCGATCCAGGCGATCACCGGTGCGAGGCCGGCCCGTTCCGGCGGAAACAGCATCAGCAGCACCCGGATCATCGCGTAGACGCCGACCTTGGTCAAAAGGCCGGCGAAAAGCGCCGACACCACGAAGCGCGGCGTGTGATAGGATGCGGGCAGCCAGGAGTTGAGCGGAAACGCCGCGGCCTTCAGCGAAAAAGCCACCAGATAGAGAACGGCGAGGGTATAGACCGCGCCATCATCCGGCATCTCCGCGGCCTTCGTGGCGATGTCGGCCATGTTGAGCGTGCCGAAGATGCCATAGAGATAGCCGGTGGCGATCAGGAACAGCGTCGTACCGACGAGATTGAGCATGCAGTATTTGGTCGCGCCGTCGAGCTGTTCGTGCTCGGAGCCGAGGATCAAAAGCCCGAACGAGCCGATCAGAAGCACCTCGAACCAGACATAGAGGTTGAAGATGTCGCCGGTCAGAAAGGCGCCCGAGACACCGCCCATCATCAGGAACAAGAATGGATAGAAGCCGTAGCGCCGTTCCGTCGCGCTGATCGAGGCCACCGCGTAGATCGCACAGGCGAGCGCCACGAAACCGGCCGCCGTGACGAACAGCGCCCCCATCAGATCGACCGTGAAGGCAATGCCGAAAGGCGGTTTCCAGCCGCCCATCATCATTGTCTGGGGCCCCTCCCCGGCGACCTTGACGAGAAGCGCGACGTCGATGCCGAAGAGAAGCGCAAAGCCGGGAATCGCCAGCCACGGATGCCAGCCGGTGCGTTTTCTCAGCATCAGCAGGCCGGCTCCGAAAATGAAGCAGGTGACGACGGGCAGCACGACGAGATAATCGGACGCCGCGACCGCGCCCTTCACCATGGCTTCGGCCTTGAGGACCTCGACGTTTCCGATAGCCATGGTCAGTAGCCGAGGGGCGGCAGCCCCTGGTCCTTGGGTTCGGCGAGGCGCATCTCGTCGGTGTTGTCTGTGTTGAGATCCTGATAGGCGCGATAGGCCAACACCAGCAGGAAGGCGAAGAAGGAGAAGGAGATCACGATGGCGGTCAGGATCAGCGCCTGCGGCAGTGGATTGGCGATCGCGCTTTCCGGTATCTGGAGATCGTCCGGAATGATCGGCGGTGCGATCGGTCCGATGCGCCCGGCGGTGAAGATCAACAGATTGACGCCGTTGCCGAGCAGGACGACACCGAGCAGCATGCGGATGATGTGCTTCGACAGGAGCAGGTAGAGCGCTGTGCCGAACAGGCAGGCGACGACGAAGCTGAGCGCGGTTTCCATCAGTCGCTCTCCCTCTCTTCGAGGGCCAGGGCGATGGAACTGATCGCCCCGACGACGACGAGATAGACGCCGATGTCGAAGAACAGCGGCGTCGACAAGGCGACATCGCCGCCGAGGATCGCCGGAAACGCCCATAGGCCGGTCAGGAACTTGGCGTCGACGAAGAGCGATGCCACGCCGGACAAGACCGCCATCATAAGGCCGCTGGCCGCGATCGCCATCGGGTGGAAATACAAAGCCCGGCGGACCGGCGCGACGCCGCAGGCGATGCCGTAGATGGCAAAGGCGGACGCGGCGATCAGGCCGCCGATGAAGCCGCCGCCGGGCTCGTTGTGCCCACGCAGCAGCACGAAGATCGAAAACAGCACCATCAGGGTCGTCAGATAGGGGATGGTGAAACGGAAGATGACCGTCCTCATGGCGTCTGCTCCGTCGGATCGGGGTAGCGCTCGCCCTTGCGCCCGACCCTGACGCGGATCAGCGCCAGAATGGCGAGGCCGGCCGTCATGACGACGGCGATCTCGCCCATCGTGTCGATGCCGCGGAAGTCGACGAGGATGACGTTCACGATATTGCGCCCGTGGGCGATGGTGTAGCTGTAGCTCTCGAAGAAATCCGACAGCGAGGCGTCGAAGGGGCGCTGGGTCACCGCCAGCAGGAACAGGCCGAAGCCGGCTCCGCCAGCGATAGCCAGCACAGCGTCCGGCAGGGACTCGCGCAGCGGCCGGTGATCCGCCGCAGACAGCCGCAGCCGGGTCATCACCAGGGCCAAGATGACCACCGATAGCGTTTCGACCATGAATTGCGTGAAGGACAGATCCGGCGCGCCGAGCAGCATGAAGATCAACGCCACCGCGAAACCCTGAATGCCCAGCGAGACGATGGCGGTCAGGCGGTTGTTGGCGATGACAACGGCGAAGATGCCGAGGACCACGAGCCCGAGAACGGTCCATTCGTAGAAGGCCAGGGAGGGAAATTCGGGCATGGCCGGAAAGGCGTCCATATAGGCCATCGGTCCGAACAGCGCCGCGATGATCAAAATGACCGTCACCGTCATGTAGATGTCGAGGCGGCCCGATTGCAGGAAATTGGTAATCGCGAACGCCCCACGCAAAAGCCCCCGCATCGCCTGGTCGAATCCCTGGTCAGGCCCCCAGCCGATCGCGGCGAGAAGATCGGCGAGGCCGGAGCGAAGACGCGCCGCGAAGACGTAGAGAATTATGCCGAACGCGATGGTCAGCAGCGACAGCATGAAGGCAAGGTTGAGATGCGGCACCCAGCCGATCTCGATCGCGACCGGCTCACCCATCGCGGCGGAGGCCATCGGGCCAGAGAAATAGGCGTGATAGGCACCATAGAACAATGCGCCGAGAAGGCCGAGCACACCGAGGGTCAAGGGGCCGAGCCAGATCGTCGGGGCCCCTTCGTGCGGATGATGGATCGTCTCGGGCATCCGCCCGACGAACGGCTTGAGCGCCACGACGAAAGCGGCCGCGAACATCAGCGCGTTGCCGGCGATCGCCGCGACCATCAACGCGATGTGATAGGCGTCGCCATGTTCGAGGGCATAGTAGATTTCCTCCTTGGCGAGGAAGCCGACGAAGGGCGTGATCCCGCCCATCGAGAGGGCGCAGAGCATCGCCGCGGTGAAGGTGATCGGCATCGCCCGGCCGAGCCCGCCGAGATGGTCGATCTGGCGCGTATGCGCACCGTGGTCGATCGATCCGGCGACCATGAACAGGCCGCCCTTGAACAGCGAATGGGCGATCAGATAGAGCACCGCGGCGGTGATCGCGGCCTCGGTGCCGACTCCGATCAGCATGACCAGAAGGCCGAGCGAGGCAACGGTCGTGTAGGCGAGCGTAATCTTGATGTCGCTGGCGCGGATCGCCAGCAGCGCCCCGACGACCAGCGTCACCGAGCCGAACAGCGGCAGGATCGTCGTCCATAGCGTGGTATCGCCCAAGGCCGGATGGAAGCGCAGCAGCAGATAGACGCCGGCCTTCACCATCGTGGCGGAATGCAGATAGGCCGAGACCGGCGTCGGCGCTTCCATGGCGTTGGGCAGCCAGACGTGGAACGGCATCTGCGCGGATTTGGTGAAGGCGCCGGCGAGCACGAGAAGCAGGATCGGTACGTAAAAAGCGCTGTCTCGAAGCGCGTCGCCGGCGGCCAGTACGTCACTCATCGAGGACAGGCCGAGCAACTCGCGAATCACGATCAGGCCGGCGAGCAGCGCCAGCCCGCCACCGCCGGTGATGACCAACGCCTGAATCGCGCCCCGTCGCGCCGCCTCGCGGTGGTGATCGAAGCCGATCAAAAGGAACGAGGTGATCGACGTCAGTTCCCAATAGACGAACAGGGTGATGAGATCGTCGGCGACGACCAGCCCCAGCATCGCCCCCATGAACATCAGAATGAACGAGAAGAAACGCCCCTGATCCTGGTGACCGGCCAGGTAGCCGCCGGAATAAAGGACGATCAGCGTGCCGATGCCGGTGATCAGAAGCGCGAAGGTCGAGGACAGGCCGTCGAGGCGGAACGAAAACCGCACGTCGAACGAAGGGATCCAGTCGAACCCGAACAGCAGCACGTTGCCCTCGGCGACAGCCGGCAGCGCCTGCAGGAAGAACAGGAAGGCCAACGCCGGAGCGAGCGCCAGAGGCCAGCAGGCATGCTGCTTGAGAAGACGGGTGAGCATCGGAGCCAAAGCCGCGGCGATGAACGGCAGGGCAAGCGCGAAAAGTCCTGTCGTTGCCTCGATACCCGTCATCGGCGGCGCGTACTCCATCCCTCGCTCGTCGCCACACCGCATCCGCGACGCGCCGTCCCGACTCCCTCATACGGAGAGCAGTCATTGTGGGCAAGACCGGTTCACCCGAAGCCTGACCCGCACCCCATTTCTAGTACAGTGGTATGCCATACGCCACCGAAAAACATCCTTGGCGCGGAGGAAAAATGAGACTTTACCGGGTTCCCATGAAATGACGGCGATTCGGGACGGCTCCTCCCGCGCTTGCGCAACCCGGTGGGTGGCCGGTCGACGCCGAAACGGGAATTTGGAGGATCGGGACTCCGGCGGCCGACGCCGCGGGCGGTTTGGCCTGTCCGTCATTCTTCGCTACTATTGCACGAGGTGCCATCCGCCGCATTCAACGGCGATTCTCCCAGCCCTTCCCGCAAGTCAGGCCTGATGACAAACTCTTCCACAGCCGAATTGAAGCCCACTCCCCCAATTGCCGAACGGCGTCCCCGGACCGACATCCGACATGGCCGCGAACGCTCGGACGATTACGCATGGCTGCGGGCCGACAATTGGCAGGAGGTGTTCAAGGACACCAGTGTCCTCGACAGCGAAATCCGCGATCATCTCATTGCCGAGAATGCCTATCAGCAGGAGGTGATGGCCGGCACCGAGGGGCTTCGCGAAGCTCTCGTCAAGGAGATGCGCGGGCGAATCAAGGAGGATGATTCGTCTGTGCCCCTACCTGATGGAGAGTGGGCCTATGGGGTTTCCTTCGAGGTCGGAGCGGAGTATCCGCGCTTCATCCGGCGTCCCCGCTTCGGCGATGGGCCGCAGGAGACAGTCCTTCTCGACGGGCAGGCGGAGGCCGCCGACCGCGCTTATTTCTCGCTCGGCGGCGTCAGCCACTCGACCAACCATCGCTGGCTCGCCTGGACTCATGACGACAAGGGCTCGGAGTTCTACACCGTCTCGATCCGCGACATGGAGACCGGCGAGGATCTGCCGCTGCGCATCGAGGACACCAGCGGTGGGACGGTCTGGTCGGCCCGCTCGAAGGGCATCTTCTACACGCGGCTGGACTCCAACCATCGCCCGAGCCGGGTTTATTTTCATCGCCTTGGCACCGACCCGCTCGACGATACGCTGATCTACGAGGAAACCGACACCGGCTTCTTCATGGGGGTCGACAAGACCCAGTCGGGCGAATTCGTGGTCATCGACATCCATGACCACGAAACCTCCGAGTGCTGGCTGATTCCCGCCAACAACGCAGCGGCCGAACCCCGCCTGCTGGCGCCGCGCGAAACCGGCGTCGAATACAGCGTGGACGAGGGCAACGGCACCCTCTACATCCTGACCAATTGCGACGGCGCCCGGGATTTCAAGATCGTGACGGCGCCGACCGACGCATCGCGGCGCTCGGACTGGACCGATTTCGTCGCGCATGAGGATGGACGTCTCATCCTCAGCCACATGGTGTTGAAACGTCACCTGATCTGGCTCGAACGACGTGACGGCCTGCCGCGGATCGTCGTCAAGCGGCTGGCGGATGGCGAGGAACATGCGATCGCCTTCGAAGAGGAAGCCTATTCGCTCGGGCTGGCCGGCACTTACGAATTCGACACCCACACCATCCGCTTCACCTATTCATCACTGACCACGCCGACCCAGACCTTCGACTACGATGTGGAGACGCGCGAACGCACCTTGTTGAAGACGCAGGAGATTCCCTCCGGCCACGACCCGGCAGCTTACGTGACCCGGCGCATCTTCGCGCCCGCCAAGGACGGCGAAACGGTGCCGATCTCGTTACTCTACCACAAGGACACGCCGCTCGACGGCACCGCGCCCTGCCTTCTCTATGGCTATGGCTCCTATGGCATCGCCATCCCCGCCAGCTTCAGCACCAACGCCCTGTCGCTGGTCGATCGCGGTTTCGTCTACGCCATCGCCCATATCCGCGGTGGCAAGGACAAGGGTTTTGCCTGGTACGACGCCGGGCGGCGGCGCAACAAGGCGAACACCTTCACCGACTTCATCGCCTGCGCCGACCACCTCGTCGCCGAAAATTACACCCGACACGAGCGGATCGTCGCCAATGGCGGCTCGGCCGGCGGCATGCTGATGGGCGCGGTCGCCAACATGGCGCCGGACAAATTCGGCGGCATCATCGCCGTGGTACCCTTCGTCGACGTTCTCAACACCATGCTCGATGACACGCTACCGCTGACGCCGCCGGAATGGCCCGAATGGGGCAATCCGATCCTGTCGGGCGGGGATTACGAGGTCATCGCGTCCTACAGCCCCTACGACAACGTCAAGCGGCAGGCCTATCCGCCGATCTTGGTGCTGGCTGGGCTCACCGATCCGCGCGTGACTTATTGGGAGCCGGCCAAGTGGGTGGCCCGACTGCGCGAGGTCAAGACCGACGACAATCCGGTGATCCTGCGCACCAACATGGATTCGGGCCATGGCGGCGCCTCCGGCCGCTTCTCCAAGCTGGAAGAAGTCGCCTATATCTACGCCTTCGCGCTCAAACTGATGGGTCGGGGCGGTTAGCCCGACGGCTGCCCCACGATCAGGCGCGCGCCGGAACTGTCCGGGCTATTTGCCGGCGCTCTCTCCCGCCGGCAATGCCTTGAGATAGGCTGCGATCGCCTCGCGATCCGTCGCGGGCAAGCGGGCGATATTCTCCTGCACTGCCACCATCGCGCCGCCGACGGAATCGAAATCCGGCGTGAAGCCGCTTTCCAGATAATAGACGATGTCGGAGGCCGACCAGGCACCGATGCCGTCCTTCGACGAGGGTATATCGGGAACACGTCCCTCGCCCTCCGGGTTCGGCGCGCCGGCGAGCCACGCATCCGTTTCCAGTCCGCCGGCGCCGCCAAAGGTGCGCGGTGTATGGCACTGGCCGCAATGGCCGGGGCCCTCCACCAGATACTGCCCGGCGCGGGCCGCGTCCGAGGCACTCTCGCCAAGGTCGACGATCGGCGTCGCATCATCGAGGAAGAAGAGCTTCCACAGGCCTACCCCGCGGCGGATGTTGAACGGAAAGGCGAGTTCGCTCGGCGGCGCCTGTCCCGCGACCGGCGGCAGCGTCTTCAGGAAGGCCCAAAGGTCGGCGACGTCGCCGGGCTTCATCTTCACGTAGGAGGAATAGGGAAAGGCCGGGTAGAGATGTTCGCCTTCCGGATCGACGCCGCGCTGCATGGCATTTGCAAAGTCGGCGAAGCTCCAGGAACCGATCCCGTCGGTCGGATCCGGCGAAATGTTGGGAGCGCGAAAACTGCCGAAATCCGTCTTCAGCGGATCGCCGCCGCCGAGCCTCAGCTTCGCGGTCCCTTCCGCCTTCGAGGGCGCATGGCAGGCAGCGCAGCCACCGGCCCAGAACATCCGCTCGCCCCGCGCCGTGTCGCCAGACTGCTCGTCGGGCAACGTTGCCGCATCGAGCGAATCCGGCATCGTTAGCAGATAGAAGCCGCCGGCGCCGAGGACGACGCAGAAAAAGACGGTGGTGAGGATGCGGTTGAGCATGTCGCCGATGTCCGTCCTGCGTCGCGGCCCCTGCGGCTAGGCGCTATCAATTTTCCTTCTTGATACGGAAGTCCTCGTGGCATCCCTTGCAGTTCTCGGCCACCATGGCGAAGTTCTGCTTGAAGGCGTCGATATCCTGCGGGTTGGCGGCGATGGCGGTCGCCGCATCCTTTTCGAACTTCGCGACAGCAGCCTGGAATTCCTCGGGCTTTTCCCAGATCGCCGGCGCCGCCTCGGTCTCCTCACCGGTCTTGCTGTCCTCGGGGAAAAGCGAGCCGAACTTTTCCGCAGTCTGATGAAAGGTCTGGAAGGCCTCCGCCGCCTTGGCGGGATCGAATTCCGCCTCGCCCTTGATCATCTGCCCGGACAGCTTGGCGGCCTTGCCATTGCCTTCCATCAGTTCCTGCCGCTGCTTGATCGGCTCGACGTTCTGGGCATAAGCCGGCAGCGCGAGAGCAGCGGTCGCGGTCGCTACCACGATGGCTAGAATTTTGATCTGTTGCATTGAAGGCGTCTCCCGAAAGCGTCCGCCCCTGCGGACAAGCACCAAAATAATTGAGAGGAATTCGCGGTCTGGCGCAATCGGGCTTAGGTCCGACCCATCTCACGAAAACGTCAACACGACCAAGTTTCGAATGCGCCCCGCAAGCCTCGCCTGCGGAGCCCCAATATATTTCGCGAACGCGGTTGCGAGCCGAAAGGGAAAATCCCCTCGGCTTATCCGGCAACGGTTTCGAAACGCTCCAGGACGTAATCCCAGTTGATCAGATTATCGACGAACGCGCCGAGATATTTCGGTCGGGCGTTGCGGTAGTCGATATAATAGGAGTGCTCCCAGACATCGACGCCGAGGATCGGTTCGGCGCCATGCACCAGGGGGTTCTCGCCGTTCGGGGTCTTCATGATCTCGAGCTTGCCGTTCTTGACGGCGACCCAGGCCCAGCCCGAACCGAACTGGCCGGCGCCAGCGGCCTCGAAATCGGCCTTGAACTTGTCATAGCCGCCGAGATCGGAATCGAATGCGATCTGAAGCTTGCCGGGCAGGCTCTTGCCGCCGCCGCCCGGCTTCATCCACTTCCAGAAATGGATGTGGTTGTAGTGCTGGCCCGCATTGTTGAAGAGCGCCTGGTCGCTGCCGTGCGACTTCTTGACGATCTCCTCGAGCGACAGATCGGACATTCCAGCCTTTTCAGCCAGCTCGTTGCCCTTCGTCACATAGGCGTTGTGGTGCTTGTCGTGGTGATATTCGAGCGTTTCTTTCGACATGTACGGGCCAAGCGCGTCGTAGGCGTAGGGAAGCTCGGGAAGGGTGAATGCCATTTTGTGCGTCTCCTTCTGGTTGGTTAGGTCCTGAGCGCAACGGACAGACCCGGCGAGGGTTGCCCGAAACGTCAAAAATTGGCGAAGGGGGAAGTTAGGGCCGACGGTTGCGTTTGCCACCGGTCGGCTTTTCGGCGGCCTGTCAGCCCGCCGAGCGGGCGAAGGACAAATACAGCTCACGCGCCGCCTCGTAGACGGGACCGGGCTGGAGCTCGCGCCCCTCGATGCCGACCACCGGCACCACCTTGGAGTGGTTGCCTGTCGAGAAAATCTCGTCGGCGTCGAGGAATTGGGCGACCGTCAGCGATGCCTCGACCACTTCCTTGCCTTCCTCGCGCAACAGCCCGATGACGCGCTGGCGGGTGATTCCGTCGAGGAAACAGCCGTTGGGAACCGGCGTGTACACGGTGCCATCCTTCGCCATGAAAAGATTGGACGTTCCGGTCTCGGCGACATTGCCAAGCATGTCGAGCACCAGAGCATTGTCGAAGCCGCGCGATTTCGCCTCCATGATCGCCCGGCCGTTATTGGGATAAAGACATCCGGCCTTGGCCAGTGTCGGCATGGTTTCGGGCGTCGGCCGCCGAAACGGCGAAACCCCCAGAGAAAACCCCGAGGGTGCGATCATCGGCGCTTCATAGAGGCAAAGGCAGAATCGCGTCGTTTCCGGGTCGGCCGGGACGCCCATGTAGCCGCCATCCTCGGCCCAGTACATCGGACGAATATAGACGGCGGTCTTGCCATCGAACCCTTCGAGCCCTTCGCGTGTCAGGCGCACGATCTCCTGCGACGCCACGGTCGCCTTCAGCCCGAGCGCCCGGGCGGATCGGTTGACGCGCTCGCAATGCCGGTCGAGGTCGGGCGCCAGGCCGTCGAACCACCGCGCGCCGTCGAAGACGGAGCTGCCGAGCCACATCGCATGGCTACGCGGGCCGATCAGGCCGGGATTGCCGTCATGCCATTCGCCATCGAAGAAGCTGCGCGTGCGGGTCATTTTCTGCGACATGGAGAAGCTCCGGTTGGGTTTGGCCGCCGTGGCGCTCCGAGGTTATCGCCATCGTGGCACAGGAGCGGACGCACAGGGTAGTCGTTGCGCTAGCGATGGCCGGGCGCCGGAGTCAACCGTGGCGGGTGAAGCTTAAAAGATTCAGCAAGGCTGGTAAGGCAACGTCAAGGATTAACTCGTACCGTTACAGCGGAAATATGATCTCGTCTCGGTGCGCGGCGTTAATTGGATGCGCGACCATCACAGGCCCCGGTAATGCGGACAGAAATTCTTCATGATCCGACAAATAAACGCCGGTGGGACCGACGGCGCACACGCCTTCGCCCAGTCAAGCTGCTCGACGCCCATCGCCGCTTCCTGGAAGACGCGATGGCCGTCGACATCTGCGAGGGTGGATTGCGTGTCCGCCGCGAGGCGACCGCCCGCCTCCCTTTGCAGCTCTCGATCTACGACCAATCCGATCGTACGTTCCGCCCCGCCGCTGTGGCATGGGCTCATGGCGCCCTGGTGGGAATGCGTTTCATGGGACCTCCGGTCAAAGCCACTCCTCCCGAGATCGAGCAGCTTACCCGCCGGGCCGACACCAAGAGCATCTATCTTCACAAGTGAAACCTCAGACGGCACAGAACCGGCGAGCCTCGGCGTCTGGCTGGCGGCGTAAAAGGTCCCTTTGAAATCGACGTTCGGCTGGCGCGGCACGCGGATGTAAAACCTGGCCCTCCTTTGCAGGCCGAGGTCGCGTCCCGTGAAACGGCCAAGGTGGAACCGCCACCAGGAACCCGCCCGCCGAGCGGAAGACGCCGGCGCTTCCAATTGCCGCGGGGCGCCCATATTGACCCTGTAGGCTCAGAGCGCCGCCATACGATCAGGGAGAACCCATTTGCATTCGGTCTATGTCTTCGATGCCTACGGCACGCTGTTCGATACTGGCGCCGCCGTCGCCCGGCACGCTGGCGATCTCGGGGAATCGGGCCGGATTCTTTCCGAGATATGGCGCCGCAAGCAACTCGAATACTCCTGGGTTCGTGGCCTGATGGGACCTGCCGATCGGGATTTCTGGCAATTGACGGAGGACGCCCTCGACTACGCCTTCAAAAAGGTTCCGTCGGCGGACCCTGGGCTTCGCGAAAAACTGCTCGAGGCCTATCGCGACCTCGACGCGTTCGAGGAGGTGCCCGGGACGCTCAGAGCGCTCAAGGAGCGCGAGGCGCGCCTTGCGATCCTGTCCAATGGCTCGCGGGAGATGTTGAAGCGGGCGGTGCGCTCGGCGGGTATCGAGGATCTGTTCGACGCGGTCTTCTCGGCGGAAGACTGCGGAGCATACAAGACCGCGCCGGCCATGTACGAACTGGTGACGACACGCTTTCGGCTTTATCCGGACGCCGTATCGTTTCAGTCATCCAATCGCTGGGACATTGCGGGCGCCACGCAATTCGGTTTCAACACGGTCTGGATCAACCGTGGAGGCGAGCCGGACGAATACCTGGATCTTCCGCCGAATGCCGTCCTGGCGGACCTTCGCAGCCTGCCGAATCTGGTCTGACGACCATTTGCCGGACGAACCCAACACGGACGGCCGCGCATTTTCCACACGGCGTCGCCTGACGCGGAATGAGGGGAGCGGGAACCGGGCTTACCCGCGCGTTCCGCGCCCACTTCGCCAAATCGATCAAACGGATGTGATCGAAATGGAACCGAACAGCTTGGAAAGTGTTCGCTCGGTAACAACAATTTACGGTTCTCGCCCGTAGGGTGGCGGCCGACAAGAATAACAGGCTGGATAGATGACGAATAACGGCAATTCCCTTTTCACGCGTCGCAAACTGCTCCTCGGTTTCGGACTCGGTGCAACGGCGGTCGCGGCCGGCTGCACCACCGGGCCTCGCGCCAAGGTCGTGTCCGTGGCCCCCTATCCCGTGGAGCGCGGGATCGAACCCAAATATGTGTCGATGTACGGGCCGGTGGTCGATGGTGGATACCGGATTCCGGCCGTCGATCTGAAACGGGTCGATCCGAGGTTCTATCGTCAGGAGGTCGCTGATCCGACGGGCGAAGCGCCTGGGACTGTGGTCGTCGACACCGCGAATTACTACGCCTATGTGGTGATGCCCGGTGGCCGCGCGATGCGCTACGGCGTCGGCATCGGACGGGCGGGCTTTGCCTGGAGCGGCCGGGCCAAGGTCCAGTGGAAGAAGAAATGGCCGACCTGGACGCCGCCCAAGGAGATGATCAAACGCGAGCCGAGCCTGGCCAAATATGCGGACGGCATGGAGCCGGGTCTCGCCAATCCATTGGGCGCGCGCGCGCTCTACATCTTCCAGGGTGGCAAGGACACGCTCTACCGTCTGCACGGCACGCCGGAATACTGGACGATCGGGACGAACTCGTCCTCCGGCTGCATCCGCTTCATGAACCAGGACGCGATCGATCTGTATGACCGCGTCAAGTCCGGCTCGCCGCTAGTCGTGACCCAAAGCGGGATGGTCTGACCGGCTGCCCTGCGCTTATCGCAGTCAAAAGGGGCGGGAGATTCTCTCGTCCTTTTTTCTGCACGATCGGATTTTTCAGGCCTATCGCAAACGATCGCGCTCACGCTCCATGTGGTCGATACGCGTTTCGAGATTTTCTTCGCGCACCATGCCGGGAATGAGAAACAAATCGATCAATTGGCCAATACCCAGAAGCCCGAATGTGAACAGCCACAATAGGCCCGTCCAGAACCGCCCGAGATAAAACCGGTGCAGGCCGCAAATTCCGCCGAAGCACAAGAGCCAGAGGATGTAGGACGCAAGGCCCGACTTTCGGTTCATGGTTCGTCCTTTCCGATGGTTCGCCGGGGCCAAGATGGGGAGGCGAACCCGTGTTGGGAAGGTCTCCGGGTCATTGCGTCCCCAGCGCGGCACCGGTTGCGCTCCACCGAAGCCTGACGCTGCGTCAGTCAGCGGCCGCGCTTGAAGCCGCCGAGAACGCCTCGCAAGACCGCCCTCGTCACGGTCGAGGCCACTGTCCGGCCGACCTGCTTCATAACGGTTTCGGTCAGCGTCTGCCGCTGGTAACCCGATGAGCGACGGCGACGGGGCGCCGACCCACGACGCGAGCCTGCCTCTTCGACGTCCTCGACCTCCCTTGTGTCGTCGCGCCCGCCACCCCCGAGACCGAAATCGGGGAGCTGGAAGCCGGTGCGCGTGCGCCGCCCCCACGCGGCCTCGGCGCGGCGCGCTGATTCTCCATTCCGGCGCTCCTCGGCTGCCTCCGCCTCCAAGCGGCGCTGCTCTTCCTCCTGACGGAGTTCGGCCTCGGCCCGGCCAACCAGCATCTCATAGGCCGAATCCGGGTCGATCGCCTGGTCGTACTGGCCCGCCACCGGACTCTTGGCGATGATCGAGTCGCGTTCCGACAGATTGATCGGCCCCAGACGCGCCGAGGGTGGGCGGATCAGCGTGCGCTCGACCATTGAGGGCACGCCCTTCGCGTCCAAGGTGGAGACCAGTGCCTCGCCGACCCCAAGCTGGGTGATCGCCTCATAAGCGTCGAATTCCGGGTTAGGGCGAAAAGTCTCGGCCGCCGTCTTTACCGCCTTCTGTTCGCGGGGTGTGTAGGCGCGCAATGCGTGCTGGACGCGATTGCCAAGCTGGGCCAGGACGCCGTCCGGCACGTCGAGCGGGTTCTGGGTCACAAAATAGACCCCGACGCCCTTGGAGCGGATCAGCTTGACGACCTGCTCGACCCGATCGGTCAGGATTTTCGGCGCATCGTCGAAGAGCAGATGCGCCTCGTCGAAGAAGAAGACCAGCTTCGGCTTGTCGGGATCGCCGACCTCCGGCAACTCCTCGAACAGTTCCGACAGCAGCCACAGAAGGAAAGTCGCGTAAAGCCGCGGATTCATCATCAGCTTGTCGGCGGCCAGCATGTTCACGATGCCCCGTCCGTCGCGATCGGTGCGCATCAGATCGGCGATCTTGAGCGCCGGCTCGCCGAAGAAGCTTTCGGCACCCTGCTGTTCCAGCACCAGCAGCGAACGCTGAATCGCACCGACCGAGGCCTTCGCGACATTGCCGTAGAGCTTGGAGATGTCGTCGGCATTTTCCGCGACATGCGCCAGCGTCGCCTGCAGATCCTTGAGGTCGAGCAGCAACAGCCCCTCTTCGTCGGCTATCTTGAACGCGATGTTGAGAACGCCTTCCTGCGCGTCCGACAGGTTCATCAGCCGCGACAGCAGCAGCGGTCCCATTTCGGAAACGGTGGCGCGGATCGGGTGCCCCTTTTCACCGAAGATGTCCCAGAACACGACCGGATAGAAGTCGTGATAATAGGGGTCGAGGCCGATCTTTTCCGCCCTCTCGACGAGGAAGTCCCGGCTTTCGCCGCGCATGGAAATGCCGGACAAGTCGCCCTTGATATCGGCACAGAAGACCGGCACGCCCGCTTCCGAGAAGCCCTCCGCGAGGATCTGCAGCGTCACGGTCTTGCCGGTGCCGGTCGCGCCCGTTACCAGGCCGTGGCGATTGGCGAGCCTGAGGTCGAGATACTCGCCCTTCCTGATCGCATCCCGCGGGTCGCGGCTGCTTCCCAGAAAAATCCGGCCTGTTTCCTGCATCCGCCATCCCTCGCTCATCGCCCATAGGCGTTATAGACGGCCAAAGGCTTGGAACAAGCGGGGGCGGCGGTAATCATGTGGTCGACGATTGCATCGGCGACCAGGCTTTGCCAAGCTCCGCGGCAAGCCTCCGCCGCTCCCCAGGCGCGGCGGCAAAAGGAGATAGGCATGGACGAACTGCTGGCGAAAATCGCAGCCGAGGCGGGTCTTGAGCCGTCCATCGCGGAGGCGGCTATCGGCCACATACTCGCCTATCTCAAAGCCGAGAGCGACGATCCGGCGGTCGGCAAGATGATCGCCGAAACGCCGGGCGCCGCCGATGCGGTCGCGACGGCTGGCGAGGACAGCGGCGACGGCGCGCCCGGCGGCATGATGGGCGGCGGTATCATGGGGCTCGGCTCGAAGCTGATGGGGCTTGGCCTCGACATGGCACAGATTCAGATCGTCGCGCGCGAACTCGTCGCCTTTGCGAAGGTCCAATCCGATCCCGAAACCGTCGATCGGGCCCTGGCCTCGGTGCCTAGTCTGTCGCCCTTTGTCTGACCATGTCGCCGGGAACTCCGCCGGGCTTTGGCGGCGTCGAGCAACGGCGCAAAAGCGCGCATCCTAGCAATAGGTTATGGAATACGGGCCAAGGCTGACGTATGGTCGTGTAACAAACGCAGGGGTTCCTTACTAGCAGGGGCCGTGGCGCAGATCGAGGATCACGGCGCCGCGGAGAATGTAGCCGATGAGTGTCGAAGCGGACGTCGCTCGCTCGCTGCCTGACCGGATGCGAGCTTTTATGTCCGCGCCCAGACGGGCGCGATGGGCAAAGCTGTCGCGCGTCATGCGGCGGCCTCCCCTCCTCGCCCATCTTGTCCTGTTCGCGCTGATCGTTCTCATTCCCGCGCTGCTGTTCAGCGCGTTTTTGGTGCTGCAATTCTCCGAACAGCAGCGTGAGATCGCCGCCGCGCAGGTCAACGATACGGCCGAAATCGTCTCCAACGCCGTTGATCGGGATATCTACGGCATGATCACCAGCGGCAAGGTGCTCGCATCTTCGCCCTCGCTGGCAACCGGACATCTTGCTGGCTTTCACGATCGGACTGTGGCAGCGCTCAGAGCCACGCAGACCAGTGCCGAGTTGATCGATCCCACGTTTCGGATCGTGGTCTCAACGCTGGAGCCTTTTCCGCCATCGCCGCGCAAGACCGAATATACCAAGACGATCGAGCAGGTGTTCGAGACCCGTCGACCGATGGTCTCCAGCGTCTTTTTCGGCGAGCGGGCCGACCGCTTCATGTTCCATGTCGCGGTCCCGGTGATGCGGGATCAAACGGTCGCCTATGTGTTGGTGATCAACAAGGCCGCCGATGCCCTGGAGGCCGTCATCGCGAACCGGAACCTGCCGCGCGAATGGTCGGCGATCATCAAGGATTCCGAGGGCCGGCGCGTCTTCGCGGCGGTGACCAGCGAAGGAAGGATGCAAGCCCAGCAAGGGATTTCTTATGACAACCCTTCGATCCTGGAGACGCTGGGCGCACGCCTGAGCGACGATTTGATCGAGGCGTCGACGGTGTCCGGCCTGTCCAACTGGACCACCACCGTCGCCGTGCCGAATGCCGTGATTGTCCAGCCGGCACTCAGATCCTGGATCCTGCTGATCAGTGCCGGCATCCTGCTTCTGCTGTTCTCCATCATGCTTGGCATCATTTTCGGCCGGCGCATCGCAGCGCCGATCCTGCAGTTGTCGAAACAGGCCGAGGCCATCGGCAAGGGCGAACCGGCCATGCCGTTCGGGACCGACATTGCCGAGATCGGCGCGGTCTCGAAAGTTCTGGCGCAGGCCTCGCGGGAGCGCCGCGAGGCCGAGGAGCAAAACCGTTTCCTGATGCGCGAGATGACCCATCGCGCCAAGAACCAGTACGCGCTCATCGCCGCCATTGCCCGACGCGCCGCGAAGGAGAGCGCCAACACGACACAGTTCCTGGATACGCTATCGGAGGCACTGAGTTCGCTGGCACGGTCCGCCGACCTGCTCGCCGGTAGCGGCTGGGAAAGCGCGGTACTGGCCGATCTCGTTGAAACGCAGCTGAAGGCGTTCGGCGCCGGCGGCGAGCAGATCGAACTGCACGGTCCCGTCATTCATCTCAATTCGACCGCGGCACAGACGATCGGGCTCGCGCTGCACGAACTGGCGACCAACGCCGCCAAATACGGCGCGCTTTCCGGTTCGGACGGGACCGTGCGAATATCATGGTCGGTCGCTGAACAATTCCAGCTTGTCTGGCGTGAAATCGGCGGCCCCCCGGTCGTCGAACCCAAACACGCCGGATTCGGCACATTGGTGACCCAGAAGATGACGTCGCGCGGCTTGGGCGGAACGGTGGAGATGACCTACGCGCCGGCCGGCGTCGTATGGAAACTGGCGGCGCCGACCGACGCCGTCATCGCGACAGACTAGGACTGTCGACGGCGCGCGGAGCAAGGTCAGCCGAAGGCCGCATTTCGTCTATGCCGAAGAGGCGTTATCTAGACGGGTGAGGAAGGCCACATTCGGGCTCACCAGCAAGGCGAAACGCGGCATGGCCCGCAAGGGAGGGGCAATGACGGCGCTGACGATCGACAAAATCGACTTTCCGGAAACCAGCGAAGCCGAATGGCGGAGCCTGGTGGAAAAGGGCCTGAAGGGCCGGGATTTCGGTTCGCTCGCCGCGCGGGCCGAGGATGGGTTCAGCTATGGGCCACTGCACGAACGCAGGCGCGACGCGTCTCCGCTCGCACGCTCGGCGGACGGGCGATGGGCGGTCCTTCAACGCGTCGATGATCCCGACGCCGTGCGCGCCAACGCCCAGGCGCTGGCGGATCTGGAAGGCGGCGCCAACGGTCTGTCTTTGGTTTTCGCCGGGTCGGCATCGGCGCACGGGTTCGGGCTGCCCATGGACGTCGCCACTATCGGCCGCGCCCTTGCGGATGTCGAGCTGGAGATGGTCTCGTTGCGGATCGAGCCGCATATGGACGCCCGGCGCGCCGTCGAGGCGATCCGTGCCTTGGCAAAGGAGCGGAGACAGGATTTCGAGGCGCTCACCCTCGATTTGTGTCTCGACGCGATCGGCCCCTTCGCCTTCACGGGAAGCTTTGCCGGCCCGGAGCGGGACTTCCGGGCACATGCGGGCCGCGCCACGAAGTCGCTTCGCGCGAGCGGCTTTCGCGGCCGTGTCGCCGAGGCGGACGGGCGCGTCTTCCACGACGCGGGCGCAACCGCCGGGCAGGAACTCGGCGCGGTGCTGGCAACGGCGCTCTATTACCTGAGAGCGATGCTCGATGCCGGCATAGACCTATCCGATGCGGCGGCTTCGATCGGCTTCACCCTGGCAGTCGACCAGCGGCAGTTCGAGCAGACCGCGAAACTGCGCGCCTTGCGGCTCCTCTGGGCCAAACTGCTGGAGGAATGCGGCGAGACGACAGCGCCCGCGGCCCGCATCCACGCCGAGACCTCCTGGCGCATGATGGCGGCCAAGGATTCGCACAGCAACATCCTGCGCGCGACGATCGCGGCCTTCGCGGCCGGGACAGGCGGCGCCGACAGCCTGTCCGTGCTGCCACACACGACGCCGCTCGGCCTTGCCGACCCTGCCGCGCGGCGGCTTGCCCGCAACATCCAGATCATCCTGCAGGACGAATCCGGCCTGGCGCGCGTCACCGATCCGGCGGCCGGGTCCGGTGGTATCGAGGCGCTGACCGATCTGACCGCGGAGGTCGCCTGGAGCGAATTCCAGAAGATCGAGGCCGAGGGCGGCATCTTCGACAGTCTTTCCGCCGGTGTTCTGCAAAACCGCGTCATGGACGCCCGCACGGCGAGGGCCGCCAAGCTCGCGGAGGGGAAGATCGTCATCGTCGGCGTCAATCTCTACGCGCTCGATGAGGAGCGACACCATGATCTCCACGGGCGGCCTGCTGCCGCCGAGCCGCCTTCCCAGCCGCCCGGCGAAACCCGCTGCGAGCCGCTGCGCCCGCACCGAACCAGCGAAACCGTGGAGGCCCCGGCGTGACGAAGGTTCCTGATTTCACCCGCATCGCTTGGAGCCGGCCGACCCACCCCGCCGCAGCCCGGCCCCTTGGCGAGCCATTCGCGACGCCGGAAGGGATCGCGATCGCGGGAGCCTACGGCGCCGACGACATCGCGGATCTGCCCTTCCTCGATACCTATCCGGGCATCGCGCCTTATCTGCGTGGCCCCTACCCGACCATGTATGTCGAAAAGCCGTGGACGATCCGGCAATATGCCGGATTTTCGACCGCGCAGGAATCGAACGCCTTCTATCGCCGCAATCTCGCCGCGGGACAGAAGGGGCTTTCGGTCGCTTTTGATCTCGCGACCCACCGCGGCTACGATTCCGACCATCCGCGTGTTGCCGGCGATGTCGGCATGGCCGGCGTCGCGATCGACTCGATCATCGACATGCGCCAGCTCTTCGACGGCATTCCGCTCGGCGAAATGAGCGTCTCGATGACGATGAACGGCGCGGTGCTGCCGGTTCTGGCGCTCTATATCGCCGCCGCCGAAGAGCAGGGCGTTGCCCAGAAGGACCTGTCCGGAACCATTCAGAACGACATCCTGAAGGAGTTCATGGTCCGCAACACATACATTTATCCGCCGAAGCATTCGATGCGGATCATTTCGGACATCTTCGCCTATACGTCGAGGCACATGCCGAAATACAACTCGATTTCGATTTCCGGCTATCACATGCAGGAAGCCGGCGCGACCGCGGACCTGGAACTCGCCTACACCATCGCCGACGGCATCGAATACGCCCGCGCGGGCGTCGCGGCGGGTCTCGACATCGATCGCTTCGCCCCCCGCCTGTCGTTCTTCTGGGCCGTGGGCATGAACTTCTTCATGGAGGTTGCGAAGCTGCGCGCGGCGCGGCTGGTCTGGGCGGCGCTCATGCGGGAGAATTTCGCGCCGAAGGATCCGCGTTCGCTTTCGCTGCGCACTCATTGCCAGACCTCGGGCTGGTCGCTGACCGCGCAGGACGTGATGAACAACGTCGTCAGAACCTGCGTCGAGGCCATGGCGGCGACGCAGGGGCACACCCAGTCGCTGCATACCAACTCCTTCGACGAGGCGTTGGCGCTGCCGACCGACTTTTCCGCCCGGATCGCCCGCAACACCCAGCATGTGCTGGCCCGGGAATCCGGCACCACCACGCCGATCGATCCCTGGGGCGGGTCGACGCATGTCGAGCGGCTGACGCATCTGCTCGCTGAAAAGGCCCTTTCCCACATCGCGGAGGTCGAGGAGATGGGCGGCATGGCCAAGGCCATCGACAAGGGGTTGCCTAAGCTCAGAATCGAGGAGGCCGCCGCCAAGACCCAGGCGCGCATCGACTCCGGCGCGCAGACCGTCGTTGGCGTCAACAAGTTCGTGAACGAAAACACCGACGAAATCGACGTCCTCTCGGTCGACAATGCCAACGTACGCCGTCAGCAGATCGATAAGCTCGAGCGGCTCAGGGCCGAGCGCGACGACACCGTGACCGAAGCGGCCCTGACCGCCTTGACGGCGGCGGCTGAGCGCGGCGACGGCAATCTCCTTGAGCTGTCGATCGCCGCCGCCCACGCCCAGGCGACCGTCGGCGAAATGGCCGGCGCGCTGGAGAAAGTGTTCGGCCGGCATGTCGCGACGACGAAGGTCATCGCCGGCGTCTACAAACGGGAGGCCGGCGCAATGTCGGAGCGGATCGAACGGGTTCAGGCGATGAGCGCCGCCTTTGCCGAGGCCGAGGGCCGCCGGCCGCGTATTCTCGTCGCCAAGATGGGCCAGGACGGCCATGATCGCGGCCAGAAGGTCATCGCCTCGGCCTTTGCCGATCTCGGCTTCGACGTCGACATCGGGCCGCTGTTCCAGACACCCGAGGAAGCGGCGCGCCAGGCCGTCGAGAACGACGTCCACATTGTCGGCGCGTCGTCGCTGGCGGCCGGGCACCTGACGCTCGTCCCTGCGCTGAAGGCGGCGCTGGAAGCGGAGGGGCGCGGCGACATCATGATCGTCGTCGGCGGCGTCATCCCCCCGAAGGACGTCGACACCCTCAAGGCGGCAGGGGCCGCGGCCATCTTCCTGCCGGGAACGGTCGTCGCGGAAGCGGCTGAAGACCTGCTGCGGGCCCTTTCCCGCCACTTGGGCCATGAGAAGGTAGCCGCCGAATAGTCTCTTGCCACCCACCTGGTTCAACATTAGTTATAACGCCAGAACCTGGAGATCGGAGGCTTTGCCATGAACACCGTCATCCGCAAGATCGGCAATTCCGAAGGCGTGATCTTACCGAAGGAGGTGCTGGAACAGGCCGGATTGGCCACCGGCGACCGCTTGAACGCCATCGTTTCGGAAGATGGCGTCAAGCTTATCAAGGCAGGGCCAGACTTCGAGGAAGAACTGGCCCATGCACGCGTCTTCATGGACAAATATCGTGACGCGTTGGCGAAACTGGCGAAATGACCTGGCGCTGGGTTTCGCAAGCGAGTGTCGAGGCCTTCCATAGTGAGCAGATCGACCGCTTCGGCGGCGCGCGGGGAATTCGTGACGCCGGGCTGCTGGAGTCGGCCGTCGACCGCCCCCTCAACAAGGCCGCGTACGGAGAGCCAGACGTTTTCGACCTCGCGGCGGCGTTTCTCTACGGGATCGCTCGCAACCACCCATTCGTGGATGGCAATAAGCGGACGGCGATCGTGGTCGCAGCGGTTTTCCTGATGAAGCACGGCTACGATATCACCGCCGATAACGGCATGCTCTACCAGTTCGTCATGGATGTCGCAGCTGGAGCCGTCAGCGAGGACAGCGCCGCGAGCTGGTTCCGCGATTTTACGGAAAAGCGTCCATGATCGAGGCCTATGTCCCGACCGGTGCCAGGATGCGCGCGGTTCGGGCATCGCCCGACGCGATCCCGGCCGAGGCGGTCTGGATCGATCTGCTCGACCCGCGTCCGGACGAAATCGCCGCCGTCGAACAGCTCTGCGGCATCGACGTGCCGACCCGCGAGGAAATGGTCGAAATCGAGGTTTCGAGCCGGCTCTATTCGCAGGATGACGCCGACTTCATGACAGCGTCGGTGGTGTTCGGGCTGGACAGCGGCAAGCCGTCTTTCGCGCCGGTCACCTTCATGCTCGCCGGCCGCCGACTGATCACCCTGCGCTACAGCGAACCGAAGAGCTTTGCGATCTACGCGGCCAAACTCTGCCGCGAGACGCCGCGCCATGCGGGCGCCATCCAGCCCGGCGGCGCCGAAAAGCCGGCCGCCGGCCGGAGCGATCGACCACCATCGGCGGAGACGGTCCTGATCGGGCTTCTTGAAACGGTAATCGACCGTGTCGCCGACCTGCTCGAGATGATTTCGGCCGCCCTCGACAGCATCGGCGAGGACGTCTTCTCCTCCTCGGCGCGCAAGAAGCCGGCCGCCACGAGGAATTTCAGATCGTTGCTGCAACGCGTCGGGGCGGCCGGGGATCTCACGTCGCGCGCCCGGGAAAGCCTGGCCACGATTGATCGCCTGCTCCCCTTTCTCCAGCTTGCTCTCGACCGGCGCAAATCCGGCGCCAAAGACGCCAGACCCCGCGTGAAGGCGATGGGCCGGGACGTCCAGTCGCTCAACGACTTCCTGTCGTTTCTGTCGAACAAGACGACATTCCTGCTCGACACCACGGTCGGCATGATCTCGATCGAACAGAACGCCATCATCAAGATCTTCTCTGTCGTGGCCGTCGCCTTTCTGCCGCCGACGCTGATCGCCTCGATCTACGGCATGAACTTCCGCTTCATGCCCGAACTAGGCTGGACTTTCGGCTATCCGCTCGCCCTCGCACTGATGATCATGTCGGCGATCGTTCCGATGCTGTTCTTCCGTTACAAGGACTGGTTGTAGTTCACCCGCCCTGCGTTCCATAGCGTAGGATAAATTTGTCCTTAATCGTTACATTGTACGCTGGATGCCTCTCGTTGATTGGAGCGACGGTGCAGTTCGCGATTAAAAGGCTCAAGACGATCCAGACTGGTGAACGCCCATCGGATCGTTACAAGCAGATGCTCTTTGCTGACGCCGGCAATTTTGCCCGTGGATGCGTATTTACGCTCATCGCTTGCCTCGCGACGGCGCTACAGACCGACATGTCGAGCGTGTGGGCGATCTTTGCCGCGTTGAGTGTGATAACGGCCGTCCGCGTATCAGCTATCTATTACGGCGCCCGCCGTGCCGACGAGGCCGATGAGGCCGTCGCAGCAGCCAAGCGCTTTTACGAAGTGACCGGTATCGCGCACGTTTTTCTCATCGGTATCTGGCCGATGGCGATTTTCATCGAAGGACAAACCTACGTCGAAGCCGAATTCTTTTCGTTCGCGACCGCCCTGTGTTTCATGACGGGTCTTGTCGGCCGAAACTACGCCTCCCGAAAGTTGGTCGTCTTGCAGTTGGCGGCGGCGGCGATCCCAATGACGGTCGGTCTCGCCTGGCAAGGGGATTTCTGGCACATTCTGTTCGCCGTTCTGTTCGGCGTCTTCTGTCTCACCCTGCTCAAGATTGCAGACGGCATGAGAGGCATGATGGAAGAGACGTTTGTTATTGCCGAACAAAACTTTCGGCTCGCACACGTCGATGGACTAACGGGCCTGCCGAACAAAGGACAAATGGTCCGAATCCTCGATACGGCCATTCGCGACCGAACACCGCTAGCACTGCATTTCGTCGATCTCGACCGATTCAAGCGCCTGAATGACACCTATGGCCATTCCTTCGGGGACCGCGTCCTCAGCCTTGTGGCTGATCGCATGAGAGCGTCGTGTGATGAAGACACAATCGTATCACGTTTTTCTGGGGACGAATTCGTGATCCTGCAGCATATCGATGGCGATTTACAGGAAGCATCCCGTTTCGCCGATCGGATGATCGCCGCAGTTGGTCACCCTATCATGATCGACGGAATATCGGTGACAGCCAAATGCAGCGTCGGCACGGCATTCTTTCCCGACGACGCGCAAACGACCGCCGAATTGCTTCAGCGAGCCGACCTCGCCCTTTACAA
>NZ_JALHBS010000078.1 GCF_024195285.1 Aurantimonas marianensis
TGCAGGACGCCGAGGTCGAGCGTATGAGGATCGAGTCGAGCCTGCGCAGAGCGCTCGACTCAGATGAACTGACGTTCGTTTTCCAACCTATCGTCCAACCGCTATGCGGCCGTATCAGATCGTGTGAAGCGCTATTGCGATGGGACGATCCAGTGCAAGGCGCCGTTTCCCCCGCAGTCTTTCTGCCGGTCGCGGAGGAGTGTGGCCTGATGCCTGCGATCACCGACCGTACGATAAGTATGGCATGTGCCGCGGTAGCCACATGGCCCGCCGACAAGAGCGTGGCAGTCAACATTTCGCCAAGCCAATTGAACCGCGAGGACATCGTCGATGTCATTCTTCGAACTGCTGCCAGCCATTCCGTCGCCCCATCGCGACTTGAGGTCGAGATAACCGAAAACATATTCCTTGATCGCGATCCTGATATATTCCGGCGGCTCGATGCGTTGCATGCAGCGGGAGTCGGCCTGTCGCTTGATGATTTTGGGACCGGGTATTCGAACCTCGAATATATCACCCGGCTGCCCCTCGATAAGATCAAGATCGACCGGCGATTCATTCGAGAAGCGCTTGAAAAGGACCGTGAACGCGCCCTTCTCTGCGGCATTCTCAGTCTGGTACAGACCATCGGCCTTCAGGTGGTCGTTGAAGGCGTCGAACGCATGGATCAACTGGAATTCCTGATTGCGGAAATTCCCACGGCCGAGGTCCAAGGCTTCGTCTACGGGCCGCCGCTGCGCCCTGAGATGATCAGAGATTTGCTCAAGGCCGGCCCGTCGCTCATCCCGGGGAACCCAATGAAGCCGATCGCCACGAACCAATCCGTCGGCTGCCGTTAAGCCTAACGATACATTTATTGCAATGCGAAAATATTAGTTATCAAAACGATAACTAATTGCGCTAAGCTGCCTTTACTATTTGTAGAGGCGTATCGCATGGCAATCTCTGCGCAAAAAAATTCGCAAAATTTTCACGAGAAACTCTCCCGAAACCTTTCGGAAACTAAATACAATATCGCAAATAATCGATCTGATCGAGATTCCGTATTTCAATTGCGATATCGCTGTTACCGCAAGGAAAATTTGATTCCATCCACTTCAGAGCAAAAATTTTCAGATAATTACGATGATAACCCCAATTCTATCATTTTTGGTGCCCGGACCGAAGATACAATAGTCGGATCTATTCGCATTCATCTACTTTCGAAGGAGACCCCATTAAGTCCAGCGTACGATACGTATCGCGACATACTCGATCCGTTAGTGAAAAATGACGAGACGATGATAGATCCGAGCAGATTCGTGATCGATCCGCTCGCAAACCGAAAACCTCTTGTACCATTTTCCGTAATCAGACTTGCATGCATGATGGCGGAACACTTCGAGGCTGATTGGATGCTCGCCACTGTTCGACCCGAGCACGCAGCATTCTATAAGCGTTTCTGCTCGCTCCAACCGATGGCCGAAGCCCGTCCGTATCCTGGCCTGAGTTGCCCTCTCATGCTGCTGGGCGCTCGAAACAAGGAAGTTCAGGACCACGTTTTCGAGCGCTATCCGATCTTTTCGTCAACTCTCGCGGAGCGGTTGGCCCTCTTCGGCACAGAGCGAACGATAGAGCGCTTCGGCATTCAGCCTGCGAACGACGCAGAGAACCAATCCGCGCAGCACCTGGACCCGGCGTTCAGAAGCCCTGATGCATCGGCGATCTGATCCGTCGATGTTCTACCCGACCCGAAACCCGCGATAGGTCGCCGCGCCGGGATCGGTCACCGTCGAAGCCTCGGTCGTGGCGATCTCGCCGAGCCGTTCGTGGAAATCGGACTTGACGCAGGCGGGATCCGCGTTCGCCGGGTCGCCGGTCAATGCCAGCGCCTGACAGCGGCAGCCACCATAGTCGACATGCCGGCGCTCGCAGGAGCGGCACGGCTCCTTCATCCAGGCGGTGCCGCGATAGGCTTCGAAAGCCGGAGACGACGTCCAGATTTCGGCGAGGGAGTGGTCCCTCACCGACCAGAATTCCAGATGATCGATCGTCTCGGCCGCATGGCAGGGCAACGCCTTGCCTGCCGGCGTCACGCTGAGCGTGCGCGCGCCCCAGCCGCCGTTACACAGCTTGGGATATTTCGCATAATAGTCTGGGAAGACGGCGTCGATGACGAGCTTGCCCTTCAACCGCTCGCGCGCTGATTCCACCTCGCCGATCGTCCGGTCGACGTCCTCGCGCGCCGGCATCAGCTGCGCCCGGTTCTTCAGCGCCCAGCCGTAATATTGCGTATGGGCGATCTCCAGCCGCTTGGCGCCGAAGGCGACGGCCTTGTCGATCATGTCAGGCACCTGATGGATGTTCATCCGGTGGATCACCGCGTTGAGGGTCAGCGGGAAGCCGCGCTCGACCACGGCGCGGGCGAAAGCCTCTTTCTTCTCAAAGCCGCCCTTGTAGCCCGCCACCAGCTCGGTCACGCCGGCGTCGGCGCCTTGCATCGACAGCTGGATGTGGTCGCAGCCGGCTTCGAACAGGGCGTCCAGCTGCGCCTCCGAAACGCCGATCCCCGAGG
>NZ_JALHBS010000079.1 GCF_024195285.1 Aurantimonas marianensis
CCTCGGCGGCGTAACGGGTCAGATCGACGATGTCCTTGCGGGCGGTCGGTTCGCCGCCGGACAAATGGATGTGGATGACGCCAAGGTCCGCCGCCTCGGTGAACACCCGCTTCCAGGTCTCGGTGTCGAGTTCCGACGAGCGGGTGTCGAGCTTGAGCGGGTTCGAGCAATAGGTACAGCGCAGCGGACAACGATGGGTGAGTTCGGCCAGCAGCCCAAGCGGCGGCTGCGGCGCCGCCCTCGCCGCCGTTTCGGCGGCGGGCTTGGGAAAGACCGCCTCGTTCATAGCGTCACCATCTGCTTGTCGCGAAGGTCGATGAGGAAACTCTCGACATCCGGGCGGATCGTCGCTTCGTCCGCCGTGAACGCCTCCGTCAGTTGTCGCAGGATATCCCCGAACGTGGTCTTGCCGTCCACCCGCTTGAGAATTTCCGTCGCGACCTGATCGGCGTTGAAGATGCGTTCCGGACCGACCAGGATGAACTGGCCGCGCGTCTTGTCCTCGCGAAAGCGGACGCCACGCGGCAGCTTCGGGACCGTATCGTCTGCGATCGCGGTCATGCCGCCCCGCCCTCATCCCGTAGCCCTTCGCCGGTACGCCACGCGTCCGGCGGGATCATTCCCGGCTCGACATAGGCGAAATGCAGCGCGTCGAGCTGCGCCCAAAGCACCTGGCACTTGAACCGCAAGGCGTCGAGCACGGCTGTCTGTTCCTCGGGCCGGCGGGCGTTGTCGAGGCAATAGGCGAGCGCGAAATCGGAATCGCGCTTGGCCTGCACCGGCCGCTTGTCGAAATAGGCCAGCGTTTCCTTGGAGATGAAGTCGTAATGCTCCAGCATCCCCCGCACGCGGGTGCCAATCACAGTTGGCGAGAATAGCTCGGTCAACGACGAGGCGATAGCCTCCAGCAGCGTCCGCTCCTGGACGAAATGGACATAAGCATCGACCGCGAAGCGCGTACCGGCAAGAATGCCGACGCCGGATTCGACATAGGCGCGATCGAGACCGACACCGTCGGTCAGCGCGATCCATTTTTCGATCCCGCCGCGCTGCCCCTCCTCGCCGTCATGGTCGATGATCCGCTGGCGCCATTCACGGCGCAGTTCCGGCGTCCGCAAGCGAGCGAGGATATAGGCATCCTTCACCGGGATTTGCGACTGGTAGTAATAACGGTTGAGCGCCCAGGCCTGCACTTGCGTCTTTGACAGATCTCCGTTCTGCAGTCGCTGCTGAAACGGATGCAGATGGTGATAGCGCTCGGCGCCAATCTGCCGTAACCCCGCCTCGAAATCCTCGCGTCCCATCATCGCCTTCATGGCACGATCTCCATGCCGTCTTTGGCCACCTGCCAACCGGCGGCCTCCACCATTTGCCGCTCCTTGGAATCATCAATCAGTATCGGATTGGTGTTGTTGATGTGGATGTAGGTGCGGCTTGCGATCTTGAGTCCGTCGAAGGCCGTCAGGCTGCCGCCCTCGCCGGTGATCGGCATGTGCCCCATGCGCCGGCCGGTCTTCTGGCCCACACCGGCCTTGGCCATCTCGTCGTCGGTGAAGACGGTACCGTCGAACAAGAGTGCGTCGGCATCCCTGACCCTGTCGCGCAGCCGATCGGGGACGGTGGCGCAACCGGGGATGTAATAAGCCGTCTTGCCGTTCGCCGTCAGTCGGACACCGATGGTCATCTCGCCTTCCTCGCCGACATCGACCTCGCCTTCGTCCAGGTAGAGCGGCACTTTGCCGGGAACGGGAAACACCTCGACTTGAAGTCCCGGCACCGGCTCGAACGCCTCCCCCATCATCACCGGCCGTCTCGTCACATGCGCGGGATCGAGAACCGAGAAGATCGGGTTGTCGGCGATGACGCCGAGAACGCCAGCCGTGCCGTAGAGCGGAAACGATTGTTTCTCGCGCAAGGTCAAAAGGCCGGCGACGTGATCGACATCGCCATTGGTCACCAGCACCGCGCCGATGGGCGAGGCCCGTCGTTGATCCGCAGACGCACCGGCGGTCGGCTGCAGCGGCTGGGCACGCAAAATCTGCTCGCGCAAATCCGGCGAGGCGTTGATCAGTAGCCAGTTGCGTCCATCGGCGGTCACCGCGATCGAGGATTGCGACCGGGCAGAAACGCGGCTATCGCCGGCCCAATAGAGCCGACAGACATCGCAGAGACAATTCCATTGCGGATAGCCGCCACCCGCGGCCGAGCCCAAAACGAAAAGCCGCAGGCGGGCCTCGACCCGCCCGCGGCTGTCAGGTGCTGCCACCGATTAGAATTCGATCGGCATATAGCCGTTGATTTCCATCGCGAGGCAGACTTCCGTGAGAACAGGCTTGTTCCAGGCCATGGTACTTCTCCCAAAGCGCGGCGGCAGGCGATACGCGCAAAGCCACCTTTAATTGTTGCCCACCATCGACGACCTAGCAAACATGGCGGTGCTTCGGTAGTCATTGCCGTTCACAAGCTCGTTTCCGACCCGAGATCGGGAGGTTTTCCCAAATCCTCGCTGGCGCCCGAACGGGCCACCGACAGCTCGACCACACCGGTGATCATGACCCCTTTGCCCGATCCAGACGACCTCGCCGACCGCATCCGCAAAGGCGAGCGCGCCGCGCTCAGCCGCGCCATCACCCTGATCGAATCCACCCGGCCCGAGCACAGGGCCGTCGCCGCCTCCATCCTCGATCGTCTCGCCCCGGATACCGGCGACGCGATCCGCATCGGCGTCAGCGGCGTTCCGGGCGTCGGCAAGTCGACGCTGCTCGATGCCTTCGGCTCGATGCTGACCGCCGAGGGGCACAAGGTCGCCGTGCTCGCCGTCGATCCCTCCTCGGTGCGCTCCGGCGGCTCGATCCTCGGCGACAAGACGCGGATGGCGCGCCTCGCCGTCGACGCCGATGCCTTCATCCGGCCCTCCCCCTCTTCCGGCACGCTCGGCGGGGTCGCGGCGAAGACGCGCGAGACGATGCTGCTTTGCGAGGCGGCGGGGTTCGACGTGGTCATCGTCGAGACGATGGGCGTCGGCCAGGCCGAGGTCAGCGTCGCGGAAATGGTCGATCTCGTGCTCCTCCTGATGCTCGCCGGGGGCGGCGATGAGCTCCAGGGCATCAAGAAGGGCATCCTCGAAGTCGCCGACATCATCGCCATGAACAAGGCCGATGGCGACAATGCCCGTCCGGCGCGCGCCGCCGCGTCCGAAATCCGCTCGGCCCTCAATATCCTGGCGCCACGTTCGGCCGCCTGGACCGTTCCGGTGCTCGCCGTCTCCGGCATGACCGGCGACGGCCTCGGCGAATTGTGGAGCGAAATCGAGCGCTTCCGCGACATCCACCGCCGCGACGGCTCATGGGACGACCGGCGAGCCGAGCAGCGGGTGCGCTGGCTCTGGACCAGCCTTGACGAGGGCCTGCGCCGGCGCATCCTGTCCGGGGCTCGCTGGCGCGCCGAAATCGCCGCCGGCGAGGCCGTCGTCAGAGAAGGCGAACGGGCGCCGAGCGCCGTCGCCGAAGCCATCCTTGACCGGCTGGGTTTGCCGACCGAACCGACGGACACGTCAAACTGACGGCTGCTATCATATTGACCGGAACGAGCGATCTTGCGGCGTGCGCCTGTCAGCGCCCGCGCTCCGCCATAGATCGTCGAGGAAGAACGAGGGAAACGCTTGACCATGTCCGCTTCACGACCCGACAAGACCGACCGGCTGGCCGTGCTGATCGACGCCGACAACGCCTCGTCGCGCATCGCCGACGGCCTGTTCGAGGAGATCGCCAAGATCGGCGAGGCTAGCGTCAGGCGCATCTATGGCGACTTCTCCAGCCAGCGTTCCAAGGGTTGGGCGGACGTCTTGTCACGCCACGCGATCATCCCGCATCAGCAATTCGCCTACACGTCCGGCAAGAACGCCTCCGACATCACCCTCGTCATCGACGCCATGGACCTTCTCCACAGCGGCCGGTTCGACGGCTTCTGCCTGGTCTCGTCGGACAGCGATTTCACCCGGCTCGCCGCCCGTATCCGCGAACAGGGCGTCGACGTCTACGGCTTCGGCGAACAGAAGACGCCGGAAAGCTTCCGGCAGGCGTGCCGGCGCTTCATCTACACCGAGAACCTCCTGCCCGGCCGGGCCACGGCGGAGAAGGACGACGGCAAAGCGCCGCCACTGGCCAAGCCGCAGCAGGCGGCCGACTTGCTCAAGCGGGTCATCGAGCAGATGGACACCGAGGACGGCTGGGTAAATCTGGGCAGTTTCGGCAAGCAGCTTCTCAACCTTTCCTCGGACTTCGATCCGCGCACCTACGGCTTCAAGAAGTTGAGCGATCTGGTCCGCTCGACGAACCTGTTCGAGGTCGACGACCCGGAAGGCGGCAGCGTCGAAATCCGGCTGAAGCCGAAGGCGGCGGAAAAGCCGCGCGCCACCCGCTCGCGCAGACCGGCCGCCCGTCCGTCTGGCCAGCCGAAAAGTGACTACAGCTAACGCGCCTCAGCGCGGGACCGCCCGCACGGCGCCGACCGTGATCTTCTTCCAGTTGCGCAGCGTCTTCGATGCCAATGCGTCGAATTTGTCGGCCAGCGCCGCGTCGTCGCCGCGCAGTGCCTTGCCGATGACCGCCGCGACCAGCGCTTCGCTCGCCCGCGTGCCGCCGTCATCGATCTTCAGCGCGAAGCCAAGGCCAAAATCCGGCAAGGCGCCGCAGAACACGCCCTCTGCCCCGGTCTTGGCGAACACCCGGCCGGGCGCGGCCTGCATCAGTTTCTCGCAGGCGCGTCCGGTGCCGGACATCTCCCAAGGCGCGGCCATGCAAGCTTCGATCAGCCGGCGCCCCGCCGCCCCGCGCTCTGCCGCGACGCCCTCACCGGTGACAAGCTTGGCGAAACCATGCGCGAAACTTTTCAGCGGCGCCGCATAGGTCGGGATCGAGCAGCCGTCGGTGCCGCAGACATCGGCGCCGAGGTCAGTGCCGGTCAGATCCTCGATCGCGGCCTTCGCCCGTTGCTGCACCGGGTGGTCCGCCCCGACATAGCCTCCCGGGTCCTCGCCCTGGTGAACCGCCGTGCAAAGAAACCCGGCATGTTTGCCCGAACAATTGTTGTGAAGCGCCGTCGGCTCGCCGCCGCGCCGGGCGAGATCGAGCGCGACGGGCAGGTCGAACGGCCAGTGGCAGCCGCATTCGAGCGCGCCGCCGTCGAGCCCGCCCTTTGCCAGCATGGCCGCAGCAAGGGCCACATGTCCCTCTTCGCCCGAATGGGAGGCGCAGGCGAGCGACAGTTCCCGGTCGCCGAAGCCGAAGGCATCCGCCGCGCCGGTCTCGATCAGAGGAATCGCCTGAAACACCTTGATCGCCGAGCGCGGAAATACCGGCCGCGCGATATCGCCGGCGGAGGCGACCACCGCCCCCGCGCCATCGACAAGCGCGAAGCCGCCGCGATGGACGCTCTCGACCAGATCGCCTCGGGTCACTTCCACGACAACAGGGTTTTCCATCGCGCACCTTGATCCTACAAATATCTTCAATCGCGCTCTAGCAGCCGTTCCTCTATCCCGCCACCGTCAGGGATCCGATGTATCTGTTGAAATGGCTCACCGTCTTCGTCGGCGCGGTCTATCTGTTGCCGGCGGCACTCGCCGCTCTCCTCTGGTGGACCGGCGAGCATCCCGTCTCCTGGCGTCAGGCCGACTGGAGCTCGGCGGCGCTGCTGCCGGCCGCGAGCACCAGCGATGAGGCGGCCCTTTATATCCTTGCGGCGCGGACCGGCGGGCTGAAGGGGGCGCTCGCCGATCACTCCTGGATCGTCATCAAGGACAAGGGCGCAAGCGCCTACGATCGTTGGGACAAGGTCGGCTGGGGCACACCGATCCGGCGTAACAGCCGGCCGGCCGACGGGCGCTGGTACTCGAACGATCCCCGGGTCGTCACCCGGATTACCGGCGCCCGGGCGGAAGCTCTGATACCCGAGGTGCGCGCCGCTATCGCCGCCTACCCCTACGCCGAGCGTGGCGGCTACAATATCTTTCCCGGTCCGAACTCCAATACTTTCGTCGCTCACGTCATGCGCGCCGTCCCCGGCATCGACGCGACGCTGCCGGCGGCGGCGGTCGGTCGCGACTATCCATCCGAGGGACGTTTCCTCTCGATCGACCTCGACCGGCGGGAATTGCGCCTGTCACTCTGGGGCTACGCCGGACTGGTCGCCGGCTGGAAATCGGGGCTGGAGGTCAACTTTCTCGGCCTCGTCGCCGGGCTCGATCCTTTGCGGCTGGCCGTCACAGTGCCGGCGTTCGGCACGTTCGCGCTGCTGGGGGCTTGATGCCCGAGCTTTCACTCATGGCGCGATCAATCCCTCCGCCGCGGCGCTGAAACAGTGATCGAGTTCCCCGTCGCCGACGAGGCCACCGAGACCGATCCGAGAAGACCGCCGTCGTCAGCGGCCGGCCGCCGGTCCGAATACCGAGGTGGCGAAATCCGCAATCAGCCCCGCCGTGACCACTGGCTGCTCGATGCAGGGCAAATGGCCGGCATCCTTGACAATCTCGAACCGCGAACCGGCGATCAGATTTGCGGTCGAGCGCACCAGATTCGGCGGCGTCGAGCCGTCCTGGTCGCCGACGACGCACAGCACCGGCAGATCGATCTTTGCCGTCGCCTCGGTGTAGTCGGCGTCACGCAATGCGGCGCTGCTGCCGAGATAACCAGATAGCGGGGTACGCAGGAGCATGTTCGAGTATCCCACGAAATCGGGATTGGCCGGGCGACGGAATTGCGGCGTGAACCAGCGCTCGAGAATCGGCTCGGAGATCGCCCCGATTCCGCCCTTCTCGATGGCCGCGATGCGTTGGTCCCACAGTTCTGTCGTGCCGATCCGGTGCGCGGTGTCCATCAACACCAGCCCCTTGGCGATGGCCGGATAGCGATGGGCAAGGCCTTGCGCGATCATGCCGCCGATCGACAGGCCGATAAGGAGCGGGTCCGCCACGCCGAGATGGTCGATCAGGCCTTTCAGGTCGTCGATATGGGTGTCCATGGCATAGGGAGCGGGCGTCGCCTCGGACAGCCCATGGCCGCGCTTGTCATAACGTACGATCCCATAGGTTCCGGCGAGACGCTCGACCACCGCGTCCCAGATTCGGAAGTCGGTGCCCAGCGAGTTGGCGAAGACCAGCGTCGGGCCGCCCGCGTTTTCCTCGACCCGGTGGTGGATGACGATGCCGTTGACGCGCTGAAATGGCATGGATGCGGTTCCCCTCCCGATTGGACGTCGCCGATCATAGGCGGCCGCGCGCGCTATGAAAGGGCCGCGGTGGCCTCGTTGCACAGACGGGCCCATCTTTCCCGCCTCGGCCTTTCCTGATAGCGGCATCTGGATCCGAATGCTGGATACGGTCCGGGAGAATTCACCATGTTTCTCAGCTGCGGCGATGCGCTGTTCGATCTGTTCGCCGAACCGGACGCGGATGTGGCGAAGATCGCCCTTTCCGGACGTGTTGGCGGCTCGCCGCTGAACGTCGCGCTGGGGCTTTCGCGCCTCGGCCACCCGGTCGGCTTCTTCACCAAGGTCTCGGGCGATCTCTTCGGGAGGCGCATTCGCGGCTTCATGGCGCGCGAGGGGATCGACCAGCGCTTCCTCATTCCGACCGACCGGAACACGACGCTGGCGATGGTCTCGCTCGGGGCCGACGGTTCGCCGGCCTATGCGTTCTACATCGAGGGGACGGCCGACCGTTCGATCGAGCCCGCCGAAGTGCCGGCGACGTTTCCCGACGATCTCGAGGCAATCCATCTCGCGTCCTACTCCACCGTGACTGAGCCGACCGCCTCCGCGCTGGCTCATCTCGTGCGGCAGGAATCGGCGCGGCGGTTCATCTCCTACGATCCCAATATCCGCGCCTCGATCGAACCCGAACTCGAGATCTGGCGGCAAAAGGTCGCCGAACTCGTGCCTTCCGCCGCCTTGGTGAAGGCGAGCGAGGAAGACCTCGAGCTGCTCTATCCCGGCCGCGCCCCCGATGCCGTGATCGAGGATTGGGTAGCGGCAGGCGCGGAAATGGCAGTGGTGACGCGCGGCGAACGCGGCGCGGTCGCCGTCACGAGCGCAGGAGTCCACGCCTCGGTCGGCGGACAACGGATTCTCGTCGCCGACACGGTCGGCGCCGGCGACACGTTTCAGGCGGCGCTTCTGGCCGGCCTGAAGGAACGCGGCCAACTCTCCCGCGCGGCCCTCAAGGTCACCGACCAAGCCGGCATCGAGGATTTGCTGCACTTTGCCGTCAGAGCGGCGGCCATCACCTGTTCCCGTCGGGGCGCCGACCTGCCGCGCCGCGCCGATCTGGGGCTTCAGCCACGAGCCTGAAAGCGCTGATTGCGCGACCTGATCTTACGACGCGGCTCTGCGAATAGGAAAAGCCCGCCGGATCCTGCGATCCGGCGGGCACTGGTCTGAGGGGCCGGACGCCTGACGCGCCCGACCGAAGGCATGACGCCTTAGTTGAAGCGATAGGACGCCTTCGCCCAGATCGTGTGGAAGTCCAGGTCGTCGTCGTTCGACTCGCTGGTGAAGTTCACGGTGTTGGTACCATTGGTCCCGGTGATCGTCTGATCGTTGGAGCCGAGGGTGGTGTAGAGATACTCGACGCCGAAGGAGATGTTCTGGGTCGCCATCACGTCGACGCCGCCGCCAACCGCATAGCCGACATCGGCGTCGTTATCGTCCTGGGTGAACGTATAGCCAGTAAAGGCGCCGCCGCTCGGCGCGGTCATGTTGTTGTCGACGCCGGCATAAGCGAGGCCGCCCGTGCCGTAGAGCAGGACGCTGTCCATGGCGTAGCCGACGCGGGCCCGAACCGTGCCGAGGTAGTCAATCTCGCTGTTGGACGTGAAGGTCGAGCCCTGCGTCGTGTAGGACCGGTTGGTCTCGGCATCGATGTAGTTGATGTCGGCGACCGCGCCGATGACGAAGTTGTTCGGCATCTGGTAGTCATAGCCGATATGCGCACCGCCGATGAAACCGGCGTTGTTGTCGTCATTGTTGAAAGTGCCGTTGCCGAACAGGCCGGTGTTGTTGGTATCGAAGCGCGCGCCGTCGTCGTCACCGCTGAAGGCAACGCCTGCCTGGCCACCGATGTAAAGGCCGGTCCAGGTGGCGGTCGTGGCGACCGGCTCGATCACCATCGGCGCCGGCGCGGGGGCTTCCTCATAGACTGGATCGGCGGCGAGCGCCGGGGTGACGAACGCCGTCGAGGCGAGAAGCAATGCAAAGCGTTTCATAACTGAACTCCATTCTGTCGCGGCTGCGACTGTCTTTCCCGACGCACTGTCCTCGTAGCGTCCGGATTCCCGACCCGACCGGCGGGTTCGAGAGGTGATATGGTCCGTCTCCGTGCCCGAAAAATGGCAGGAATACGTTCTCCTCCGCCGTGTTGCCGATCCGCAACGAGGGTCGCGTCCCGGGCCCGGAGTCGTGAATACTTCGTAACCTTCGATCGTTGATTTCGTCTTAAAATCGATGGTTTACGCCAGATCGCCGCAGCCTTGCGGCGCTTAACAAACATGGCGAAGATGTGTCGGATACAATTCCTAACGAACAACACACCGGACTACCCCAAGGAAATAAAATTCGGTCCAGGGACGTTCGGAAATCCTGCGTATCGGCGCAGGACTCCCCGGCCAGACGGCTCATTTCTCACGCCAGCGGCGGCCGAATAATTTGGTATATACTTACCCAATGCGCGACGAATGGCAGAACTCATGCCTCACTACGGCAATTATGCTTGATTCACATGACGAGAATACATAGTCCTGCGGCCGATTCCGAAGCTCGATGGCACCCCGCTGTCGCATGTTGATTACCGCTCACATTTGCGTTGGTCCTGCGTGATCCACACCGCGGCCCCGAAACCGCCACACACCGTGGCCGCCCTCTTCCAAATGATTGCCATTGTGCGGCGCGGCTTTATATTGCCGCCGCGAAGAGGACCTAATTCATGGAGGAATCATGCGTAGTTTGATGTTGGTCGCCGGCGCGATCTTGACCCTCACAGTGGCGACGGGTGCAACGGCCCAGACCGTTGGTGACGCGGATGCCGGCAAGAAGGTATACAACAAGTGCCGAGCGTGCCATGCCGTCGGCGAAGGCGCAAAAAACAAGGTCGGCCCGGAACTGAACGGCATTATCGGCGAGAAACCCGGTTCGATCGAAGATTACAAATATTCCGCCGGCTTCGAGGAATGGGCCGCCGACAAAACCGCTTGGAACGAGGCGTTGATGACGGAATGGCTTGCCGACCCGCGCGCCGTCGTCAAAGGTACCAAGATGGCTTTTCCCGGTCTGAAAAAGCCGGAAGACCTGACGAACGTCATCGCCTATCTCGCCAGCTTCGATGCCGAGGGCAAGGAACGCGATCCCGCCGAAGCGCTGGCCGCCGCAGCGGAGCAATAAGCCTTCGACGTAATTCTTCGCACCGATCGAATATGACGGCCGCCCCCGGGGCGGCCGTTTCGTTTCAGTCGAACCTTCACGTCTTGGCGCGGTCGCAATCGATCAGGCGTAAATGTCCATTACCTGGTTGAGCAGCGCGATGGCCTCCGCTTTGCTGCGCTGGAACGAATTGCGGCCGATGATCGATCCGTTGCCGCCGCCCTCGCGAATCGCGCGGACCTCCTCCAAAAGCTCGTCGGTGTTCTTCGCCGCGCCGCCGGAGAAGACTACGAGACGTTTGCCGGCAAAGGCCGCCTGCATGATGTGTCGGACACGGTCGGCTGCGTTCGTGCCCGGAATCTGGGCTTTTTCATACGTCGATCTTGCCGCATCGAGATCAATATGCGCGGTCGGCAGCTTCACCTTGATGATGGTGGCGCCCATCAACGCCGCCATATGCGCGGCATAGGCGATGATATCGAAGCCGGTCTCGCCCTCTTTGGAGACCTTGCCGCCACGCGGATAGGACCACACAACGGTCATCAGGCCGCGTGACTTCGCCTGAAGGCTGATCTCCCGCAATTCCTCCATCATGTCGTACGAGCTGTCGGAGCCGGGATAGATGGTAAAGCCGACGCCGACGCAGCCCAGACGCATGGCATCCTCGACCTTGCCGGTCAGGGCCTGATCCTGGGCGCCGACCAGCGAATTACCGCTGTTAAGCTTGAGAATCAGCGGCACCTCACCGGCGAAAGTGTCGGCGCCCTGCTCAAGGAGCCCGAGCGGCGCGGCATAGCCCGAAACGCCGGAATCAATCGCCAGTTCATAAAGGTAATGCGGGTCGTAGGCGACCGGGTTGGCCGCGAAGCTGCGCGCCGGTCCATGCTCGAAGCCCTGGTCAACCGGCAGGATCACCACGCGCCCGGTCCCCGCCAGCCGGCCATGCATGAGGAGGCGTGAGAGATTGCTCTTCAGCCCGGGGGTCTCGCCCTCGTACCAGGAGAGGATGTTCCGGACGGTCTGTGTTCTCAGCATTTCACTCGCTCCTTTGCCTCATCGGCGCACATCAACAGTCCCGCCGCTTCCCTGCGTTTCTTCTGGGGCCCTGGCGCGGCGTCGTCCAGATGCCCGACGCCGCCTGGGCATATTAAAATCGGTTGAAGGACCTGTCAGTGTGCGCTGACGCCCATGCCAGCCTCCGCGTGCGCCATTCCCGCTCGGCTGAACCAATCGTCGGTTTCCGCGTTTCCCTTGAGTGGAGGTACTTACAATGACACGCGGTGTTTCGGCATTCCCATCGCCCTTCGGGCTCGATTCGGATCTGATGTTCGCCGGAAATGGTACTGCCGACCCATCTCCCGCGCCCGGAAATCTCGCCGTTGTCGTCACTCCGCAGACGCCCCGAACGCCCGTGAAGTCGCCTCGCGCGGTCCGGCGCCATTTATCATGCGGTCGCCGTCGTAAGACATCTGCCGGAGAAATCATGCCGGCACCGTTTGTTCACCACGCTCCCTTCCACCTGGAGCCCGCAAAACAGGCCCGGCAAACCGTCAAGTTGGGGCGTCGCGGTTTCCATCTGCGATCCCGCCGCGCGACCGACGGGACTGGCACGGAAGGCGAGGCCGCCGGCCAGAGCATCATAGTGCCGACAGCGATCGTCGGTGTCATTCTCGCGTGGGCAAGCTACTTTTTCAATTTCATCGGCTGATGGGAGGGCGGGGGCCGGTTTCCAGGAACATCTTTCCGCCGCCAGCGACCGTCTCCCCTGTAGTCGGATAGTTTCACCGTTCCAGTTCAGCCCAGCGGCAAGCACCCTGCGGTGCCCATCGATGTTTGCGATCTTTTCAGACTTGCCGATTAAATCAGTCAGGCAAGGGCGAACGCCGATTCCAGGGCACCGCCACGATCTCCGCTGCAGGGCGTCCGATGGCATTCACGCGACCGCAATGAAATCTCACACGCTCAGCTGGATCGCCGGGTCCGTCATGGCGTTGGCGACCCTCATCGTCGCGATTCCGGGTCCCAGTCTCGCCGGCACCGAAAGTCTCGCGGCGGTTTTTCCGCCGTGGTGGCCGCAAGCGCGTGTCATCCAGGCGGCGGCCAGCGTCGGCAATCTCAGGGATGCCGGGGCCTGGCCTTCCGTGGCCGTTCTTGAATTCACCGATGAAGACTTGCCGGGTCGGCTTCGCGCCACCGGTGCATGGCTCGTTCTCGATGCAGCCGCGATCGGCTGCGCAAGCACCACTGATTAGGACGCCGACTATGAATGCGATGAAAGACCTCGACGCGCACCGGGCCCGTATCACGAGCTGGATCTCCCTCGGTCAGTTCGGTTTCGTGCCGATGATCATGGCGGTTGAAATGGCGAATGCCCGGTCGGCCATCGCCCCGACGCTCGCAGCGACCGCCATCGCGGTCGTCAGCCTGCTGCTTTCCCGCAGGGCCGACCTCGGATCGACGGCCCGAATGGTCTGCGCTGTCGGTCTCGTCGGCAATATTTCCATTCTCGTTTCGGCGCTCAGCGGCAACTACCTGCAAGTCGATATGCACATGGCTTATTTCGCCGGTCTCGCGGTGGTCGGAGCGATGTTCGATTGGCGTGTGATCGCGGGGGCGACGGTCGCAACCGCCCTTCACCATTTGGTGCTGAATTTCGCGCTGCCGGCGGCGATCTATCCTGGCGGTACCGATGTCGTACGCTTCGGCCTGCACGCGATCATTCTGGTTACCGAAGCGGCTGTCCTTCTGTGGCTCGCCTATACGGTCTCCGCCATGTTCAAGAGCATTGCCGAGGCGACCGAGCTTGCGCGGGAAGAACAGGGGCGCGCGGAAGCATCCAGCCAGGAAACGGAACGGCTTTCCCGCGAGCGCTCGGCGGAACAGAGCCGCCGCCAGGCGGACGAACAGACGAAGACCCGAGAGATTCAGGGCTTCGTGGCGACTATCGAAGCGGGCTTCGAGCGGCTGTCGGCGGGCGATCTGACGGTGCGCATGGCCGAGCCGGTGGCGGCCGAGTTCGAGCCGATCCGGGCGAAGTTCAACGATTCGGTGGCCAAGCTGGAAGACGCGATCGGCG
>NZ_JALHBS010000008.1 GCF_024195285.1 Aurantimonas marianensis
GATCCTCGAGCGAGGTGACCGGCGTCAGATCGGTCGTGTCGCGCGCCATGCAGGAGTCCCTTAAATCTTCGCGTGGAGTCGCCCGCACGGACGAGTTTGTCGTTCAGGTGGGGACGTGCCCAGTTTTTCGCCCGATCGCAACATAATTCGGGTTGACGGTGCGGCCAGTGCTGAACGTCTCAGTCGCCGCGCCAGTCGCCGATGCTCGCCTGCAGCACGGCCAGAGCGGCGACCGCCGCCGTGTCGGCCCGAAGAATCCGGGGGCCGAGGGAAATCGCGGTGACGAACTCGGCGGCCTGGAGCGCCCGGCGTTCCTCCGCCGAAAAGCCGCCCTCGGGGCCGATGAGAAGCGCCAGCGGTCCCTGTGGCAGCGCCCGCAGCGTGTCGATCGGGCTCTCGGCGTCCTCGCGCTCGTCGCAAAAGATCAGATGCCGGGAGCGGTCCCAGCCGGCGATCAAATCGGCGAACTTCACCGGCTCGCGGCATTCGGGGATCGACAGGACGCCGCACTGCTCGGCCGCTTCGACGGCATTCGCCCGCATCCGCTCGATATTGAGCCGCGATGCCTGCACATGCTGCGTCATCACCGGCTGCAAGACGCCGGCCCCCATCTCGACGGCCTTTTGCACCATGTAGTCGAGGCGGGCGTGTTTGAGCGGCGCGAACAGATAATGCAGATCCGCCGGGGGTGTCTGGCCGCGCGCCCGTTCGTGCGGCAAAAGATCGAGCTTCTTCTTGGCTGGCTTGACGAGATCGCAGCGCCATTCGCCGTCGCGCCCGTTGAAGGCAAGCACCGTGTCGCCCTCGCCGAGACGCATGACGTTCAGGAGATAGTTTGCCTGTACCGGCGTCGCGGGCACGGCTTGCCCTTCCGACAGATCGGCCTCGACGAACAGGCGCGGGCTCCGGAAATCATGACTCGGCATTCGAGGACGGACCTTTCTCAAGCCGGCCGGCGCGCGAAGGTGGAGAGTACGCCCGCGCCGATGAGGCAGGCGGCGCCGGTGCGCGTCGCGGCCCTGAGCACGCGCGGTCGCCGGATGAAGCCGCGGGCCGTCGTTGCCAGTAGCGCGTAGAGATACGCGTTCACGATTCCAAGCAGCACGAAAACGCCGACGAAGAGCGCCGCCTGCGCGGGGTAGGGTCTTGCCGGGTCTATGAACTGCGGCACGAAAGCGACGAAGAACACGATGCCCTTCGGGTTGAACAGGGTGACCAGGAAGGCGTCGCGAAAGACGATTCGCCCGCGCGTCTCGACGACCGCCGCAGCTTCCGCGGTGAAACTCACGGGAGAGCGCCACATCCTGATGCCGATATAAACGAGATAGGCCGCGCCCAGCCACTTCAGCGCGGCGAAGGCGCCGGCCGAGGTGGCAAGCAGCGCCCCGACGCCGGCGAGCGACAGGCTGGCCGCGATCAGGTCGCCGAGACCGACCCCGGCGACGCTGGCAAGCGCCGTGCGCCGGCCATGGGCGAGCGCCTGGCCAACGACCATGACGATGGTCGGGCCGGGGATGACCACGAGGATCGCCGAGGCCAGGATGAAGGCGGCGAGGATGGCGGGATCGACGGGCATGCAGGCTCCGATCGCGGTGATGATGACGCCACAATCCCGCTTTCGGGACCCTTGTCCAGAGGCGGAGGCCACCGCCGCGTTGCTCGTGCGGAACGGTGGGGCGTCCGGCATCCTGGTCGGACGCCGGCGCGTCTCGCGCCTTCTATGGTGGCAAGCTTGTTTCGTGATACATTTCCAGCCGAGATCGACGATCCGGGGAGACATCGAGACGATGAGCCAGGCGGCGGCGCGGCACTGGTCGGTGGAGGAGTTTCTCGCCTGGCAGCTGGGCCGGCCGGGGCGTTTTGAACTCGTCGGCGGATTTCCGGTCGAGATGATGGCGGGTGCCAGCGCCCGGCACGACAACATCGTCCTCAATATTCTGGCCGAACTCCGGCAGAGACTGCGGGGCAATCCGTGCAAGCCATTCACCGCGGATTTTTGTATCGAGACGCTGCCTGGCCAGGTCCGGCGTCCGGATGCCGGTGTGGATTGCAGCCAGACTGATCCGGATGCGCTTATCGCCAAGGAACCGGTGCTGGCCGTCGAGGTGTTTTCGCCGACGACGCGGGATTTCGATACCGCCGGCAAGCTCGTCGAATACAAGAACGTCGCCTCGCTGCGCACCATCCTTTATGTCGAGCCGAACCGGCCGGAAGTGTTCGTTTTCGAGCGGAACGAAGACGGCGAATGGCACGAGAGCCGCGTCGCCGGCATGGAGACGGCCGCGCCGATCCCGGCGCTCGGCATCGAACTGCCGCTCGCGGAGATTTTCGACGGCGTCGAATTCCCGACCGGTCCTTATCTGACCTGACCCACTCCGCCGCTCACCCCACCACGATGATGTGCAATGCCCTTGGCCCATGCGCGCCGAGCAGCAGCGTCTGCTCGATGTCGCCGGAGCGCGACGGCCCGGTGACGAAGTTCAGCGAGCGCGGCATCTCGCCCTTGCCGTAGCGCTGCCTGATCGCGGGAAAGACCGCCTCCATGTCGCCGGCGATGTCCTCGGCCTTCACCACGACGATGTGGTTTTCGGGCAGGAAATTCAGGCTGGTCGGGTTGTCCGGTCCCGACACGAGCACCAGTGTGCCGGTCTCGGCGATGCCGCCTTCGGCATGGGATAGGGCGTTGAGGTCGTTGCCGTCCGACGCGCCGCGCCGCAGTGTCAGCGCGGTGGCGTCGAAATCGGCGCCGGCGAGGCGCGGGTCCTCCGCCAGACGCAGATCGGCGGGAAAATTGTTGTCGCGCAGCCAGCGCGTGACCTCGGCCGGAAGGTCGCCGTAACTCGCGATCCGCGCCGTCGTGGCGTTGGCCTTCTCGGCCATCTCGACGAACAGCGCGACCTGATCAGCGTGGGGCAATTGCCCGCGCCGCGGCACGATGCCCTTGGGCGCGCCGGCAAGCCGCTCCTCGACGGTGCGCTGGCGCTCCGGGTCGCCGGGCCGGGCGCGGTTCGACCGGCGGATGCGGCCGAGGATCGCGTCGCGTGTCGAGCCGCTCATCGCCCTGCCTCCGCCTTGCCGGTTCGTTGCGCGTATTCCTGCATGAAGGTGCGGCCCTCCGGCGCCGGAAGGTCGCGCCATTTGGTCCAGCCGCCGGCGAGCGGCAGCGAGGCGAAGCGGCGCTTCTTGCCGCCGAGGGCCTTCAGCATCGGCATCGCGAGGGAGACGGCGGCACGGTAGAGCTTCGGCCGCCGCGCCAGGAACGCCCAGGCGCCGAGGCCGGCGCGCTGGGTCTTCGGCTGCAGATGGCTTTCGAATTCCTTCTCGCGCCAGTGCCGCATCATCTTCGGCAGCGGAATCCGCATCGGGCAGACGCTCTCGCAGCGACCACAGAAGGTCGAGGCATTCGGCAGGTGACCCGCCTTGTCGACGCCGATCAGCGATGGCGTCAGCACGGCGCCCATCGGGCCGGGATAGACCCAGCCATAGGAGTGGCCGCCGACGGCGTGGTAGACCGGACAGTGGTTCATGCAGGCGCCGCAGCGGATGCAGCGCAGCATCTCCTCGAACTCGGTGCCGAGCATGTTGGAGCGGCCGTTGTCGAGCAGGATGACGTGGTATTCCTCCGGCCCGTCCGGATCCTCCGCCCGCTGCGGCCCGGTCGATACGGTGGTGTAGACGCTCATGTCCTGGCCGGTGGCCGAGCGGGCGAGAACCCGCAGGATCTGGGCGGTGTCCTCCAGCGTCGGCACCAGCTTCTCGATCGAGGCGAGGACCACATGGCATTTGCCCAGAAGCTGGGTTAGGTCGCCATTGCCCTCGTTTGTGACGATGACCGAGGAACCGGTCTCGGCGATCAGGAAGTTCGCGCCGGTGACGCCGATGTCGGCCTCGCCGTATTTCTGGCGCAGGATCTGCCGCGCCTCGCCGAGCAGCGTCTCCGGCGCGGTCAGGTCGCGTTTGGGGTCGAGATCGACATGGACGCGGCGAAAATCCGCCTCGACCTGGTCGCGGTTGACGTGAACCGCAGGGGCGATGATGTGGCTCGGATGCTCGCCGCGCAGCTGGATGATGTATTCGCCGAGATCGGTCTCGACCGGGGTAATGCCGTTGGCTTCGAGAAACTCGTTCAGGCCGATCTCCTCGGAGATCATCGTCTTGCCCTTGGTGACGGTCCTGGCCTTGCGCCGCTTGGCGATGTCGAGGAAGATTTGCCGCGCGTGGTCGGAATCCTCGGCGAAATGCACGATGCCGCCGGACGCCTCCACCTTCGCCACATAGGCCTCGATGTAGAGGTCGAGATGCTTCAGCGTGTGGTTCTTGATCTCGCGCGCTTTGTCGCGCAGCGCCTCGAATTCGGGCAGCGCGTCGACCGCCTTCTGCCGCTTGTCGATGAAGCCGCGCTCGACATTGCCGAGGGCGCGCTGCAGCTCGACATCGGCGAGCGCCTTGACGGAATTGGCCTTGAAGGTCTGGGAGGTGATCTGCATCGGCTTACTCGGGCATCCAGTCGTGGTCGCGCAATTGTTCGAGCGAATAGGGGCGTTCGACGGGCAAGCTCTCGAGCGGCACGCCGCTCTCGCTGCGCCGCGTCCGGGTCACAGCTTGCCGCCGATCGGGGGCATGTCGGTCATGCCGGCCAGCACCTCGGCGACATGTCGTACCTCCACCGCGATGCCCTCGCGTTTCAGCTTGCCGTCCATGTTCATCAGGCAGCCGAGATCGCCGGCCAGCAGCATGTCGGCGCCGCTGGCGGCGACGTGCCTCGCCTTCTTGGTGACGATGGCGTTGGAGATATCGGGATATTTCACGCAGAAGGTTCCGCCGAAGCCGCAACAGACCTCGGCTTCCTTCAATTCCGTCAGTTGGAGACCCTCGACCGAGCCCAGCAGCTTGCGCGGCTGCGCCTTGACGCCGAGTTCGCGCAGGCCCGAACAGGAATCGTGATAGGTCGCCGTGCCCGCGACCTTGGCTTCGACGGCCGTCACCCCCCGCACATCCGCGAGGAAGCTGACGAGCTCGTACACCTTGTCGGAGAAAGCCGCCGCGCGCGCCTCCCATTCGCCATCGCCGGCGAAGAGTTCGGGATAATGCTTCTTCAGCATCGCCGAACAGGAACCGGACGGCGCGACGACGTAATCGAAGCCCTCGAACGTGGCGATCACCTGCTCGGCGATTGCGCGGGTATCGGCCCGGTCGCCGGAATTATAGGCGGGCTGGCCGCAGCAGGTCTGTGCGGTCGGCACGCTCACCCGGCAGCCGGAATCCTCGATCAGCTTGATCGCCGCGAAGCCGACGCTCGGGCGGAACAAATCGACGAGGCAGGTGACGAAGAGCGCGACCTCGGGCGTCGTCGGCCTCTCGGCGTTGCGATCGGTTGTATGGTCGATGTCGGCCATGCCGTCTCCCAGGTGGTTTCCCGCGGCGTAGACGCCGCTGCGCGATCTCGGGGCGTCGACGCCCATCCCGCTCCTTTTGGGCTGGTTTCGCCCGCGCCGCAATATGTTCCCGCGACCGGCCGCTTTCGTTTATCCCCGGTTTCGGCTAGCACGCTCGCGAGACGCAAGGCGCAAGGGACGATGGCCAAAACGACATTCAAGCAGCGCGCTTTCGACACGTTCGAGCCCGATCCGCGCCGCGCGGCGGTGCTCGGCGAACTCCACGCGCGCCCGTTCCCGCTGATCGAGACGCCGGGCGCGCTGATCGTCCTGGCTTTCATGATGGAGGATCACGGCGAAAGCGACATCGCGATCCTCTCCGAAATGTCGACACGCCGAGGCGTGGCGCCGCCCGCCGCCGGCGCCCGCACCCACTCCTTCGCCTTCGGCAAGGGCCGGCTGCGCTGGGAGCGTCATACCGAGTTTTCCACCTATTCCTGGGAAGGGCCGCCGCCCGCGCGCTTCGGCGATCCGTTCGAGGGCCATCCCTTCGGCGCCGAATTTCGCGCGCCCGGTCCCTTCATCGCCGGCGTTCGCCTGGAGATTCGCCCCCATGACGAGGCCGGGGAGGCATCGCTGGCCGGGTTCGACAAGGCCAGTTTTTGCTATTCCGTCATGGACGGGGGCCTCGCCCATGCCGCGACCGACTTTCGTCAGGACGGCGACGGTCTGACGCGCATCCTGGTGCTCGACGACGGCCTGCCGCCAGCGCGCGCCGGGGCGCTGGCCATGCGGCTGGTCGAAATCGAGATCTACCGCACACTGGCCCTGCTCGGCCTGCCGCTGGCGCAATCCATCGGCCCAGTGGTCACGCAGCTGGAGGCGCGGCTCGCCGGCATTACCGAGGAGATGCGGGAAGGCGGTGAGGACAGCCGCGCGCAGCTTCAGGACATCACCGTCGCGGCGGCGGAAGTCGAAGCGTCGGCGGCCTCGGTTCTCTACCGATTCGGGGCGAGCCGAGCCTATGACGAGATCGTCCGTGAGCGTCTCAACGCCCTGGTCGAGCAGCCGATTCCCGGACAGGAAAGCTGGTCGGCCTTTCTCAAGCGGCGCATGGCGCCGGCGATGCGTACCTGCCGGTCGCTCGAGGAGCGCCACGCGATGCTGTCGAAGAAGCTGGCGCGCGCGGCGAATCTCCTGCGCACCCGCATCGACGTCGAACTGGAGCATCAGAACCGTGATCTGCTGCGCTCGATGGACAATCGCGCGCAGCTGCAGCTGCGCCTGCAACAGACCGTGGAGGGTCTGTCGGTCGCGGCGATCGGCTATTACGTGGTCGGGCTCTTCGCCTATGTCGCCAAGGGCCTGGAATACGAAGGTTTTCCGGTAGCCCAGCCGGTCATGATCGCCGCTTTCGTGCCGGTCGCGCTCGTCGGCGTCTGGCTGGTCGTACGCCGCATCCGCAAGCGGCATATGAAGCGTTCCGCTGCCGATCATTGAGATCGCAGACCGCCTGATCCGTCGCGGTGGACGAAGCGCCGCCGGAGGCTTACCCTCGGACCGCAGCCAAGGGAGTTCCGCCCATGTCCGTCATGATGCCGAAGCCGAGCCAGGCGATCCTCGACCGCCGTGCCGCCATCGTCACGGCCCTCAGGGCGATCGTGCCCGGCGAAGGGGTCGTCGACGCGGCGAACGAGATGGCCGTCTTCGAAAGCGACGGGCTGACCGCTTACCGCCAGATGCCGCTCGTGGTGGTGCTGCCGGAATCGGTCGCCCAGGTCGCCGCCGTCTTGAAATATTGCCACGCGGAAGAGATTCCGGTGGTGCCGCGCGGCTCCGGCACGTCGCTCTCGGGCGGCGCGCTGCCGCTTCAGGACGGCGTTCTTCTGGTTCTGTCGAAGTTCAACCGTATCCTTGAGATCGACTACGACAATCGCTGCGCGGTCGTGCAGCCGGGTGTGACCAATCTCGGCATCACCAAGGCTGTGGAAGGTCAGGGCTTTTATTACGCGCCCGACCCGTCCTCGCAGATCGCCTGCTCGATTGGCGGCAACGTCGCGGAGAATTCCGGCGGCGTCCACTGCCTCAAATACGGGCTGACGGCCAACAACGTGATCGGCGTGGAGTTCGTGACCATCGAAGGCGAGGTGATGCGTCTCGGCGGCAAGCATCTCGACGCCGAGGGCTACGACCTGCTCGGCCTGATGACCGGATCGGAAGGCCTGCTTGGCGTCGTCACCGAGGTGACTGTTCGCATCCTGCAAAGTCCGGAGACGGCGCGGGCCGTGCTGCTGGGCTTCCCGACCTCCGAACAGGCCGGCGAATGTGTTGCTGCGATCATCGCCAAGGGCATCATTCCCGGCGGCATGGAGATGATGGACCGCCCCGCCATCAACGCAGCCGAGGACTTCGTCCATGCCGGCTATCCGCGCGACGTCGAGGCGCTTTTGATCGTCGAGCTCGACGGTCCCGGCGCCGAGGTCGATCACCTTCTGACCGAAGTCGAGGCCATCGCCAGAACCAATGGCGCCGTGACCATCAAGGTCTCGCAGTCGGAAGAAGAACGCACCGCCTTCTGGGCCGGGCGCAAGGCCGCCTTCCCGGCGGTCGGGCGGATCTCGCCGGATTATTACTGCATGGACGGCACGATTCCGCGCAAGCAGCTGCCGAAGGTGCTCGCCGGCATGAAGGCGCTGTCGGAAAAATACGATCTGCGCGTCGCCAACGTCTTTCATGCCGGGGACGGCAATCTTCACCCGCTGATCCTCTACGATGCCAACAAGGAGGGCGAACTCCACCGGGCCGAGGAGTTCGGCAACGACATCTTGCGGCTCTGTGTGGAAGTCGGCGGGGTACTCACCGGCGAGCATGGCGTCGGCGTCGAAAAGCGCGACCTGATGCCGGTGATGTTTTCCGAAGATGACCTGAAGCATCAGCAGCGGGTCAAATGCGCCTTCGACGACAAGCATCTGCTCAATCCGGGCAAGATGTTCCCCGTCCTTCACCGCTGCGCCGAACTCGGCCGCATGCACGTTCACAAGGGGCAGGTCGCTTTCCCCGACCTGCCGCGGTTCTGAGCGAGGTGACGCGATGAACCACCATTCGTCGGCCAGGGCCAAGGACCGCTGGGACCCGGCCCGATTTCGGGAGATGGCGCTGTCGCGTCCTCGCGAAGAGCGTTGGCAGTTGATCGATGGAGAGCCGTTCGTGATGATGAGCCCAGCGACCGGCAAGCATCAAAGGATTGCTGCCAATCTGGATAGAAAGCTCACAGCGGCTCTGGAGACGAGCAGACCTGAACTGGACGTTCTGCGGGAGATCGGGCTGGCGGTCGCCGCCCATCCGGATTTCCTGCCGATCGTCGATCTCGCGATCGTGCCGCTCGAGGTTGGCGACACGCTCTATTTCGAGGAGTTCTATCTCGCCGCGGAAATCCTCTCACCATCCAATACGATCGAGCATATCAGCCGCAAGCGTGAACGCTATTCCCAGGCGCCGACCTGCCTGTACGTTCTGATTCTCTCGCAGACGGACCTTGCCGTCGAAGTCTGGTCGCGCTCCGACGACTGGCGGGGCCGGGTTTTCCGCTCGCCCGACGACCGCATCGAACTACCCGAGTTCGGGTTTTCCTGCACCGTCCGCGATCTCTATCGCGGCACGCCGTTGCTGGACTCGCCGTCGTCCGAGAGCGAGGTCTGATGCGAAAGAAAACCGTCCGATGAGTAAGACGAAGTCCTCTTCCCGGCCCCACGAGCGGGTTCTGCGTCCCGAAACGCCTGGCGATCTGCGCGACATCATCGCCGCGGCCGTCTCCGAAGAAGCCCCGCTGGTGGTCGAGGGCTCCGGCTCCAAGCGCGGCCTCGGCCGACCCGTGCAGGCGGCGCGCACCCTTTCGCTGGCAGGGATGACCGGCGTGACCCTCTACGAGCCCGAGGAACTGGTCTTGTCGGCCAGAGCCGGCACGCCGCTCGCCGAGATCGAGCGCCTGCTCGACGACAACAATCAGCGGCTCGAATTCGAGCCGATGGACTACGGGCCGCTGCACGGCCTCGATCCGGGGCAGGGAACGATCGGCGGTGTCGTCGCCTGCAACCTTTCCGGTCCCCGCCGCCTGAAACAGGGCGCGGCGCGCGACCACGTCCTCGGCGTTCACGCGGTCTCCGGTCGCGCCGAGATGTTCAAGTCCGGCGGCCGGGTGGTCAAGAACGTCACCGGCTATGACCTTTCCAAGGGGCTGACCGGCTCCTATGGCACGCTCGCCGTGCTGACCGACGCGACGATCAAGGTGCTGCCAAAGACCGAGACCGAGACGACGCTCGTGCTGCGCGGCCTCGACGACGATGCGGCGGCCGGCGCCATGGCGGCGGCGATGGGCTCCTCAGCCGAGGCATCGGGCGCGGCGCATCTGCCGGCCTATGTGGCGGGGCGCGTTGCCGACGGGGCGCTCGGCAAGGACGCGGCGACGCTGATCCGGCTCGAGGGCTTCGGCCCGTCGGTCAAGGCCCGCGCCGCCTATCTCGGCGCGGCGCTCGCCAAGGTCGCGCCGCTGGAAACGCTCGAGGCCGAGGCTTCCCGCGCGGTCTGGCGCGATGTCCGCGACGTCAAGCCCTTCGTCGACGGCACCGCCAAGCCGGTCTGGCGCCTGTCGGTGATGCCGACGCGCGGCCATGAAATCGTCATGAGTTTGCGGATGCAGACCGGCATCGACGCCTATTTCGATTGGCAGGGCGGTCTCGTCTGGATGCGCATGGAGGGCGATCCCGAAGCTGCGCTGGTGCGCGAGACGATCGCCCGCTTCGGCGGCGGCCACGCGACGCTGGTGCGCGCCTCCGACAGCGTCAGGACCGCGACGGAGGTATTCCAGCCGCAACCCGCCCCGCTCGCCGCGCTGTCACGCCGGCTGAAGGAGCAGTTCGACCCGGCCGGCGTGCTCAATCCGGGCAAGATGGGGTAGGATGCAGGAAAGGGCATGCCAGATGCTAGCATCAGATGGCTTTTGGGGATTTCTCTCCACTATCGTTATTGCTTCGATACTAGTCTATATTTTGGAAAAATTCTTCCCGGATTTAAAAAAAATTCTCGAAGGACGGCACGTTTCTATTAAAATATTCGGGCAGGAGCTGTCTGTACAGAAGGCTACGCATCAGATTGGTGATTGGGTGACCGAGTTGCAAAACCGAGTTGCTGCGCTCGAGTCGGGAAGTGCGAATAAAAACGAAAACAAAATTACAGATGGAAAACCTAATTTTAATGTAAATATTAATAATTCTCCTGAGAAAAGAATTTTATGGGTGGATGATTTTCCTTCTAATAACGCATTCATAATGGAGAATTTGAAGGGAAGGGATTTGCAGGTCGAGATCTCCTTGAGCACTGAGGATGCACTCAAGAAATTTACTGCACTCGACCACAGCTTGATTATAACGGATCTTGGAAGAATCGAGGGCGAGCAGGACAATCCGTATGCAGGGCTTGAACTTATAAAGCGCATTAGGGCGTTAAACGAGACCGTCCCTATAATGGTTTTTGCGGGAAAGCGCGGTCTTCAAATGCGCGATGAGTTAATTTCGTCCGGCGCTACGGAGGTCACTTCATCCGGAATAGACGTGATGAAATTTATCAACTCCCATATGGCCACATAGTCGATGCAAACCACCTTCACCCCCGCCCAGCTCGAGAACCCGCACACCGCGCATTCGGAACAGATCATCCGCAAATGCGTGCATTGCGGCTTCTGCACCGCGACCTGTCCGACCTATGTGACCCTTGGCAACGAGCTCGACAGCCCGCGCGGGCGCATCTACCTGATCAAGGAGATGCTGGAGAACGACCGGCCGGCCGACGCCAAGACCGTCACCCACATCGACCGGTGCCTCTCGTGCCTTGCCTGCATGACCACCTGCCCGTCGGGCGTGAACTACATGCATCTCGTCGATCATGCCCGGGCGCATATCGCCAGGACCTATCGCCGGCCGTTCATGGACCGGATGATCCGGCAGGTGCTGGCGATGACGCTGCCCTATCCGGCGCGCTTCCGCGCCAGCCTGACGATGGCGCGGCTCGGCCGTCCGCTCGCGCCGCTCTTCGCCGCGATCAAGCCGCTGAAACCCTTCGCGGCGATGCTCCGGCTCGCGCCTTCCCACGTTCCGGCGAAGGCGGCGATCAACGATCCGGCCGTCCACGCCGCCGAGGGGCCGCGCCAGAAACGGGTCGCGCTTCTGACCGGTTGCGCCCAGTCGGTGCTCGACCCGAAGATCAACGAGGCGACGGTGCGCCTCCTGAACCGGCTCGGCGTCGAGGTCGTGGTGCCGAAGGGCGAGGGCTGCTGCGGCGCGCTCGTCCATCACATGGGCCAGGAGGACGAAGCGCTCGGCTTCGCGCGCCGCAATGTCGATGCCTGGATGCGCGTCGCGGATGAGGACGGGCTGGACGCGATCCTGATCACCGCGTCAGGCTGCGGCACGACGATCAAGGATTACGGCCACATGCTGCGGCTCGACCCCGCCTATGCCGAAAAGGCCGCGAAGGTTTCGGCGCTGGCCAGGGACGTCACCGAGTTTCTGGCGGAGCTCGAATTGCCGCTGCCGGTCAACAAGACCGATCTACTGGTCGCCTATCACTCGGCCTGCTCGATGCAGCACGGCCAGAAGATCACCCGGGCGCCGAAGGTGCTGCTGGCGCAGGCCGGCTTCACCGTCAGGGACGTGCCGGAAGGGCATCTGTGCTGCGGCTCGGCTGGCACCTACAACATCCTGCAGCCGGAGATCGCCGCCACGTTGCGTGACCGCAAGGTGAGGAACATCGAGAGCACCGCGCCGCAGGCGATCGCCACCGGCAATATCGGCTGCATGACGCAGATCGGCTCGGCGACGCAAATCCCGATCCTGCACACGGTCGAACTGCTCGACTGGGCGTTCGGCGGCGAGAAGCCGGCGAGCCTTGCCGGGGTCGAGCCGCGTGTCGAGCCCGCTCTCGCCGCCGCCGAATAGGCCGCTTCCCCGAACGCGAAACGGCCCGCCATTGTCGGCGGGCCGATATAGTCCGACCGCGATCGAGGCCGGCGATCAGCCGCCGAAGAGTGCCGAGATGAGGTCGGTCTTCACCTGGCCGCGCTCGGCGTAGACGCCCTTCGAGCCCTCTCCGTTCGGGCCGATGACCACGACTTTGGAGCCACGCGGCACCCGGCTGTAGAGGTGCTCGACGTCCTCGTTCATCATCCGGATACAGCCCGAGGACATGTTCTGGCCGATGGTCCAGGGCTGGTTGGTGCCGTGAATGCGGAACAGCGAATCGCGACCGCCGCGATAAAGATACAGCGCCCGCGCGCCCAGTGGATTGGCCGGACCGCCCTTCATGTAGGCCGGCAGGATGCGGCCCTTCTTGCGCTCGCGCGCGATCATCGCGGCGGGCGGCGTCCAGCCCGGCCACTCCGCCTTGCGGCCGACGCTCATGCGGCCGGACCAGCCGAAGCCTTCCTTGCCGACACCGACGCCATAGCGCGTCGCCATGCCGTTGCCCTCGACGAAATAAAGATACTTCTTGCTGGAATCGACGATCACCGTGCCGGGCTTTTCCTTGGTGTCGATGCGGACCTGCGTCCGCATGAACTTGGCTGCCGGGCGCCGCTGCGAAAGCCGCCGGCCTTGGGGCGTGGCGGCGCTCGCCGTCACCCAGGAATTGGTGGCGTAGTCATAGCGCCGGGTTTCCTGTGCGCCCGCCTCGACGGTCAGCACCAGCGCCAGGGCCGCTCCCAGGCCGGCCGCCGCCCATTGCGTCCATTTCGTCATATTTCCGATCCCTCTACCAGTGTGGGAGGCCGCGGCCCCGGCGAGCCGCTGCCGCAACGTTACGTTATCTGCTGTCGCTTCGAAAAGGGTGCTACACGGATTCGTGCCCGCGCCCTTTCATTGGTCTGGCGCATGTTGCCGTCAGCGCACGATCACCTTGGTGCCGACCTTCGCGCGACTGTAGAGTTCGACGACGTCCTGGTTGCGCATGCGGATGCAGCCGGACGAGACGGCCTGGCCGATCGTCCAGGGCTGGTTGGTGCCGTGGATGCGGTAGAGCGTCGAGCCGAGATAGAGCGCGCGGGCGCCGAGCGGATTGGCCTCGCCGCCTTCCATGCGCGCCGGCAGGATGCGACCCTTCCGGCGTTCGCGGGCGATCATCTCCTTCGGCGGGGTCCAGCTCGGCCATTCGGCCTTGCGGCTGACCTTTTCGGTGCCTTTCCAGATGAAGCCCTGCTTGCCGACGCCGACGCCGTAGCGGCGGGCCGTGCCGTTCTTGCCGACGTGATAGAGGAAGCGCGAGCGGGTATCGACGATGATCGTACCGGGTGCCTCCTTGCCGCCATAGGCGACCTCCTGCGGCAAGAACACGGGGTCGAGCGCGCGCTGCGGGACCACCGGCCGGCCCTGGGTTCGCGCCAGCACGACGCCATGCGGGGCCGCGGCCGCCCCCGGCGCGGCATAGACAGTAGGCACGCGGACGGGCTGTTCGATCAGAACCGGCGTGGTGGCGAGCATGACGCCGGAACGGGCGACGTCCGGGCGCCGCACGGCGACGCCGTAATAGCCGGGCACCACTCCGCTTCCTGGCGTCAGCTGCAGCACCCGCTCGGCGCGCAGATGCGGCGGCAGCGGTACGGCGGCCAGATCGTGGTAGCGGTCATGGGCCGGGCTGCCGGAAGGGGCCGCCAACGCCGCCACCAGGGCCGCGAGAAACAAGCTGGCTTTCGTTCGCATCAAAGGGCCTCGTTGCATGATCGGTCGCAGGGCGTGAGGCCCTTTGGCGCTCAGACTGGCCGGAAAGAAAGAGAAAACGGTAAACTCGCGGACCGATCGAACGCGGACGCCCGGCAAGATCGCGGTAGGGTTAATGCTTCCTTACCGAAACGGCGTTGAACCTTCACGCGCCCGGCCGAAGCCGCAAGCCGCGATCACGGCGCCGTGCCGCTTGCCAGCCACAATGAGGGCTGCGATGACGGGGCCATGGATATGACGAGGAATCCGCGATCGTCCCACCCCGGCGCGGGCATTCCCGACGGCCTGATCCGGGGCGAGGACGGCTTGCTGCGCTGCGCCTGGCACGGCGGCGACGCCGCCTACCGCGCCTATCACGACCGCGAATGGGGCCGGCCGACGGCCGACGACGACCGGCTTTACGAAAAGCTCTGCCTGGAAGGCTTTCAGGCCGGCCTGTCCTGGCTGACCATCCTCAGAAAGCGCGACGCCTTTCGCGTGGTCTTTCACGGCTTTTCGATCGACCGGGTCGCGGCGATGGACGAAACCGACATCGAACGCCTTGTCCTTGATGCCCGCATCATCCGCCATCGCGGCAAGATCGTCTCGGCGATCAACAATGCGCGGCGCGCGCGCGCCATCCGCGCCGAACAGGGCTCGCTCGCGGCCTTCCTGTGGGCGCATGAGCCCGGTTCCGACGAGCGTCCGCCCGCACTGACCGGCCCATGGCTTGCCGCAAACCCGGTGACGCCGGCCTCGACGCGCCTGTCCAAGGCTCTGAAAAAGGCCGGCTTCAGCTTCGTCGGCCCGACCACGGTCTATGCCTTCATGCAGGCGATGGGCTTCGTCAACGACCATGTCGAGGGCTGTTGCGTGCGCGACGCCTGCGCGGCCGACCGCGCGGCATTCGCCCGGCCGGAGCGGACGTAGGATCGCTATTGCGGGATGAAGGTTCCGTCGTCCAAAGCGGCCAATCGCATACCAGCCTCAAGCTCATAGGGTCCGACCTTCCAACTCGCGATCTCCTCGAGCTTGCGTCGGAAACAATGCCAGCGTCGCGGTCGCCGCGTTCAACTGCACCTGAATGTTCGGATGATCGTAATAGTGGCTGAGCTGGCGCCGCTGATCGCCGGTGCGCGCCTTCAATTCGTTCTCCACGGCAAATCGCCGCCGCACCAGCCGGTTGATAGTTGCTTGGGCGGAGCGCAACTCCGTCTCGTCCTCCGCCACCCCCAATTCGGCAAAATAGGCAACGAGATCGTCGATGCTCGCGGTCGTCAGATTGATCGGTCTCACGGCTGCTGACCTTGCAGATCCACCCGGCCGACATCGGGAATGAACCGACCCTTCTCGATATCCTCGAGCATGCCGATGGCATCCGCGGCTTGCGGATATTCCCGCCTGAGGTGAATGAGCCGCAGCGTTTCCTTGGCCTCCTCCGGCAGGACGGCGAGGGTCGAGAAGGCGGCGTTCACGCGCACCTGCGCGTTGATATGGTCGAATAACGGCCGCAAGGCGCGGCGCTGATCGCCCTCGCGCGATTTCAGCTCTTCTTCGATCGCTGCGTAGTCACGATAAAGCCGATTATAGCGGACGATCTTTCGGTCATGCAGTGCCTCGGACTGTTCGAGGCTGACGGCGACGAACGCCGCGACGAGTTGTTCGATCGAGCACGATCGATAGTCTCTTTTCGCTGCCTGAGTGCTCCCGGTCACGTTGCCCTCACTCCGGCTTGTAGATGCCCTGATCCCAGGCCCGGATCGACATTCCGGCGTCGGCGGCCATAGGAAAATAACGCGACGCGGCGATCTCCTGCAACATCTTGCGGGCGGCCTCTGGGGCCACCGGCCGTGTCGCCCTGGCCGTGTTGAGCCGTACCTGCATATTCGGATGTTCGAACAAGGACAGAAGAGCTCGCCTCTGATCGCCTTCCCGGCGTTTCAATTCGGCTTCGAGTGCGATCTGCCGGGGCACGGTGGCGTTGTAGGCGCGGAAGTCGTCAATCATATTCACGTCGTACTGCCGGAGGCTCATCCGGACATAGTCATCGAGGAGTTCGGAGAGCGGGGCCGAACCCAGGCGGTGGAGTGACAGCGGCATTCCCTTACTCCGGCACGTAGATACCCCGCTCCAATGCATTGAGCATGCTGATCGCGTCGGCGGCCTGCGGATATTCGCGCCGGGCATGGATCAGTCGAAGCGTCTCTCGCGCCTCGTCCGGCAGGATGGCGAGTGTCGAGAGGGCCGCGTTCATACGGACTTGAACGTTCATATGATCTAACAAGGGCAGCAAGGCTCGCCGTTCGTCGCCCTGGCGTGACCGCAGTTCCGCTTCCAAGGCAAGATAGTCATCGACCAGCTTGTTGTAGCGGCGGTGATCATCCTCGTCGACCGCCTGAGATTGGGCAAGACTGACGGCGACGAAGGCCTCGACGATCTCCGGAACCGTCAGATTTTCAGGCCGAATGGTTGCCATGAGCCTCACTCCGGCTTGTAGATACCTCTGTCCATAGCATAGAGCGCCATGCCGGCATGGCCTGCCTGCGGAAAGTGCCGCGAGTCTGCGATCTCCTCGATCATCCGGCGTGCGGCCCGCGGAGCCACCGGTCGCGTAGCCTGAGCCGCATTGAGACGGACCTGCCAATTGGGGTGCCCATAGAGCGCAAGCAGCGCGCGGCGCTGGTCGCCTTCGCGGCGTTTCAGTTCGTCCTCAACTGCCTGCGCCTCATCGTAGAGCCGATTGTATTGATCGACGAGGTTGTCCAGCAGGGCCCTGTCCTGCGCCACCCCGATTTCGGAGTAGTGGGCGACCAACTGTTCGATCGTCATTTCGCCGCGTTTCGCTCGTGTCATGGCTTCAGTGCTTCTGCTTGGCCGCATCTCCCCGCGCGCCGCGAAGCCACATGCCGGCGTCCGCTGCTTGTGGGAAACGTTGGGAAGCTCTGATTTCTCCCAACAACTTAGTGGCCGCTGCGGGTGCGACTGTGCGGCATGCACGAGCAGCCTGGAGTCGCACCTGGATGTTCGGATGATCGAACAGCCCCATGAGCACACGTCTTTGATCGCCTGCGCGGCTCTCAAGTTCCGTCTCGATCGCCATCATCATGGGAAATGTCGCGTTGTAGCGGCGAGAATCCTCGACCTCGTTTGCATCGAACTGCCGCAGACACAAAGCGACGTAGGCTGCCAGAAGCTCATCAACTGCCATCCCGCCGAGATTCTTTTCCGACACAAGCGTCACGGTTTCAGAACTCCTTGTTCAAAAAGCGCATCCAGGCCAACTTCGAACCGCTCGTTCCAACTTCTGCCGCGCAGATAATCGCGCGGCGACTTTCCATCGAAATCAGGATTTCGTCTCTGGTACCACCCGTTGATATCGTGGTACTTGTAGCGAGGAATGCGCACAAGGTTATCCGGTCCCTCGATCTGAGGTGTCGTGAATCCGTCCTGATAGGCTGATTCCTTCTCGACGATATGATGGACGTCGGTCCCCTTCCTGCCTTTCTCAGCCTTCACCGCGCGCCGCAGTTTGTCGAGTGATTTCGGCTCGTCGAGATAGGTCTCGATGGGATCGAAGGCGCCCGTCAGCCAGCCGACCGCCTGGATGGCTTGCGCGACTAACCTGATTCTGGGGGTCCGGCGCTCGGCTCAGCGCTGTCAGGAGCCAGCGCGCCATCCGCTTGGCGACGGCCGTGCGCCCCTTCGAAGTACCCGGATCGCGCTTGGGCAACTCCGGCGGGTCCTCCAGCGGCGGGCCGCCATTGTGGCCGATACCGGGTTTCGGCAGTTTCAGCCGCGGGCTTTTCGGCGGCGTCTTCGGCGATCCATCGGCCGCCGGTTTCTTCCTGGGGCCGGGGATATCGACTTGCAGAGGCCTGCCGCCACCTTCGCGCCGCCAACGGCCGGAGACGCGTCCGCTGCCCTTCGGGTGGCGTTCTTGCTCGGGATCGAAACCGGCCTTGAAGGCCAGCGGATTCAGCCGCAGCGCCGCGACGGTGACGCGCAGCCCGGCGATCCGGGCCCGCAAACTGCTGAGCGGCACGTCCGCCGCCGCACTGTTCTCTCTGGCCTCTCGTCTTCCCATGCCCATCCCTCGCCACCGACCGTCCCGATGCTAAGGGACCGCCGCAGGGCGGGGATAAGTTCGACGCGAAGAGGCGGATGCCGGGGCCCGTGCGGTCATTCTTTGCCCGGCTCGGGGCATCAAGATGCTCGAACCGCTGAGGACAGGACTCCCTCTCGCGCTCCTGAGCCCGTCGAAGGGGGGAAGTCGCCGAGCCGCTGTGCCGTGCCTCATCCTCAGCCTTGGCGGTTGGCGAAACCGTCCAACATTGTCGTCATCCCGGCCTTGAGCCGGGATCCGTGCCAAGCCGCACGAGCCGCCAGTCCGTCGCCGGACAGGAGGGAATAAAAGTCGCGGCATGGGCGCATCTCGCGCTCAAGACCGGGATGACGAGGGTCGGATGGATGCGCTCTTCCAAAAAACCCGCGTCGTCACAAAAAAATTTCTCCCCACTCTTTTCCGCTCCCGCATAATCCCCTCACCGCCGGCCCGCGAAACGGGCGCGAATGATCACCGGGATCGTTCGGGGGCCAGCGGGCGGTGTCCGCGACGGGGCTTCTTCCGGAGAAGTGCCCGGCCCGGACGACCCTTTGCTCCGCCGGACCGTCCCCCACTAATGAGGGGTCTGCGGATCGGTCCGCTTGAGGCCCCGCAAGGGCCGAAGAGCCGGCAGCGCATGGGAGCCCACTCAAGGCAAGGGCGCCCGTGTCGAAGGGTTGCATAAACGCCGCGCGGGATGCCGGAGGCGGACCGTATGACGTAAAACAGTCGGAGGGTTCGCCTCCGGCGTCCCGCCGCTCGTGAGGGCGGCATGAATCGAACAAGGCCAACGAAGCGAAAGGAGACGAAGCCACTGTCGGGGAAATACTCACGCCGGCCGCGAACGCGGCGCGGGCGCTGACGCGCGCCCTCTTTCTCTCAAACCCGTCGCCTTGCCGAATTTCGTCGCACGGGTTACGGGAACGCCCGCACAAGTCTGGGCTTTCCAGCCCGTCGAACCCATCCGGATCGCTGCGTCATCATGGCTGACAAGAAGAAAAAACCGACACGGGTCCAGGCGCGGGTGCCGCGTGGCTTCGTCGATCGGACCGCCGACGATCTGCGCGCCGAGGCCGAGATGCTCGCCACCATCCGGCGGGTCTACGAGACCTGGGGTTTCGAGCCGGTCGAGACGCCGCTGTTCGAATATACCGACGCGCTCGGCAAATTCCTGCCCGATGCCGACCGGCCGAATGCCGGCGTGTTCTCGCTCATGGACGACGACGAGCAGTGGCTGAGCCTTCGCTACGACCTCACCGCGCCGCTCGCCCGCCATGTCGCGGAGAATTACGAGACGCTGCCGAAACCCTATCGTAGCTACCGGGCGGGGCACGTCTTCCGCAACGAGAAGCCGGGGCCGGGGCGCTTTCGCCAGTTCATGCAGTTCGACGCCGACATCGTCGGCGCGCCGAACGTCTCGGCCGACGCCGAACTGGCGATGATGATGGCCGACACCATGGAAGCGCTGGGGATTCCGCGCGGCCAGTATGTGATCCGGGTCAACAACCGGAAAGTGCTCGACGGCGTCCTGGAGGCGATCGGCCTCGGCGGCGAGGAGAATGCCGGCCGGCGCCTGACGGTGCTGCGGGCGATCGACAAGCTCGACAAGTTCGGGGTTGAGGGTGTCCGGCTGCTGCTGGGGACCGGCCGATGGGACGGCGGCAGGGAAGGCGAGGGCGACTTCACGCCGGGGGCGGGCTTAGACGCTCCGCAGGTCGAAATCGTCTTGTCCGTTGTGAAGCCCGAGATCGGATTTGTTGACGAAGATGTCAGCGGTGACAAACAGCGAGCATATCTCGATCGCCTAATGCGTTTGATCGGAGGCAACCCGACCGGCCTTCAAGGCGTGCATGAACTGACGCAGATAACACAGATTCTCGTGGCTAATGGCTATGGCACTATGGGGGAAGGACTTCGGACGGTGATCGACCCATCCGTCGTCCGTGGCCTCGAATACTACACCGGCCCGGTTTTCGAGGCCGAGCTGTTGTTCGACGTCGTCAACGACAAGGGCCAGAAAGTCCAGTTCGGCTCGGTCGGCGGCGGCGGGCGCTATGACGGCCTCGTCTCGCGCTTCATGAGCCAGCCGGTACCGGCGACCGGTTTTTCCATCGGCGTTTCGCGATTGCAGACGGCGCTGAAGAATCTCGGCCGTCTCGATGTCTCGGAACGCCCCGGCCCGGTGGTGGTCACGGTCATGGACCGCGACCGCATGGCCGATTATCAGGCCATGGCGACGCAGCTGCGCGACGCGTTGAACCCGAAGGACGCGGCGGGGAAGCCCTTGGGCGAGCCGGTGCCGGTCGAGAAGGTCGAGGGCGAGAAGGTGACCGGTGCCACGATCAACGGTACGGGCAGCCTGATCATCGAGGCCGAGCGCGTCGGCGCCGACACCATGCTCAGCCAGATCGTCGAGATGGTGGCGAATGCGCAACGCTCGCGCGCGCCGATCCAGAAGCTCGCCGACTCGGTGGCCGGCATGTTCGTGCCGGCCGTGATCGCCATCGCGGTCGTCGCCTTCCTCGTCTGGGCGATCTGGGGGCCGGCGCCGGCGCTCGCCTACGCGCTGGTATCGGCGGTGGCAGTCCTGATCATTGCCTGCCCCTGCGCGCTGGGCCTGGCCACGCCGATGTCGATCATGACGGCGACCGGCCGGGGCGCGCAGGCCGGCGTACTGATCAAGAACGCCGAGGCGCTGGAGCGCTTCGCCAAGGTCGATACGCTGATCGTCGACAAGACCGGCACGCTGACGGTTGGCAAGCCGAAGCTCGTCGCCGTCCTTCCGGAAAGCGGCGATGACGAGGACGAGGTGCTGCGCCTGGCGGCAAGCCTGGAACGGGGCTCGGAGCACCCGCTCGCCGAGGCGATCGTCACGGGAGCCGAGGAGCGCGGGATCTCCCTGGCCAAGGCCGAGGAATTCGAGGCGGTCACTGGCAAGGGGGTGAAGGGCGTCGTCGACGGCAAGCCGGTGGCGCTCGGCAACGCGAAGCTGCTCGCCGACGGCGGCGTCGACGGCGGCGGGCTCTCGGAGTCCGCGAATGCCCGGCGCGACGAGGGCGAGACGGTGATGTTCGTCATCGTCGGCTCGGAGATCGCCGGCCTCGTGTCGGTCGCCGATCCGGTCAAGGAGACGACTCCGGCTGCGCTGAAGGCGCTGCATGAACAAGGCTTCCGCATCGTTATGGCGACCGGCGACAACGCGCGCACAGCCAAGGCGGTGGCGGCGCGCCTCGGCATCGACGAGATCCGCGCCGACGTGCTGCCCGAAGACAAGGCACGCATAATCGAGGAGATGCAGGCCGAGGGCCGCAAGGTCGCCATGGCGGGCGACGGCGTCAACGACGCGCCCGCGCTCGCGCAGGCCGATGTCGGGATCGCCATGGGCACCGGCGCCGACGTGGCGATCGAGAGCGCCGGATTCACTTTGGTGAAGGGCGACCTCAGCGGCATCGTCCGGGCGCGGCGGCTTGCGCGCGCGACCATGCGCAACATCAAGCAGAACCTGTTCTTTGCCCTGGTCTACAACGCCGCTGGCGTGCCGGTGGCGGCGGGCGTGCTGTTCCCGTTCTTCGGCATCCTGATCTCGCCGATCTTTGCGGCCGCGGCGATGAGCCTGTCGTCCGTGTCCGTTGTCGGCAACGCGCTGCGCCTGCGTTCGGTCAAGATCTAGGGAAGGTCACCGATTCTCTCTCGAAATGGAGAACCTAAAGCCATGAAAGCCATATCAATCCTTCGGACGACCGCGTGGACGGGGCTGCTGATGCCGCTGGTGCTGGGAGCGCAAGCCGCCATGGCCGAGCCCCTCGTCTATGTACCTCTCGGTGGCGAGAACAGAATCGTCGCCATCGATGCCTCGAAGGACGAGATCGTCGACACGATAAGCGGTCTCGCGGCCGTTCACGGTCTCGCCGGAACGCCTGACGGTCGGTTCCTGATCGCAGGCAGCTTCGAGACGCGCGTGCCGAAAGGCGAAGCGGTGGCGAAGCCGGCGGGCGTCTCCGAAGACGAGCACGCCGCGCACCACGGCGCCGCGCCTGCCAATGCGAAAGCCGACGTTGGCGTCAGCACTGTCTCGGTGATCCAGACCGCTGACGGGTCCGTGGCCCGGCGCATCGACGTGCCCGGTGCCGTCCATCACGTAGCGGTCAGCCCCGACGGCCGGTTCGCCGTCGTCACCCACCCCAATGACGGCGCAATCAGCGCGATCGACCTGGAATCTTACGAGCTGGTCGCTACCGTCGCGACCGGACCGCTGCCCAATTACGCGACCTTTGGCCCCAACGGTGACCGGATCTTCGTCAGCAATGCCGGCAACGACACGGTCAGCGAGGTCGACACGACGCGGTGGATCGTCCGGTCGAACGCCGTGGTCGGCAGCAGCCCCGAGCATGTCGTATTGGCCGACGACGGCGCCACTCTCTACGTCAACAACGTGGAGGACGGCACGATCTCCGTCCTCGACGTCGGCGACCGGAAGGTCGTGAAGACGATTCCGATTGGCTCGACCCTCCACGGGATCGATCTGTCCGACGACGGCCGAACGCTCTTTGTCGCCGCCCTCGGCGACGACAAGGTGGTCGCCGTCGATCTCGGCACCGGTGCCGAGCGCAGCGCTTCCCTGGCTCCGGCCCCCTATCACCTGGCTGTCGTGCGCGGGACGGGCAAGCTCTACATCTCCAGCGCCGAGCAGCCCAAGATCTGGGTGATCGACCAGCGGAACCTTGAAGTTCTCGGAGAGATCGAGATCGGCGGTAAGGGGCATCAGATGGTCCAGGGCACCGGCGGATGATTACGGCTCTGATTGAGGCCGCACGATCCGGAACGCTGCGTCCGGTTATTTCCATCCGCCAACCGCGAACAGTCATAAAGGAGTGACCCCATGTCCATTCTTATCCGTTCCGTGCTGACCCTGTTCGTCGGCGCCCTGGCTTTTCAGGCGTCGTTGTCCGCGTCACAGGCCGAGATGCACGACAAAGCCGAGGGGACGCCGAACCGCGCGGGTTCTATGATAATGGGCCAGCAAATGGTAGGCCCGGGGCTGATGATGCCTTCAATGGACCCGGAGCGCGGACGCAAGCTGTTCGCCAGCAAGGGGTGCGTGGTCTGCCACGCGGTCAACGGCGTCGGCGGAGAAGACGCGTCGCCGCTTGACGCCGCAACCATGCCCCGTCCCATGAATCCTTTCGAGTTCTCGGCGAGGATGTGGCGCGGGGCGGAGGCGATGATCTACCTCCAGCGCGAGGAACTCGGTGAACAGATCGAGTTCACCGGCGATGAACTCGCTGACATTATCGCTTTCGTCCATGATTCCGAGGAGCAGGCGAAGTTCTCCGAGGCGGACGTTCCGGCCCGGATGAAGGACCTCATGCAGCACATGGAGGAGGGCGAGGCGCACGAGGACGAAGAAGGCGGCCACGACGCCGACAAGCCGAGGGAGTGACCCCCAGGGCCGGGACGCCTGGAACCTTCCCGAATTCGAAGGCGAATATTCCATGCGCCACAAGAAATTGAACCAGAACTACGATGCAGCTTCTGCGAAATCTACCGGCTGTTCTGGTCACTGGGGTTGCTGTCGCCGGATTCACTCTCGTCGTTGGAAAGTCCTCGCGCCTTCGTCACCCGACACGACAATCGAGATCACCGTGCCGAAGCTTTCGCCCATCGCCATCGCAGGCAAGACGGCGTTCGACGCCAACTGTGCGCTGTGTCACGGCCGCGACCCCGCCGGAACCGACAAAGGGCCGCCCCTGGTCCATGACATCTACAACCCCCGGCCACCACGGAGACGCCGCATTTCTCGCCGCCGCGAGACGAGGGGTGCCGCAGCACCATTGGCCCTTTGGGAACATGCCGGCGCAGCCGCAGGTAAGCGGGTGAGGACATAGCTTCGATCGTTCGCTATGTACGCGAGCTGCAACTGGCCAATGGGATCGCATACCGGCCGCATCGCATGTGAGGAGCACGCCGCTTGCGGTCGGATAGCTCGCTTCCCGGCCAAGCGGGCCCGTTCGTGTCGTGCGGTTGGCGCCACAATCGCCGTTCAGCCCCGGCCGGCTATCGCTCAGTTCCGGTTTAGTTGCCGTCGATTTCCGGCGTAGCCTGGGGACCGCCCTTGAGATCGGCGATCAACGCCTTCATCTCGGCGATTTCGAGCCGTTGCGCCTTGATAATCTCGTCAGCCAGCTTGCGAACCCGCGGATCGGTGATCTGGGCCCGTTCGCTTGTCAAGATGGCGATCGAATGATGCGGGATCATCGCCTCCATATAGTCGACATCATCGACCGTAATCTGGCTGCGAAGCAGATAAAGCAACCCTGCGAAGACAAGAACTGCGCCAAAAAATATTGAAATGTTAGCCGCCTTGCTGGTATACACCCCAAGCATGTAGAGCATCATGACCACAACCATGGTGGTGCCCATCAACAATGCCACGAACACGCGTGTTTCACTAAAATACGCATGATCAATGATCTGGAAACTCTCCAAATATGTTATTCCAAACATCAGAATAACGGATGTGCCGACCATCAATGAAAGACGAATGTAGTTTGACATTGAAACACCTCTTGGTTCGTGGTGATGCATGATCTGCAATAATGTGATCAGCGCCGCACTGGACGGACTGGAACATCAACCGCCTTCGGCCCCTCCGTTCTTGTCGCCCGCGCGCGGGGCCGGTCGCCAACCGCCGTCTTCGAGGTGGCAGGGGACTTCCAGGCGCTCGCCTGCATGAAAGCCATAGGACTCGTCGCGGATGACGATGCGGTTCGGCCCGTCCCAACCGTCCGGGGCTGAGATGGTCAGACGCTCGCAGCCGATGTCGATGTCGAGCCAGTGGCCGCGATGGCGGATACGAAAGCGCAAGCCGCGCAGCTCCTCCGGCAGGCAGGGATTGAGGCGGAGCATGTCGTCGCGGATCTCGAGTCCGGTCTGGCCGCGCTGGACGAGGTCGACGGTGCCGGCCATGGCGCCGAGATGGATGCCTTCCGGCGTCGTCCCACCCTGCACGTCGGCGATGTCGCTCTCCAGCGCGGCCCTGAGCTGCTTCCAGGAGCCGGCTCGGTCGGAGCGCGCCAGCACCCAGGAATGGACGATGCCGCTCAGCGTCGAGCCGTTCGACGTGCGTCGCAGGTAGTAGTCGACGGTGCGCGGGATCAGCTCCCCCTCGAACGGGTATTCGAGCCGGGCGAAAAGGTCTCCCAGTTCTTCGGCAGAGAAGAGATAGAACAGCATCAGCGCATCCGCCTGTTTGGAGGCCTTGTAGCGGTTGACCGTGTCGCCCTCGGCTTCGAGCAGCCGGTCGAGCCGATGGATGTCGCCGTACTTTGCGCGATAGCCCTCCCAGTCGAACTCCTCCAGCCGCTCATAGCCCTCGAACTGGCTGACGACCCCGTCGTGGAACGGCACGAACATCTTGCGGCTGATCTCGTCCCAGCCGGCGACCTCGTCGGCGGCGAGCCCGAGCGTCTCGTCGAGCTCGGCCCGCCGCTCGGGATCGAGCAGTGCGCGCGTGTCCAGGGCGCGGAGCAGCACCCAGGTCGCCATGACGTTGGTGTAGGCGTTGTTGTCGAGGCCGGGCCTCTCTGCCCAGGGGTAGCGGTCGTGGAACTCATCCGGCCCCATCACGCCGCGGATCTCGTAGCGGCCGCGCTCGGCATTGAAGGTGGCGATGCTGGCCCAGAAGCGGGCGATCTCGAACAGCATCTCGGCGCCGTAGACCGACAGGAACTCGGCATCGCCCGTCGCCTCGTAATGGCGCCAGACATTGTAGGCGATGGCGGCGTTGACGTGCCGCTGCAGGTGGGTGTTGTCGGGCAGCCAGCGGCCGGATTTCGGGTTGAGGTGGAGCACCTGCGCCTCCTCGCGCCCGTCGCTGCCGCTCTGCCAGGGATACATCGCGCCGCGATAGCCCGCCGCCGCAGCCAACCGCCGCGCTGCCGGCAGTCGGCGGTGGCGGTAGCGCAGCAGGGCGCGGGTGATCTCGGGGATGCGCAGGTTGAGGAACGGGAAGATGAACAGCTCGTCCCAGAAGATGTGCCCGCGATAGGCCTCGCCGTGCAGGCCGCGCGCCGGCACGCCGGTATCGAGGTCGACGCTGTGCGGCGAAACGGTCTGGAGCAGGTGGAAGACGTGCAGCCGCAGGATCATCTGCGTTCGATGCCGGCCTTCCAGCACGAGGTCGCAGCGCCGCCACAGATGCGACCAGGCGCGCGCGTGATCCTCCAGAAGCGTCCCGAAGCGCCCCGCCTCGCGCAGCGTCTCCTCGGCGGCCAACGCGGGGCTCGAGATCGCCCGGTCACGCGCGGTGTGGAGCGCGACGACCTTCTCGATCGTGACAGGGCTGCCTTCGGCAACCGCGAAGGACAGGGCATGGGCGATGTAACCCTCGTCCTGCTGGACCTGCCGCTCGATCTCCAGTGGCTGGTCCCTGCAATAGGCCCGGGTGCGGGCGGCCTCGGCGATGCGGATATGCGACTGGCTGGTCTCGGCGAGAAGGAGGACCCCGTCCTCGCCGATCTCTCGCGAAGCCAGGGGGACGAGGTGCTTGCCGTTGAGCTGGCGGTAGCGCGGCACCCCGGCGTTGATCAGCCGACCATCGAGGGCGGAGAGGACCTCGACCCGCCCCGACCAATTCTCGGGCGTGAGCGTCCATTCGATGGCCGCCAGATGCGGCGCGCCGATATGCACGAGCCGCCGGCTCTCCAGCGTCGTCTCCCGCCCCGTCCGGTCGCGCAGGCGCATCGCGCGCTTCAGCACCCCCTGCTTCAGGTCCAGCTCCTGGCGATAGGACAGGATCTCGACCGCCAAGAGGTTGAGCCAGTCGCCGCCCTCCGGCCGGAAGGTCAGCCGAAGCCAGTTCGGCAGGT